>NZ_WTFT01000059.1:2280-9584 GCF_009861505.1 Pseudomonas izuensis | reverse complement strand
CCCCCCCACCCCGGCATCCATGCCGGGTTGCCCACTGCGCAGAACCTCCACTCGGCCTCTCGAGGGTGCATAGACCGCGCAAAGCCAAAGCGAGGCGGCCTGACAGCCGACCTGATTGAGGGGCGGGTACGCGTACTCCTGTAGGAGCTGGCTTGCCAGCGAAGACGGCCTTCGAGCCAACCTGACATTCGCGGATGCACCTCGGACCAAACTGAGCTGGCTTGTCGGGTCGCCGCACCGCAGCGAAGACATCCGTTCAGGCAATTAATAGGTTGACTGATCCACCGCTTTCGCTGGCGAGCCAGCTCCTACAACTGGAAGTTTGCCAAGCGCGATATCGGTGTGTTTTCCACAATTGGCAGGCACCAACGCAAAACGCCCCGCAATGCGGGGCGTCTCTGTTGCTGTTCCCGGGGTCAGCGAATACCCGCATTACGCAACGCGGCAGGTGTGAAATCTGCCAGTTTGGTCCGGGCGCCGTATTGCGGGGCCGATTTGGACTCGTTGCTCATGGTCGCGACAATGTAGCGTCCGGCGAGCAGGTCGTAGAATCCTTGTGCCGCCGGGGCGTTCACGCCTTTTTCATAGTTGTTGTAGGTGTAGTTCTCACCCACGCGCCAGAGCTGGCCGCGACCGTCGTAATGATCCACCTCGGAAAGTACCCAGGTGTCTTCATCGAAGTACATGTCGCGCTTGGCGTAGATGTGCCGTTCACCCGCCTTCAGGGTCGCCTGCACGTGCCACACGCGATGCAGTTCGTAGCGGGTCAGGTCCTGGTTGATATGACCGGGCTTGATGATGTCCGCATACTTGACGCTCGGCGACTGCAACTTGTAGTTATTGTAGGGAATGTAGACCTCTTTCTTGCCGACCAGCTTCCAGTCGTAGCGATCCGGGGAGCCGTTCATCATGTCGGCGTTGTCGGACGTGCGCATGCCGTCCGAGGCCAGGCCGGGTGCGTCGTACGCCAGTTGCGGGGCGCGGCGGACACGGCGTTGACCGGCGTTGTAGGTCCAGGCCTTGCGTGGCTCTGTCACCTGGTCGATGGTTTCATGGGCCATGGAGACTGTGCCCGCCAGGCGCGCCGGCGCATCGACCGCAAAGATGTAGTAGTAGAGGATGTTCTTCTCGGTCTGCGGGTCTACACCATCCATGTATTGCGGGAAGCTGTTCTGGTCATGGGTCTCGACGATGGTGTAGTCGCCATTGACCTGCGGTACGGCCTGGACCGACCAGCGCTCGACGTTCTCACCGCGGAAACGGGTGACATGGTTCCAGTAGACCTCGACGCCGCTCTTGGGAATCGGGAAGGCGTAGTAGCGCGAGTCGGCAAAGTTGCTGAGGCCGGTGCCGTCACTGACCAGTTGCACATTGAGCGCGCTCTTTTTCGCTGCCGCGTAAACGGCTGCCGGTACCTGGGCAGTACGGTGGCTCGGATAGACCGGAATCTTGTAGGTGTCTGGATAGCGCTGGAACATGGCGAGCTGGCCGGGGGTCAGCTTGTCCTTGTACTGCTGGGCGTTGGCGGCCGTGATGGTGAACAGCGGCTTCTCGTTCTTGAAGGGGTCGCCGAGGAAGCCCTTGGCGTCGACGGGTGCCGCGCCAGACGTGAGGCCACCGTCCCAGGCGGGAATGCTTTTGTCGGCGTTGCCTTCCTTCTGCGCGCCCAGCGGCGTCAGGGTCGTGCCGAGTTGAGCGGCTTCCTGCTCGCTGACGGCGGCCATGACGCTGGAGGCCAGCAGGGAGAGCGCCAAGGCGCCGGAGGTGATGATCATGCTTGCTTTCATGGGTGTGCCCTCTGACTCAGAAGTTGACGCCGAAACTGAGCGAGACGAAGTCCCGGTCGGTGTTGGTGTTGAAGTGGCCACCGAAGAAGTCCGTGTAGCTCAGACTCGCGGTGTAGGTGCTCATGTAGTCGGCATCCACGCCGAGGCTGACGGCTTTGGCGCCTTCCTCGAAGTTCGGGCCCCAACCGTCCACATCGTGGGACCAGGCCAGGTTCGGTGAGAGGTTGATGCCGGCGATCACGTTGGTGTAGTCGAGCTTGGCGCGCGCGCGATAGCCCCAGGAGTCGGTGGTGTAGAAGCCGTGGCTGTTGCACTCTTTCTGCGGGTTGGTGGCCGTCGCGCAGACGGTCGCATTCTGGGTGCCGGGGAATTCGCCAGCACCAAACACCGGACTGCGACCGAAGCGGACATCGGTCCCGTCAGCCGGGCCCAGGCCGTTGATGCGGTTGTAGCCCACTTCACCGACCAGGGTCAGGCGGCTGGCGCCCAGGATCTGATCGAAGAATTGCGTGGCAGTGACCTGCGCCTGCATCACCGGCATGCGTTTGTAGCCGGGAAGGTCACCGCCCAGGGCCTGTGTCGTTTCACCGGAGGTGAAGACCGGCGAAGTCTGGGTGCGGAAGTTGGTGTCGGTGGACTGGATCGCCGCCAGGTTCAGGTCGGCGGTGTTGATTTGCAGCGGCATGTTTGGCCGGTAACTCAGCTCGCCGCCGACGGAAGTCTCGCCCAGGGTGGTCTGGAAGCTCAGCCCGTACAGGCGGATATCTTCCGGATAATCGACGAAGTAACGGGCGGCACGCACCCGGTCGAACTGGTTCTGCGCCACACCCAGCGTACGGGCCGCGGCAGGGAGGGCGGCCACCTGGGCGGCGGTGATCGGCGCGACGGTGGTTTGCGTGAAGCTCAGGTACGGGTTGCGGCTGTGGTAGTTCATGGCATAGAAGCCGAACTCGGTGTCGTGCAGATCCGGTACGAACCAGCGCAAGGCAATCCCGAACTGACCGCTGTTGCGAGGGTCGTTGTCTTTCGTGCGCGGCATGTAGACGTCGTCCAGCACTTGACCACTGAGAATCTGTGCGGCGGTCGCGGTGTTGCGGGCTACGCCGGGAGCGAGGTCGGGGCCGGCGAATACCAGGCGGTCGTTGCAACCCTGGGGCAGGGGATCGGAACCGAAGAAGGTGCCGCAGTTGTCGACCACCGAGTTGGCCCATTCCAATTGGTAGAAGGCTTCGGCGGTGACGTTCTCGGCAAGACCCTGGGAGACATACAGCATGTTCACCGGAATCAGGCCTTCCTTGACCTCGGCACCTGGACGACGCAGGGCCGCAACGTCGACCGGGTTGATGCTGTTGATCGAGTTGCCGATGAAGGTGCTTTCGCCCCAGCTCACCACCTGTTTGCCCAGGCGCACGTTGCCAGGCAGATCGCCCAGGTTGTAGTTGTGGTAGACAAAGGCGTCGAGGAACTCGGCGCCGGACGACTTGGCCGAGCGATCGCGTCCCGAGTCGTCGATGTCGTAGAAGTGACGGTGCTCATCCATCAGTTCGAAGTCATACCAGTACTTGCCGCGAACGAAGACCCCGCTGTCGCCGTATTTCAGTTCAAGGTCATGTACGCCCTTGAAGATCTTCGAGAAGGTTTCCCCCTTCTTGAAGTTCTGCCGGTTGTCATCCGCCGTGCGGGTCGCCGACTCACCGCGCAGGCCAAGGGTGTTGGCGCTGTTGATGAATTTGGGGTCCGGTCCGCGCACGCCCCAACTGGCACCGACGGAAAGGGACGAATCGAACTGACCTTCGATTTCGCCGATCTGGAAGTCGACGGCATTGGCGCTGGCGCAGGTCCCGAGGCCCACGGCCAGGGCCAGCAGGTGAGGGCGCAATTCGATTGGCAAAGTGGCAGAGGACCACTGGCGCCGGGAGCTCATATGTCTTTCGAAAGTCACGTGTTGGTTACCCCTTTGATCTTGTTGTTCTGGTGTACCGCCACAAGACGCTAACGCCGACGCCTGTTGTGCTTCCCCCTCGTGTGGGGGGGGAACCCCCCCAATCGTCGCGTTCCCTGAACACTTCAGCCATGCCCCCTCCACCCGAGGGGGGAGAGCGCCTCCTCGTTGCGTGACCATCGGTAGACGGTTTGCTGCGATCGCCTCCAGGCAGGGGCGAGCGGCACAGGCCTCGATAACTGACCTTGGAGAAAGTGATGTCGCAGAAAGTATTTGTTGCCGGTGTTGGCATGATCCCGTTCGCCAAGCCTGGCCAGAGCGGTACTTACATCGAGATGGGCGCGCAAGCCATCCGCCTGGCACTGCAGGATGCCGGCCTGGACTACCGCAAGGTCCAGCAGGCCTACGCCGGCTATGTTTACGGCGATTCCACCAGTGGCCAGTCAGCGCTTTACGAAGTGGGCCTGAGCGGTATTCCGGTGATCAACGTCAACAACAACTGCGGCAGCGGTTCCACGGCGCTCTTCCTGGCGCGCCAGGCGGTGGAAAGCGGCGCAGTCGATTGCGCCCTGGCTTTCGGCTTCGAGCAGATGCAGCCCGGCGCCCTGAAATCCCATTGGCTCGATCGCCCGATCACGTACGGCAAGGGACATGAGGTGGCCGACGCGATCTTCCCTGAAGGCCGTGACATGCCGGACGCCCTGAAGTTTTTCGGCGGTGCCGGTCGCGAGCACATGGAGAAATACGGCACGAAGATGGAGACCTTCGCGGCCATTCGCGCCAAGGCCAGCCGCCATGCCGCGAACAACCCGTTGTCGGTGTTCAAGAAGGTGATCACCACCGAAGAAGTCATGGCCGACCAGGTGATTTTCCCGGGGGTCATGACCCGCTTGATGGCATGCCCGCCGACCTGCGGCGGTGCCGCGGCCATCGTGGTTTCCGAACGCTTCGCCAAACAGCACGGGCTGCGTACCGATGTCTGCATTCTGGCCCAGGCGCTGGTGACCGACCAGCCAGAAGCGTTCGAGCCGCCATCGCTGATCAGCATCGTCGGCGTCGGCATGACCCGTCAGGCCGCCACCGAAGTGTATGAAAAGGCCGGCGTAGGACCGGAAGACATCCGCATCTGCGAGCTGCACGACTGCTTCGCCCATAACGAACTGCTGACCTACGAGGGCCTGGGTTTCTGCCCGGAAGGCGAGGCCGAGAGGTTCGTGATGGACGGTGACAACACCTATGGCGGGCAGGTGGTCGTCAATTCGTCCGGTGGCCTGCTGTCCAAAGGTCACCCGCTGGGTGCCACCGGTCTTGCCCAATGCTACGAGTTGACCCATCAACTGCGCGGCACGGCCGACAAGCGTCAGGTGGAGAACCTGCAGCACGCCTTGCAGCACAACCTGGGCCTGGGCGGCGCCGGCATCGTGACCCTCTTTGGTCGCGGCTGATGACACGGCGCGCCCGTTGCGGGCGCGCCCTTTCTTTTGATTGAAGAGCCGGATTGAAGGCACTGACTGACAGGACTGCGTGACATGGCAGACAAGAGTCTGATCGGGCGCTCGTTGGGCGTGACGAGCTGCGAAGTTGAAAAGGGTCGCCTGCGTTTTTTCGCCAAGGCCATCGGCGAGACCGACCCGGTGTACACCGATGAATCCGCCGCGAAACTCGCCGGGCACCGGTCCTTGCCGGTACCGCCGAGTTTCCTGATGTGCCTGGAAGCCGAAGGGCGCGACAGCGACCACATCGTCCAGGACGTTTTCGGTTTCGATCTGGGGCGCATCCTGCATGCCGAACAGGGCTTCGACTATCACGGTCTGGCCTATGCCGGCGACGTGCTCACCTTCGATACGCGGGTGGTGGATGTCTACGAGAAAAAGGGCGGGGCGCTGACCTTTGTGGTGCAACAGACCCGCGTCACCAATCAGGACGGTCAGCACATCGCTGATATCCGCTCGTCTCTCGTGCAGCGTTGAGGAGCCCGCGATGAACTCATTTCAGTCTCACGATGTGCAGGTCGGCTTCGAACTGCCGCCGCTGATATTACCGGCCATCAATCGCACCACGCTGGCGTTGTATGCGGGTGCCTCCGGTGATCACAACCAAGTGCACATCGATCTGGACTTCGCCCGCAAGGCCCGCCAGCCCGATGTCTTCGCCCACGGCATGCTTTCGGTGGCGTACCTCGGTCGCTTGCTGACCGGGTGGGTGGCGCAGCAACAGATCCGCAGCCTGGCGGTGCGATTCACCGGCATTACCCAACTGGGGCACGTCCCCACCTGCCATGGCAAGTTCATCGAACTTTTCGAGGTCGAGGGTGAAAGACGCGCACGCCTGGCGATCCGCTGCGTCAATCAATACGGCGACGAGAAACTGGTCGGCGAAGCCACCGTGGCACTCCTCTGAATCCAGACAAAAACAAGGAATATCCCCATGAAAAAACTCGAAGGCAAAGTCGCCCTGGTGACCGGTTCCGGTCGTGGCATCGGGCGCAGCGTTGCCCTGAAACTGGCCAACGATGGTGCGCGCGTAGTGGTCAATGACCTCGACGCTGGTCCCGCCGAAGAAGTGGTGGCGCAAATCCGCGCCCTCGGCGGTGAAGCTGTCGCCTGTGTTGGCAGTGTGACGGCGGCCGATTTCGCCGAGCGCTTCGTCAAGACCGCGGTCGACAGCTATGGCGGCATCGACATCATCGTCAACAACGCCGGCTACACCTGGGACAACGTGATCCAGAAGATGAGCGATG
This sequence comes from Pseudomonas izuensis, assembly GCF_009861505.1. Taxonomy (GTDB): domain Bacteria; phylum Pseudomonadota; class Gammaproteobacteria; order Pseudomonadales; family Pseudomonadaceae; genus Aquipseudomonas; species Aquipseudomonas izuensis. The sequence continues at coordinate 3,115 of NZ_WTFT01000059.1, read as the reverse complement.
AACAGTGGTACGCGATCATCGACTGCCACATCACCGCGCCGTTCCGCATCCTGCGCGCCGCCCAGCCGATCATCAGTGCCATGGCCAAGAAAGAGGCCGCCGAAGGGCGCGTGGTCAATCGCAAGGTGGTCAACATCGCCTCGACGTCCGCTGGCGGCAACCCGGGGCAGGTCAATTACTCCACGGCCAAGGCGGGGGTACTGGGCATGACCAAATGCCTGGCCAAGGAATGGGGGCGCATGAAAGTCAACGTCAACGCCGTTGCCTTTGGCCATATCGAAACCCGCCAGACCCAGCCGGTGGAAGGCGATCCGCACTTCATCAACATTGAAGGTCGCGAGATCAAGGTGGGTATCAGTCCTGCCATCGTCGAGCAGTCAAAAAGCATGATTCCGCTGGGTCGGCCGGGCAACACCGAAGAGGCTGCCGGGGCCGTGTACCTGTTTTGCATCCCGGAATCGGACTACGTCAGTGGCCAGGTGCTGGTCTGCGGCGGTGGTCTGGGCAACGTCTGAAAACGTGGCGGGGCGCTTCGGCGCTCCGCCATGCCTACCACCCCGAGGGTGGGGCTGCGCGTCGCGTCAGTGAAAGGCAACCCATAGCGATCTCTTCGCAGGCCTGAAACTAATCGTGTGTTCGCACACATTCCCCTGTAGGAGCTGGCTTGCCAGCGAAAGCGGTGGGTCAGTCGACATATTTATAGCCCGAATCGACGCCTTCGCTGGCAAGCCAGCTCCTACAGTTTTGGTCCGGAGTACATCCGCGAAAGCCAGGTCGGCTGTCAGGCCGCCTCGCTTTGGCTTTGCGCGGTATACGCCCCCTCGTGAGGCCGAGT
>NZ_WTFT01000059.1:0-2159 GCF_009861505.1 Pseudomonas izuensis | reverse complement strand
CCGCTGTAAGAGCGGAACCATTAGTGGCCGTTGCCGCAGGAATGGATATGTACTCGGTGACCAGCATTCATGTTGGCTGTCAGGCCGCCATCGCTGCGATGCGTCGACCCGACAAGCCAGCTCCTACAGGTGCGCGTGTTTTTATGCATTAGCCGGGCTTCGATAGACTGCGCAGCTGCGCCGGGCTTGTTCCAAGGCGTTGGCGGAAGGTGGTCGCCATGTGTGCCTGGGAGTTGAAGCCGCAGGTGTGGGCGATTTCTGCCAGGCTGGCTGTCGAATCGCGCATCAGGGCGCGGGCCTTGGCGAGGCGTCGGTCGATCAGGTAGCTGTGCGGGCTTTTGCCCGTCGCATGCTTGAAGGCCCGCATGAAATAGCCTTCGGACAATCCAAGCAAGCCCGCCATGGCCGGTATACCCAGCGGGCGGTCGAGACCGGCGTCAATAAACTCATCGAGCAGGCGCATCCGCTTGCCGGTGATAGCGCCTTGCAGTGGTGCCAGCAACGCTTCGTTGCCGGTCGCCCGTTCTGCCAGTGCGAGTGCCCAGGCCTCCCAATCGTCCTCGACTGAGGCCTGCAACAGCGCGGCGCGCATTCGCAGTGCGAGGGTAATGGCCTGCTGATCGATGCGATTGTTGAAGGCACGATCCCCGGCCAATGGCACACCGTCGGTGCGTATCACCCGCAGGTATTCACCGCCCTTGGGGGATTCGGACAATACGTCACAGCCGACAGGGACGAATGCCAGGCCGTTGGGCAGGGCATCGAAAGGTTGCACCCGGTCGCTGCCGATGGCGTGCAGGCCTCGCTGGCTGTCGAAGGCAAAGCCGATGGCCGACTGGGTCGCTACATAGCGGGTCGCGTAGGCGGCGCCGGGTAACAATTCGATCGCCCATGGTCCTGCCTCGATACGACGGACCGGTTCAGAGGGGTGGGAGGGCTGCGGGCGATTTCGATGGCTCATGAACACCATAGTAGTGAAGAGGGCGGGCAAAAGTCAGGTCAGTTTTCTGAAAGCCGACATGCTGCGCCCGTGTCTAGACTGGGCAACACTTCAGGGAGACGACTCATGCACAGACTGACTCGCGACGATATCGAACAAGCTGCTCGCCATGTGTACCAGGTCATGCCGGCCACCGCCCAGTATTGCTGGCCGCTGCTGGGCGAACGCTTGGGTTGCACGGTGTGGGTCAAGCACGAAAATCATACGCCTACCGGTGCTTTCAAGGTGCGCGGTGGCATTACCTTCATGCACTGGCTCAAGCGCGAGCACCCGGGCATCAAGGGGATTGTCACGGCCACCCGCGGCAACCATGGCCAGAGCCTGGCACTGGCGGCCGGGGCGCTGGGCTTGAGGGCGTTGATCGTCGTGCCGGAAGGTAACTCGGTCGAAAAGAACAAGGCCATGCGCGGTTTCGGTGGCGAGGTGGTCGAGTATGGCCGCGATTTCGATGAAGCCCGTGAAGAGGCCGCGCGCCTGGCACAAGTGCATGGCCTGTACCTGGTTCCGCCGTTCCACACCGAATTGGTCAAAGGCGTGGCCACGTACGCGCTGGAGCTGTTCGAGGCTGCACCGGATTTGCATACGGTCTACGTGCCGATTGGCTGTGGTTCGGGGATTTGCGCGGTGATCGCCGCCCGCGATGCCCTGGGCCTTAAAACCCGGGTGGTGGGCGTGGTGTCCACTGAGGCCGCCGCCGCAAAGTTGTCGTTCGAGGCTGGAGCGATACGTGAAACCGCCTCGGCGAATACCTTTGCCGACGGCCTGGCCGTGCGCAAGCCGATTCCCGAAGCCTTTGCCATCTACGGGGCGGCGGCGGAGCGGATCGTAGCCGTCAGCGAGGAGCAGATTGCCGAGGCCATGCGCGTGTATTTCACCGACACCCACAACCTCGCCGAAGGGGCCGGTGCGGCGGCCCTGGCGGCGCTCATGCAGGAGCGTGATGCCATGGAGGGGAAAACCGTGGGTGTGATTCTGTCTGGCGGGAATATTGATCGATCGGTGTATGCGAGCGTGATCGGGAGCCTGTAGGAGCTGGCTTGCCAGCGAAGACGGCGGCACAGTCAAAAAGACCTGAATGCTTTTGACCGAGTACATATCCATTCCTGCGGTAACGGCCACCTAGGGTTCCGCTTTTACAGCGGGTCACTTGGAAGAGCCC
>NZ_WTFT01000058.1 GCF_009861505.1 Pseudomonas izuensis | reverse complement strand
GGCTCTTCCAAGTGACCCGCCGTCAGGGCGGAACCATTGGTGGCCGTTGCCGCAGGAATGGATATGTACTCGGTCAGGCCGCCATCGCGAGCAGGCTCGCTCCCACAGGAGAGCGAGTGCACCCGTGAAATCAGGTCGGCTCATAGGCCGCCATCGCTGGCAAGCCAGCTCCCACAGTGAATCTGGTACATCTGCAACAGTTAGGTCGGCTCTCAGGCCGCCTTTGCTACGATGCGGCGATCCGACAAGCCAGCTCCTGCAAGTAACCAAGGGTTCCTGCCAGCCCCTTCTCAGCCAGGGTTCTGCATCAATATTTCGCAGGCCTCGGCGGTAAAGCTGTAGCTCCTGTCCGCCTGATAGTCGATGACCCCCTCGTCGCACAAGCGCTTGAGCACTTCACGCACGCTGATGAATGACCACTCGGCCGCCGATGATTCCAGATAGGCGAGCACGCCATGCACACCGATGGCGCGACCTTCCCAAGCGGCGACCAGCAAGGCATCGATGACTTTGAGGCGGATCAGGCTGGTGCGCAGTCCGTAGAAGCGCAGCAACTCGCGGATGGGCTTGTTGGTTTTGCGGTTCAGGGTGATAGCGTCTTGAGCCATCCGGGCCGGGGGTTGCAAAGGCGTTACAGCGTTTGTCGATGCTGAGGCGTTGTGCATGCGAAGGGTCCTTTTCAGTAGCGTTTCGGCATTAACATTGGTGGTGTTGTTTTTGACATTTTTTACCAATCTCACCGTCGGAGTGGCTTCTGCGGCCACACCGGTAGCGGTGGCTTACCCAGGCGATCGATCCATTTCACTGCGCTCCATCGTCTGCCATTGAAGTCGTGGGGACGGCCCGGCGGTCACGCCACCGTTGCGCCACAGACAGTACCGAGACAAAAAATACCGGGACGAACAAAACCCCCAGCACCGTCGCCGCCAGCATCCCGCCGATCACGCCAGTACCGATTGCACGCTGGCTGGCCGCACCCGCACCGCTGGCGAAGGCCAGGGGCACTACGCCGAGAATGAAGGCCAGTGACGTCATCACAATCGGGCGAAAGCGCAGGCGCGCTGCCTGGGCAGCCGCTTGGGTCAGGCTGGCGCCTTGCGCGTGAAGCGCCTTGGCAAACTCGACGATGAGGATCGCGTTCTTCGCCGCCAGGCCGATGATCGTGATCAGCCCGACCTTGAAATAGACGTCATTGGGCATGCCCATCACGGTCACCGCCACCACCGAGCCGAGCATGCCAATGGGCACGATCAGCAGCACGGCAAAAGGAATCGCCCAGCTTTCATACAGCGCGACCAGGACCAGCAACACCATGGTCAATGACAACCCGACCAGCAAAGGCACCTGGTCGCTGGCCTGTTGTTCCTGCAACGACAACCCGGCCCATTCGAGGCTGAAACCGGCCGGCAACTGCCGGGCGATTTTCTGCAAGGCTTCCATGGCCTGTCCGGTGCTGTAACCCGGGGCGGCATCGCCGGAAAAACGCAGCGACGCCGAGCCGTTGTAGCGCGCGATCTGTAGCGGCCCGACCTGCCACTCGAAACGACTGAACGCTTCCAGCGGCACCAGGCGGTTCTGCCGGTTGGGCACTTGCAGGCGCAGCAGCGCTTCGGGCGTCTGCCGGCTGATACCGTCAGCCTGAATGATGACCCGTTGCATCCGCCCCTGATTGGCGAACTCGTTGATCTGCTCCGACCCCAGGGCCGACGACAGCGCCGAACTGATCACATCGAAACTCACGCCCAGGGCCTCGGCTTTTTCGCGGTCGATGCTGACATTGATCTGCGGAGCATCGGCCAGGCCATCCTCCATCAGGTAGTCGATGACCGCCGATGCCTTGGCGGCCTCCAGCAATTGGGTCCGAGCCTTCAACAGCGCTTCATGCCCCTGCCCCACCAGGTCCTGCAAGCGCAACTCGAAACCGTTGGACGTACCGAGGCCTTCCACTGGCGGCGGCACCACGCTGAACAGCGCGCCATCGGCGGCGTTTTCAAAGGCCTCATTCGCACGCCTGGCCACTTCATCACTGGCCTGTCCGCGATCGCGGACCGACCAGTCCTTGAGACTGACAAAGGACAACGCCGCATTGGCCCCGACCCCGGAAAAACTGAAGCCCATGATCGCCAGCACCTGATCCGTCGCCGGTTGCGCCAGGGCGTAGCGTTCCCAGGCCTGGACCGTCGCCTCCGTACGCGAGGCCGATGCAGCGGGCGGCAGCTGGATATCGGTGATGATGTAACCCTGGTCCTCGGCCGGCATGAATGAGGACGGCAACCGCAGATAGGTGAAGGCGAGCACCAGCAACAGCATCAGGTACAGGCACAGGCTGCGGGTGCTGCGTCGAACCCAGCTCGCACCGAGCCGTTCGTAGCGTTGGACCAGGGCATCGAAGCGTCGATTGAAACCGTTTGCCCAACGGTTCGGCCGGGGCTGGTGCGTCGGGTCGAAGGGTTTGAGCAAGGTGGCGCACAGGGCCGGCGTCAGGGTCAGCGCGAGGAACCCGGAGAACAGGATCGACACCGACAGCGCCATGGAGAACTGTTGGTAGATCACGCCCACCGAACCGCCCATGAACGCCAGGGGCAGGAACACCGCCGCCAGCACCAGGGTAATCCCGATGATGGCCCCGCTGATCTGCTGCATGGCCTTGCGGGTCGCCTCCTTGGGCGACAGCCGCTCCTGAGTAATCAGCCGCTCGACGTTTTCAACCACGACAATGGCGTCGTCCACCAGAATGCCGATGGCCAGCACCATGCCGAACAGGGTCATCATGTTGATCGAGAACCCCAGCGGCGCCATCACCGCGATCGTCCCCAGCAGGCAGACCGGCACCACCACCGCCGGGATCAGCGTGTAGCGCAGGTTCTGCAAGAACAGCAGCATCACCAGGAACACCAGGACCATGGCTTCGATCAGGGTGTAGATGACCTGCTTGATCGCCACGTCGACGAAATACGAGGTGTCATAGGGCACGTTCAGGGTCATGTTCGCCGGCAACGTGCCCGACAGCTGATCGAGCCGCGTCTTGATCGCCGCCGCGGTTTGCAGCGCATTGGCTCCCGGCGCCAATTGCACCGACATGGCCGCCGTCGGCTTGCCGTTGAGGCGCGCGTCGAAGCGGTAGTCCTGGCGACCCAGCTCCACCCGTGCGACATCGTGGATTCTGACGCTGGAACCATCATCGTTGGCCCGCAGCACAATGTTGCCGAACGCCTGCACCGACTCGAGCTGCCCCTGCACCATCACGGTGGCGGTAATGTGCTGGTCGGCCGGTCCCGGACGTTCACCCATGCTGCCGGCGGGTACTTGCACGTTCTGGGCGGCGATGGCCTTGCCGACATCGGCCATCGACAGGTTGTAGCCCACCAACCGGGTCGGATCGACCCAGATGCGCATCGCCCGTTCGGCGGTGTACATCTGCACCCGCCCGACACCCGCCACCCGGCGAATTTCATTATTGATAGCCCGGGCGGCATAGTCCGCCAACCCCACCGATTCCTGCTGGTCGTCGGTGTAGGACAAGGTATAGATCATCAGGAAGTTGGCGCGCACCTGCTCCACTTTCAGACCTTGCTCGATCACGGCCCGGGGCAGGCGCCCGATCACCCGTTGCAAGCGATTCTGCACATCGACTTGCGCCATGTCGGGATCGGTACCCGGCTTGAAGGTGATGGTGGTTTCGGCGCTGCCGTTGGCACTGTTGGACTCGTAGTAAATCAAGCCTTTGAGGCCATTGAGCTCTTCTTCGACCAGGCTGGTGACGTTCTGGCTGACAATCTGCGCCGAAGCGCCGGGGTAGCTGGCGCTGACACTGATTTGTGGTGGTGCCACGTCCGGATACTGGCTGACCGGCAAGGTGCCGAGCGTCAGCACCCCCGCCAGCGCGATGAACAACGCGATGACCCAGGCGAAATTCGGACGGTTGATGAAAAATTCAGGCATCGGAACCTCAGGCTGTCAATTGCGGGCCTGCTGCCCGGCCAACGTGATGACGTTGACCTGAGTGCCGGCACTGAGTTTGTCGGCTCGCTCGACCACCACTTGCTCGCCGGCCGCCAGTCCCTGTGTGATCTGCCAGTCGGCGCCGAGCATCGCGCCGGTGCTGACCACCCGCTCACGCACCACGCCGGTGGCGTCCACCAGCATCAACCGGGCCTGGCCGTCGGCCCCGCGCTGCACCGCTTGCTGCGGTACGAACAACGCTTGCGGATCGACCCCGGCCGGCGCCACCACACGCACGTACATGCCCGGCAACAGCACGTTGTCCGGGTTGGGGAACTCACCGCGCAAGGTCACCTGCCCGGTGCTGCGGTCCACGGAAATATCGGAAAACATCAACTTGCCGCGGCGGGTCTGGGACGGATTGCCCACCTGCACCGTCACCTCGGGGGTGCCGTTGCCGTTCAGCGTCAGGCGACCATTGGCCAGGGCTTGCTGCAAGGCCACCACCTGCTCGGCGGACTGGGTAAAGTCGGCGTAGATCGGGTCCAGTTGCTGGATCCGCGCCATCTGCGTGGCTTCGTCCTGACCCACCAGCGCACCTTCGCTGACCAGGGCTCGACCGATGCGGCCGCTGATTGGCGCGCGCACCTGGCAGTAACCGAGGTTGAGCTGCGCCGTGGTCAGGTCGGCCTGGGCGGCCAGGCGATTGGCCTGGGCACTCTTGAGGTCGGACACCGCGTCATCGAACGCTTGCGGGCTGACAGCGTTGATCGCCACCAGTTGCTTGAAACGCTGCACCTGGGTGTTGGCGCGATAGACATCGGCCTCGACCTTGGCCAACGCGCCCTCGGCACGCATCAAGGCCGCCTTGAGCGGCGCCGGGTCGATACTGAACAGCAATTGCCCGGCCTTGACGTCGCTGCCCTCTTGAAAATGCCGGGTCAGCACCACGCCGGCCACCCGTGCGCGGACTTCGGCGATGCGCACCGGTTCGATCCGGCCCGGCAAATCCGTGGTCATGGCAAACGCTCGCGGTTGCACGGTCAGTGTCTTCACCTGGGGCACTGCTGCGCTGTGCTCCGGCGGCTGATCCTGGCCACCACAAGCACTTAACCCAAATACCGCCAGCAACAACCACGCGGGTTTCATCGATGCGAAAGCCTTCTGCATTGTCGTTCCCTGTTCAATGAAAAAGGGCCTGCCGGTTTCGGTCGGCAGGCCCTGTGCATCGTCACTTCAACCAGCACGGCACTCATTGATTGCGCTGGCCGCGCGGAACAGGATCTGCGTGACGAAATCGATCTCCTGTTCGGTAATGATCAACGGCGGCAGGAAGCGCACGGTGGCGCCGTGACGGCCGCCCAGCTCGACGATCAGGCCGTGTTGCAGGCAGGCCTGCTGGAAGGCCTTGGCCCGGGCGGTGTCCACCGGCGGATGGCCCTGGACATCGAGGGCACCCTGGGGGTCGACGATTTCCATGCCGAGCATCAGGCCACGGCCACGCACATCGCCGATCCACTTGAATTCGCTTTGCAGGCCCAGCAGCTGCTTGCGCAGGTGCGCACCCACGGTTTCGGCGTGGGCCACCAGGCCTTCATCGCGGATGAAGCGTAAGGTCGCGGTGCCAGCAGCCATTGCCAGCTGATTGCCACGGAACGTGCCGGCATGGGCGCCCGGTTGCCAGACGTCCAGGGAATCGTTGTAGACCATCACCGACAACGGCAGGCCACCGCCGATGGCCTTGGACAAGGTGATGACGTCCGGAGTGATGCCTGAGTGCTCGAAGCCGAACATCCGGCCGCTGCGGGCGATGCCGCATTGAATCTCGTCGACGATCAACGGAATGCCATGGGCCTGGGTCAACCGACGCAGTTCCTGCATCCAGCGATCCGGTGCGGTAATCACCCCGCCTTCGCCCTGGATCGGCTCGAGGATCATCGCCGCCGGTGCGGTGACGCCGCTTTCCGGGTCGTTGAGCAAATGCTCGAGGTAACGCACGTTCAAGGTCACGCCCTGTTCGCCGGCCACCCCGAACGGGCAACGGTAATCGTGGGGGAACGGTAAACGTTGTACGCCCGCCATCAAGCTGCCCAGGGCATTCTTCGGCGACAGGTTGCCGCTGATCGACAGCGTGCCCAGGGTCATGCCGTGGTAGGCGCCTTCAAAGGCCAGCACGGAGTGTCGGCCGGTGGCGGTACGGGTCAGCTTCAGCGCGGCTTCGACCGCGTCGGCACCGCTGGGACCGCAAAACTGGATCCGTGCGTTTCGCGCGAAATCGGCAGGCAGGCAGCCAAAAATCTCCTGTACGAAGGCATCCTTCACCGGCGTCATGAGGTCCAGGGTATGCATCGGCACGCCCGCGGCCATGACCTGGGTGATGGCCTGGACAATCACCGGGTGGTTGTGGCCCAGCGCCAGGGTGCCGGCACCGGCCAGGCAATCGACGAAGACCTGGCCGCGACTGTCCTGCACGTAGATGCCATGAGCCCGTTCCAGCACAAGCGGAATGCGCCGAGGGTAACTGCGGGCATTGGATTCCTGCTGTTGCTGGCGCTCCAGCAGCGGCGTCGGATCAAGGCAGTAAGGGCTCGACAGCCCGGTGTGCGCCAGACGTAGCTGTTGCGCGCCACCGGATGTGGCATTCGAGAAAGCACTCATGATTTCCTCCTTGGAGGCTGGGTTTGGGAAGTAACAGGGCTGCCTGAATTCGAATGCTTCAGGCAACGAAAGCCGTGAAACCGGACGCGGGGATTCCTTCCCCCGCTTCCATCGGTTTACATGTCGTAGCGCAGAACCAGACCCACGGTGCGCGGAGCGCCGACATCGACGATGTCGCCGCTGCGGTTGTTGGTGACGTATTCCTTGTCGAAGGCATTTTTCACGAAGCCCGATACGGCGACGTTCTTGGTGAGCTTGTATTCAGAGTTGAAGTTGACCAGCCAATAGTTGTCGCTCTTGCGCTCGCCGATGACCTGGCCAGCGTCGTCGAATTCGAACTCAGACGGCGCGGTGCTTTGCCAGATGACGTCAGTGTTGAGGGTCAGGCGGTCATTCCAGCGATAGGTACCGCCCACCGACATCTTGTATTTGGGCGAAAACAGGAAGTCCTGCCCGCTCATGTCCCGGCCATCGCCCGTGACGAAGTCCTTGTACTTGCCATCGGTGACGGCGGCACCGAGGTTCAGCGTCAACTGCTCGGTAAAGTCCTTTTCCACGAAGACTTCCAGGCCCTTGATGTCGCTGCGACCGGCGTTGAAGATGTGCGCGAACTGGGTGTCCGGGTCGAGCACGCTGACCTGCTGGTCTTTCCAGTCGGTGTAGTACAGGTTGGCGCGGGTGCGCAGGGTCTGGTCGAAGAACGAACCCCGGTAGGACAACTCGTAGTTGGTGGTGTATTCCGGGTCGTAGGGCTCGTGACCGCCACCGGCCCGCACGTTGACGCCACCGCCGCGATAGCCTTTCTGCACCATGAAGCCGAGGTACTGGTTCGCGGCCAGTTCATAGTTGATGCCCAGTTTTGGCAACACGGCATCGAACGACTTGCTGACATTGCCCGGGCTGGAGAAGTCATCCTGGTCGATGTCGGTATCGTTCGTCTCGTGGTCGTAGCGCAGGCCGGTGATCAATGTCCAGCGCGGGGCGAAGGTCCAGTTGATTTCACCGAACACCGCTTTGTTTTCGATGGTGGTGTCGCCCTTGGTGGTACCGCCCAGTTCGTTATCGAACAGCAACTTGTCGTGGAAGTTGTTGGTGTTGTGGCCGTAGTAGGCACCGACGAAGCTCTTCACCGTGTCCGAGCTGTAGTTCAGACGCAGCTCCTGGCTGAACAGGTCGCCATCCTGCTTGCGCAGGATCACATCGTTGTCTATCGCCTCCTGGTCGAAGTCCAGGCGGGCACTGTAGTCGGAGCTGGTATTGGCCGTCAGGCTGGTCAGGCTCCAGTCATCGTTCAGGCGATAGTCGATCTTGGCGCTGACGGTGTCCTGCTTGAGGTTGTCAAAGGCCTTGGTGTTGGACGACACGTCGTAGTAACGCACCTTGTCGTTTTGGCGCATGACCGAGTTGTCACCCTGACGGTGTTCGTCGTGGGCGTAGGTCAGCAACACGTCGAGATCGTCGTTGGGCAGGACCAGCAGCTTGCCGCGCACGTTGCTGGTGCGGGTCGGGTTGGCATCGTCATTGAGGAAGACGTTGTCGATGTAGCCGTCACCTTCCTGGTAATCCACGGCGATACGCCCGGCGATCTTGTCGTCGACGATCGAGCCGCCACCGGCGACCGCTGCGCCGCGCTCACCGTAGTTCCCCACGTTGGTCTGTGCCGAAAAACTCGGGACGAAGGTCGGATTCTTGGTCTGGATGACCACGGCACCGGCGAGGGAGTTACGGCCCTGGGTGGTGGACTGCGGCCCCAGGAAGACTTCGACCTGCTCCACGTCCCACAGCGGGATCGGGCTGAGGGTCAGTGCGCGGTTCGGTTGTACGGCGCCATCGACAAATACCGAGACCGCGCCATTGAGCGTGGCCGGGCCCTGGTCATCGAAACCGGACACCGGCACGCCGCGGATACCCCAGTTTTCGTTACCGGCCTGGTTGTACACACCCGGCGTACGGGCGAACACGTCGATCAGGTCATGGTCCGCCTTCTCGCGCAGTTGCTGCTCGGTTACCACAACCACGCTCGACTGGGTTTTCTCCAGGCTACGGTTGATTTTCTCACCCGTCACCGTGACAGGAGCAAGCTCCATCGTGCCCGACTCTCCGGCCGCCCATGCGCCGGTGGACAGGCACACTGCCGACCCCACAGCCAACGCAATTGTAGTCTTTTTGAAATTCACGCCCCGCTCCCCTGCGACAGATATTGGTGTTGTTTCTTTTGTTCAGAACGCTGCTTTCCCCACAGCGGGCGGCAGTCTAAATCAAAAAAAATCTTAAAGGAATAGTATTGATAATCTATCTCATTTGTATTTAAGATGCCGCCGTGTATCAGAGCGAATACATCTCAGTCGGACGCTGCATTGGTGACCTTTGCCTTGTTTTTTCAGGTCCGCCAACGTCTACCGACTGACCGAGAAAGAAAAAAAGGATGTGCAAGGATGACTTCAATCGAACACCTGAGCGGGCGTTCCGCCCCCTTGTCCGATGCCCCAACGATCGGCCGCGAGTCGACGTTGCCCGTGCTGGTACAGGCGAAACCGGGACAGTCGATCCATGATCTGGACGCGTCGATCCGCCACACGCTGGACCAGGCACTGACCACCGTTGGCGGCGTCCTGTTTCGCGGTTTCACCGTTCCCACGCCCATCGACTTCAAGCGTTTCGCCGCCGGTTTCGGCGCGCCGCTGGCCAGCTACGAATTCGGCTCCACACCGCGCAGCAAAGTCTTCGCCGGGGTGTACAGCTCCACCGAATACCCGGCCCATCAATTCATTCCGTTGCACAACGAGCAGGCCTACACCCGACCCTGGCCTTCGCGCATCTGGTTCCACTGCATCAAGGCCAGTGAAACCGGTGGCGAAACGCCGATTGCCGACAGCCGCCTGATCTATCAGCGCATGCCCGCCGAGATCCGCGAGTTGTTTGCCAGCCGCGAGCTGCTCTACGTACGCAACTACAGCGGCGCGCTGGACCTGCCCTGGCAGAAGGTGTTCAACACCGAGGATCGCGCCCAGGTCGAGCGTTACTGCCAGGACAACGACATCGAGTGGGAATGGAAGGCCGACGGCGAGCTGTGCACCCGCCAGCGTTGCGCCGCCGTGTTGCAGCATCCCGATACCGGTGAGTGGGTCTGGTTCAACCAGGCGCACCTGTTCCACGTATCGGCCATCGAGCCCGGTGTGCGCGCCAGCCTGCTGGCCGCCGTGGGTGAAGAAAACCTGCCGCGACACGTGTACTTCGGCGACGGCTCGGCCATTGCCGATGAGGTGCTCGACACCGTTCGCGAGGTCTATCGCCAGACCGCCATCAGCTTCCCCTGGCAGCCCGGCGACATCCTGATGCTCGACAATCGACTGGTCGCACACGGCCGCAACCCTTACACCGGTGACCGCAAAGTCATCGTTGCCATGGCGTGAATTGCACATGCTCAATTTCAATCACTGGATCGAAGTGCTGGAAACCCATGCCCGGCATTTTCCGCAGCGCGCGGCCCTGCACTTTTTGCCGGACGGCGTCGAGATCGGCGAAACCCTGACCTTTGCCCAACTGCACGAGCAGAGCCAGTCCCTGGCGGCGGCCCTGCAAGCGCGCTATGCGCCGGGTGATCGCGTGCTGTTGATGCTGCCCAGCAGCCTCGACTACGCCCGGGCGTTTTGCGCCTGCCTCTACGCCGGGCTGATCGCCGTGCCGCTGTTCCCGCCGCCGTCGCGTAAACCCCGTCATCTGGATCGCGTGCGCAACGTGGTGGTGGATGCCGAGCCGGCCCTGATCCTCGCCCCTGCCGATCATTGCCAGAACTTGCTGGAACTGGTCGAAGGCCGGGTCGATGTGCTGACGGTTCAAGACCTGGGCACACCACCAGCCAGTCAATGGACGCGCCCGGATGTCGACGGCGCGACCGTGGCCTTCCTGCAATACACCTCCGGTTCCACCGGCACGCCCAAAGGTGTGGAAGTGCGCCAGCGCAACCTGATCGCCAACGTCGAGCTGATGCGCCAGGCCTACGGTTTCGACGAGCATGGCGGCATGGTCAACTGGCTGCCGCTGTACCACGACATGGGCCTGATCGGCGGGATGCTGGCGCCGCTGTACAGCGGCATGCCCTGCTATCTGCTGGCCTCGCAGACGTTCGTCAACGCGCCGTCTACCTGGCTCCAGGCATTGAGCCGTTACCGCGCCACCGCCAGTTTCGCCCCCAATTTCGCCTATGCGCTGTGCAACCGCGTGGTCAGCGACAACCTGATCGCGCAGCTCGACCTGAGCGCCTGGCAACACGCGATCAATGGCGCCGAGCCGATTCATCCCGGCACCCTTGAAACCTTTGCCCGGCGCTTTGCCGCCTGCGGCCTGAACCCGCTGGCGATCAGCCCCGGCTACGGCCAGGCCGAAGCCACCTTGTGTGTCAGTGCCACACCGGCCGATGCCCTGCCCGTGGTGTTGCGCCTGGACAAGGCCGTGCTGGAAACCGGTCGCGCAGCCATCGCGACCACCGATGCCGCTGCCGTGGAATTCGTCGCCTGCGGTTATCCGCAGGCCTTGCACGGCATCGCCATCGTTAACCCGCACACCCATGAACGTTGCGCCGCCGACCAGATCGGTGAAGTCTGGCTGACCGGCCCGAGCAACGCCGAAGCCTACTGGAAGAACCCCGAAGCCAGCCGCGAGGCGTTCGAAGCGTGCATCGTCGGCGAACCCGGTCATTACCTGCGCTCCGGCGACCTGGGTTTCATGCACCAGGGCCAGGTGGTGATTTGCGGCCGGGTCAAGGACCTGCTGATCCTCAACGGCCGCAACCTCTACCCTCACGATATCGAATTCGCCATCACCGATGCCGAGCCGGGCATCCGCACCGGACGCATCGCCGCGTTTTCGGAAATGGACCCGCTGCTGGGTCGCGAGAAGCTGGTGATCGTCGCCGAGCCCCATCGCAAATACGTCTACCCGGCCCATCACCCGGCACTGTTCGCCTCGATGCAGAACGCCGTGCGTGAAGCCGCCGACTGCGGCATCGACCAGATCGTGCTGGTGGAAGCCGGCACCATTCCCATGACCACCAGCGGCAAGATCGCCCGTCAGGGGTCGCGTAAGCAACTGGCCGCGGGCACCATGAGCATCATTGCCCAGTACGGTGGACAGGCCACCGCCGATGAGGAACGCATCGAGCGTGCACAACTGCTGGAACGGGTTGCCCTGGGCGACGAAAGCGCCCTGCCCGCCTGCCGCCAATGGCTCAAGCAAACCCTGCGCGAGGTCAATCCGTACCTCATGGTGGACTTCGACCAGAGCCTGATCAGCCTCGGCCTGGACTCCATCAGCGTCGCCGACTTCGCGGCCCGCCTGCATCAGGACCTGGGCTTGAATCTCGACACGCAACGCCTGTTCGGCGAGCAGACCCTGGAAGAGTGGGCGCAGGCGCTGCTGGATTTCCTCGGCGAACCGACGCCTGACGCGTCGATCGCTGCCGAAGCCAGCACCGGTCAGGATCATGGCCGCCAATCCTTCGCCCAGAGCCGACTGTGGTTCCTGCGTCAGCTCGATCCGACCGACACCCGCCACAACCTGGTGCTGCATCTGCGCCTGCTCGGCGCGCTGGACACCGAAGCGCTTGTGCTGCGACTCAATACTCTGGTCGACCGCCACAGCGTCCTGCGCACCGTCTACCACGACGGCGTCGACGGCCCGCAACAACGGATCCTGCCGACTGCGGACGTGCCGTTGACCTGGCTTGACCTGCGTCATCACCCCATCGCCGTGCAACAACAAGCGCTGGCTGATCGGCTGGAGCGGGAACACGCGACACCGGTCGATCTGCAAAACGGCCCGCTGCTGCGGGCGCAATTGCTCAGCCGCGACGACCAGCAACACGACCTGCTGCTGACCCTGCACCACATCGCCTTCGACGGACGTTCGACGCAACTGTTGCTGGCAGAGCTCACCGCTGGAGGCATCAGCGAACGCCCGCTGCAATACCTGGATTTCGCCCGCTGGGAAGCCGCGCACTGGAGCGCCGAACGCATCGCCGCCGAACAACAGTTCTGGCGCGAGCATCTGGCAAACATGCCGCAAACCCTCGCCCTGGGTGGCAACGGCCAGATCGCCGGCGAGCACAGCCTCAACTTCACCCTGCCCCAGGCCAACTGCGAAGCGCTGACGGCACTGGCCCGCGAACACGGCATGACCCTGTTCATGCTGTTGCTGGCCAGCTATCAACTGGTGATCAAGCAACTGGGCGGCCAGCAGCAATTCCTGCTGGGCACCGACGTCAGCGGCCGGCCATTGGCCGCGCACAACGACGTGATCGGTTTCTTCGTCAACCAGTTGACCCTGCGCTGCGACCTGCGTGGCGAACCGTCCCTGGCCGATTTCCTTGGCCAGGTGCGCGATGAGGCACGGCTGGCCTACGCCCATCAGGGACTGCCTTTCGATCTGGTGGTCTCGGCCCTGGCGCCGCAACGCCGCGCCGGTCACTCGCCGCTGTTCCAGGTCAAGCTGAACTACCAGCCATCGCGGGTGAACCCCACCGACATCGCCGGTGCGCAGATGACTTCGCTGGAGGTGGCGCAGGCCCCGGGTGATTTCCATCTGGTGCTCGACCTGACCCACGGCAGCGCCGGCATCGAAGCCAACCTGAAATACCGTGGCGAGCATTTCGATCAGGACCGCGCCCTGCGCCTGCAACACCTGTGGACCCGCCTGCTGGGCGAGGCCCGCGATCTGCTCGACCTGTCGCTGCCGGCACTGGCCGAACGGCTCGACGCCTGGGACCAGGCGTTCCAGCGCGAACGCCAGCAGTCCCAAGCCCTGGCCGGTCGCGGCCAGATGCTGCAAACCAAACGTCGCTCATTGACCCTTTAACCGAGTTGGATGCCTTTATGTCTATCGTGCCCCCACCGTCCCGCGCCCTTGGCGGCGTGCGTCGCAAAGCCATGAACGTCTCGGAACAACAGCTGGTCAGCGAGCGCCTGCTCAGCCCGGACCACGCCCTGCCGCTGGTGATCGAGCCGGCGGTCAGCGGTGTCGACCTGGTCGCCTGGGCGGCCAAGGAACGTGAGAACCTCGAGCAGAAACTGCTGCAATATGGGGCGATCCTGTTTCGCGGGTTCTCCGTGCTGTCGGTGGAGCAGTTCGACCAGGTGATCGCCGCCCTGTCCCCGGGCGCACTGGAGTACATGTTCCGCGCCTCACCGCGCACCCGCGTCGGCGGCAACATCTACACCTCGACCGATTACCCGGCCGACCAGATGATCTTCCCGCACAACGAACACTCCTACTCGCCACGCTTCCCGCTGCGCCTGTTCTTCTACTGCCACATCCCGTCCGAAACCGGAGGCGAAACCCCGATCGGCGCGACCCGCGCAGTAAAGGCAAAAATCAGCCTGCAGATCGAAGCGCGTTTCCGCGAAAAAGGCGTGCTGTACGTGCGCAACTACGGTGACGGTTTCGGCCTGCCGTGGCAGACCGTGTTCCAGTCCGAAGACCGCGCGGAAGTGGAAGCCTACTGCGCCAGTGTCGGCATCGAAGTGGAGTGGAAGGAAAACAATCGCCTGCGCACCCGCCAGCGCGGGCCCGCCGTGGTCCGTCACCCGGGCACCGGCGAAGAGGTGTGGTTCAACCACGCCACCTTCTTCCACATCAGCACCCTGCCCCCGGCGATCCGCGATTCGTTGCAAGGCAATTTCACCGATCTCGACCTGCCGACCAACACCTTCTATGGCGACGGCACACCGATCGAACCCGATGTACTGGAGTCATTGCGTGCGGCCTACCTCGACTCGCTGGTGCGCTTCAGCTGGCAGCAGGGCGACGTGCTGTTCATCGACAACATGCTCGCGGTACACGGTCGCGAACCCTTCACCGGCAAGCGCGCGATCATGACCGGCATGGCGCAAGCCCTGCTGCAAAGTGACGTCGCCGTCTGATTTTTCCCACGGGCGAACAAGCTGATTTGCACAGGCTCAGCTGATTTCGATCAGTGAGCCTGCGTGCCTCTGTCGCCCCGGTTTACCCCCATTTCCAGTCGAGTTGAACATGAGCGGACTCCAAGGTTTTCGTATTTCGCCCCAGCAGGCGTCGGTTTATCAGCACATCAACGGCGCCGCCGAGCACCCACTGAGCTGCCATTTGCAGTGGTCGGTTGCCTCCCCCGTGACCGCCGAGATCCTGAGCCAACGCCTGCGCGCCCTGATCGCCGACAGTGAAATCCTGCGCACCCGACTGGCGCCGGTGCCGGGCCTGCGCTTTCCGGTGCAGGTGATTCACGACAGCGTCGAATTGCCGGTGGCGGTGCAGGACTTGCGCGCACTCGGTCCAAGCCAGCAGGACGCCGCCCTGAGCCAACTGGCCACGCAACCTCGCGACTGGACACTGCCGCTGGCCGTGACGCTGGTGCAACTGTCGGACGGGCAATCGGTGCTCGACCTGGCCGGGGCCAGCAGCCACTTCGACCTGGGCAGCCTGAAACTGCTGGCGGCCGCGCTGCTGCAAGACGCCATCCCCGTGCTGAGCGAGGCGCTGCAATACGCCGACTACGCCGAATGGCGCTGGAACCTCACGGAAGACGAACCCGAGCATCCAGGTGTGAATTTCTGGAAGGCCCTGGCGCAGAGCGAACAACCGGCCCTGCAGCTGTCGCTGGAGTCCGCTTCGGGCAAAGGTTTTGCCCCGGCACGCGTGGACTTGAACCTGCCGCCAACCCTCGCCGCTCATCCGGCCCTGACTTCGAACCTGATGCTGACCGCCTGGGCGGCGCTGCTCGGACGTCTCGCCGGTCAACAGCAGGTGGCGATGACGGTGATCCACGAGAGTCGTGGCCCGGAACTGGAAAACGCCCTGGGCCTGTTCGAACAATGCCTGCCGGTGCGTTTTGACCTGGACCCGCAAACCACCCTGCTGGAACAAAGCAAAAGCATCGCCGCCACCGTCGAACTCAGCGCCGGCTGGCAGGACTACTACACCCACAACCTCAATGGCGGCTATGGCTTCGCCTGGCGCCAGGCCGATGCCCGGGAGCGCCATGCCAGCGCCGTGTTGAATCCGCTAAAAGCCTGCCTCAACGTGCAGCAGACCACGGATGCGGTTCAGGCCCACGTGATTTACGACCGTCACTTGCTGAGCGCCAATGCCGCCGCTTGCCTGGGCGAGCAATGGCTGCAACTGCTGCAAGGCGCGCTGGCCGAGCCACAACACCGCTGGGCGCAAGTGCCGCTGACCGGCCCGCTGCAAGTGCAGACCCTCGACAACACCCCGACCGCACCTGCGATTGAACCGGTGACGCTGGTCGAGCTGATTGCCCGTCAGGTGCAGCAACAGCCGAACGCCATTGCCCTGAGCGACAAGGATGGCGACCTCAGCTACGCCGCGCTGGATGCCTGCGCCACCCGACTGGCCCATCAATTGCGAGCCGCCGGGATCGGTCCGGGCGTGCCGGTGGGCATTCTGTTCGGTCGTGGCAATGCGGCCATTGTTGCCATGCTGGCGGTGTTGAAAGCCGGTGGTGCCTATGTGCCGGTCGATCCGACCTACCCGCCGGAACGCCGTGCCTACATGCTCGCCGACAGCGCCATCGCCCATATCGTGGTCAGTGCCGAGCTGGCCGACAGCGTGCCTGCGAGCCTGCAACGCTTCGTCCTCGACGACCTGACGCCCTCCGATTGCAGCAACCTGCTGCCACTACCAACGCCCCAAGCGGATGACCTGGCCTATCTGATCTACACCTCCGGCTCCACCGGCGCACCGAAAGCCGTGGAAATCAGCCACGGCGCCCTGAGCTTCTCGACCCAGGTGCGCATGACTGCCTACGGGAAACCGGTGCGGGCTTACCTGCTGCTGTCGTCGTTCGCCTTCGACAGTTCGGTGGCGGGGATTTTCTGGACCCTGGCCCAGGGCGGACGCCTGGTCTTGCCGGCCACCGGCGAAGAGCTGGAGATGCCGCGTCTGGCGCAGTTGATTGCCCAACACCGGGTCAGCCACGGCCTGTCGCTGCCATCGCTGTATCAGGCATTGCTCGACCAATTGCAGCGCACCGCCGGCACCGACAGCCTCGAATGCTGGATCGTCGCCGGTGAAGCCTGCCCACCTTCGTTGATCACCCAGCACAGCCAAGCCTTGCCCAACGCGCAACTGGTGAACGAGTACGGCCCCACCGAAGCCACGGTCTGGGCTACCTATGAAGTCCTGGACCCGAACCGGGAGCTGAGCATCGGTCGCCCGATTGCCGGCATGGACCTGCGCGTGCTCAATGAACACGGCATCGCCAGCGGCATCGGTGAGCCGGGGGAAATCGTCCTCGCCGGCCCGACCCTGGCCCGGGGTTACCGCAACAAACCCGAAGAAACCGCCAAGGCCTTCGTCACCCTGGCCGACGGCACCCGTGCCTACCGCACCGGCGACCTGGCCTGCTGGCTGGCGGACGGGCGCCTGGCGTTCCTCGGTCGCAAGGATCATCAGGTCAAGCTGCGTGGCTACCGCATCGAACTGGGCGAAATCGAACGTCAACTGTGCAGCCACAGCGATGTGCGCGAAGCCGCGGTGATCGTCCAGGAACACGCCGCCGGCAAGCGCCTGCTGGCCTACATTCTGGCAGCCCACGGTTATGCGCCGGATTCGGAAGCGATCAAGCGTTTCCTCGGTGAACGCCTGCCCTCTTATATGGTGCCGGCGCGGGTGTTGACCCTGCCGACCTTCCCGCGCACGCCCAACGGCAAGCTCGACCTGCGCCAGTTGCCCGACCCGGACCAGTTCGACGAAAGCGCCTTCGTCGCACCGCGCAACGCCATGGAAACCGCCCTGCAAGCCATCGTCGCCAAGGTCCTGAAGCTTGAGACCGTGAGCGTCACCGAAAACTTCTTCGCCATTGGCGGCGACTCGATTCTCAGCCTGCAAGTCGTGGCCCAGGCCTTTGAGCAAGGCATTGCCCTGTCCGCCAAGCACGTGTTCGAAGGCCAGACCATCGCCGCCATGGCCGAGGTCGCGCAACCGGTGACGGCGCAAAACACGCAAGCGCAGCCCGAGAGCACCGAGTTCAGCGCCTCGGGCCTGTCCGATGACGAAATGCAGGCGCTGATGGCCGAACTCGACGAAAACGAATTTTGACTGGCTGCCCGACTCTCCGCGCCGTCGCCCCTTTTTCTGCAGGACGTTTGCAATGACCACCGAAAAAACCAGCAGCAATCCAATCGAAGACATCTACCCCCTGTCGCCGCTGCAACAAGGGATGCTGTTCCACTCCCTGCTGCACGAAGACTCCGGCGTGTACCTGATGCAGGATCGCTACCGCATCGGCGGCGCCATCGACGAAGCCGCCTTCCTCGAATCCTGGCGTCAAGTCGTTGCGCTGCACCCTTCCCTGCGCGCCAGTTTCCAGTGGAAGACCCAGAAGCAACCGGTGCAGGTGATCCACCGCGAGGTCAAGGTGCCGCTGGACACGATCGACCTGCGCGGGCTCGCCCCGCACGAACAGGAAGCGCGGATCCGCACCTTGCTGGCGGACGAACAGAAAACCGGGTTCAACCTGTCGAAGCCGCCACTGATCCGCTTCCGCCTGGTGCGGCTGGGCGATGAGTCCTACGAGTTCATTCGCAGCTTCCACCACATCCTGATGGACGCCTGGTGCATCTCGCTGGTGACCGTGGACTTCCTCAAGGTCTACGAAGCACTGTGCAACGACCGCACGCCGCAGCTCAAGGCGCCGCGTCCGTTCCGTGACTACATCCAGTGGCTGCAACGCCAGGATGCGACCAAGGCCGAGCAGTTCTGGCGCGGCCGGTTGCAGGGTCTTAATGCACCAACGCCGCTGACCGTGGACAACGGCGTGACTCGCGACCGCTACACCGACGCAGTGCTGGTGGACGATCGACTGATTCACCTGACCGAGCAGGAAACCCAGGCCCTGGCGACGTTCTGCCGCAACCGCCGTATCACTCAGAACACCTTCTTCCAGGGCGTGTGGTCGCTGCTGCTGTCCCGTTACAGTGGGCAGCGGGACGTCATGTTCGGCGTCACCGTGGCCGGCCGCCCGGCGGAACTGACTGGCGTCGCAGAGATGATCGGCCTGTTCATCAACACCCTGCCGTTGCGCGTTTCGGTGGACCCCGAGGCATCCCTTGGCCAGTGGCTGAGCGCGTTGCAAGGGCTGAACGTCGACATGCGCGACTATGAGCACACGCCGCTGACCGACATTCAGGGCTGGAGCGATTTCCCCCGGGGTGAAACCCTGTTCGACAGCATCCTGGTGTTCGAAAACGCACCGATCGACGAGCAGATACTGGAAGGCGGTTTCCAGTTCAGTCTCGATGGCATGGACCACAGCGTCCACACCCACTACGGCCTGACCGTGGTGATCCTGCCTGAAGAACGACTGGGCATTCGCGTGTCCTACGACCGCGAACGCTTCGAAGCGGCGACTATCGAGCGCCTGCTCGGTCACCTGGCCACGCTGGTGCGCGGCATGCTCGCCGCGCCGGACACCACGCTGGGTAGCTTCGAGCTGCTGGCCGGCGACGAGCGCAAGCAACTGCTGGGCGAATGGGCGGTCAACCCGCACGAGTTTCCACTGGAGCAAAGCTACGCGCAGCTGTTCGCCGCACAGGTCGCCCAGCGTGGCGATCAGGTGGCCGCGATCTGCGACGGCCAATCCCTGACCTACGCCGAGCTGGATAAGCGCGCCACGCGCCTGGCCAACGCGCTGCGGGAAGCGGGTGCCGGCGAGGACCGGTTGGTTGCATTGGTCGCCCCTCGCGGCCTGCCTTTGCTGACCATGATGATCGCGGTGTTCAAGGCCGGCGCGGCGATGCTGCCGCTGGAAGTCAATCACCCGCCGGAGCGCCTGCGGGAAATCCTCACCCTGTCCCGCGCACCGTTGCTGGTGGGCAGTGATGCGTGCAGCGGCCTGCTCGATCAGCTGCTGAGTGGCCTAGATCAAGCGCCCACCGCGCTGTTAGCCGAAGCCTGCTGGAACGCTGGCAACGATGCGCCACTGCCGTTACTCGGCCGCCCGGACAGCCTGGCCTACGTGCTGTTCACCTCGGGTTCGACCGGCACGCCCAAGGGCGTGATGATCGAACAACGGGGCATGCTCAATAACATCTTCGGCAAGGTGCCGGCCCTGGGACTGAACGCCGACGATCGCATCCCGCAGACCGCCTCGGTGGCCTTCGACATTTCCGTGTGGCAGTTCCTCGCCGCACCGGTGCTGGGTGCCACCGTGCAGATCCTGCCGGACGACGTGGCCCATGACCCGCAACGCCTGCTGCAAGTACTCGCCAGCGAGCGCCTGAGCGTGCTGGAAATCGTCCCGAGCCTGATGCGCACCTTGCTCGCGCTGTGCCCGTGCGACCTGCAATTGCCCGACCTGCGCTGGGTGCTGCCCACCGGTGAAGCGCTGCCGCCGACCGTGGCCCGCGACTGGTTTGCGCGTTTCCCTGACATCGCCCTGATGAACGCCTACGGTCCCGCCGAGTGCGCCGACGACGTGGCGTTCCAGCCGATTGTCGAAGCGCCGGATGCCGACGTCAGCCACATGCCCATCGGCCGGCCAACCGCCAACAATCGCTTGTATGTACTGGATGAGTCCCTGCGACCGGTGCCGGTCGGCGTGGCCGGGGAAATCTGCGTGGGTGGCGTTGGCGTCGGTCGTGGCTACCTGCACGATCCGCAGCGCACCGCAGATGCGTTCATCGATCACCCACAACTCGACGGGCGCATCTATCGCACCGGCGACCTGGGACGCTGGCGCGCCGATGGCGTGATCGAATACCTCGGCCGCCGCGACCAGCAGGTCAAGCTGCGCGGGCACCGCATCGAGCTGACGGAAATCGAACACCGCCTGGCCCAGCACCCGAACGTGCGCGAAGCCGCCGTGTTGCTGCGGGAAAACAACGTCGGCGAAGCCTGGCTGGTGGCGTACTGGTCGGCCCACGACGAGTCCCTGGGCAGCGACGGCCTGGGCGAACACCTGCGCACGCAGTTGCCGCCGTACATGGTGCCAGCAGCGTTCGTCTGCCTGGAAAAATTGCCGCTGAACGCCAACGGCAAGGTCGACCGCAAGGCCCTGGCCGCGCTAGAGCTGGACTGGCAGGCCGATACCCAGGAAAGCATCGCCCCGCGCAATGAGCTGGAAGCGGCCGTTGCCAAGGTTTGGGCCGAGGTGCTGGGCCGCGACAATGTCAGCGTCGAAGACAACTTCTTCACCCTCGGCGGTCACTCGCTGCTGGCCACGCAAATCGTGGCGCGGCTGCGGGCACATTTCAAACTCGACCTGCCGTTGCGGGTGCTGTTCGAACAACCGACGGTGGCGTTGCTGGCGCTGGCGATCGCCGCGCGCCAGGCCGACGCCGCCGCGCCGCAATCCGCTGCGAACCAAGGCCCAAAAGCCTTGCCACGGCCGGCACTGCTGCCGCTGTCGTTCTCGCAACAGCGCCTGTGGTTCATCGAGCAACTGACGCCGGGCACCACGCTGTTCAACATTCCGTTCGCCCTGCACTTGAAAGGTGAGCTGAACGTCGAAGCCCTGCACACCAGTCTTAACGACCTGCTGGTGCGCCATGAAATCCTGCGCACCGGTATCCGCAGCACCGACGGTGTACCCTGCCAGCACATCAGTGATGCCCTGAACATCGAATTGCCGTTCGACGACCTGTCCGGCCTCGCCGCCACCGCCCGCGAAGGCGCGCAGTTCAACGCCCTGCAGGACACCTTCGAGCAACCCTTCGACCTGACCCACCCGCCGTTGCTGCGTGCGCGCCTGCTGCGCCTGGCACCGGGGGAACACGTGCTGGGCATCGCCCTGCATCACCTGGTGTCGGACGCCTGGTCGGCGACCATTGCCCTGCGCGAACTGGCTCTTGGGTATGAAGCTCGCTGCAACGGCTCGCCAGCCCAATTGCCGGCGTTGCCGGTGCAATACGCCGACTTCGCCCTGTGGCAACGTGAGCATCTGCAAGGCGCGGAACTCAAGCGCCAGCTCGACTACTGGACCAGAACACTGGACCGCAGCAGCAGCGAAGGCAGCCCGTTGCTGGCCTTGCCGACCGATCTGCCACGGCCATCGGTGCAAACCTACCGCGCCGGCATTGTGCAGCGCGAACTCAGCGCCGATCTCAGCGCCCGGGTGCAAGCCTTCGCCAGCCGCGTCGGCACCACGCCCTTCACCGTATTGTTCGCCGGTTTCGCCGTGCTCATGCACCGCTTGAGCGGCGACGCCACGGTACTCATCGGCACTCCGGTTACCCACCGTGAGCAACCGGGCACCGAAGGTTTGCTCGGCATTTTGTTGAACAACCTCGCCATCCGTGCCGACTTCGAAGCGCAGGCGGACTTCACCGCGTTGGTCGGCCAGGTCGCCATGCGTCTGCGCGAAGGCCTGCAACATCAGGACCTGCCGTTCGAGCAACTGGTGGACAGCCTGCAACTGCCGCGCAGCCTCAGCCATGCGCCGCTGTATCAAGTGATGGTCGCCCAGCAACTGGCCATGGAATCGCGGTTGCGCTTCCCGGGCCTGGATTTCGAAGCCCTCGACACGCCGCTCAAGCAATCCGAGTGCGATCTGGACCTGCACGTGCTGTGCCCGGCCAATGCGCCGATCCAGCTGGAACTGATGTTCGCCCTGGACCTGTTTGTCGCCGACAGCGCGCGGCAAACCCTCGCCCGCCTTGAACACCTGCTCGAACAAATGCTCGCCGAGCCGCAGCGCCCGGTGGCCGCCCTGCCGCTGCTGATGGACGCGGAATGGCAACGCATCGTGGTCGAGTGGAACCGCACCGACATGGAGGTGCCACAGCACCTGACCTTCGCCCAATTGTTCGAACAGCAGGCCGAGCGCACCCCGGACCGCGATGCCCTGTGCTTCGAAGGCCAAAGCCTGAGCTACGGTGAACTCAATCGCCGGGCCAACCAGGTCGCCCATTACCTGCGCGGTCGCGGGGTGGTGGCCAATCGTCCGGTGGCCTTGTGCGTCGAGCGCTCGCTGGAGCTGCTGGTCGGCCTGCTGGGGATTCTCAAGTCCGGTGGCGCCTATGTGCCGCTCGATCCGACCTACCCGGTGGATCGCCTGGCCTACATGCTCGAAGACGCACAACCGGCGCTGTTCCTTGGCCAACAGGGCCTGCTGGAACAGCTTGGCAGCGATTTGCCGCGCCTGCGCCTGGACACCGACGCGGCGCTGTTCGCCGATCAGCCGGACAACAACCTCGCGCCACTCGCCGGACCCGACGACCTGGCCTACATCATGTACACCTCCGGCTCGACCGGTAAGCCCAAGGGCACCCTGGTCACCAACGGCTCGGTGGTCAACCTGGCGTGGGCGCGTATCCATGGCCTGTACCGTCGTTATACCAACCAGCCGATGCGTACCAGTTTCAACTACTCGTTCGCCTTCGACAGTTCGGTGGCCGAGCTGATCCTGCTGCTCGACGGCCACAGCCTGTACCTGACCCCGGAAGACGTGCGCTACGACCCCGAAGCCCTGGCGCAATTTTTCAGCGACACCCGCCTGGACGCCTTCGAATGCACCCCGGCGCAGCTCAAGGCCTTGCTCGAAAGCGACGGCGTGCGCCGTGGCGAGGTCTACCTGCCACGCTTCGTGCTGTTCGGTGGCGATGCGGTGGACGCGCAACTCTGGCAGCGCCTGCCGTCGATTGCCGGCAGCCGCTTCTTCAACACCTACGGCCCGACCGAGTGCACCGTGGACGCCACCGGCTGCGCGGTGGATGACTTCCCGGCCCGCCCAATCATCGGCCGGCCCATCGCCAACGTGCGCACTTATGTGCTCGACGCGTGGCTGAACCCCATGCCTGTCGGCGTTCCGGGCGAGCTGCACATCGGCGGCGCGGGCGTGACCCTGGGTTACCTGAATCGTGCCGAACAGACCGCGAAGGTGTTCATCGAGGACCCGTTCTCGCCGCTGTCCGGTGCGCGGATGTACAAGTCCGGCGACCTGGTGCGCTGGCTGCCCGATGGCCAGCTCGAATACCTGGGACGCATGGACCATCAGGTGAAAATCCGTGGTTTCCGCGTGGAACTGGGGGAAATCGAAGCCTTGATCGGCGCCCAGTCGGGCGTGCGTCAGTCCGTGGTACTGGCCCGTGAGGACGTACCCGGCGACAAGCGCCTGGTGGCTTACGTCACCTGCGACGGCCAGGCCGATGTCAACGCGTGGCGCAAAACCATCGGCGCCGCCCTGCCGGACTACATGGTGCCTTCGGCCTTCGTCGTGCTCGATGAGTTGCCGCTGACCGATAACGGCAAGCTCAACCGCAAAGCCCTGCCGGCGCCGGACATTCAAGCCGAGCCGGACGCGCAGGATCCGCCGCGCACTTTGGCCGAACAGCAACTGGCAGCACTGTGGTCCGAACTGCTCAACGTTCCGCTGACGCAGGTCGGTCGCGACAGTCACTTCTTCTATATGGGTGGTCACTCGCTGCTGGCGGCGCAGCTGTTTGCCCGTCTGCGTCAACAGTTCGCGACGGTTCCGGCGCTGCGTGCAGTGTTCGAACACCCAACGCTCGAAGCGCTCGCCGCGCTGCTCGGCGAGCCACTGCAAGCGCCTGCCGCGACCTGGACAACAGCGCGACGTCCTGCGCGCCTGCCGTTGTCTTTCGAACAGCAACGCCTGTGGTTCCTCGAACAACTGAGCGCCGGCGGTGGCGAATACAACGTGGTCAGCGCCGTGCAGTTCGACGGTGAGCTGAACGTGTCGGCCTTGCAGTCGGCGCTGAATGCGGTGGTCGCGCGGCATGAAATCCTGCGCAGTCGCATAGTGCGTGAAGCCGACGGCGAACTGGCGCTGGCCATCGAACCCCAGGCCCTCATCCCGCTGCGCGTGGCAACACTGCACGCGAACAGTGCCGAGGCCTGGGAACAATTGGGCGCTGAGGCGACCCACTCCGAAACCGGGTACCGTTTCGACTTCGCGACTCAGCTGCCGATTCGCGCCACGCTGATTCAACGCAGCGGCCACGGCCAGGCGCTGTTTCTGCTGAACGTGCACCACTGCGCCACCGATGACGCGTCCAGCCAGAACCTGCTGGATGAACTGGCGCGTTTCTATACCGCCCATTGTCAGGGCGACGTTGCCGAGCTGCCGAACCTGGCCCTGCAATACCCGGATTACGCACTCTGGCAGCGTCAGCCAGAGCAACAAGCGCTGTTCCGCGATCAGCTCGACTACTGGCGCACGCAACTGGAAGACGGCGACTACCTGCTGGACCTGCCGACCGAACAGGGTCGTCCGAACCAGCTCCACCCGGCCGCCGGTGCGGTGCAATTGCAACTGCCAGCGGAACTGGCGGGACGCTTGCGTCAGTTCGCCCAGCAACGCGGCGCCACCCTGTACATGCTGATGCTCAGCGCCGCGCAATTGCTGCTGGGGCGTTATGCCAACCAACGCGATGTACGTTTCGGCAGCCCGGTCGCCCAGCGCCCGCTGGCCGAGTTGCAGCCGCTGATCGGTTGCTTCGTCAACACCGTGGTGATGCGCGCCGACCTCGATCCGGCGCTGGATTTCGAAGGCCTGCTGAGCCAGGTGCGCAACCGCGTGCTCGACGCACAACAACATCAGGATGTGCCGTTCGATCAGGTGGTCGAAACCCTGAACCCGGCGCGCAGCCTCGGCCAGACGCCGCTGTTCCAGGTGCTGTTCGTAATGCAGAACGCCGACGCTTCGCCCAGCCAGTGGCCGCAATTGCAGGTGCGTGAACGGGCGGTGACGGCGCAATCCACCAAGTACGACCTGAACTGGGAAGTACACGATGGCGAGGTGCTGTCGGTGTTGCTGGAATACCGCGCCGCGCTGTTCAGCGAAACCACCATCAAGCGTTGGCTGGCGCAATGGCAAGCACTGCTGGAAACCATGCTCGATGCGCCGCAGACCCGTCTCGCCGAGTGGTCGCCGTTGGCTGAATCCGAGCGCAAGCAGCAACTGATCCAGTGGAACGCCACCGAACGCCACTACGCTGGCCCAAGCAACCTGCACACGGCGCTCAACCAGCAAGCGGCCCTGACCCCCAACGCCCCGGCGCTGGTGTTCGAAGGCCAGCGCCTGAGTTATGCCGAGCTGGATCAACGTGCACAAAAAGTCGCCCACGCCCTGCGCGCGGCCGGCATTGGCCGCGAGTCCATCGTCCCGGTGTGCATGGAGCGTTCCGTGGACATGGTCGTCGCCCTGCTCGGCATCGTGCATGCCGGCGCGGCGTGGTTGCCGCTGGACCCGGAATTGCCGGCGGCGCGCCTGGCGTTCCTGATCGAGGACGCCGATGCCCAGGTCACCCTGACCCAGCCACAGTGGCTGTCGCGTCTACCCGCCGGACGCCATACCGCACATCAGGCCTGGACCCTCGACACCCTGCCACCGGCGCCCGCCGCTGAACCGCTGAGCGTTGAACCGAATGACCTGGCCTACGTGCTCTATACCTCCGGCTCCACCGGCCAACCCAAGGGCGTGATGAACGAACACGGCGCCCTGATGAACCGCATTCACTGGATGCAGGACGCCTTCCCGATCGGGCCGAACGACCGCGTGTTGCAGAAGACGCCGTACAGCTTCGACGTGTCGGTGTGGGAGTTCTTCTGGCCGCTGATCACCGGCGCCACGCTGGTGGTCGCCCGTCCGGACGGCCATCGCGACCCGGCCTATCTGAGCCAGTTGATCCGCCAGGAACAGGTCACCACCCTGCATTTCGTGCCGTCGATGCTGCGTGCCTTTGTCGAGGAACCGACGCTGGCCGACTGCCACAGCCTGCGTCAGGTGTTCGCCAGCGGCGAGGCGCTGCCGGCGGATCTGGTACGGCGCTTCATGGGCCAACACCCGGCGACGCTGGTCAACCTGTACGGCCCGACCGAAGCGGCGATTGACGTCTCGGTCTGGCGCTGCTCGGTGGACGACCTGATCGTGCCGATCGGCCAACCGATCGCCAACCTGCGACTGTACATCCTCGACGCAGCGATGCAGCCACTGCCGATCGGCAGCATCGGCGAGCTGTACATCGGTGGCGTCGGCGTCGCTCGCGGCTACTTGAAACAGGCGGACCTGACCGAGGAACGTTTCCTCGCCAGCCCGTTCATCGACGGTGATCGCCTGTACCGCACCGGCGACCGTTGCCGCTTCCTCGCCGACGGCAATATCGAATACCTCGGCCGTCTCGACCATCAGGTGAAGCTGCGCGGGCAGCGGATCGAACTCGGGGAAATCGACGCCGAATTGCTGGCACAGACAGGCGTGCGCGATGCCGCCACGCTGTTGCTGGATCAGCGTCTGGTGAGTTTCTGGTGTGGTGAGGCGGATCAAGTCGTGCTGCAAAAAGCATTGGCTGACAACCTGCCGTCGCACATGGTCCCAAGCCTGCTGGTACAACTGGACAGCCTGCCGCTCAACAGCAACGGCAAGCTCGACCGCAAGGCGCTGGCCGCCACGGCACTGCCGCAAATCAACCGTGACCAACCGTACACGGCGCCGCGCAACGCCACTGAAACCGTGCTCTGCGAGCTGTTCAGCGAACTGCTGGAATGCCCGTCGGTGGGCATCGAGGATCACTTCTTCCAGCTGGGCGGTCACTCCTTGTTGGCTACCCGTCTGGTCGCCCGCGTCCGTGAACGCCTCGGTGCGACGCTGCCGCTGGCGCTGGTATTTGCCCAGCCAACGGTGGCGGCCCTGGCCGACCATCTGCTTGCCTCGACACCCGGCGAACTGATCACGGCACAACCGCGCCCGGCACAGTTACCGCTGGGTCTGGCACAGCGGCGGTTCTGGATGCTCAGCCGTCTGGTGCCGGATTCCCGCGAATATCACATGCCGTTTGCCCTGACCTTGCGTGGCGAGATTCAGGTTCAAGCCTTGCGTGAGGCGTTCGAGCAAGTCAGCGAGCGCCACCTGGTGCTGCGCAGCCGCATTGTTGAACTCAACGGCGAACCGCAGCTACTGATCGACGATCAGGGCCCGGCGCTGGCGCTGACTTCAGTCACCCAACAGGACTGGATCTCGGCCTGCTCTGATGCCGAAAACGCCTTGATGGCGCCTTTCGATCTGGCTGGCGCCGCACCGTGGCGTGCACATCTGCTGCAACGCCGGGACAGCGACGAAAGCCGCTTGCTGGTGTGCCTGCACCATAGCGCTACCGACGGCTGGGCCATGCAGTTGTTGATCGACGAACTGGCCCATGCCTACACCGCCGCCCTGAACGGGCAAGCGCCCGGCTGGACCGCGCTGGACATCGACTATGTCGATTTCGCCCTGTGGCAACAGCACCCGGACACTCAAGCGCGACGCAACGACAGCCTCGGCTACTGGAAAAACCATCTGGGCCAGGACGACTACCAGCTCGACCTGCCGCTGGACCACCCTCGTGGCGCCGAAGCGGACCGTCGAGCCGGGCAACTGACCGTCAGCCTCGGCACCCAGCGTGCCGAAGCCATCCGCCAGTTCGCCCGCCAACGCGGCACCACGTCCTACGTGATATTGGCCACGGCCCTGAGTGCCTTGCTCGCCCGCTACAGCGGCCAGCGCGACATTCGTCTTGGCACCCCGGCCGACCAGCGCGACCAGCCGCAAACCCAGGCGCTGCTGGCCTGTCTGGTGAACACGCTGGTGATCCGCAGCGACGTCGATCAACAAGCCCCCGCCGAGCAATTACTCGTTAGCCTTGAAGCCAATCTGCGTGCGGCCCAGGCCCACGCCGATCTGCCCTTCGCAACATTGGTCGGTGCCGTGGCCCAGCGCCGCGACCTGAACCGCACGCCGCTGTTTCAGGTGCTGTTCTCCCTCAACCACGGACGCATGGACAGCCGCCAGTGGTCGGACCTGGACATCGAAGAACAGATGCTGCCGGTGATCGACGCCAAGTTCGAACAGAGCTGGGAAGTCCAGGACGACGGCAGCGACATGACCCTCGCCCTCGAATATCAGGCGGCGTTGTTTGACGAACCGACGATGCAGCGCTGGAGCACACAATGGTGTGCCTTGCTGGACGCGCTGGTGGCTGCACCGCAGCGGCCGCTGGTCGAGCTGTTCCCGCAACGGCAGGATCAGCCGCAACTGGATCGCTGGAACGCCACCGAGCGCCTTTATTCCGGCTCGACCAACCTGCACACGGCGCTCAACCAACAAGCGGCCCTGACCCCCAACGCCCTGGCGCTGGTATTCGAAGGCCAGCGCCTGAGTTATGCCGAGCTGGATCAACGTGCACAACAGGTCGCCCGTGCCTTGCGCGCCAACGGCATTGGCCGCGAGTCCATCGTGCCGCTGTGCATGGAGCGTTCCGTGGACATGGTCGTCGCCCTGCTCGGCATCGTGCATGCCGGCGCGGCGTGGTTGCCGCTGGATCCGGAACTGCCTTCAGCACGTCTGGCGTTCCTCATTGAAGACGCCGATGCCCAGGTCACCCTGACCCAGCCACAGTGGCTGTCGCGTCTACCCGCCGGACGCCATACCGCACATCAGGCCTGGACCCTCGACGCCCTGCCGCCGGCGCCCGCCGCTGAACCGCTGAGCGTTGAACCGAATGACCTGGCCTACGTGCTCTACACCTTCGGTTCCACCGGCCAACCC
>NZ_WTFT01000057.1:48058-65626 GCF_009861505.1 Pseudomonas izuensis | reverse complement strand
GACGCCGATGCCCAGGTCACCCTGACCCAGCCACAGTGGCTGTCGCGTCTACCCGCCGGACGCCATACCGCACATCAGGCCTGGACCCTCGACGCCCTGCCGCCGGCGCCCGCCGCTGAACCGCTGAGCGTTGAACCGAATGACCTGGCCTACGTGCTCTACACCTCCGGTTCCACCGGCCAACCCAAAGGCGTGATGAACGAACACGGCGCCCTGATGAACCGCATTCACTGGATGCAGGACGCCTTCCCGATTGGGCCGAACGACCGCGTGTTGCAGAAGACGCCGTACAGCTTCGACGTGTCAGTGTGGGAGTTCTTCTGGCCGCTGATCACTGGCGCCACGCTGGTGGTCGCCCGTCCGGACGGCCATCGCGATCCGGCGTATCTCAGCCAGTTGATCCAACAGGAACAGGTCACCACCCTGCACTTCGTGCCGTCGATGCTGCGCGCCTTTGTCGAAGAACCGAGCCTTGCGCAGTGCCACAGCCTGCGTCAGGTGTTCGCCAGCGGCGAAGCGTTGCCGGCGGATCTGGTGCGCCGCTTCATGACTCAACACCCGGCGGCACTGGTCAACCTGTACGGCCCGACCGAAGCGGCCATCGACGTCTCGGTCTGGCGTTGCTCGGTGGACGATGTGATCGTGCCGATCGGCAAACCGATCGCCAACCTGCGCCTGTACATCCTCGACGCGGCCATGCAGCCGTTGCCGATCGGCAGCATCGGCGAGTTGTACATCGGCGGCGTCGGTGTCGCTCGCGGTTACCTCAAGCGGGCGGACCTGACCGAGGAACGTTTCCTCGCCAGCCCGTTCATCGACGGTGATCGCCTGTACCGCACCGGCGACCGCTGCCGCTTCCTCGCCGATGGCAACATCGAATACCTCGGTCGTCTCGACCATCAGGTGAAACTGCGCGGGCAGCGGATCGAACTGGGTGAAATCGATGCAGCCCTGCTCAATCAGCCGGCAATCACCGGCGCCTGCACCCTGGTGATCGACAACCGGCTGGTGGCGTTCTACAGCGCCAGTGCGCCGCAACCGGAGCTGGGCACACTGCTCACCGCCGAGCTGCCGGCGTACATGATCCCGGCGGTATGGGTCGAAGTACCGGCCCTGCCCCTGACCACCAATGGCAAGATCGATCGCAAGGCCCTGGCGGCCCTGCCATTGCCGCAGACGCAGGAAGACCGCGTCGCCCCGCGCAATGAACTGGAAGCGCTGCTCTGCCAGCTGTTCGGCGAACTGCTCGGTGAAGCCTTGACCGGTGGCCGCGAAGTCGGCACCTCAGACAGTTTCTTCGCGCTGGGTGGCGATTCGATTCTCGGCCTGAAGCTGATTTCTCGCCTGCGGGAACAGGGTTACTCGCTCACCCCGAAGGACCTGTTCCGCTCGCCGACCCCGGCAGCCCTGGCGCAGGTGGTCAACCCGTTGCTGACGCTGGCCGAACAAGGCGAAGTAACGGGCACGATGCCGCTGATGCCGTTGC
Organism: Pseudomonas izuensis; assembly: GCF_009861505.1. Classification (GTDB taxonomy): domain Bacteria; phylum Pseudomonadota; class Gammaproteobacteria; order Pseudomonadales; family Pseudomonadaceae; genus Aquipseudomonas; species Aquipseudomonas izuensis. The sequence goes on along the minus strand of NZ_WTFT01000057.1, from coordinate 64,140 downwards.
ATCAATGGTTCTTCGACCAACAGCAACCGCAGGCCGCGTACTGGAACCAGTCGGTGCTGGCGGACAGCGAGCGTCGCCTGAACCCGGCTCTGGTGCAGGCGACGCTGGATCGACTGGTGACTCACCACGACGCCTTGCGCCTGCGCTTCAACGAAGTTGAAGGCCAATGGCAGGCGCATATCGCGCCAGTTGCACCGGCACGATTGACGAGCTGCGACCACCCAGAGCAATTGCAACTCGTCGCGCAAAGCCTGGACTTGCAACACGGCCCGCTGTTCGCCGCAGCCCTTTTGGAAGGTGAACCACAACGCCTGTATCTGGTAGCCCATCACCTGGTCGTCGATGCCGTGTCCTGGACACCGCTGCTGGAAGATTTCCAGCAGTTGTATCAAGACCTGGAGCGTGGCGAGAACCCGCGTCTGCCGGCGAAAACCACGTCCTACCGTCAATGGGCCGAGCACCTGCACGCCCATGCCGCCAAGGTCAGCGCCGAGCAGCGCTACTGGAACACCCAGACCTCGGTCAACGTTGCGCCAGTAGCCACGGTCGCCGAACGCCAGACCCTGTCGGTCCGTTGGGACACCACCCGTACCCACCAATGGCTGACCGAGTCCCACGCCGCCTACCGCACGCAACCGGAAGAGCTGTTGATCGCCGCCCTCGCCGCCACCCTGGCGCAAGCCGAAGACCGTGCCGATATCGTCGTCGATCTGGAGCGCCACGGCCGCGATGCGCCGTTCGAAGGCCTGGACGTCAGCCGCACCGTCGGCTGGTTCACCACCCTGTACCCGCTGCGCGTGAATTCCAGCGGTGCCCCCGGCGACCGGGTGCGCAATGCCAAGGAAGCCCTGCGCGCAGTGCCAGGCCTGGGCCTCGGTCACGGGCTGCTGCGTCAACGGGGCGAGCTGCCGGCGAGCAGTGGTGACGTGCTGTTCAACTACCTCGGGCACGAACAGGCACCCGCAGGTTGGTTGCGTGCCAGCAGCCTGAAGGCACCGGCGGAAACCGCCCAAGCCAACCGGGTCAGCCATGGCCGTGAAGTGGTGGCCTGGCTGGAAGACGGCGAGCTGCGCATCGAGTGGCACAGCGTCACCCCGACTGCCGACAGCCGCTTGCCGGCGCGCCTGCTGGAGCACCTGCAAGCGCTGGTCGAGCATTGCCTCGACCCGCAGGCCGGAACGCTGATGCCATCGGACTTCCCGCTGGCCAAAGGCATGAACCAGGCCACCCTCGACACCCTGCTCAAGCGACTGGGGCCGAAGAAGTGAGCCCCGTCATCGCCCTGTACCTGACTTCGGAGTGTGCCGTTCGCGGCGCACGTGCCCCTTCGTATTTCTGGATTGAACACTGCTGCCATGCATGACCAAATCGAAAACATCTATTCGCTGACGCCCCTGCAAAAAGGCCTGCTGTACCACGAGGCCTACGCCCCCGAGTCGCGGGTGTACTACCAGCAGTTGAACATCGGCCTGGCCGGTGAGTTGGATATCGACGCCTTCCGCCAGGCCTGGATGACCCTGATCCAACGCCACGGGGTGTTGCGCACGGCGTTCCTCTGGGAGGAACTGGACGACGCGTATCAGGTCATCCTTAAAGAAGTCGATCTGCCGTTGCGGGAAGTCGATCTGCGTGGCAATCCGCAAGGACTGGCTGCACTGGCGGCCGAGGATCACGGGCAAGCATTCGAACTGGGCGCCGCGCCGTTGATGCGCCTGACCCTGGCCCGCCTGGAGGATCAAAACGGGCAAGCGCACTGGTCGCTGCTGTGGACGCACCATCACCTGTTGCTCGACGGCTGGAGTGTCGGCTCGCTGCTGGCGGAGTGGCGCGACCTGTATCGCGCGGCACGTCGTGGCCAACAACCGCTGGTGGAGGTCGTGCGACCGTTCCAGGACTACGTGGCCTACCTCGGCGAACGCCCTTCGGCAGACGAGTTCTGGCGCAGCCGCCTGGCGGACTTCGCCCACACCACTCGCGTTCCCGAACTCGACCCGCGCGGCCTGCTGGCCGACCCGGTCGAAGCGCACCTGCCCTGCACCGAGCATCAGCGGACGCTGGATGCCGCGACCACTGCGCGCCTGAGCGGCTTCGCCCGAGACAACAACCTGACCGTCAACACCCTGCTGCAAGCGGCTTACGCTTATTTGCTGGGTCGCCATAACGGCACTGACGAAGCCTTGATCGGCGTCACCGTGGCCGGGCGCCCGCAGCGCTTGAGCGGCGTCGAGCGCATGGTCGGGCTGTTCATCAACACCTTGCCGCTGCGTGTGCGCTGGGACGATACGCCGACCGTGGGCCAATGGCTGGCGGGCATCCAGGACTGGAACGCCGAGATGCGCGAGCATGAACATACGCCGTTGGCGAGCTTGCGCGCACTGACGGCGTTGCCGCCCGGCGGCGAGTTGTTCGAAGCGATCATGGTCTTTGAAAACTTCCCGTTCCCGACTGAGCTGGACCAGATCGACGACAACCTGTTCGGCCTGCCGGATGCCCAGCACGCCGCGCCGCTACGCCACACCGGCGGGCGCAACAACTACCCGATGTCGTTGATCGCCTCGATGGAAGGCGACGGCCTGCAACTGCATCTGGTGCATCAGCGCAAACGCCTGTCCGATGCCGCTGGCGCGCGCCTGTTGCAGCAACTGGTCGCGCTGCTCGACGAAATCAGTCGCGATGCGGCCCGGCCATTGGCTGAAGTCACGCTGTGCCCGGCGCAGGAATTGAGCCTGACCCGCACCTGGGGCAACGGTGCAGCCCTTGAGCTGCCGACTGCCCCGCTGCACGAACTGATCGCCGTCCAGGCTCGCCGCCATCCCGAGCGTGAAGCCGTGCGCGACACCAACGCGGCGCTGAGCTACGGCGAACTGCTGGAAGCCTCCAGCGAACTGGCCGGCGCGCTGGTCCAGCGCGGCCTGCAACCTGGTGATCGCGTGGCCCTGGCCTTGCCCCGGAGCAACGACGCCGTGGTGGCGCTGCTCGCGGTGATGCAGGCCGGCGGCTGCTTCCTGCCGCTGGACCTGGGCCAGCCGGCCTCGCGCCTGGGTGCGCTGATGGCCAGTGCCGACGTGGATTTCATCATCGGCGCGCCGAGCTTCGACACCGCCTCTGCGCAAGTGGTCGACGCTTCAGCCCGTGCCACCGGCATCGATCTGCCGGCGGTGGATCAACAGGCCTGCGCCTACGTGATCTACACCTCCGGCTCCACCGGCACGCCAAAAGGCGTGCGCCTGTCCCACCGCGCCATCGTCGCCTATGTCAGCGGCATTCTGGCCGAACTGGGTTGTGCCGAGGCGCAACAACCGTGGCGCCATGCGCTGCTTTCGACCCTGGCCGCCGACCTGGGTTACACCCAGTTGTTCGGCGCGCTGGTCAGCGGTGGCAGCCTGCTGCTGGTGGATGACGACACCCGTGCTGACCCGAACGCTTTGGCGCAGCTGTTCAGCGAATTCACCCCAGATCTGGTCAAGCTCACACCCAACCACCTGCATGGGCTGCTGGCGGCCCATCCAGACGCCAATCTGCTGCCACGTCGTGCCCTGCTGCTCGGCGGCGAGGCGCTGCAAGGCAGTTTGCTGGACACTGTCCGCTCGCTACGCCCCCACCTCTCGGTTTACAACCACTACGGCCCGACCGAAAGCGCCGTAGGCATCTGCTTGTCGCGCATCGATCAGCCACTGGCCGGCGTCCAGCCCCTGGGCCATCCACAACCGAACCGCCAGTTGCGGGTGCTCGACAGCCAGGGTCAAACCTTGCCGGTCGGTGTGCCGGGCGAACTGTGGGTCGGCGGTGAAGGCCTGGCCATCGACTACCTGGGCGATCTCGCACAAACCGCCGCCCGTTTCGCCGCCATCGCCGACCTGCCCCGCGCCTACCGCACCGGCGACCGTGTGCGCTGGCTGGAATCCGGCGAACTGGCGTTCCTCGGGCGCGTCGACAACCAGATCAAACTGCGCGGTTACCGCATCGAACTGGGCGAAGTGGAAGCCCAGATCAAACGCCTGTCGAGCAACATCGAGCAGGTGCTGGTGCGCGTGGTGCAACCGGCCAACGAAACGCCACGGCTGATCGCCTGGCTGGTGGCCAGCACCTCTCTTTCGACCGATAAGCTGCGCTCCGACCTGGCACTGCGCGTACCGGACTACATGGTGCCGGCGGATTTCATCGCGCTGGACGCGATCCCGCTCAATGCCAACGGCAAACCGGACATCGCCCGCCTGCCGCTGCCCGACGCCCCGGTCAGCCAGGACAGTTACGTGGCGCCGCGTGATGCGGTGGAAATCGCCTTTGCCGAGATCTGGCAGGACGTGCTGCAAGTGGAGCGCGTGGGCATTCACGACAACTTCTTCGCCCTCGGTGGCGATTCGATTCTCAACCTGCAAATCATCGCCCGTGCCCACCAGCGCGGCATGAAGCTGACGCCCAAGCAGTTGTTCGAAAACCGTACCATCGCCGACATCTCGGCGGTGCTCAGCCAGAGCGCGAACTACAGCCGCGACACCGCCGCGGTTGCACGCCATGTGCCGCTGACGGCGGGCCAGCATGCCCGCCTCGAAGCCGGACCGCTGGCGGCTGACTGGCGCTGCGTGGCACTGCATTCGCCGATCAGCGTTGAGGTGTTGAACCGTGCGGTGCTGGCCTTGCAGAAGCAACATCGGGCGCTGCAACTCGGTTTGGCCGAGCAGGCCGACGGCACCTGGAAGCAAACGCTGCCAACCACGCCGAAACCCGTCACTGCCAGCCGTCGACCGCTGGACCTCGACAATGCGAAGGCACTGACGGAGCTGGCCGAATCCACCCTGGCCGCGCTGGATCACGCCGCCGGCGAAGGCTGGCACGCCTGCCTGTCGGAACAGGGCGATACCGTGTTGCTGGTCACCCATGCCCTGCGCCTGGATGCTGCTTCGTGGGCATTGCTGATGACCGACCTGGCGCTGGCCGTGGCGCAAGCGCAGTACGACCGTGCAATCGAGCTGCCCCATCATGGCGGCCACCTGGATGAATGGGCCGAGCATCAAAACGCCCGTGCCGGCGATGAAGACGGCCTGGAATCGGCCTGGGAATACTGGTTGCAGTACGCCGGTGAAAGCCTCTCGCCGGCCCCGCAAATGGATGCCCCGGTCTCGGCAAGTCGTGTGCGGATTGCCGGCTCGCTCAACGCTCGACTGAACCTGCTGCAACGCCGCAGCCATGCCCCGTGGTCGTCGCTGGTGGCCACCGCCATCGCGGTGGAACTGGCGGAACACGGCGCCGTTCAAGACGTCTGGCTGACCCTGGATCGCGGTCGTTGCGAGCGTGCGCGCCTGTCACTCGACAGCCCTCTGAGCCGCACCGACTTCGACCCGGCCACTGTAATCGGCGCCCTCAGCCACCCGGTTCCGTTGCGCCTGAGCGTCGCACCGGCCGCCAACGCTGCCCAATCGCTCGCACAGATCGACGCGCAACTGGCCGCCGCGCCAAACGCCGGTGATGATTACGGCGTACTGCGTTACCTGGCCGACAACGACTACCTGCGCGAACCGCTGCTGAGCCTGCCGCAACCGGCGGTCCATATCGTCATGGCCGGCGAATGGCAAACCCATGAAGGACCGCTGGGCGAGGTTATCGCCGCCAGCGCCCCTGTCGATGCCAGCGGCCTGACCCTGTCCGTCAGCCTGCAACAGGGCCAATTGCACATCGATTGCCGTGGCCCGGGCGCCAAACATTGGGCCGAGGCGCTGGAACAGCGTCTGAACCAACTGGCCGAAGCCGCCGAACAGGCCAGCCCCGGTGCCCATGCGTTCCCGCTGTGCCGTGCTGCCGGGCATGACCTGTCCGTCCTGGGTGCGAATTTCGACTGGGCCGGTATCGACGACCTGCTGCCCCTGTCGCCGATGCAGGAAGGCATGCTGTTGCACACCCTGTTGCGCCCCAACAGCGGCATCTACTTGATGCAGCAACGCTATCGCTGGGACGGCGAGCTGGACCGCAGTGCCATCGAATACGCCTGGGCGCAACAACTGGCCCGGCACCCGATGTTGCGCACCGGTTTCTGGTGGCAGGACGGCAAGGCGGCGCTGCAATGCGTCTACCGCGACACCGACCCGGCCTTCGCCTGGTACGACTGGCGTGGGCTCGACGAAGCGAGTCGCCAACGGCAAATGAATGCGGTGCTCGACGCCGAATGCCGGCAGGGCTTCGACATGCGCCGCCCGCCGCTGACCTTCCTGCGGGTGTTCCAGGTCGCCGATCAGGAATTCCTGATCGTGCGCAGCTTCCATCACATCCTCACCGACGCCTGGTGCTTCGGCCTGTTGATGGCCGACCTGTTCGCCCACTATCAGGCGCGAGTCCTGGGCCAACCGGCAGCGCGTCCGTTGCTGCCGTCGTTCAGCAACTACATCCACTGGCTGCAATGCCAGGACAGCCGCGTCACCGAGCAATTCTGGACCCGCGAACTGGCCGGTTTCAGCGCACCGACGCCATTGGTGGTGGATCGCCCGGCACTGGCCGAGCAAGCAGTCGAAGCCGTGGCCAACCTCGACGTCACCCTGTCGATTGCCGATACCCGCGCCCTGACCGCGCTGTGCCAACAGCACCAACTCACGCCCAACACCTGGATTCAGGGCGCCTGGGCCTTGCTGCTGTCTCGCTACAGCGGCAGCGACGACGTGCTGTTCGGAGTCACGGTATCCGGGCGCCCGACCGAGTTGCCGGGCGTGGAAGACATCGTCGGCCTGTTTATCAATAGCCTGCCGTTGCGGGTCAAGGTCGATGATGCGCAAGCCGTGGTGCCGTGGCTGCAAGCGCTGTTCGCCCACAACTTCGAGCTGCGCGCCTACGAACATGCGCCGCTGGTGGACATCCAGCGCTGGAGCGAAGTCGAGCACGGCCGTTCGCTGTTCGACAGCCTGGTGGTGTTTGAAAACGCGCCGTTCGATGCCGGCCTGTCGGACCGTCAGGTGGACTTCAACGTCGATATCTACGAAGACCGCGTGCACACCAACTACCCGATGACCGTGGTGCTGTACCCCGGTGATCGCCTGGGCATTCGCCTGACCTACGACGCCGCGCGTTTCGACACCGACACCGTGCAGCGCATGCTCGGCCACCTGCGGCAGTTGCTCACGCAAATGGTCGCCCAGCCGCAAGCACCGCTGGCCTCGCTGTCGTTGCTGACGCCAGAGGAACGCCAGACCCTGCTGGTGGACTGGAACCGCAGCGAACTGGACTTCCCGCTGGACCAGACCTATGCGCAACTGTTCGCCGGGCAAGTGGCGGCGCATCCGCAGCGCATCGCTGCCGTGTGTGGCGCCGACAGCCTGACCTATGCCGAACTGGACCAGCGCTCCAACCGCCTGGCCCGTGCGCTGGTCGAGACCAGTGCCGGTCGCGACAGCCTTGTGGCCCTGGCCGGCGAGCGTGGCCTGCCGTTGCTGAGCATGATGATCGCCGTGCTCAAGGCCGGCGCGGCCTACCTGCCGCTGGATATCAAACATCCACCACAGCGGCTGGGCGAGATTCTCGAACTGTCCGGCGCGCAGATCCTCATGACCAGCGCCAGTGCCGACCCGGTCATCAATCCGGCGCTGGCCGCCAGCACCGCCAAACCGCTGCGCCTGCGCACCGAAAGCCTGTGGCTGGCGGGTGACGCAACGCCATTGAACATCGCGGGCAGCCCCGATGACCTGGCCTACGTGATCTTCACCTCGGGCTCCACCGGCACACCGAAAGGCGCGATGGTCGAGCAACGGGGCATGCTCAACAACATCTTCGGCAAGGTGCCGACCCTGGGCCTGTCCGGCGCGGACCGGATTGCCCAGACCGCCTCCCCGGCGTTCGACATTTCAGTCTGGCAATTCCTCGCCGCGCCGATCCTCGGTGCCACGGTGCACATCCTGCCGGACGTGATTGCTCATGATCCCGAGCGCCTGTTGCAGGCGTTGGAAGCGCAACAACTGTCGGTGCTCGAAGCGGTGCCGACGATGATCCGCGCCCTGCTCGACCTGGCCGCTGCCGATACACAGCTGGCGGCCCTGCGCTGGTTGCTGCCGACCGGTGAAGCCCTGCCGCCGGCCCTGGCCCAGGCGTGGCTGAGCCGCTTTGCCCACGTGCCGCTGATGAATGCCTACGGCCCGGCGGAATGCTCGGACGACGTGGCCTTCCACCCGCTGACCGAGGTCCCGAGCGAAGCAGGTAACGCCATGCCGATTGGCCGGCCGACCGCCAACAACCACCTGTACCTGGTGGACGCGGCACTGCGTCCGGTGCCGGTAGGCGTTCCGGGGGAAATCTGCGTCGGCGGTATCGGCGTCGGGCGCGGCTACCTCAACGACCCGGAAAAAACCCGGGCGGCTTTTGTCGCGCACCCATTCGCGCCCGGTGCCCGCTTCTACCGCACCGGCGACCTGGGACGCTGGCGTGCGGACGGGGTGCTCGAGTTCCTCGGGCGTCGCGATCAGCAGGTGAAAATCCGCGGTCACCGTATCGAACTGGGCGAAATCGAAGATCACCTCGGTCGTCATCCGGCCGTGCAAGCAGTGGCCGTCATCGTCAACGCCGATCAGCGTGGCGAGCTGCAACTGGTCGCTTATTGGGTCGGTGACGACACCCCGGTGGCGGTGCTGCGCGACTGGCTGGGCCAACGCCTGCCGTCGTACATGGTGCCCGCTCATTGGCAACCGCTGGAGGCCTTGCCGCAGAACGCCAATGGCAAGGTCGACCGCAAGCTGTTGACTGCCCGCCCCCTGGACCACCAAGAGCTGAACGTGCAACGGCCGCTGAGCCGTGAAACCGAACAGCAACTGGGGACGATCTGGACACAGATACTGAACGTGACGTCTATCGGCGCCGACGACAATTTCTTCGCCCTCGGCGGACACTCGCTGCTGGCCACGCTGGTGGTCTCGCGGATTCGCAGCCAGCTCGCGGTGGACCTGCCGCTGCGTGCGGTGTTCGATCACCCGGTGCTGGCAAACCTCGCCCGTGCCATCGACAACGCACGCCTGCAAGCGGCACCTGTCGCCCTTCCGGCGATCACCCAGGCTTCGCGTTCGCAACCGCTGCCGTTGTCGTTTGCTCAACAACGGCTGTGGTTCCTTGAACAGCTGAATCCCGGCTCCAGCGGATTCAACATCCCGTTCGCCCTGACCTTGACCGGCGCGTTGAATGTCGAAGCCCTGCGCCTGGCGTTCGAGCAACTGGTCGCGCGTCATGAAGTACTGCGCAGTACCGTGCACAGCGATCACGGCGAACCCTGGCAGCGCATCGAAGCGGCGCAGGCGTTTGCCTTGCCGGTCTGCGATCTGCGGCAGGTGTCGGAACAGGAACCGGCCATCGAGGCGCAATTGGCCGAGGTCTTCGGCCAGCCGTTCGACCTGACCCGGGCGCCGTTGATTCGTGCACGCCTTCTGCAACTGGACGGGCAAACCCATGTGCTGGCCATCGCCCTGCACCACATTGCCGTGGATGCCTGGTCTATCGCGCAACTGGTGGAGCAACTGGCCACCGACTACGCGGCATTCGGCACCGGGGCTGCCGGCATCGAGGTGCCTGCCCTGCAATACGCCGACTTCGCCGTTTGGCAACGCACGCACCTGCCCGGTCCGGTCTGGCAACAACAATTGGGTTACTGGCGCCAGCAGTTGCAGGCCAGTCCTGCGCCGTTGTTGCTGCCGGGTGCCCAGACCCAGGCACAGGGTCACGGTTGTGCCCGTCATCGCCGTCGTCTGTCGCCATCGCTGGCACAGGCCATCACCCAACTGGCCACGGCCCGCGAGGCGTCGCCGTTCATGGTGCTGCATAGCGCGCTGAACGTGCTGCTGCATCAACAGACCGGTCGCGAGGACTTGTTGGTCGGCACCGACATCGCCAACCGTCATCATCAACAGACCGAAGACATGGTCGGCTTCTTCGTCAACCAGTTGGTGTTGCGTTGCCGCGTGACGCCGGAGCAGTCCTTCAATGAATTGCTTGGCGATGCACGACGCGTGGCGCTGGACGCCTTCGCCCACCAGGACTTGCCGTTCGATGCCCTGGTGGCCGACCTGCTGCCGCAGCGGGACGCCCGCTACACGCCGTTCTTCCAGGTCAAACTGGTGGTGCAGAACACCCGCCAGCAAGACTTGCTGCTGCCGGGGCTGGCGATCAGCGAACGCGAACTGGCGCCGCAAGCCGCGGATGTCGACCTGCTGATCAACGTGGTGGATGACGGTGATGGACTGCTGGTGGTCTACGACTACGACACCAGCCGTTATGCCGCTGCCTGCATCGAACTGCTCGACAGCCTGTTCGTGCGCCTGCTCGAACAACTGGCGCAGAACGCCGATCTCAACGTCGCGCAATTGCTGGAGCCGCTCAATCAACTGCAACAGGCCCGCCGCGACCAGGCCCAGGCAGCATTGCGCGAGGCCGGCAGTGCCCGCCAAAGCACCCTGGGCCAGGCCCGTCGCCGCAGTGTCGTGAAGGAGGCCGAACAATGATGGCTTTCGATCCCGCGACCCTCACGTCCCACTTTTTTGTACAGGTCTCAGCATGACTCAGACTCACGAAGACACCCCGTTCGAAGGATTCGAACTGTCACCCCAGCAGGCACACCTCTGGCGCTTGCAACAAACCCGACTGGCCGCCACGGCGCAACGGGCCACCCTGCGGATTCGCAGCGAGCAACCGCTGGACGGTGCCCGGTTGGGCAGCAGTTTGCGCGAATTGGTGCAACGCCACGAGATTCTGCGCACTCGCTACCAGCAACTGCCGGGGCTGTCGTTGCCGATGCAGGTGATCGATGATTCGGCCGATGATTGGCAGGCGTTGGCCATCGCGCTGCAGCTCGATGCCGATGGCCGGGCTGCGACGCTGCAGCTGCCGGCGCTGCACCTGGACAGCACCAGCCTGAATTATCTTGCTGAAGAATGGGCGCTGGGCTACCTGCAAGCGGCGCCGCAGGACCCGCCATTGCAATACGCCGACTACGCCGCCTGGCGCCAGGAGTCGGCGGACGACATACACAGCCGGCAGTTCTGGAATGAACAACTCGACGCAGTTGTGGCCGACGTGCCGTTGCCGTGGCAGCGCTCGACGCCGTCCGGGCCATTGGAACCGGGCCAGGTGCAACTGGCGCTGGACGACACCACCCGGCAACGCCTCAATGAGGTGGCGACCCGTCTCGGCGTCAGCACCGGCACGCTCGTGCTCGGCGCCTGGGTCACGCTGTGGCAACGCTACAGCGAAGCCGAACACCTGACGCTGGCCTACGAAAATCAGGCGCGCCCGGAAGTGCTGGGGGACGCCCTCGGCCTGTTTTCCGAACCCCTGCCGCTGACCCTCGACACCGCGCCCGAACTGTCGTTCGCCGCGTTATGCCAGCAATTGACCGAGCGCGTCGGCCTGCTCGGCGATGCGCGGGACAGCTACCCGAGCCATCTGGGCAACGTGCCGCCACTGTCGGGGGTGGGCTTCCGCGAACTCGCCGTGGCACCGCACAGTGCCTTGCACGATGCCGGTTGGCAGATCGACCTGGCTGACAGTATCAGCGCCGGCTGCGCGTTGCTGTTGCAGTACCAGCCGCAGTCATCCGCTGCCCTGTCGCTGCATTTTGACGCGACGCTCTACACCGCGGCCCATATCGACCTGCTTGGCGAACAGCTGTTGAGCGTGATCGAACACAGCCTGCGTGAGCCTTCGGCCCGTCTGAGCGCACTGGCGACGTGCAGCGCCGCCGAGCTGCATCGCGTGACCGGTGCACTGGCCGCTTCGCCAGTCCTGACCCCGTCCCAGGAGCAGCTCTACACCACGACCTTCGCCTTGCCCAACCTGGCCGCCTGCTTCGCCAAGGGCTCGGCCGCCCATGCCCAACGCCCGGCAGTGACCGGGCCGAGCGGCACCTTGAGTCATGCCGGGCTGGAACAACGGGTCAGCGCCCTCACCCAGCACTTGCTCGCCCAGGATCTGGAGCCCGGCGCGCGGATCGCGCACTTCCTGCCCCGTGACATCGATGCCGTGGTGGCACTGGTTGCGATTTTGCGCGCCGGTGCCTGCTACGTGCCGATTGACCCGTCCTACCCCAGCGAACGCATCGAACACATTCTGCGTGACAGCCAGGCCCGTCTGGTGCTGACCCACCGTGCCCGCGTGCAAGACCTGCCGGCCGACTGGCAACCGGTCGCGCTGGCGATCGATCAGCCCCTGCCGACGCTGCCGTTGCGGGCGGAGCCCGAGGTGGCGCGGGATCAACCCGCCTACCTGATCTACACCTCCGGCAGCACCGGCCAGCCCAAGGGCGTGGTCATCAGCCATGCCAACGCCCTGCATTCGCTGGCAGCGCGGCTGGCGGGGTATCCGCATCCGGTGGAACGCTTCCTGCTGCTGTCGTCGTTCGCCTTCGACAGCTCCATCGCCGGGCTGTTCTGGAGCCTCGCCCAGGACGGTTGCCTGCACCTGGCCAGCGAAAGCGAGCAGAAGGATCCGTTGCAACTGGCGCGCTTGATCCGCAATCACGGGGTGTCGCACCTGTTGGCGCTGCCCTCGCTGTACGCCTTGTTACTGGATGAACTGGGCGACGATCCGAGCTCGCTGAACACGGCGATTGTCGCCGGTGAAAGCTGCCCGCCCGCCCTGGTCGCCAACCACTATCGCCGCCAGCCCGAGGCGCAGCTGTACAACGAATACGGCCCGACGGAAGCCTCGGTGTGGAGCACCGTCGCCCTCTGCCAGCCGGACGGGACCAGCGGTTCGGTGCCGATCGGCCATGCCATTGCCCATACGCGGGTGTACCTGCTCGACAGCGAGGGCGCTCCGGTCGCGCGAGGGCTCAAGGGGGAAATTCACATTGCCGGGCCGGGCTTGTCCGAAGGTTATCTGGGCCTGCCGCAGATGACCGCCGAGAAGTTCATCCGCGCCAGCCACCCGGCGCTAGACGGCCAGCGCCTGTACCGCACCGGCGATTTCGCCTGGAAGGACCTGGACGGGCAACTGATGTTCCTCGGGCGTACCGACTCGCAGATCAAGCTGCGCGGTTACCGCATCGAACTGGGGGAAATCGAAACCGCACTGTGCAAGGTCAGCGGCGCCAGACTGGCGGTGGTCCTGCTGGACACCACCCAGGCCGAACCGAGCCTGCGCGCCTTCGTCGAATCGGCCAGCGCGTTGCAGGCCACGACCGTGCGCGAGTCCCTGGCAGCGCTGCTGCCGGCGCACATGATCCCCGCCGACATCCAGTGGCTGGCGCAACTGCCGCGCACCGCCAACGGCAAGGTCGATCACCGCGCCCTGCTGGCCCGCGTGCCGAACCGCAGCCTCGCGACATATGCCGCGCCCGAAGGGCATGTCGAGCAGGTACTCGCCAGCGTGTGGCAGGAGCTGCTGGAGGTAGAAGTGATCGGCCGCCACGATGACTTCTTCGCCCTCGGCGGCCATTCGTTGCTGGTGGTGCGCATGACCGCCAGGTTGCGCGCCACATTGGGCATCGAAGTGCCGGTCAACGTGATTTTCCAGCACCCGACGCTGATCGGCCTCGCCGGGCAGATCGCCCGGCCCGACGACCGCACAACAGTCGTGACCTTGCAGGCCGGCGCTGAAGACCAGACCCCGCTGTTCTGCCTGCACCAACCGGCGGGCGGGGTTCATCACTACGTTCCGATGATCGCCGGGTTGCCTGAAGCGCTACCGGTGTATGGCCTTGCATTGCCTGAGTCGTTGCGCGACCGCGACCTCGTCGCACTGGCCGGCGAATACTTGCCGCAGATCCGCCGGATTCAGGCACAAGGCCCCTATCGCCTGGGCGGTTGGTCCATGGGTGGATTGCTCGCGCTGGAGCTGACCCGACAGCTGGAGGCGCAGGGGCAAACGGTTGAATGGCTGGGCTTGTTCGACAGCACCTTCCACGCCGAGGACGACTCACTGGAGTGGGACGCGCTGTTCGCCATGGTCCAGCAGGAACTGAGCAGCGACAGTCGTCAGCGCCTGGCCAGCCTTGCGCCGCAATCCCTGGAGGAACTGCGCTCGGCCTCTGTCGGCTCGGGTCGTGTGGAGCAGTTGCGTTTCGCCTTGCTGCAATGGGCGAGCGCCAACGGCTTGACCCTCAATGCCCCGCAGGCCTATGTCGAACAAACCTTGAAGGTGATGGCCGACGCCCGTCGCTGGGTCAGCGGTTATTCAGTGCCGACGGTGGCCGCCACCCTGCACTTGTGGTGGGCCGAACAGACCCTGGTCGAGCGTCCGGACCTGCCTGCACAGTGGGACGCCATCAGCCAGCGAACCTGTCATTATCCGGTGGCCGCCGATCACGAGACGATCCTCGGGCAGCCCGCCTTCCATGAACAATTGAACAAGTCGCTGGCCACGGCCTCGACGGAAACCGCCGCATGAACCTGATTCTTTATCTCTACCGCCAATCGGCCCGCCTGCTGGCCCTGGCCTCGATCACCGGTGCACTGGGCGGCCTGGCGAGTGCCGGGCTGGTGATCCTGATCAACCGCGGGCTTGCTGACCCACAGCAATTACCGGAACTGGCCCTCGGCTTTTTCGGGTTGTGCGCCGGCATGCTGCTGAGCAAGCTGTGTTCGGAACTGTCGCTGCTGCACCTGACCCAAAGTGCGATTTTCCAGATGCGCATCGACCTCTCGCGCAAACTGCTGGCCACCCCGCTCAAACGCCTGCAAGGCATGGGCAAACATCGGTTGCTGGTGATTCTGACCGAGGACGTACACACCTTCACCGCCGCGTTCGAGTGGGTGCCGCTGCTGTTCGTCAACGCTGTGGTGACCCTGGCGTGCTTCGCCTATCTGGCCTGGCTGTCGTGGTCGCTGCTGGCGATTCTGGCGTTGTTCCTGCTGGTCGGTCTGATCGCCTTCCACCTGGCCGAGCGCGGACCGCTGAGCCATCTGGAACGGGTGCGCCAACAAAAGGACGTGCTCTACCAGCACTTTCGCAGCCTGATCGAAGGCAGCAAGGAATTGCAGCTCAACAATGCCCGTGGCGAAGCCTTCGTCGAGCGGGTCATCCGTCCGGGGGCCGACGAGTTTCGCGTGCGTTTCCTGCGCGGCATGGCCGGGTATTCGGTGGTGGCCAACCTTGGCACCCTGCTGTTCTACCTCAACCTCGGCGTGCTGTTGTTTGTCGTGCCGTTCTGGCTGCCGCAATCGGCCACCGTACTGGTCAGCTTCACCGTGACCTTGCTGTATCTGGTGCGGCCGATTTCCGACCTGATGATCGCCCTGCCCTCGTTGCGCCAGGCCAGCATCGCCCTGAACCGCATTCGCCAACTGGATGCCGAATTGAGTGCCGAAGAAAAAGTCACCGCCCCGACCGGCAACCAGTTCGCCAGCGATGGACCGATGCGTTTGAAACTCAATGGTGTGTGCCACCGCTATCCGGGCGAACACGAGGATCATCCGTTCATGCTCGGACCGGTGGACCTGACGCTGGAACAGGGCGAACTGGTGTTCGTGGTCGGTGGCAACGGCAGTGGCAAGACGACGCTGTCCATGCTGCTGCTCGGGCTCTACGCACCGGAATCCGGCAGTGTGCTGCTCAATGGCTTGGAAGTGGACGACGACAACCGTGAGCAATACCGCCAGCACTTTGCCGCCGTGTTCGCCGACTTCCACCTGTTCGAACACTTGCTGGGCGACGACGGACCGGGCGCCGAACACCGCACCGCCGAAGCGACCCGCTACGTGAAAGCCTTGGGGCTGGGGCATAAAGTCAGCATCGTCGACGATCGTTTTTCCACGGTGGATCTGTCCACGGGTCAGCGCAAGCGCCTGGCGCTGGTGTCGGCGTATCTGGACGACAAGCCGTTCTATCTGTTCGATGAGTGGGCCGCCGACCAGGACCCGACCTTCAAGCGCGTGTTCTACATGGAGCTGCTACCGGAGCTCAAGGCCCGGGGCAAAACCGTGATCGTGATCACCCACGACGACGCCTATTTCCAACAGGCCGACCGGGTGCTCAAAGTCGAGAACGGCCGCCTCACCCAGGTCGAAGCCCACGCGGCGTATGCCTGATGAGGTGACCACGTGAACCTCTTCTGTAGGAGCTGGCTTGCCAGCGAAAGCGGATTGTCAGTCAACAATGATGGTGCCTGATACGCCGCCTTCGCTGGCAAG
>NZ_WTFT01000057.1:0-48015 GCF_009861505.1 Pseudomonas izuensis | reverse complement strand
CCAGCTCCTACAGGTCCGTGTTCCCCTGCGATGTCGCCGTACGGACGCGCCTCTGCCGGTTGGTCGGTCGAAGTCCATACGGCGTATGCCTGATGAGGTGACCCTGTGGGAGCTGGCTTGCCAGCGAAAGCGGGCTGTCAGCCAACAATGATGGCGCCTGATACATAGCCTTCGCTGGCAAGCCAGCTCCTACAGGTCCGTGTCAGGTTAACAGCGGGCAGTTGTCGCAGTACGGGCGCGCATCTCCCAATTGGTGATGCAGGCAGCACACCTTGCGCATCAGCAACGGCATGCCGCTCGGGCCGGGGGCCAGTTGCAGGAAGCCGTACAGCGGATTGCGCGTGCCATCGGCCCAATACCGCTCCCGGAACAGCCGCTCGCGCCATTGTGCCGCGTGGGGCATCTGGAAGTAATCGAGGGCCACATTGATGGCGGCCGCCACGTTGTTCCACAGCAAGCGCTGGGCTACCCGTCCGGCGCTGGCCAGTGCCTGTACCCATGGCGCGATGTCGTCAGTCAGCCATTGTTGTGCGAAGGCCAGCGGGTCGTTCAGTGGCAGCGCTTCGCCGGCAGCGAACACTTGAGCCACCGGCATGCCGTTGTCCAGCACGACATGGGGATCGTGCAAATGACAGCGCAGGTTTTGTGCGGCGGCGGCCAGCGGCAAGGCCAGCGTCACGCAGATCAGGTCCATCGACCATTGCGACACCAGGGCGGCCCGAGGCGCCGCGGGATAGTAGTGGGCATACAGCCCCAGCAGTTCGGCACAGGTTGACGGATCGCGAAATGCCAGCAGCCCACGCCCTTCGATGTCACTGCTCAGCCGGCAGGTGCTGCGCAAAAAAGCGCCGTCGAAACGAAACAACTGATCGAGCAAGGTTTCGTCGAGCATTCGGGCAGTGGTTTGAAGAGACGTCATGGGGCTTCGTAACTGAGTTTGAGAACTGTTAACCTACCACGTTTTTTGAATTCCGAAGACTCGACTCGGTGGGTCAATCCCCGGGTTTGCCAGGCAGGACGCTCTGATGTTCATCCATGATATGAAGTTGCTGGCCGCCCCTTATTGGTCAGCTCAAGGCCGCCGTCGCGCCTGGCTGACCCTGGCCATGGCGATGCTGGCGGTGGCCGGGATCATTGCGATCCAGGTGCGCTGGAACGAGTGGAGCCTGGGCTTCTATAACTCGCTGCAGAGTCTGGACGCCGCCGCGTTCGCCTATCACGTCGTGGAACTGCTGGTGCTCGACGTCGCCTTCATCGCCTGCACCATGGTCAAATTCCAGGTGCAACAGCGCTTGCTGATCAACTGGCGGGAAAAACTGACCCAGGCCTTCCTCGCCAAATGGCTCGACAGCCAACGCTACTACCGCAGCCGCTTTCACAGCGTGACCTACGACAACCCGGACCAGCGGATAGCCGAGGACTGCAAGATCTTCGTCGAGCAAACCCTGGACCTGGGCCTGAACCTGCTGCAGGCGATCATTCTGGTGGTGCTGTTCAGCCTGATCATGTGGCGCATTTCCGGCACGCTGGAGTTCGAAGTCGCAGGCCATGCGGTCGCCATCCCCGGCTACATGTTGTGGCTGGCGCTGATCTACGCCGTGATCGGCAGCGGCATCGCGCACTGGATCGGCAAACCGCTGATCGGCCTGAATTTCCTGCAACAACGCCGCGAGGCGGATTTCCGCTTCGGCCTGACGCGCCTGCGTGAAGACGCCGAAAATGTCGCGCTGTCCCGTGGCCAGGGCTGGGAAAGCAAGCAGTTGCTGGGGCAGCTTGGGCTGCTGTTGAGCAACTACGCCAAACTGGTGCGCTCGAAAAAGCACTTGCTGGGGATCAACGCGGCCTATGAGCGATTCGCCTTTACCCTGCCCTTGTTGCTGGTCTCGCCACGCTTCTTTTCGCGGGAGATTCAACTGGGGCAACTGACCCAGATCGCTTCGGCTTTCGGCGAGATCCAGGCTTCTCTGTCGTTTCTGATTCGCAGCTACCCGCAAATCGCCGAATGGCGCGCCACCAAGACCCGCTTGTGCAGTTTCTGGCGCGAGCTCGATGCGCTGCCCGCACCGACCGACCCGGTCACCGGCCCGGTCGCGGGCCTTCGCCTGCAGGCTTTCGCCCCCTTGAACGGGCACGGTCTGCCCTTGTTCGAACCGCTGACACTGAACCTGGCACCCGGCGAACGGCTGTTGCTGCGCGGCCCGTCCGGCGTCGGCAAGACCACCCTGCTGCGCTCGCTGGCGGGATTGTGGCCACGCCATCGGGGCAGCGCCGAACTGGACCGCGAGGGGCTGCTCATTCTGCCGCAGAAACCCTATTTGCCCGGCGGATCACTGCACGACCTGTTGCTTTATACCCGCGCAGACGATGCCATCGAGATCGACGACTCACGCCTGGACGAAGTGCTTGAATTGGCAGACCTGCAGCACCTGCCGTTGCACGACACCGGCGACTGGAGCCGGCGCCTCAGCCCCGGCGAGCAGCAACGCCTGGCGCTGGCCAGGGCCTTGCTGATCCAGCCACCGCTGCTGTTCCTTGACGAGGCCACGTCGGGGCTGGACGAAACGGCCGAGCGCCGGCTGTACGAGGCACTGGCGGCCAGCAAAATGACCGTGGTCAGCATCGGCCACCGCGAAAGCCTCGGGGCCTATCACACCCACGTGGTCGATGTGGTGCCTGTAGCCCTTTCGGAGATTCTCGAGCAGTCAATGTCGACTACAGTTCAAGGTGTTACCACTTAATCAGTCATGGATCCCTGGCCTTGAGCAGGTCAGGTGCGCGTACGCTGGAACCGCAACGGAGGGATGACTATGCACGGGTATGGAATGATCGGGGATTTACTCCATCTGGCCCTTTATTTACTGAGTATCGCGTTCTGGGCCCTGTTCTGGATCGTCTGTATTTTCAATGCCAAACGTCGCTTGAAAAGGCTGCTGGGGGCCCATGCGCTGTTGATCGGCCTGCTGTTTTTCCCGGTGTTGCCCGCGACTGTCGTCGGTGGAGCACTGATCGCATTCGGCATCGAAGGCCTGGTCTGGGGCCTGTGCATCGCCGGCGTTGGAATGCCGCTGGCCGGTTTGCAGTTTGTCCGGCGGTGCAACTGAGCCGGCGCTCTCCCCAGGGGATCTTCAGTGAACACAGGGTTTGTGTCCGGCACAGATCAAATGTGGGAGCGAGCCTGCTCGCGAGGGTGGCGGGTCAGTCAGTGATGCTCTGCCTGACCCTGCCTCATCGCTGGCAAGCCAGCTCCCACAGTAATTTGTGGTGCTCACGGATTTTGCGGACACACACTAAACCTGTAGGAGCGGCGGTGCGACGATTCGACTTGCCTGCGAAGGGGCGGCACATTCAACATCTATAGCGACTGACACACCGCCATCGCGAGCAGGCTCGCTCCCACATCGGGCGCAACTCAAATCAACAGATCCAGCGTATCGAACAACTCGACATCCTCCGGCCGTGCCGACCGGGCCCGGCGGCGGATGACCTGGAACAGGCAGTCGACGAAGCATTGCGCGGCGACACCCAACTGGGCATTGCGTGGAGTGACGATGCCGATGGTGTCGGTGGCGAAGGTTTCCGCCAGCGCCAGGCGCCCCACCCGTTCGCGGTAGATCGGCACGGTGAGCATCGGCTCCGGAAAGTAGCTGAGCATGTCGGTCTGCTCGATCAGCGATAACGTCAGCTGCGGCGAATGCGCGCGATGGATGTGTTGCATGTCGATCTGCGCGCCGTGTTGCCAGAACAGCTCGGTCATCAGGCCCTCGTGACTGGCATCGGGATAATTGACCACCCAATCCTGATCCAGCAAATCATGAATGGAACGGCTGTCACTGCGTGGATGACCGTGGCGGGCCACCACGGCCATCCGGTAGGAACAGATCGGCTCGCAGACGAACTCCGGGCGCGGCAGCAACGAAGACACCAGGCCCACCGCAAATTCCATGGTGCCGTCGCGCAAGCGCGGCAAGGTCACCGCCATCAACCCTTCGAAGACTTCCAGGCGCACACGGGGCATTCGCTGGCGGAACAGCGTGACCACTTCGGGCAACAGGGTCATGCCCATCCACGGCGAGATGCCCAGGCGCAAATGCCCCTCGGCCTGATCGCTCAAGTGCGCCAACTCCAGTTGCGCACGCTCGAGTTGACTCAGCATCTGCCGCGCATGCTGCAACAGCGATTGCCCGTATTGGGTCAGCACCACCCCGCTGGCGTTGCGCACCAGCAGCGGCAATTGCAGCTGCTCCTCCAGCTCGCGCAGGGCCTTGGCCACCGCCGTCTGCGAGACGTCCAGTTGCCGCGCCGCCGCGCGGATACTGCCGCAGTCGGCAATCATCACCAGCGCGCGCAATTGATGCAGCTTCATCCTTTCCTCCCTATCCCTGGGTGTAAACCCAGGGTTTTCAGCCCCGCTTTTTTGCGACTGCCGCGGTCTTCGCCAACTCATTAGGATCGCAGGGTATCAGTCGAACTTCCAAAAACGACCCATAAAAACGAGGAATTTTTGATGCTCAACCTGCCTGCGCTGCCCGGCATTCGTGCGCTCGAAGTCGAGATGATCGCCTTGCGTCGACACATCCACGCCCACCCTGAACTGAGTTTCGAGGAGTTCGCCACCGCCGATCTGGTGGCGGGCAAACTCACCGAGTGGGGCTTTGATGTGCACCGTGGTCTGGGTGGCACCGGGGTGGTCGGGCTGCTGCGCAACGGCCAGGGCGGCAAGATGATCGGCCTGCGCGCCGACATGGATGCCCTGCCGATCATCGAGCAGACAGGCCTACCCTACACCAGTCGTCACGAAGGCGTGATGCACGCCTGCGGCCACGACGGTCACACGGCGATGTTGCTGGCGGCCGCCCGATATCTGGCCGAGAGCCGCGAATTCGACGGCGCCCTGGTGGTGATTTTCCAGCCCGCCGAGGAAGGCGACGGCGGTGCGCAGCGCATGCTCGATGACGGGCTGTTCGAGCGGTTCCCCTGCGATGCGGTGTTCGCGATGCACAACATGCCAGGCCTGCCGGTGGGCAAGCTCGGCTTCCTGCCGGGGCCGTTCATGGCCTCCACCGACACGGTGAGCATTCGCATCGATGGCGTCGGCGGCCACGGCGCCATGCCGCACAAGGCGGTGGATCCGGTACTGGCGGGATCGGCCATCGTCATGGCGCTGCAGAGCATCGTTGCGCGCAATATCGACCCGCTCGACACCGCCGTGGTCACCGTCGGCGCGTTCCACGCCGGAATCGCCGCCAATGTGATTCCCGATCACGCCGAGTTGCAGTTGAGCGTGCGCGCCCTCAAGGCCCAGGTGCGCGATGAACTGATTGCGCGCATCACCGCCGTGGCACAAGCCCAGGCGGCGAGCTTTGGTGCCCGTGCCACCGTCGAAGTCGATGAAGCACAACGTTTCCCGGCGCTGTTCAACCATCCGCAAAGCACCGAATTCGCACGGCAGGTGGCACTGGACTGGGTCGGTGAGGACGGGTTGATTCGCGACATGAAACCGCTGACCGGCAGCGAGGATTTCGCCGTGATGCTCCAGCGCTGCCCCGGCTGCTACCTGCTGATCGGCAATGGTGACGGCGAAGGCGGCTGCATGGTGCATAACCCCGGCTACGACTTCAACGACGACTGCCTGGCGACGGGTGCCAGCTATTGGGTTCGGCTGGTGGAAACCTTCCTGGCCTGATTCGCCCTCGACAACCGGGTATCGCCCTCGCCTTCTGGAGTTCGCCACATGTCCACTCCCGTTTCTACCGTTATGCCGGCTGCCCCTGCGGTGCGTCGACCGATCGGCGCACGCGCCATCGCGGCCATCACCATCGGCTCCGGCCTTGAGTTCTACGATTTTTCCGTCTACAGCTTCTTCGCCACCCTGATCGGCCGGCAGTTCTTTCCCGTCGAGAGCACGTTGGGGCAGTTGCTGCTGTCGCTGGCAACCTTCGGCGTCGGCTTCGGCATGCGCCCCATTGGGGGACTGGTGCTGGGCACCTACGCCGACCGGGTCGGGCGCAAACCGGCGATGATGCTGACGCTGTGGCTGATGGCCCTGGGTTCGCTGCTGTTCGCCATCGCGCCCACCTATGCGCAGATCGGTATCGCCGCGCCGGTGATCATCGTGCTGGCACGGCTGATACAGGGCTTCGCCATCGGCGGTGAAGTCGGTGCTTCCACCGCGATGTTGATGGAGCATGCGGACGACAACAGTCGCGGCTACTACGGCAGCTGGCAACTGTTCAGCCAGGGCCTGAGCTTCCTGCTCGGTGCACTGGTGGCCCTGGCGCTGAGTTCGAACCTGTCGCCCGAGGCGCTGGAAAGTTGGGGTTGGCGCTTGCCGTTCGTGCTGGGCATCCTGGTGATTCCGGTCGGCGTCTACATTCGCCGCCATCTGAAGGAAACCGCCGGTGATGCTGCGCCAGGTAATCAGGCAACGTCCGGCCTGCGAGCGATCTTCACGCGCTATCGTCGAACGGTGCTGACCGGTGTGCTGTTGGTGATTGGCAGCACGGCATCCAGCTACATCGTGCTGGATTACATGACCAACTACACGGTCACAGTGCTTCACCTGCCGATGAAGATGGGCACCACTGCCGCTTGCCTCGGCGCATTGGTGCAGATCAGCCTGTCGATCTGGGCTGGGCGGTTGAGCGACCGCATCGGCCGTCGCCGCACTGTTGCCCTGGGCGCGATTCCGATGCTGTTGCTGATCTATCCGGCGTTCATGTTGATGAACCAGTACCCCACGCTGGGTACGCTGTTGGCTGTCTCCCTGGTTACTACCCTGTTGCTGGTGTTGATCACCGTGCCGACTCTGGTGCTGGTGACCGAGCTGTTTCCGCGCGCGATCCGTGCTACCGGGTTGTCGATTGTCTATTGCCTGGGGGTGTCGGTGTTTGGGGGTTTTGCGCAGTTTTTTGCGACCGGGTTGATTGGGTTGACGGGGAATAATAATGCGCCGGCGTTATATGTGATGGTGTGTTTGGGCATGACGTTGATCGGTTTGGCGATGACCAGGGAGACGGCTGGAAGGCCGCTGGACTGACCTGGATCCGACGGGGCAGATCAAGATCAAAAGCCAAAGCAGACCGCAGTTCCCTGTAGGAGCGAGCCTGCTCGCGATGGACGACAGAACGCCGCGTGGTGTCAGGCAGCCAGCGTTATCGTTGACGACCATTGCGAGCAGGCTCGCTCCTACAATTGGGCCGTGTTTATCGGGAAGGTATTGGTCGGCTGTCAGGCGTTGCGCAATGACTTCCATGATGCGTTTCTGGCACCGCAACAGCAGCACGCGTTATCGTTGGCGACCATCGCGAGCGAGCTCGCTCCTACAAAAATAAGGATGATCAAGGCATGACCACGCTCGACACTTCCCTGCAAGATACCGCCGCGCCGGACGGCGTTTGCTACGGCTGCGGCGGCAGCAATCCCCACGGGCTGCACATCAAGAGTTACTGGCACGAGGACGGCGAGCACGTCGTGGCCGAGCATGTGCCGGATGACAAGTATTGCGGCTGGCCGGACCTGGTGTACGGCGGCTTGATCGCGATGCTGGTCGATTGTCATTCCAACTGGACGGCGATGGCCTGGCACTACCGCGCCGAACAGCGCGAAGTCGCCAGCCTGCCCCGCATCAATTGCGTCACCGGCAACCTGGGCATCAAGTTCATCAAACCGACACCCATGGGCGTGCCGCTGACCCTGCGGGCGAAAGTGGAAGGCGAAGTAGGACGCAAGACCCGCGTGATCTGCGAGGTCTACGCCGGGGATGTGCTGACGGCGGTGGGCGACTCGGTGTTTGTCCGGGTCGATACCGGGCAATTGGCGGACTCGGCGCATGGGCGCTGATGGGCCGCTGAAAAGAACGCAGCCAGCGGTCCAGCACATAATCCTGCCGGAGCTGCCGCAGGCTGCGATCTTTTAATTCACCCGTTACGCCTCGCCCCACCCCTCCAGGACGTTGAACGCATCAATCGTCGTTGTCGTCGCGATCGCGGTAACGACGGTGATCGCGATCATAGTCACGACGATCATATCGGCGGTCATAGCCTTGATCATTGTCATCCCCTTGGTCGTAGCCGCGTCGATGATCATGGTCGTGGTATCGGCCGTACCTTTCTCCATCATCCCAGTGAGGGCCGCAGCCTCCCAACAAGAAGAAACTGAAAATGGCCAGGGTCATGATGATTGCGCGATTCATTGGAACGCCCTAAACGTTGGAGGTATTGAAAAGTTATGGCTGCCCGGAATTTTTCATCCGGACAACGTTCAGCCCTGGCTATGACCATTAAGTAACTTAATGATTCCACGGGGAAATGCACCTGTTTGAGCAACGCTGAACATACGTGGGTATTAAGTCGCACATACCAACGCACGGCAGACACCTCCGGGCGTCACCAAGACGCCCATGCACAGTGAGGAATATTACGAGATGCTGGGCAGCCTCCATCCACTGGGGCGCATGGGCGAAGCCAGCGAAATTGCCAGCGCCATCCTGTTCCTGGATTCGGCGGCGTTCATTACTGGAGAAATCCTGCACGTCGACGGCGGCCAGAGCGCTGGCCGGTAACGCACGCTAGCAGAGGTATCAATCAGTTGTTGGACGCTATAACGCTTTTGTCCACTGCTGGCGGCGTCCAGCGGCCTTGAGTGATTGCTTCTTCCGGCCAATAGGCTCGCAGGAAGAGCGAGAAATCGGCAGCCTTCGGTACCGGCAGCCAGTTGCTTTCCTTGTCCACACCCGGCGACTCGGCCTGTACGTAGAACGTCAGCGACCCGTCAGCGTTGATCTTCAGGTCCTTGTTCTTGGTGCCGAGCGAATAACGGTTGAGCGGGTTGGGCACGAAAAAGTGTGACGCGTCATACGCCGTCAGCGACCAGAAACCCTTCACCGGCGGCACTTGACCTTTGGCGAAGGTGACGGTGTAGGTATTCGCACCGTTGAGTCGCATGCCGGCGGCATCCAGGTCCTGATAGAAGTAGCGCGTCTCGTTCGGTGCATTGACCAGAATGTTCGACTTCGCTACGGCGGTGCGCGTGAAATAGTCGGTGCCGAAGCGCGCGCCGTTGGTGATGGTGGTCCAGTGATGCGGCAGCGCAATGCCCCAGTTGCGGAACTGCAGCAACGGGTCGACCAGTTCCCGGTCCGCTTTTTCCGCCTCGTCGATCATCGCCTGCTTGAGCGCGGGATCTTTCTGTGCAGCGGCGATCACCGCCAGCACTTGTGCGTAGCGCGCCTCTTCTCCTGCCAGTGGCGGCGCCAGGTCCAGCACGAGCGGCAATTGATCGAAAAAGACCTCGGGGCGCACCCAACGGGTTTCGCCCGTGCCGTCAGCGCGCTTGGGGAATATCGGCAGCTTGCGCCAGTCGCGGCGTTTCATAGTGCCGTCGTATTCGGCCAACGGGTAGACGTTGATACCCTGGATCACCTCCTGCACCGCTTGCCTGTCCTGCGGTGTGTCATCCTGGAAAACCCGCGGGCCGATGAAGGCGGCATCGGACCTCGCCCGGATCACCTGGGCGATACCCTTGGGCACTTCGCCTTGCCAGTTCGGCCCGACGACCAGATAGAAGCCCGGCTTGGTGCCGTACATCGCACCAAGGCCGGCGATGCTGTCTGTACGCAGGTCGGAGAATTGATAGACCCAGAAGCGCTCGCCGAAGTCCGGCACCTGGATCACTACCGGACTGACGTCGAGTGCCATGTAACCGGCGCCATACACGACATCCTGGTTAGGGCAAGCGATGGCGCGTTGTTCCGGCTTGATGTAATCGCTCAGCATGGTCACGCGATTGAACGGAGACATCGGCAGCACGCCACCGACGAGCCCCTGCTCGGGCGCCTTGGTATTGGCCAGGCGGCGGTTGTAGATGTTTACCATTGGCCAGGCCCAGAACCAGGCGTCGCGCGCCACCAGGCGCGCGTAGGGTTCGGTAATCCGGGTATTGGCGTCCGGACCCGAAAGCGCGGTCATTGCCTGCACTGGCGTTGCCTCTGTGTGGGCAAGTGCAGTCGTGGCAGCAGCACTCAACACGGCGGCAAAACCGAGTGGCAGCGCCAGTGCAATCATCCTGGAAGTTTGTAACATCGGTGTTTCGGGCGCCGTCGGACTCCAAAGGCGCTCCAGTCTGTAGCGGCTAGGCGGGTACATGGCTCCTTGCTCCTTACGTGTCGTTTTTATTGTAAATTCAGAATGAATCTAAACGAACCAAACCTATAATGCATTTGCATAATAATTATGGAGATATTGCATGGAGCGCATACCTTGAATCTGCGCCAACTGGAGCATTTGGTCACGCTGGCCGACGAAGGCGCCTTCGCCCGCGCGGCGGAAAAACTGCATTTGAGCCAACCGGCACTCACGCGCAGCATTCAGGCACTGGAGGAAACGCTTGATCTGCAATTGTGTGATCGCCACTACCGCGGGATAGACCTCACGCCAGCGGGAAAACTGGTGGTGGAGCGTGCGCGCAGAGTGCTGCTCGAAAGCCGGGCGCTCGACCGTGATATCAAGCTGTTCAAGGGGCACAGTCTGGGCGACGTACGTTTCGGCGTCGGCCCCTACCCGGCAACGGTTTTCGTGCCAGGCGTAATCGCAAGGCTGTCACAGTCGTGCCCGCAGCTGGCACTACGAATGGAAGCGGAAAGTTGGGACACGTTGCTGGAGCGATTGCATGGCGAGGCAATCGATTTCTTTATTGCCGAAAAACGCGCTGTGCCGTGGACGCCCAAACTGGCGGTGGTGACATTGTCCACGTACGAATGCGGGTGGTTCGCCCGGCCGCAGCATCCGATCTTCGAAAAGGCGAAATGCATGACGGCGAATCTGCGCGAAGCGCGCATCGCTGCCGTACCGGTGCCGGAAGCGATGCGCGAAGAATTACGCAAACGCCTGCGTTACAAGCCGTCTGAAAATCTGGAATTCAGCGCCGAATGCAATAACTTCACGACCCTGAAGGAAATCGCCGAATGCTCCGACACTGCAATCTGCGGCCCGCTGGTCGCCGTGCGGCGTGAGCTGGCAGCAGGCACGCTGCGCCGGATCGTCCTCGAGGATGCAAAAGCCTTCAGCATGCAATTCGCCATCGCGTATCTCGCGCATCGCACGCTCTCACCCATGGCGGAAAAAGCGATTGAAGCGATCGTCGAATATGACCGGCAATTGAAAGAAGGAGAAACCATCGATTGAATGAGCCCACGCGGCTTCTGCTTGATTCAGAGCTCGACCAGCGGCTGATACTGACGGCAGGCACCCTGGGGAGCTGCTAGTGTTAAGTCCGGACGCCGTCAAAGTCTCTGCAGACTGCGGCTGCCGACCTACGCCTACGCTGCTCTTCGTTGCAGCGGGGTAATTCAAGTTCTTCGAACCGACGAATGGGTCCCAACCCAGGACAAAATCATGGCGAAAGTACTTGTTCTCTATTACTCAATGTATGGCCACCTGGAAACCATGGCGAACGCCGTCGCCGATGGCGCACGATCCGTATCTGGCGTTGATGTGACGCTCAAACGTGTGGCTGAAACCATCCCGGCCGAACAGGCGGCAGCCATCGGTGTCAAGCTCGACCAGCAGGCCCCGATCGCGACACCTGACGAGCTGGCCAATTACGATGCCATCATCTTTGGTACTCCGACACGCTTTGGCAACATGGCCGGACAGATGCGCACATTTCTCGACCAGACCGGTGGGCTGTGGATGAAGGGCGCGCTCGTCGGGAAAATCGGTAGTGTTTTCGCGTCAACGGGAACCCAGCACGGGGGCCAGGAAACCACGATTACGTCATTCCACAGCACACTGCTGCATCAAGGGATGGTCATCGTGGGTGTGCCTTACACCTGCGCAGGGCTCACCAATATGAATGAGATCACCGGCGGTACACCCTATGGTGCCACCACTCTGGCCGGGGCCGACGGGAAACGGCAACCGTCACAAAATGAACTGGATATTGCGCGCTTCCAAGGCAAGCACGTTGCTGAACTTGCAAAAAAGATCGCCAGTTAATGCAAGCAGAAAAGGGGGATCCTGACGCCTGGGGCGGACGTCGAACGTTGCCGGCTTGAACCCGGGTCCCCTTCGTTTTCATGCCCGACTGAACGCTGTGCCGGTAATCGTGTGACGGCCAAGTCTCTCCCCCACTCTGGCCGTCACATAACCAGGCTGCTGCTCAAGCCTGCCTCCGAGTAAGGCTGCACGTCCGGGATGCGCTGACCCGGTTGGCGAGTCAGACGCTTCCCGAATGCCTTTTTCAATTACCGAAAAGAGCTGCCAGGTCACCGGTGCGCCAGACGTTGTCGACCGTGACGCGTTCAATGAGCCAAACTTCGCCTTGCCTGACCATTTCCACGTCGTAACGGTTTTTCATGAGGTAATGGCGCGACAGATCGTTTTTCAGCACGTGCTGCGCCTCCACCAGTGCATCCAGGTGTGCCTTGTCACCATTGACGCTGGCGCGGGGGTTAGTCACCGAATGCGTGGTTTCGACGTGACTGAGCGCTCCGGACAGCGCCGCGACGATCGTGTCCCGACCTTCCAGCACCGGGTATTCAAAGCCCGCTTTGGCAGCCGCGGGTCTGAAATCGGAAACTGCATTTTCCGCAAACGCCGATGCGAGAAGTTCGTTGTCTTGCAAATCGATACCGGCAGCGAATCGGTAAAGTGTTTCAACTACCGAGAGCTTGTCTGCGGTTTCCTGAAGGTATTTGGACGACATGGATAACGCCTTATGTGAAGTGAGGGGGAGAACGGTTCCGGGCTTTGTATGAAATCGAGGCGTTGTAGCGCCCTAATAATCGGTAATGGTCGTACCGGCAATGGTCTCGGCGAATCCGATGCCGAACACCCGCGCCGGCGTTTCAAAACCGGCTCGTCGATCGCCACACAACACCCGACGTGCTGCCTCCACTGCGGCCAAAGGTGTATAGCTGTAGCCGTTCACGGTCTCGATCACTGAGCGCGCAACCGTACCGTCAGCGCCTACCACCTCAGCCACTGCACGGGCACGATGATCGTCACGCTCTTGAGTACTTGGGCCGTCCGGGAGTTGTGACAGATCCCCTTCGGGGAACGCGTCGCCGGTAATATGCACAAACATGGCAATATTCGGGATAGCGGTAGAGCGCCAACCGGTGACCAGGTCACCGAACGATAACGGAGCGCACAACGCCTGACCCTGGCCAAAATCGAAGTGTCGCGGTTGCGCATCCGGTGTTGCCAAAAGCTGTCCGTCAACTCGCGCCAGAAGACCCGCCCCCATGATCTCGCTGACACTCATGGCCGAACCCCGTGACATTGATCCGGCCACCTGCAGCGCCACTCTCAATGTCTGCGGACTCTGCACGCGACGGGCGACATGCATCGCCAGACAGTCTGTTGGCACCACGTCCCAGCCAACGCCAGGCAACAACATGACGTCAGCTTGCGCAGCCTGTGCTCCCAACTGTTCCGCCAGCCGATAGACATTGATCTCAGCGGTGATATCCAGATAGTCGACCCCGACCTCAATGCATGCGTGCATCAAGGGTTGCGCCGTTCGAGCGAAAGGCCCTGCAAAATTCAGCAGTACACCGATGCCTTCAAACGCTTGCGCCGTCGGGGCATCCGGGCTGAACACTCGATACGGGATATCAAGTTGCTGAGCGAGTGACTCCAGCTTTTCCGCCGTTCGCCCAGCAATAACAACGTCCAGCCCCAGCGCTTTGGCATGCTCGGCAGCCATGCGACCTGTGTAGCCAGTCGCGCCGTAGATCATTAATTTATTCATTGCGCGTGCTGCCAGTTTTTGTAGACGAATTCGAGACTGTAGCCGTCCGGATCAAGAACATTGGCGGCGTAATAATTGGGGTCGTAATGCAGTCGGGCACCTGGAGCACCGTTGTCGATAGCGCCATGCTCCATGGCGGCTGCGTAGGCGGCATTAACTTCAGCCTTGCTATGCGCCACGAAGCCAACATGCGCCGCCCGCCCCTCTACCACACCCTCGCGCAACCAGAAAAATACCCGCCCATTGGCACCAAAGCCCTTGAGATCCGGATGGCCTGGCGGACCGTCCTTACCGTCGTAATCAAGCCGCCCGGTGATGCCAAGCGGAGCCAGCGCTGCGGTATAGAAACGGATCGAGCGTTCAACGTCACTGACCGAGATAAAAACATGATCAAGCATTGCGGATGCCTCCCCGGCTGCCACCGGTAATAACGACAACGCTCATAAGGTTCTCCAATGTCACTGAATTGAGTCATTACAGTAACCATCGCCTTCGCCATGAACGCAGCCGTTCCTGCTCAAATCCTGCCTGTTTCTGCTTTTTGCTTGCGTGGGTGCATCGGCCTGAGTTCAGATGCCGCTTATGACGAACCCACTGAAAGAACTTCGGGCTTTAGCTGCACGAGCTGAAAACCGCCGCACAGAGACGGGCATTGCGCGCGTGGCCATGGTGCAGGGTGAAATTCCTGAGCATATGCTGGCAGCTGTTTACGAGCCGATGATCAACCTGATCCTGCAAGGCAGTAAATCGATGACCATCGCAGACCGTACGCTTCGCTACGATCCGGCGACGTATTTCGTGATGTCCATTGAATTGCCGGCAGTGGGCCAAGTACACCCCAGTGCCAATGGTGAGCCTTACCTCGCTGTCAGCCTGACACTCGATCCGACAGTACTGGCAACCTTGTTGGCCGACCTTCCAAAGCCCGACGGGCAATACGACAAGAATGCGGGCTTCTCGGTCGCCCCGGTCACACCTGAACTGATGGATGCCTGGGTACGCATGTTGCGCTTGATGAATCGGCCCGAAGAGATTGCGGCCCTGGCGCCCGTCTACGAACGTGAGATTCTGTTTCGTGTTCTGCAAGGGCCTCATGGCTGGATGCTGCGTGACATCGCGGCCCCCGATAGCGCCATGGCCAGGGTCAGTCTGGCCATTCAGTACATTCGCCGTGATTTCGCTGAATCCATACGGGTGGAGGCACTGGCGGACCGTGCTGCGATGAGCGTCTCGGCGTTCCACCGTCACTTCAAAGCCGTCACTGCATTGAGCCCGTTGCAGTATCAGAAAAGGGTTCGCCTGCTAAAGGCGCGGACGCTGATGGTTGCCAACGCCAAAAGTGTCACCCATGCGGCGTTTGAGGTCGGCTATGAAAGCGCTACGCAATTCAGTCGCGATTACGCACGGGTGTTTGGCTTACCGCCCGCGCGCGATACTGCAAGAATTCTTGGAGAAACCCGAGGCGAGAAAAGGTAGGCCGGCAGTCACTCTTGGATATGCCTCATTTAATTCCAGGACTTGGCGTCCGCCATGGGTCGTCAACTGCCGTTCGCGACAGGTAGCAACCGGCCAGAAACGCTCACTCGGTCAGCTCAACTTCTAGCCACTTGGTCGAATCTTCAACGCATCGTTTTTTGGCTTTGAAGGAAATGGGGGGCAGTTTTTAGCCACCCCCCTGCTGCCTAACCTCGCAGGAAAGCGAGCAAATCGGCGTTGATGGTATCGGCGTTCGTTGTGGGCATTCCATGCGGGAAGCCCGAGTAGGTTTTCAGCGTGCTGTTTTGCAAGAGCCTGGCTGACAAGAGCCCGGAGTTTTCATATGGCACGATCTGATCATCATCACCATGCATCACCAGCACGGGGATCTTGATGCTCTTCAGATCGTCGGTAAAGTCAGTCTGGGAAAAGGCCACGATCCCGTCGTAATGTGCCTTTGCACAACCCATCATGCCTTGGCGCCACCAATTGAGGATGATGCCCTCGGACGGTTTTGCACCCGGGCGGTTGTAACCGTAGAAAGGTCCAGCGGGAACATCATGGTAGAACTGGGCGCGGTTGGCTTTGAGCTGGGCCTGCAAGTCATCGAAAACCGACTTCGGCAAGCCGCCTGGATTGCTCGGCGTCTGAACCATCAAGGGTGGTACGGCGCTGATGATGGCTGCCTTCGACACCCGGTCTTCGCCGTGGCGCGCAATGTAATGGATGACTTCACCACCGCCGGTGGAGTGGCCCACATGGACTGCACCCTGCACGCCAAGATGGTCGACTACGGCCGCAACGTCATCTGCATAGTGATCCATGTCATGCCCGTCCCAGACCTGACTGGATCGCCCGTGACCACGTCGGTCGTGTGCAACCACCCGGTAACCGTTCGCCAGGAAAAACAGCATCTGTGCATCCCAGTCGTCCGCGCTGAGCGGCCATCCGTGATGAAAAAAGATCACTGGGGCATCCCGTGGACCCCAGTCTTTGTAAAAGATCTCAACACCGTCCTGCGTAGTGACATAACCCATGTTCGCATCTCCTGAATGAAATGGAGGGTATGACCATTCGTGTTCTGATCGTGACCCTTGTTGAACGTGGCCCTTGTAGACAACGTGCAGGCCATCCAATAGGTGGTTCAGAGGGAATGGTCCTGGTTTGGTTTTCTCCTGCCCCTGAATGCCATGGCGTTTTAGC
Source organism: Pseudomonas izuensis (assembly GCF_009861505.1). Lineage (GTDB taxonomy): Bacteria > Pseudomonadota > Gammaproteobacteria > Pseudomonadales > Pseudomonadaceae > Aquipseudomonas > Aquipseudomonas izuensis. The sequence continues at coordinate 31,584 of NZ_WTFT01000057.1, read as the reverse complement.
AACGCATGACCGCTGCGTCGCTTGGCCGCCAAATCACTTTAGGTTTAAAGTCAACTTTAAGGTCAATGGTTTTCCGGAGCGGAATATGAGAATAGGCGAACTGGCGAAAATCAGCGGACTGGCGCCTTCACGCATCCGCTTTTACGAAGCGAGCGGCCTGATCAAGTCTGTCGCGCGCAAAGCCAATGGGTATCGGGACTACGCGCCCGACACGGAGTGGGTTCTGGAGATCATCACGGGCGCCCAGGCGGCGGGTTTTTCATTGGATGAAATCCGACAATTACTGCCGATGAACGCGAACGGTTGGCAGCAGGAAGCGTTGCTCAGTGGGCTCAAGCGCAAGGTCGAGGAAATCGAAATCCTCCAGCAACGGTTGGCGCAGAATAAAGCGCAACTGCTGCTGGTGATCGAGGGCGTTGAAAGCAAGCCGGAAGGCATGGGTTGCGTGGATAACACTCAGTTGTTGTTGCATCGTCTGCGCGAGGAAGGTGTGGCGCCAGCACCACGCGGCCGAGCAAGTAAAGCGTGACCTGTCAGGCTTGTGAGGCCTGACAGTTTTTTCCGGGTCGTCGAATCAGTGCGCGGCCAGTGCCGCTAACGGTTTCGGTGCGTAGAGCGCACTTTGGAACGCCGGCACGTATTCGTATTTCATCATTTTCCCCAGCTTCAAGGAGCGGATGTAGTTCGACAGGCTACCGCCGCCCAGCGTGAGGGTTGCCGAATCCGCGTTTCTGCTGGAGCCGTGGCTGAGCTGGCGGGAAACCGCATACCCATAGGCCAGCTGGCCGTGGTGATCGAGATTGGTGAAACTGCTGGTGACGATATCGACGTCGCTGGACAGGTCGTCGAGCTTCTTCGCTTTGAAGGACACGTCCACTTTGCCGGTCTGGTTGTCGGTAATGTCATAGACCACCGATCGGGCATCTTCTTTTCGGTCAATGCCCGTCAGCCATTTCGGCAGGTTGTAACCGACGACACCGCGAACCCTCGCCAGCTCGGTATTGACCGGCAGCTTGAGCACATAGCCCCAGAAATCTCCAGACATCGACTGGCCAATCAACGTGAACGGGCCCAGATTGGCCTTGCCAGGTTTGTTGGTGATGATCGACACAGCCACTTCGTTATAAGCGTCGTTATCACAGTGCTCATAGGTGTACGCGGTAAACGCGATCAAGCCTCGACCTGGCCAGATTTGCAGCGGCTGGACGGTGGCCAATACTTCGGGCGGCATCAGTGCCCGGAGCCTGTCCAGATCTGCCGTATAGACAGCCGTCACGCGACTGTTCTGGTAGTAAAAGTTTGGGGAGTACGACTCAAAGCCAATGTCGACCTTGTTCTTCTCCAATCCTTTGAACCAGCTCAAATCAACGCCCGGCACTTCTGCTGCAATCACCGACAACGGAGGGTTGGAGCGAAAGCGATCATACAAACCGCCCTTGACGACGGGCACCGGGTGACCGGCGATATCGATCATGGCTGTGTCGGTCTGGCTGGGCATTTCAGGCACCTGCGCCAACGCGTGGTTGGCAAGTGTGTTGAACAGCAATCCTGTTAAAACGGCGCTTGCGAGTTTCAATCTGTCTCTCTCCAGGTGATTGCATCGGCTTGTTGGCGTCGGCCAGGGCCGGCTTCCGGGGCCTGCCTGAAATCACCTTAACGTTAAACTGAACTTTAAGGTCAAGCACTGGAAAGACAGATTTTTCAGTTCACTCGCAGGATTGTTTTTGCGTGCCATCGACCAGGATTCAGCGATTTGTCTTGCCGGTGGAGAGCAAGGCCATGACGGCTTCAGCCACGGCCTTGGGCGATTGAGGGTTTTGGCCCGTCACGAGCCTTCCATCGGTGATGGCAAATGGCGTGAAGGGCAGCCAGGCCTTGCGGTAACGCGCACCTTGGCTCACCAGCCTGTCCTCCAGGAAGAAGGGAACCTGACGCTTCATGCCTGAAAACAGCTCTTCGCGATCAGAGAACCCGGTGATGTTTCTGCCGTTGATGATCAGCCGGCCTTGCTCGTCTTTCAGGTCCAGCAGTCCCGCTACGCCATGGCAGACGGCCGATACGATGCCGCCCTGGTTGTAGATTGTTTCGGCGACACGACGCAGGTCCGGGTTTGCGGGGAAGTCCCACATGACACCGTGCCCCCCGGTGAAATAGATGACGCTGAATCGGGACGGATCGATATCGGCAATCGGTATCGTGTTTTTCAGTCGAGCGCGAAAGGCCGGTGACTGCAAATGCTCACGGGCGGCCTTGTCCATATAGAGCCAACCGAGGCTGCGTTCGTCCAAAGGAACCGCTCCACCCTTGGGGCTGGCAAAAACCGTCGTGTAGCCGGCCGCTTCCACCACATCGGTGAAATGCGTCAGCTCGGTCAGCCACAGCCCCGTGGTGTCGGTTCGTGAGGGATAACTGGCGTGATTGGTCATGATCACCAATATCTGGCGATCCTTCGCCATAGCGGTGGAAGCGTTCGGCTCAGCATTTGAAAAGGTCATGAAAACACCGCCTATCAATACCAACGCACAAGAAAGAAAGGTCTTCAACATCATCAGGGTTCCAACAGTCATGCATGTCCGTGCATGCTCACCTTAAACCTTTCTTTAAGGTCAACCCCCCTGCACTTCTGAACGTTTGCCGCCGGCGCCGGCACACTTCTGCTTGACTCTAAACCTGACTTCAACGTTAGCGTCTGACGCTGATTGGGCAAGGCAATAAGGCACTTCATCAATCCTGTCAGGAGCAATGCATGAGTCAGCAAGACAACCCTGTGACGCAGATGAAATGGATGATCTATGGCGCCAATGGTTATACCGGCGAGCTAATCGCTCGCGAAGCCGTCAAGCGCGGCCTCAGGCCGGTTTTGGCGGGACGCAGCCGCGACAGGATCGGGGCCCTGGCCCGGGAGCTGGGTCTTGAAGCCCGTGTTTTCGGACTGGATGACGAGGCGCGATTGCTCGCCCAGATCAAGGGCCATGGTCTGGTTCTGCATTGCGCAGGGCCGTTTTCGGCGACCGCTGCACCGATGATGGATGCTTGCTTGCGGACCAATGCGCACTACCTGGATATCACCGGCGAGATTGCCGTATTCGAACATGCCCAGTCCCTGCAAGAACGTGCGCAAACGGCGGGCGTCGTCATTTGCCCTGGCGTCGGCTTCGACGTGATCCCCACTGACTGTGTCGCCGCTGCACTCAAGCGTGCGCTGCCGGATGCAACGCATCTGGCGCTGGGTTTTGATTCCCGTTCCAGCTTTTCGCCTGGCACTGCCAAGACGTCAATCGAAGGCATGGCGCAGGGCGGCAAGATTCGTCGCGACGGGAAAATCGTGTCTGTTGCGTTGGCCTATCAGGTGCGTCGTATCGACTTCGGCGACGGCGAGAAGCTGGCGATGACCATTCCCTGGGGTGACGTTTCCACGGCCTGGCACACCACCGGCATTCCCAACATCGAGGTGTTCATACCGGGCTCTGCCGGCATGATTCGCGGCGCCAGGCTCGCCAACTTCATCCGTCCGCTACTGGGTTTGTCGTTCGTGCAGAGGCTGCTCAAGGCACGCATCGGCAAGACGGTGATCGGCCCGGATGACGAAAAGCGTGCAGATCAAGGCACCTATGTGTGGGGCGAAGCCCGTAACGCTCGCGGAGAATGCAAAGTGGCACGCGTGCATACCGCGAACGTCTACAGCTTGACGATCTACGGTGCGTTGACCGTGGTCGATTACCTGTTGCAGGTGCGTCCGGCTGGCGGCACCTACACACCCGCGAGGCTGATGGGGGTCGATCTGGTGACGGACTTGCCAGGGTCAGGCGCCTTGAAGGTCGAATAGAACAAACGGTCGAAGCAAACGATCAACAGGAAACCCAACACATAGACTCCCAGGTTGGGGATTCACACGCAGGGGAAGGCGCTTGCGGGTATTATCGAATAGGTGACGTAACCCTAATCCACAGGAGCAATACCACGCAGGCAGGATGAACAGGACACCAGGTGGTCGCTGGGCCAGCTGACTGAAGACAGGCGTAGTCGTCCTTGTCGGCTGCTGAACTAAAATGGCCGGGATATCCGCTCTATTTGGACGAGGATGCCTGCAATCACTTAGCGGGGAGACACGCACTCGCTACCCACCGCAGGTCAATGGAGCAGACGTGCAGGTGAGACGATATTGGGGCCCCCTGCTACCCGACTGAGCAATTCCAGCCGGGCAACCTCGAATTTATTCCATACCACCCGATCGGCAAGCTTGGGTAGCGAGATGGCTTCTCCAGAATCAAAATCCTCTAGCGCGGCATCCACAATGGCCACTGCGCTTTGATATTGGGTCTGCTGTGAACCTGCATACAAAATTGCTTGAACACGTACTGCAACTTTATTGAAATGCTGCCGCAGCGCATGGGATAGCGAGAGCAAAAAAGCGCTATTCGCTGACTCAATGGCAGCACCGGAACTCGCCTCGAACACGGGCACCAGATTGATAACCGTTCCGGCGCCCCTCTTTACGAAACCATTTGCCAATGCGTAAGACAAGCGTACGGGAGCGGTGATCCCCAAGGCAATTGAGGCCCCTATCTCATTCGCCTCAGTGATGTCGTGATGGTTGATGAGCAATGTGATACTGGCGTCCAGGCTTAACAGGGCCTCGATGCGGACAATTTCGGCGGACACTGCCAAATCGGCATTCAGCACTTCCACCGATCGTCCGCTGGAGTCAGTGAGCGCCGCAGCGAGCGTCATTAATTGCGGCCGATCCACCGCAATTAAAATCAAGTCGTAGCCCCGCTGAGTCAGTCGGTAGGCGAAAGCTGTGCCTATTGCTGTACCAGCGCCGGTTATAACGGCCGTGCCTTTATGAGTCATGCGGTTTGCTCCAAAGGCGGGTGTATGAAATAGGGCCAGAGTATTGAGCGCCCGTATGTCGGTAAAGGCCGTAAAACCATCATTTTCGGCCTAGGGTTGGTCAAGTTTATGGCCGGAAGTATTGGTGTTCCGACCTATTGACGGAGTTCAGGCTGCTTAATCTGTCTTCATTGCGTCGGGCCGCAAGACGCCGCGCCCGGCGCAAAACGCTAACCCCCTCGAAATCGCGGTTCTGCTTGCAGTCCCGCGATTTTCGCGCATGCTTACGTTTCGCATGTCACCAGAATCCATGCGTCAAGCCAGTGTTCAACTGGGCGAATGGGGGTTTTATGCAAAGTGTGGCGTTAATCGTACGGCCCGATTTTCAGGTGATGAGCCTTGCTGCGCTTTCAGCTTTCGAGTTTGCCAACCTGGCCGCGGGTGAAAAACTCTACGACATCAGTGTGCTATCCGAGCATGGCGGCTTGGTCGCCAGCTCCTTGTTCACGTCGATTGATACTCAGCAGTTCAACAAAACTGATTTCGATACCGTCTTGATCAGCGGTGCAATGGATCGCAGTTCGGCGTCGGACGGTATTCACTCCTTTCTGGTTGAAGCCAATGCAAATTCACGGCGGGTAGGCGCTTTGTGCGTCGGTGCTTTCGCGCTTGCCGAGTCCGGTTTGCTCGATGGGCGCCGAGCCACAGTGCACTGGGCTCGTGCCAAGGAAATGCGCGATAGATATCCCGCAATAAAAGTAGAAGAAGATCGCATCTTCATCATCGATGGAAAGATCTGGACCTCGGCAGGCATGACCGCTGCGCTCGATTTAACCATCGGTATGGTCGAGAAGGATTACGGTGCCGCTCTGGCCCGAACCGTCTCGCAGCGGCTGGTGCTTTACCATCGCCGCGCGGGTGGGCAATCCCAGCATTCGGCGATGCTGGAACTGAGTCCGAGCTCCGACCGCATTCAGCAGTCGCTGGACTTCGCTCGAAAAAACCTGCGCCGCGACCTTTCCGTAGAAGACCTGGCGGATGCGGCGTGCCTGAGCCCTCGGCAGTTCAGTCGAAGCTTTCGCGAGCAGACCGGAAGCTCACCCGCCAAGGCCATCGAAAATCTACGCCTGGAGGCCGCCCGATTGATGATCGAACAGGGGCGTCTAACGCTTGAAGCGGTGGCCTCGGAGGCCGGCTTTGGCGACCGCGAACGTATGCGCCGGGCCTTCCTGCGGGTATATGGTCAGTCCCCGCAATCGTTACGCCGGACCTTCGGCTCTAACGCTGACGTATAAGCTTCAATTTTTTCGCAGCAGAATAATGGCGGCCATTGGCCGCCGTTATTCATTCTTGGAGCTCTACTTTTTGAGCGTTTAGATTACTTAATTTGAAGGTTGAAGTTGCGGTGCGGGTCGGCGGCCGGATGTATAGGCCAAGGTCAAGGCCGTTGCTACGCAGAGGGCACTGACAAAGCCAAGGTTGGCCAATGAGCTGTAGTGCAATGTCAGAGAGCCGAGACCCGCACCCAGTGAGAAACCGAGGTACATGAAGGAGGCGTTGAGCGACAACACCACTGGCGCGCTCGCAACGCCAGCCACACCCACCAGCGTGGTTTGCTGGGCAGGATAAAAAGCCCAGTGCGCCACGCCCCAGGCAGCGATGGCGAGGACTATCGGCACAACTGCGAACTGTTTGTCGATAAAGTGCGGCGCCAGCGACAGGACGACGAACGCGGTAGTGGATGTTGCCAACGCTGGCAGGATCACTGCGCGCGGACCTTTGCGGTCAACCGCCCGGCCGCTGATGGCCAGGCCGATTGCGGCAGAAACACCCCAGCCAAATAGCACGAAGCCTATCGCCGGACCATTTATGAAGGTGGTGGCTTCCAAAAGCGGAGCGAGATAAGTGTAAGTGGTGTAGCTCGCCATCGCCCACAACGTAGTGATCAGCAGCGTATGCAAAACCGCAGGCTGAGCCGCAGTGGAAATGCGCAGGCGCAGGCTGGCAGTGGCGAGTCCGGTTCCTATCTCGCGTGGAAGGCCTATCAGCAAACCGGCAACGGCCAACGCGGCAATAATCGCGACGCTGCCGAACGTAGCGCGCCAACCCATTGCCGCCCCCAGCACGGTGCCCACCGGAACACCCAGGGCAATGGCGAGCGACAGGCCACCGTTGACAATTGCGATGGCGCGGCCACGCTGTTCAGGAGGCACGACCACGCTGGCCAGTGCGTTCGCACCGGGTACATACACTGCCGCCGCGAGTGCCAGCACCACTCTCGCGGCCATCAACGACCAATAGCCACTGGCCGTGAAGGCCAGCAGATTGGCCACCGCAAATAACGCCATGGCACCGATCAGCAGCCTGCGCCGGTTCAGGTTCCCGGACAGCGCCGCCAGCACTGGAGAACTCAGTGCATAGGCCAGAGCAAATACAGTGACCAACTGGCCCGCCATGGCAACGCTAACGCCAAGGTCCGTCGCCATTCCGGGAAGCAGGCCCGCGATCATGAAACTTTCGGTACCGACGGCAAACGTGCCTAAGGCCAACCAATACAGCGGCCGGTTGCTTTTGATGAATTGGGTTGAGTTCATGGTATTCCAGCTGTGGAAAAGTGATGGCGCCCTGTTGATCGCGTGTACACATAAAAAAGCCCCCGCGAGGGGGCTTCGTTTGGTCTCTGCGCTAAAGCAACTCGAGCTTGGCGAAAGACGTTACGCAATCGCTTCTTCTTTATAGAACTCGTAGTCGGTGTAACCCACCTCGGTACCACCAAAAAAGGTCGGACGGTCATAAGCGTTCAGCGGCAGATTGTGGCGCAGGCGTTCCGGCAAGTCCGGGTTGGCGATGAAGTGGCGACCGAAGGCCACCAGATCGGCGTCGCCAGCCTGAATGATGGCCTCGGCGGATTCGCCGTCAAAGCCACCGGCGGCGATGATCACGCCTTTGTAGTGTTTGCGCATCAGCTGGGCAGCGACCGGCGCCGGGTCGGCATTCTCGTCCTCGATGTTGCCCAGGATGCGCGGCTCGATCAGGTGCAGGTAAGCCAGGTTCAGCGGCGCCAGTTGTTGCGCGACGTAGGTGAACAGGCCTTCTGGATCGCTGTCGCCCATGTCACCCCAGGTGCCGCTCGGGCCGACACGTACCGCCACGCGATCACTACCCCACACTGAAATCAGCGCGTTGGTCACTTCCAGCAGGAAGCGTGCGCGGTTTTCGAACGAGCCGCCGTAAAAGTCAGTGCGCTTGTTACTGTTGTCCTGCAGGAACTGGTCGATCAAATAACCGTTGGCACCATGCAGCTCCACGCCGTCAAAACCGGCTTTCACGCCGCGTTCGGCGGCGGTGCGGAAGTTTTCTACCAGGCCTGCGATCTCTTCGATGGTCAGGGCGCGGTTCGGGGTATTGGGTACCCAACCTTCGGTGGTGTAAGCAACGCCGCCGTGCAGGATTTCCGATGGGCCGACGGGGATGCTGCCTGCAGGCTGCACGTCGACATTGGATTGGCGACCCGCATGATAAAGCTGCAGGAAAATCTTGCCGCCTTTGGCGTGCACGGCGTCGGTGACGTGTTTCCAGCCCACGATCTGGCTGTCGTCGAACAGGCCAGGTGCGCCGAGATAGCCGTTGCCGTTTGGCGCGGCAATGGTGGCTTCACCGATCAGGAAACCGCCTTCGGAAGCGCGCTGGGCGTAGTACTCGACCATCAGGGCGCCAGGACGAGCGCCATCTTCGGCACGCATGCGGGTCAGCGGTGCCAATACAATGCGGTGGGCGAAGGTGAACCGCCCGACTTTAACTGGGGAATGAAGTTTGGACATGGTTGCCTCGATTGAAGTGTATGTGTAGAGCCATTGGATATCTGCCCGGGTCGATAGCCATGTGGGCTTTCGAGGTTGGGGCGCTTGGCATCAGTAAAGGTGATTTTCCGGAGTGAATAAATGGGCCGTGTTTCCCAACACTTCGGACTTTTTGGCTGTAATGCTGGCGAACATGGAGATCGAACTTTCGATGTCCGGATAACGGCGCCCGCACTCATGCAAGCGCCGCAGGGTGCTCACTGGGCGTAGAGTTTCAATATCTGTGTGTTGAACTCAGCGACAAAGGCGTGTTCATCCGCCCCGGCATTAGCGCGCATTGGCTTGGCCCGCTCGACCAGAATTTCCACCGCGTCCGTGCCCAGCACCGCTATCGTCTCGGCAATAAACTCATCTAATGGCATCGCCAGTTCGACTTCCGAGCTATTCATCAACTCGGTACGTACCCATGGCGGCGCGATTTCCAGCACCTTGACCGAGGTATCGCGCAGCATGAAGCGCTGAGACAGTGCATAAGAATGCAGCGCGGCCTTGGTGGCGCTGTACACCGCCGTCAGCGCCATGGGCACGAAACCGAGTACTGAAGAGGTGTACGCCACATAGGCGTCATCGGCCTTCTTGAGGTGCTCGATCAGCGCCGAAGTCATGCGGATGGGGCCCATCAGATTGGTGGTAACGGTCGACGCCAGCAATTCGTCATCCACGTGGCCGGCCGCAGTGTCCGGCAACATGATCCCGGCGTTATTGATCAGCACGTTGAGCTGCGGGAATTCGTTGATCAACTGTTTCGCGACCTTGGTAATGCTGGCTGGATCGGTAATATCCAGTTCGACCGCGTGCATGCCCGGGTTGGCCGCAACGACGGCTTCCAGATGGCCCTTGCGCCGACCTGAGATAATCACCTGGTTTCCCAATTTGTGCAGGGCTTCGGCCAGCCCGCGGCCGATGCCAGAGCCGCCGCCGGTAATGAAGATGGTGTTTTGAGTGAGTTTCATGGGTGCGTCCTCTGAGATTGCAGAAATGCAAAGGGTGAACAATGGAGGGGAAATATCGGTTACTTGGCGGCGCGAATGACCAGATCGGCGACAGCCTCAGGCTTGGAAACCATTGAGCAATGGCCCGCATCGACACGGTCGCTGACGGCACCGATCTTCTTCACCATCAGCTCTTGAAGTGCCGGTTCAATGGCGTTATCAAGGGTCGCCACCAGATACCAGCTGGGCTTGTGCTGCCAGGCGGCTTGAGTGAGTGGTGCGGTGAGTGCCGCTACAGCGGTCGGACGCTGGTTTTCAAACAGCTGACGCTTCTCCTGCGCACTCACATCCTGAGCAAAGCCTTCATGGACACCCTCGTAAGTGAGGCTCGACGAGCCCGCCTGATCTATGCGGATCTCGGCACTCATCAGCGATGGCTCGGCCAATGCGGTCAGCCCCAAAGCTGATTCGCCAATGTCAGGGGTAAAGGCGTTGATATAGACGAGGCCCGCCACCTTGGCGTGAACACCTGCCTCGCTGATGACCGCACCGCCATAGGAATGGCCCACCAGCAACACCGGTCCTGGGGCGGCGGCGATGGCCTGGGACACGACGTCGGCATCTGCTGCCAGTGACGTCAGCGGCAGGTTGACCGTGGCCGTGCTCAGGCCGGCGGCTTCGATCAAGGCGCGCGATTTGTTCCAGCTGGTACTGTCGGCCCAGGCACCGTGTACAAGAATGACGTGTTCGATAGTGCTCATGGCCCTTCTCCTGATTTCGGGTAGACGGGCGGGTTGCCCGTGCTGTGAATTCAGGGTCTATGCTAGGCGCGAGCTAAGAAGCAGATGGGTCGTAATACCGACGTTTCGGGACATTTCACTGGCTGCAGGATTGGCAAACTCTGCAGAGAGTGCAGCCAGCATAAAGACAACTTTCCGCACAGTGATCACCCTTGCTTTGAATGATCATCTGCAGGGGGTTTTATCCCTTGTCGACTGGCCATAAGTTCAGGTTCATGAAGGTTACCGGCACCCATGAATAGCCTGTGTCTTCCTTGCGCAAGCGCCCAAAGCCAGGGAACGACATATGTGCACCACCGACCAGGGTTTTGTCCTCTGCCAACTTCACGAAAAGGTCTTCGCGGGTCTTGATTGCGGTCGGTCCGTCAGCGTCGAACGCGATACCCACTTCGGGATGTGGCATTTGCACAGAGACGACGTGGGCAACGTCGCCCCAGATCAGCAGCGATTGGCCCTTCGACGAAACCCTGTAACCCACGTGCCCTGGCGTATGCCCCGGGATGGCAACTGGAGTAATGCCCGACACGATTTCATCCATGCCCTGCAATGGCTTCCATTTGCCAGCCGCCAGATAAGGTGCAGCGGCAGCCTGGGCAATCTGGAAAAATATTTTTGCCGTATTAAAAACGCGGCCAACGCCAACGCCTCGCTCCCTATTACTTCCCTTTCCAATTTCCCCGCCCGCCTCTACTCTGCCTTAACCCTTTCCCAGCACCGAGCACACCTCAAATGATGGACAGCCTCAGCGGCATCACGGCCTTCATTCATGTGGCCGAAACCCGCAGCTTTACCGAAGCCGGTCGCTTGCTGGAGATCTCCTCCTCCGCCGTCGGCAAGAGCGTGGCGCGCATGGAAGAACGCCTAGGGGTGCGGCTGTTCCATCGCAGCACCCGCAGTGTCACCCTGACCACTGAAGGCGAGCTGTTCTTGGACCGCTGCAAGCGTATCCTCAGCGAAGTGGAAGCGGCAGAAATGGAATTGCTGGAACTGTCCGCCACCCCGCGCGGCAAGGTGCGCATCAGCGTGCCGATCCAGAACGTGTTGATCATGCCGGTACTGGCCGGGTTCATGCGTGCCTACCCGGACATCGAGCTGGACGTGGACATGTCCGACCGCATGGTGGACGTGATCGAGGAAGGGTTCGACGCGGTGATCCGCACGGGCGCACCGCAGGATTCGCGGCTGATGGCGCGCAAGCTGGGGGGTTATCAATTGCAGCTGGTGGCATCGCCAGTGTATCTGGAGCGCCATGGCGATCCGACACACCCGGACGATTTGATCCGCCACGTGTGCCTGCTGCACAAGTTTCCGGCCACCGGGATGATCGAGCGTTGGCCGCTGCGCGTCGACGATACACACATCGAGCCCAACCTGACGCGGGCGTTGACCTGCACCACGATGGACCCGCTGACGTACCTGGCGATCGATGGGGTGGGGATTGCCTGCCTGCCGGATTTTTCAATCCGTCAGCCATTGGCCGACGGCAGGCTGAAGGTGGTGCTGGAGGACTACACCGACCACACTGGCAACCTGTGGATGCTCTGGCCTGCGTCGAAGCAGACGGCACCGAGGTTGCGAGTGTTGATCGACTACTTCAAGGACAACATTCTCAAAGCCTGAGCTCAGCGCTGCAGCGCCTCGGCAATCGGCGCTTTGCCGAGACCGAAACTGAGCATCACCGCCAAACCGAGCACACCGATGGCGGCGCCCAGCCATAACGCTGAAGACACGCCGGCGTGATCAACCATCAAGCCGCCAAACAGCGAACCCGAAGCAATCGCCACTTGAAACGTGGTCACCAACATGGCGGAACTGGCTTCGGGCAATTGCGGCGACGTCAGTTGCATCCAACTGCTCACGCCCAGCGGAATCGCGCCGTAGGCAACGCCCCACACCAGCACCGCCAACGTCACGCCCCAGCCCTGCAACCCGGGCAAGGCCCATTGCGCGATCACCATCAGCAACACCACAGCGCCCAACGACGCACGCAGGTGCGTGGTGATGCTCCCGGCCATCGCGAAGTTCGCCAACATGCCGACCAGGCCAAAGCCCAACAGAATCGCGGTGATCGCATCCGGCGAGAAACCGGCGTCATGCCCAAGGAACGGCGCAATGTAGGTGTACGCGGTGAAGTGCGCCGCCACCACCGTACCGAGCAACAGCATGCTGCGACGGGCATTGCTGCGTGACAGAAACGCCAACAGCGCGCGCACCTGCAAGCCCTCGCGGGATGGCAACGAAGGCAACGTCAGCCACTGAGCGGCTAACGCCAGCAACGCCAACCCCGCGGTCACGGCAAACGACATCCGCCACGAAAACAGCGTGCTGACAAAGGTTCCAAAGGGCACACCGAACACCGTCGCCAAGGTAATCCCGGCAAAGATCAGCGCCGTCGCTTTCGCCGCTTTTGACTCGCTGACCAGACGCCCGGCAGCCGCAATCGCCACCGCCCAGAAACCACCCAGCGCCACACCCAACAAGCCGCGCCCCAACAACATGATCGGCAATGACTGCGCCAGAGCCGAAACGGCGTTGGAAGCCACCAGCAACAGTGTCAACAGCAGCAACAAATGCCGCCGATTCATGCGCCCGGCGCCGAGCATGATCGCAGGCGCCGACACCGCCGCCACCATGCCCGGCACAGTGACCATCAACCCGGCCACCCCATCGGTGATGTTCAGGCTATTGGCAATTTGCGGCAGGACGCCGACCGGCAGGTATTCGGTGGTGACAAAGGCAAAAGCACCCAGGGCCACCGCGTACACCGACAGCCAGTCGCGCCAGGAGGACGGCTCCGCTGGCGCGAGCGCAGCGGTGGCCGGTGATGCAGACAGATCGTTCATGGCAAAGCTCCACAGTAATGAGTGGCGCCATGCTAGGTATCTGATCACTGCGAAAAAACAGTGCGCAGCTCCGATCACTGCGGATCAATCGTTCCGCAATCGAACAGGCGTGCCGCCATTAGCGCCTTTCCTGTCCGCAGTGTTCGGCCCTTTGGCCGGTTTTTCCGCGGGGCTTCGCTCCCTAGACTTCACCTCGTCAGCCAAACCCTACGAGGACATTCCCATGACAACTGCTCACTCCCCTATTCGCGTCGGCATCATCGGCGTCGGCAACTGGGCTCGCCACGGCCATCTGCGCGTGCTCAATCTGCTGCCGCAATATCACCTGCAAGCGGTGTACAGCGAACGCCGCGAACGCGCCGAAGCCGCCGCCAGCGAGTACGCCATCAGCCAGGTCGCCGACTCAGTCGACGCGTTGGTCAACAACCCTGAAGTAGATCTGGTCGTGGTGCTCAACACCGCCCCGCAACACGAAAAAACCGTGCGCGCCGCCATCGCCGCTGGCAAAGACGTCTATTGCGAATGGCCGCTGACCACCACCACCGCAGACTCCGAACAACTGCTGCACGTGGCCAAGGACGCCGGCGTGCGCCACATTGTCGGCCTGCAACGCCGTCACGCACCGCACAACCGCTACCTGCAAGACCTGCTGCAACAAGGCTACGTCGGCAGGGTGCGCTCCGTGCGGATGCACGTCAGCATGAATTACTTCCAGGCCCTGCGCCCCAATGCCCTGCGCTGGACCGCCCCCGAGAAAAACTTCTCCAGTGTCATCGCCATTTATGCCGGACACTTCCTGGACATGCTCTTCACCGCCACCGGCTGGCCAGTGAAAGTCTCGGGCCTGATGGTCAACCAGTTCCCGAAAGTGACCATCAAGGAAACCGGCGAAGTGCTTGACAGCACCGCCCCCGACCAGCTCGTACTCAGCGGCATGCTCGAAGACGGCGGAGTCATTTCAATCCATATCGAAGGCGGCAAACGGAACGGCTCCGGCGTCCAAATTGATATCACTGGCGATCAGGGTGACCTGAAAATCACCAACCGTTCGGCGTTTGGCGATGTCGGCGACGACTATGTCGTCGAGGGCGCGCATGGCGATAACCTGACGCTGGAAGTGTTGCCCGTGCCTGAGAATTATCAGCGCCTGCCGGCCTCGTCATTGCCGTCAGCCGTGCTTGAACTGGCAGAGCTCTATCACGTGTATGCGCAGGATGTTGCCGAAGGCACCCATGCGGCCGCGACGTTCAACGATGCATTACGCCTGCATCAGTTGCTGGATGCGGCAAAGAGCGGGACTCAAACTCCCCTGGTCGATTTTCAGGACTTCGCGACAAGCAAAAATCGGCCATAAGCAGCCATTCGCGAAGGGCTCCTATGGGTCGTCAACTGCCCTTCGCGACAGGTAGCAACCCGCCAAAAGCGGCCTCTCCGGTGGGGCTGCGAAACCTGGAAGGTTCAACCTGCCGGCTTGAGCATCTCCCGAAGTTCCGCCCATTTCAACAGTGCATCCAGTGCCGGACAAAGCGCCTGACCCCACTCTGTCATGCGGTACTCCACCTTAGGTGGTACTTGCGGATAGGCGGTGCGATGCACGATGCCATCCGCTTCCAACTGGCGTAACTGCTGGGCGAGCATTTTCTGGGAGATCTCGGGGATTAGTTTTTCCAGCTCGGAAAAGCGTTGCACCTGGCCACCGAAGAGGTGGAACAAGATCACCAGCTTCCACCGTCCTTCGAGTTGCTTGAACACTGCTTCTACTTCGCTAGCGGCAGTAGAGGGCGTATAGATTTTTCTCATATTTCCCTAGCTTACTTTTTCGTGGGTTCTTGCCATCGGGTATGGCCGAAAGCGAGCATGTGGATGAAGTAATCCTTACATCAGTGAGGTGAAGTCACCATGAAAATCGAATTGCCTGAACCGCTCGCCCGTTACCTGGCGGCCGAAAAGATGACTGACACCGAGGTGTTGGAGCGCTGCTTCGCCAAAGATGCCACCGTGCGTGATGAAGGCCAGACGTACAAGGGGGTGGAGGCCATCAAGTCCTGGAAGCAAGCCTCGCAGGCCAAGTATCAATACAGCATCGAACCATTGAGCAGCTCGCAGGAGGGACAGACCGTGACCCTGCTCGCCCGGCTTACGGGGAACTTCCCTGGCAGCCCTGTCGAGCTCATTTACACCGTTGTACTCGTCGACGACAAGATCGCATCCCTGGAGATTCGCTGATGAGCATCGCACTGGAACTCGAAGACCTCCGGGCGCTGGTCACCGGCGGAACCAAAGGCATTGGAGAAGCCGTCGTCTCCCGACTTCGCGAGGCTGGCGCAAAAGTCCTGACAACTGCGCGCTCGCGTCCCGAGCACCTGCCCGGGGACCTCTTCGTCGCGGCGGACATCACCACCACCGAGGGTTGTGCCAGCGTCTTCGATGCCGTCCATGATCGTCTCGGCGGTCTCGATATCATCGTTCATGTTGCTGGCGGCTCATCGGCTCCAGCCGGTGGCTATGCGGTGCTCGACGACCAGGAATGGCAACGGGCTCTGGACTTGAACCTGTTCTCGGTAGTTCGTCTCGACCGAGCGCTGTTGCCCATGCTGCTTAAGCAAGGCTCTGGTGTCATCATCCACGTCACCTCTATCCAGCGCCAGCTACCGCTACCTGAGTCCACGCTTGCGTATGCCGCCGCCAAGGCCGCGCTCTCGAACTACAGCAAGGGCCTTTCCAAAGAGGTCAGCCCCAAGGGCGTGCGCGTGGTCAGGGTTTCACCGGGATGGGTGGAGACGGAGGCAGCAGTCGCCTTTGTAGAGGAGATTGCGAGGCAGAACGGCACCGATTATGAGGGTGGCCGCCAAGTCGTAATGGGTTCACTGGGAGGCATCCCGATCGGACGCCCCGCTAAACCAGGAGAAGTAGCCGACCTCATCGCATTCCTTGTCTCGCCGCTTGCAAGCTCCATTACGGGTACTGAATACGTCATCGATGGTGGAACGGTTCCCACAGTGTGATGCCTTCCTTTGGTTAGCATGAAAACTAACAAAAAACCGATGTACGACCGCGCTCACTGGGTGATGAGCCATCGTACATCGGCGGTTAACACTCGTCGGGGATCATTCCACAGCGTGACGACCCGCAGCCATCTGACGGGCTACCTTTGCCACACGGGCACCGAGGTGTTCGGCGGTCAGCAGGTCAGCTTTCGGTGGACCGAATTCAGCACTGACATCCGCATCGGACTGGGCTGCTGCACCGAGCCAGAAACTGTGGCGGTTCAGCATGTCTTCCGTGGTTTTGGTGCTGTTGTGACCCGGTGGAAGCCCCAGGTTGATCCAGTGCATGCCGTGCTGCGCAGCGAAGATCGACAGTTGCTGCAAGGTTGCCAGTTTGTCACCGGAACGGGAGGCTGCATTGGTAAAACCTGCCGCAATCTTGTTGCCCCATACGCCACCCTTGGCGAAGACAGTCCGAGAGGTCGCGTCCATGAAGCCTTTGAACTGGGCGGAAGCACTACCCATATAGGTTGGAGCGCCGAAGATGATTGCATCAACACCTTCCAGGGTTTCCCAGTATTGGTCGATATCTTCGACACTGATCAGCAAGGCTTCGGTACCGGCAACACTGCTGGCGCCTTTGGCAACGGCCTCAGCCTGTTTGGCGGTGTGACCATAGCCACTGTGGTAAACGACGGCAACGCGGGTAATGTCAGTCATGGCGCAATCCTCGGGAGTGATCAGTAGGTCCGCCCATGATTGGTTGCGGATTGAGCGTGATCATCTGCCGATATCATTCGAATGACGCACGAGGTTTCTGGCCTACTCGTTCGAAGATTTAGAACATGCTGCCAATTGAAGACCTAACGCTGTTGGAAGCCATCCGCGAAACCTGTCGCGGGCAATAGAATCAAACCCTGCGTTCAATAGATTGCGCAGCAGCGACAGGCAAAAATCGGCCCAGAGTGTGTAAAAACGCCTCCGCGAACCCTTGCTATGATTTCTGAGGATTTCATCGCAGGGATCGCCCATGAAGCGCTTCATCAAAGGTGAACATCGAGGCCAAGGCACCTTACTTCCCGAGAGCCTCGACGACTACGTCAGCGATACCAACCCGGTGCGCGTAGTGGACGTGTTTGTCGATGAACTCGACCTGGTCAATCTGCGCTTTGAAGGTGCCATCCCAGCCGAAACTGGCCTGCCTGCTTACCATCCTTCGGTCTTGTTGAAGATCTACATCTACGGTTACCTCGACCGCATCCAGTCGAGCCGACGTTTGGAACGAGAAGCCCAACGTAACGTCGAGCTGATGTGGTTGACCGGGCGGTTGATGCCTGATTTCAAAACCATCGCCAACTTCCGAAAAGACAACAGCAAGGCCATCCGAGGCGTCTGTCGCCAGTTCGTCGTGCTGTGTCAGCAGTTGGGACTGTTCGGAGAACATCTGGTCGCCATCGATGGCAGTAAATTCAAAGCCGTCAACAACCGCGACCGCAATTTCACCAGCGCCAAACTGAAGCGGCGAATGGAAGAAATTGAATCGAGCATCAGCCGTTACCTGGCGGCACTCGATACTGCCGATCGGCAAGAACCAACAGCTTCCGAGCCTAGCGCCGTGCGATTGGAAGAGAAAATCGCCAAGCTCAAAACTCAAATGAAGGAGCTCCGGGCGATCGAAGTCCAGCTCATTGAATCGCCGGATAAACAGGTCTCACTGACCGATCCAGACGCCCGTTCCATGATGACGCGCGGCACCGGAATCGTCGGCTACAACGTGCAAACAGCGGTCGATACCCAGCACCATTTGATCGTTGCACATGAGGTGACCAACGTCGGTTCCGACCGTGATCAACTCAGCTCGATGGCCAAGCAAGCCCGCGAGGCGATGGCGGCAGATACGTTGTCGGTAGTGGCTGACCGAGGTTACTTCAAAAGCGAACAGATCCTCGCTTGTCACGAAGCAGGTATCACCGCCTATGTGCCCAAGCCGATGACCTCTGGAGCCAAGGCCGACGGGCGTTTTCAATAACGATGCCTTCATCTATGACGCGGCAAAAAATGAATACATTTGCCCAGCTGGAGAGGCGCTGATCTGGCACTACTCCTACGCTGAAAAAGGCCTGAAGCTGCACCGTTACTGGAGTTCGAAATGCCAGGGTTGCGCGTTGAAATCGCAGTGCACGCCGAGCACGGAACGACGAATTCGGCGCTGGGAGCATGAAACCTTATTGGAGGAAATGCAGCTTCGGCTGAGCAAAGCCCCGGAGATGATGCGAATCCGAAAACGGACGGTTGAGCATCCCTTCGGGACGCTCAAACAATGGATGGGTACGACGCACTTCCTGACCCGAAAACTGGCCGGGGTGAGTGCGGAGATGAGTTTGAATGTGCTCGCCTACAACCTAAAACGGGTCATGAAAATCATCGGTGCTCACGGTTTGATGACGGTACTGTCAGCCTAAAAAGACTGATTTTGGCCCATCCCAGAAGCTGTAAAAACGGCGTTGACGTGTTCCAAGTCGCGACTGATGCGATCTGCGGCATTGACTACGCAATCGCTCAGTCAACGAACGTCGATGATCGAAAGCGATGAGGTCATGAGTGTTTTTACACATTCTGGGCCAGAAGCGGCCCTTGGTTGCGGCCATATGAAGCACATCGATAAAGCTGCACAAAGCTTTGCTGCAATGGTCTCGCTGACTTGCAGTCATTTGCTACCTACGGCGATCCCTTTCATGCAGGGATTCGGAATGTTCGACACCCATTAATTAACACCGAGTGATGGCACTTGAACATCACAACAAAAACGGATCCAATAGCAAGGCTCTGACACAAGAAATTATCTACCCTAACTCATACTAAGGATTTTATATGCAAACTCCATTTAGGGAATTAATCCGGAGTCAAAAGCTAAAGGGGCCTACGGATCGAAATTTCGACCTAAAAAAATGGGAGAAAGCTTGGCTAAGTGTAGAAAACGATAATGAAAGGCATATATACAATGCCGGAATAAAGAAGGACTACACTCAAGCCCTTGGCGGCGCTCAGCATCGACGGTGAACTAATCACGTCGGACCACAATTTCAAGCGGCACCTCACCACTGGCGGCTTATGAAGCTCATACTCTCCCGCAAAGGTTTCGATTCCTCCGCTGGCGGAGTCCCTAGCCCGCTACTAGAGGGGCGACCATTCTCGCTCCCCATCCCCACACGTATGCCGACGCCCATCACCTTCGGCGACCTGATCGAACCGATTCCGACACTAATCGAACAGCTCACCCGAGGCCGATATACGAGAGCAACTCCTTGCCACCTCGATCCAGACCTTGATCCCAGCGTGCGCCCTCGCGCACCTGGATGGCGCGGCGCGCTCGGTCAGCTTGCCGCAGCTCAGAGTCATCTCGCCGGGCAAGATGTCGGCGTCGGCGATTTGTACCTCTTCTGGGGTCTGTTCCGGCCGGTGACGCAAATCCAAGACCGCTGGTCATACGAGGGGCAACGCGAACATCGCGTATTTGGGTGGCTGCAAGTCGGAGAGGTCCTCTCTCTGGGGGTCAATGGAACGCACGCGGCTGAGCGCTACCCTTGGCTCGAAGAACACCCGCACACTAGGGCCGGCTGGAAGGAAAACAACACGCTTTACATTGCTGCCGAGCATCTGATGCTGGACGGCCGCAAAGCGCATCGCCCGGGCTTTGGCCTGTTCAAGAAAGGCTTTCGACTGACTAAGAGTCATGCGCCGCGTCCATCCATTTGGTCGGTACCTGACTGGTTGAACTTAGCTCGCGGCGGAGTCGGCCTGACCTATCATCCATCGCAGCGCTGGTCGTCGTCCGGGACTCTGGAGGCCGCCGCACGGGGTCAGGAATTCGTCGCAGATATCACAAATCGTGCCGATGCACTCGCTTGGCTCGATCAGCTCTTTGCGCAGGATGCATGACGATGCGAGTCCACACGTATGTGATCGCCACGGACGCGGGCTCCGCGCCAAACTACGATCCGCCCGCCGTTACGCTGGCTATCTGTAAGCCGCGCATCCGCAAGAAGGCGAAGGTCGGAGAACTCGTGCTCGCATTTGCAGGTGCGGAAGTGAATCCCACCTCCCGCCACAGCGTTGTCTGGGCTGGCATCGTCTCTGATGTACTGACCTTCACCGAATACTGGAGCGACCGCCGTTTTGCCTCAAAGAAACCCGACCGTACTGACGTACCGGACAATTTCTATAAGCCTACCGGTAACGGCGGCTTCGCCTGGCAATCCAATCCCGTTCACGGGCCTGAGGCCCAAGTTCGCGACACCGGCGGGCTGAACGTCCTCGTGTTCGATCATGCTTGGCGCTTCGGTGCCTTCGGCCCCCTTTTACCAGAGGACTTTGGTCTGCGCATGATCAACATCCGGCGCGGGGAGAGGGTTGCCGATCTCACCGACTCCGTGTGGCAGCGCCTCGAAACCTGGCTGAATGCCCAGTCACAAATCTCCATTGAGGTTGCCAGTAACCGCAAGTCGAGTCGCGGTTACACGGCCTGCGCGCTACCGGTTGCACCGCTGCCAGCCCTCCCAACACGACGGCGATGCTGACAGGCGGCAGCATCTACAGGGAGCGCTCTTTTTCGCTAAAGGGCAGTAATCAACCCAAAGCAGACATTGAAGAAGAGCGCCAAATGACCGATGCATCCAGGCACAAAGTCGAGCAATCTGCACAACAGGTTGTCAGCACAGCCGTTTCTGATAATAGAACCGGGTATGTCCCGGCGGATAATCTGCCAGGCGTCCAAATTCGGAGTAACCCAGTTTTTGATAAAACCCCGGTGCCTGAAAGCTGAAGGTTTCCAGCCAAATACCGATGCAGTGCTTTTGCTTCGCGACTTCTTCGGCCATGTGCATTAGCCGTTCTCCGATACCCTGGCCACGCATCGACTCGGGAACGCTGACAAGATCGATGAGCAGCCATCGATAAGATACCTTGCCATACAGTCCACCAATGACTTCATTGCTATCGGGGTCTCGTAGCAACAGGGCAAATGTCTCGTGGGCATCGTCCCCACCTTTGGCCAGGTTATGGGCCAGCAGCGGGTTCAAAATCCCGAACCGCTCTGCTTCAGTCACAATTTCCGAAAGCTGGATCTCTAAAGGCATGGCGCTCTCCCTGAGCGATGAGTAGTCGGGTCAACAAGGTAGCCCATTTCTGTCAGCGGGAGACTGACCTGGAAGTCAGTCGCCCGTTTTTGTCAAAGCGGTGCGCGGCCAATCGAGGCCCCGCCGTCGACGAACAGTGTTTGCCCGGTGATAAAGCTGGCCTCCTCCGATAACAGGAAGGCAATACTCGCGGCCAGTTCGTCCGGTTTGCCCAGTCGGTTCATGGGCACCATCGCCAGAAAACGCTTTTCTGCCTCGCTACCGGCGGCGGTGTTCTCACGGAACATTTCGGTCTCCACGGGACCGGGGGCAATGGCATTGACCGTAATGCCTGTACGTGCGAGCTCCAGGGCCCACGTACGGGTGAAGCTGATCATTGCGCTCTTTGCCGCCGCGTAGGTGCTACGCTCGGCCACCCCGAGTACAACCAGGCTGGACAAATTGACTACGCGTCCCCAGCCCCGGGCACGCATGCCTGGCAGCACCGCCTGTACAGTCTGAACCGCAGGCCGCAAGTTGAGGGTCAAGGCATCTTCAAGATCATCCAGATCTATCTCGCCCAGCTTGCCAAGGCGAATGAAGCCCACATTGTTGACCACGCCATCGAATGTGTAGCGCTGGATCAGTTCGGCCAAGACTTTATCAGTGGCGTGCCGGTCGCTGAGATCGACCGAAACCAGAGTGCCAGGAAAACCCGGATCATCGGCGCGACGCGCCAGGCCGACCACGTGGTGGCCTGCTGTAGCCAAGCGTTCGCTAAGCGCGCGACCAATGCCTTTGCTGGCGCCGGTAATGAGGAAAGTACGTTTTTGCATGGTGAACCTCTTTTTGGGGTAAGCGAAGTGAGCAGAACAATGGCCAAATGATCTTTGACACATCTGTCATGCTTGTCAGTGTTGACATGTTTGACAGGTGTGTCAAGATCCACTTCACAGCATTTCTAGGGACGATCAGCGTGGTTGGAATACGACAGTTCAATGAAGACCAGACCCTGGACCTGGCCATGGAGGTGTTTTGGCGTCAGGGGTTCGGAGCGACATCGATGCCGCAATTGGCTGAGGCCACGGGGGTGCTGCGCGGGTCGTTGTACAACGCCTATGGCGACAAACAGGCGCTGTTTCTAGAAGTATTTGCCCGATATCAAACGCGGTTTCTGGAGGCCGCACGTCAGGCTTTGGGAGCGCCTGATCTGGCTCAGGCATTGAAGGCTTTTTTTGCTTACACCATTGCCTCAATGACCCAAGGCACCCCGTCAAGAGGCTGTCTGACCACTAAGACGGCGATTGATGAGACGGCCAATTGCGAGCCAATCCGCCAAGCATTACGAGATTTGCTGGATAGTTTGGAAGCTCTGCTCATTGAGCGTTTCGCATCCGCTGAGGCAGAGCAGTCTTTAGCCATGGAAACAACTGCCGCGGCACGGTTGGTGATTACCCTGACCAGGGGCATTGTCGTTATCGAGCGGCTTTATCAGGACGCCCAGCGCTTACAAGATATCGCTGACTCGCTAGTCGATATCCTGGTGTCTCCACGGGTTTAAAGGGGCTTCTGCGAATCGGCCAATAGCAGTCACTCAGGATCGAGCGTGAATGACTTGCGCCGCAGTGATCGAGGTCTTCGCGCCGATCTGATCGTATCGGCATCCCTGGTGACTGCCCCGTTCTGAGACAGTTGTACGGGTTCGATACAACTCCCCAATGTCCGTAACTGTGCGGTTTTCCTGCCGACAAACGCCGGGGCCAATGCCCGCGGTACTTTCCTGTGGCTGGCACATCCGTTGCTCCAGGGTCACGAACAAGACCCACAACAACGAGGCCGCACCCATGGACCCTGTACCGCTGCATCACAAGACCTTCCAATTCCTTTCCAGGCAACCGCGCATGTTGATCGGCGCCGAATGGGTGTTCGCTTCCAGCGGCGCGACCATGGCCGTGCGCAATCCGGCGACTGCCAACCTCTTGTTGGAAGTGCCATCCGCTGACCATGTCGATGTGGACCGTGCCGTACAAGCCGCACGTCGCGCCTTCGATGACTCCGCCTGGAGTCGCATGCGCCCGCGCGAGCGACAAAACCTGCTGTGGCGCCTGGCCGATCTCATCGAACGCGATGCGCAGGTGATCGCCGAGCTCGAATGCCTGAACAATGGCAAGAGCGTGCAGATGGCGCGGCTGGTGGACGTGCAGTTGTCGATCGACTTCCTGCGCTACATGGCTGGCTGGGCGACCAAGATTTCGGGTAGCACCGTGGATCCGTCGCTGCCGCTGATGCCGGATTCCGACTTCCACGCCTTCATCCGTCGTGAGGCCGTCGGTGTAGTTGGCGCCATCGTTGCCTGGAACTTTCCCTTCATGTTGGCGTGCTGGAAACTGGGCCCGGCCCTGGCCACCGGTTGCAGCCTGGTACTCAAGCCTGCCGATGAGACACCGCTCAGTGCGCTAAAGCTGGCCGAACTGGTCCTGGAGGCCGGTTATCCCGCCGGTGTGTTCAACGTGGTCACGGGGACCGGACTCAATGCCGGCGCTGCCCTTACCCGCCACCCCGGCGTGGACAAGCTCACGTTCACCGGCTCTACCGAAGTGGGCAAGCAGATCGGCAAGACGGCCATGGATAACATGACCCGCGTCACCCTGGAACTGGGCGGCAAGTCCCCTACCATCGTCCTCGCCGATGCCGACCTGCAGCAAGCCGCCGCCGGCGCTGCCAACGCCATCTTCTTCAATCAGGGCCAGGTGTGCTGCGCAGGGTCACGCCTGTATGTACAGCGCAAGCATTTCGACCGAGTGGTGGGTGACATTGTCGACGTCGCCAATGGCATGA
Source organism: Pseudomonas izuensis (assembly GCF_009861505.1). Classification (GTDB taxonomy): domain Bacteria; phylum Pseudomonadota; class Gammaproteobacteria; order Pseudomonadales; family Pseudomonadaceae; genus Aquipseudomonas; species Aquipseudomonas izuensis. The sequence goes on along the minus strand of NZ_WTFT01000057.1, from coordinate 7,377 downwards.
AGCTGGGCAATGGCCTCGACCCCAGCGTGGACATGGGCCCGCTGATTTCCGCCAAGCAACAGGACCGTGTGCACCACTACATCGAGATGGGTCGCGAGCTGGGTGCCACCGTTGCCTGCGGCGGCGAGAAATCAGGCCCCGGCTACTTCATCAGGCCCACGGTGATCGTGGATGTCGACCAGAAGCATCGCCTGGTCCAGGAGGAAATCTTCGGGCCTGTGCTGGTGGCCATGCCCTTCGACGACATCGATGAGGTCGTGCGGTTGGCCAACGACAACCCCTATGGTCTGGGCGCGAGCATCTGGTCGAACGATCTGGGGGCGGTACATCGCATGATCCCGCGCATCAAGTCGGGCTCGGTGTGGGTCAACTGTCACAGCGCCCTCGACCCGGTACTGCCCTTTGGCGGCCACAAGCTTTCCGGTGTCGGCCGCGAAATGGGTGCGGCGGCCATTGAGCATTACACCGAACTGAAAACCGTCATGATCAAACTTTGATTCTCCCTTTCAGGTCGGGGCCGTCTCACGCGGCCTCTGCCTGCTTTTTATTCCGGGCGACTCGCCCTTCACGGCTTTCGAGGAAACCACCATGCCGAAATATGTCATCGAACGAGAAATCCCGGGCGCCGGAAAACTCTCGGCGCCGGAACTCCGGGCGATTTCGCAAAAATCCTGTGCCGTGCTTGGCTCCCTGGGGCCACAGATTCAATGGCTGCACAGTTACGTGACGGACGACAAGGTCTACTGCCTGTACATCGCATCGAACGAGCAACAGGTTCGCGAACACGCCGCACAGGGCGGTTTCCCGGCCAACCGCGTATCCGAAGTGGTTGAAATCATCGATCCGACCACCGCCGAATAGACCCTCTGCCTGGACAAGGCTGGCTCCCCGTCGGAGCGCAGCCTTGCCCTCAGCGTCAACTGTCCTCCATGCCTTTGAGCTTGCGGTACAGCGTCGCCCGGCCGATGCCCAGGCTGCGGGCCGCCGCCGAGAGATTGCCGCCGTTGGCTTCCACCGCCGCCTTGATGGCGCGCAGCTCGGTGGCGTGCAAGGTCGTCCGCTCCTGAGGTTGCGGTGGGTCAGGCTCCACTTCGGTCTGCACGGCACAGGTTTCCAGGACTTCGTCCGGCAGGTGCTGCAAACCTATTTCCCCTTCATTTTCTGCCAGTGCGGCTGCCAGGCGCAGGGTTTGGTAAAGCTGTCGAATATTGCCTGGCCAGCGGTAGGCCAACAGCGCCTGCAACGCCTGGCTGTTGAGTTGAACCGACCGGTGCGTGGAGGTTTCAGCGCGAAGCAGATGGCCGATCAGTGCCTGAAGGTCGCTGCGTTCACGCAGGGCCGGAAGGGCCACACGCAGGCCATTGATGCGGTAGTACAGATCCTCGCGAAAGCCCCCGTTGTCCGTGAGTTGCTTGAGGTCGCGGTGGGTGGCACAGATCAGCGCGCAATCGACCTTGATCACTTGGCTGCTGCCAAGACGGGTCAGGCTGCGCTCTTGCAGCACACGCAGCAGCCGACCCTGAAGCTCCAGGGGCATGTCGCCTATCTCGTCGAGAAACAGTGTGCCCTTGTGGGCTTCTTCGATCTTCCCGCTGGCACCCCCTTTGCGGCTACCGGTAAAGGCACCTTCAACGTGACCGAACAGTTCAGATTCGATGAGGCTGGCCGGGATGGACGAGCAATTGATCGCGACGAAGGCTTCGCCGGCGCGCTTGCTGCCTTCGTGCAACAGCCGGGCGAAGACCTCCTTGCCTGTGCCGGTTTCACCGTTGACCAGCACCGGGATGTCGTGGGCGAAGGCCTTGCGTGCGCGGCCAAGGGCATCCTGCAAGGCAGGATCTTCCAGACAGGGCCTGGATTGCGGCGCTGGAGGCTGTTCGGCGACGATGGCTGGCAGGAGCTTCGCAGGCTCACGCCGCGCCGGTTTCTGGCCAGGTGTCATGGTGATGCAAGCGTGCAGCTCGCCGCTATGGTGGCTGCGCAAACGCAGCGGTGCGCTGAGGTCGTGACGGCGGTAGCAGGCGGCATGGATGAAGGGCATGTCAAACAGCTCGGAGAAATCCAGGCCGATCTGGATGTCGCCGAGCTTCAACAACTGACCGGCAATGCGGTTGGCGCACCGTAGCTTGCCGGCCGGGTCGAAAGCCAGCAGCCCTTCCATCGGCGTTCCCAGGATGTCCAGGCGGTGGTGCACATGCACCAGCAGCACCTCCCCGAGCTGGGCGAACAGGCGGTTTTCGATGGCACGGGCGGCAAACACCAGGGACTCCAGGGTGTAGATCGAAGGCGCCCCCTGCTTACTGCTTGCATCCAGGACACCGACAATGCTGCCGTTCAGACCGAAGATCGGCGTGGCCAGGCAGGAAAACTGGCGTGCCTCTTCCAGATAGTGTTCCTCGCCGACGAAAAAAACCGAATCGCATTCGGTCAGCACGCAACTGGGTGCGGTCGTACCGACATTCTGCTCGGAAATCTGTGCGCCAACGCGGAAGACCTGGTTCAACTCACGATTCTCTGTGTTGCGTCGGCCCAGGCTGCTGATGACCACGCCTTCCAGATCGAGGCACGCCAGCACCCAGTCCTTGGGCGACAGGGCCGCGTGCAGTTGTTCCATTTCCGGAGTGGCACAGCTCAATAACAGGCGATTGCTTTCGGCGATCTGCGAACTGCTGGCGACGACCGGCGCTTCGAAAAGCAGGTTGTCGCGCTGACATATTCCGTAGTTGCGCGAACGCTGCCACGAGCGTTCGACCACTTCGGAATCGACGAATCGTTTGCGCGAAGGAGGCGTCTCAGAGGGGGTGCTGATTTTGCGCATGGCAGGCATCTCGCGGGTGGGTGTCTCGAACTGGGTCAACCTGACCCCAAGCCACTGTCTCAGTTTGAGCCAGCGATACAGCGGGACAAATCCCGCGCTTGCTTCGACCACTTCCAATGTTATTCATATTATTGATTTATATGAAGTTTTCCACCAAACAGAAAAACTGGCACAGGCCCTGCTCAATGACATCACCAAGCCGGACATCCCCTCCGGCCTGGCGCTAATCATAAACAAAAACAATAAAGGTGATGTCATGAAAATGAGCACAGGGCCGGCTCGCGCCAACCCGGGGCGGTTATCGCGCGAACGTCTTCAAGCGCATCTGTTGCACGCTTCGCTGTTTGGCCTGATGGCCGGTTTTTCCTGCGGCGCCCTGGCCATGGACGTCGATGCCGGCGATTACACCGCGCTTCCCAAAGACACCAACCTGGGCCTGCTTTATTACCAACATGCCGAACGCAATGCGCTCTATGCCGATGGCCACAAGGTGCCGATCCATGCCGGGCTGGATTCGGATATCGGCATCCTGCGTGGCGTGCATTTCATGCAGTTGGGCGATTACATCGTCGATCCACAGTTTCTCCTGCCATTCGGCAACGTGCGGGCCAAGGACGATCTGAAGGACCTGGGCAGCGACAGCGGCATCGGCGACCTGATCCTTGCCGCTACCGTCTGGCTGGTGAATGAACCTGAAAAACGCCGCTACTTCGGCATCACCCCTTTTCTCTTCGTGCCCACCGGCAGCTACGACAAAGACAACGCGATCAACCTGGGCGAGAACCGCTGGAAGTTCACGTTGCAGAGCGGCTACATCACCGGGCTGACCGACAAGGTGACCCTCGATCTGGTAGGCGATGTCACGTTCTTCGGCCACAACAATGACTACGGCAACGCAGGCGTTACTCAAAAGCAGGAACCGCTCTACCAGGGCCAGGCTTTTCTGCGCTACAACTTTACCGAGCGCTTCGATGTACGTGCCGGCGTATCGAAACTCTGGGGTGGCGAAAGCGAAATCGCCGGGCTGGACATGAATGACAAACCCGGCACCAGCAAGTACACCGTGGGCACTTCCTACTTCGTCACGCCGAGCACCCAGCTGATGGCCAATTACGGCCAGGACATGTCCGTGGACAGTGGCTTCAAAGAGGAAAGGCGAATCAATCTACGCCTCCTGCAATTGTTCTAGCTTTCACGCGTTCGCGCGCAGAGCACGCAAAACGATCTACCTACAACAAGCACAATAGGACTCTTGCGTAATGATCAAGACGCAGTCATCACCCCTGAAAATCGCTAGCCTGGCCCTGGCTCTGCTGGCCCCGATGGTCGGCGCCACCCCGGTCGATCAAGCCGCCATCGTCGCCAGCGAGAACGACGGCAGCCAGTGGCTCAGCCACGGTCGAACCTATGCCGAACAGCGCTTCAGCCCCCTCCAGCAGATCACCGAACAGAACGCCGACCAACTGGGCCTGGCCTGGCACCTTGACCTCGATAACCACCGGGGTCTGGAAGCAACGCCGCTCTTCTCGGACGGCGTGCTCTATGCGTCGCTGTCGTGGAGCCGTGCCATTGCCATCGACGTCAAGACCGGCAAACAACTATGGGCCTTCGACCCGCAGATTGATCGCGGCAAAGCCCGCGATGCCTGCTGCGATGCAGTCAACCGCGGTGTGGCACTGTGGAACGGCAAAGTCTACATCGGCACCCTCGACGGTCGTCTCATCGCCCTGGATGCCAAGACCGGTCAACAGGTGTGGAGCCAACAGACAACCGACAACAGCCTGCCCTACACCATTACCGGTGCGCCACGGGTGGTCAAAGGCAAGGTGATCATTGGCAACGGCGGCGCCGAATACGGCGTACGTGGCTACTTTTCTGCCTACGACGCCGAAAGCGGCAAAATGGAATGGCGCTTCTACACCGTGCCGGGCGATCCGAACCAACCCTACGAGCACCCGGAGCTGGCCGAGGCAGCCAAGACCTGGACCGGTGACCAGTACTGGAAACTTGGCGGTGGCGGCACCGTGTGGGACAGCATGGCCTACGATCCGCAACTCGACCTGCTCTACATCGGCACCGGCAACGGTTCACCGTGGAACCGCAATATCCGCAGCCCGCGAGGCGGCGACAACCTCTACCTGTCATCGATTCTGGCCATCCACCCGGACAGCGGCCGCCTGGCTTGGCACTATCAGGTGACCCCGGGGGACAGCTGGGACTTCACCGCCACCCAACAGCTGACCCTGGCGGAGCTGGACATTGCCGGTAAACCGCGCAAAGTCATCATGCAGGCACCCAAGAACGGCTTCTTCTATGTTCTGGATCGCGAAACCGGCCAACTGCTCTCCGCTGAAAAATTCGGCAAAGTGACCTGGGCCGAGAAGATCGACATGAAGACCGGCAAACCCGTGGAAGCACCCGGTGTGCGCTACAAGGACAAACCCATTGTGATGTGGCCGAGCCCGTTCGGCGCACATGGATGGCACTCGATGTCGTTCAACCCGCAGACCGGCCTGGTGTACATCCCCTACCAGGAAATTCCGGGCGTCTACCGCAACGAAGCCAAGGACTTCATCAAACGCAAGGGATTCAACACCGGCGCCGGGTTCTCCGACGCCACTGAAATTCCGCGTGAGGCGGTATCCGGTGCGCTTCTGGCCTGGGACCCGGTGAAGCAAAAAGAAGTCTGGCGCGTGCCCTATTCGAACTACTGGAATGGCGGCACCCTGAGCACCGCGGGCAACCTGGTGTTCCAGGGAACGGCAGACGGTAATTTCATCGCGTACTCGGCGGACAAAGGCAAGAAACTGTGGTCCTTCGCCGCCCAGACCGGCATCGTCGCCGCCCCCATCAGTTACCGTTTCGAAGGTGAGCAGTACGTTGCCGTCATGGCGGGTTGGGGTGGTGTCGCGCCCCTGATCGGCGGTGACGCCGCGAATGCGCCGGGGGTGGGCAACGTCAGTCGCCTGCTGGTCTTCAAACTCGGCGGCAAAGACTCACTGCCACCATTGCCCGAAAAAGCGCAGGTCGTCACCCGCATACCGAAGCCGGTCGAGGCATCCGCCACAGACCTCGCCGCGGGCCAACAGCTGTTCGGCTCCTACTGTTCGGTCTGCCACGGCGTGGGCGCCGTCAGCGGCGGGTTGATTCCCGACCTGCGCAAGTCCGACGAGGCGCGGCGCGGCCTGTTCCAGCAGATCGTCCTGGACGGCGTGTTGAGGCCTTTGGGCATGCCTTCTTTCAAGGACACGCTGGAGCCCGCCGAGGTCGAGAAAATCAAGCAATACGTGATGAGCCGGGAGTACGCGGACTACCTCAAGGCGCAACAGCCGGCCACGGCCAAAGCCACGCCATGACCGCACTTCGGTAACGCGACGGCGGCGGGCTGTTTGACCGGACTCGCCGTCATGTCGAGCAAGGATGCGCAACAGCTTTTTGAGATGACCCATCCAACAACACTGAGGAACTCGACCATGTGGACCAAACCTGCCTACACCGACCTGCGTATCGGCTTTGAGGTCACTATGTATTTCGCCAGCCGCTGACCCGTGAGCGTGGTGCCGTGCGCTGCTCCACTCCACAGGCATGGCATCACTTCAATTTGGCCCCGGTGCGCCGGGGCACTTTTTTTGCGCAGTCGCCCTGACGCGATTGTTGGTCGGATCACATCATGTATATCCAGATTCTAGGTTCCGCCGCCGGCGGTGGTTTCCCCCAGTGGAACTGCAACTGCGTGAACTGCGCCGGTTTTCGCGACGGCAGCCTGCGGGCCCAGGCACGGACCCAGTCGTCCATCGCGATTTCCGATAACGGCGTGAACTGGGTGCTGTGCAACACCTCGCCGGACATCCGTGCGCAACTGCAGAGCTTCGCCCCGATGCAACCGGGCCGCGCCCTGCGCGATACCGGCATCGGCGCGATCATCCTGATGGACAGCCAGATCGACCACACCACCGGCCTGCTCAGCCTGCGCGAAGGTTGCCCGCACCAGGTCTGGTGCACCGACATGGTCCACGAAGACCTGACTACCGGCTTCCCGCTGTTCACCATGCTGACCCACTGGAACGGCGGCCTGAACTGGAACCGCATCGAACTCGATCAGAGTTTCAGCGTCCCGGCCTGCCCGAACCTGCGCTTCACCCCGCTGCCACTGCGCAGCGCCGCGCCGCCCTACTCGCCGCACCGCTTCGACCCGCATCCGGGCGACAACATCGGCCTGATCGTCGAGGACCTGAGCACCGGCGGTAAACTGTTTTACGCACCGGGCCTGGGCAAGGTCGATGCACCGCTGCTGGAAATCATGGCCGGCAGCGATTGCCTGCTGGTGGACGGCACGCTGTGGGACGACGACGAAATGCAGCGCCGTGGCGTCGGCACCCGCACCGGCCGGGAAATGGGTCACCTGGCGCAAAACGGCCCCGGCGGCATGCTCGAGGTGCTCGCGCAATTGCCCGAGCCGCGCAAGGTGCTGATCCACATCAACAACACCAACCCGATTCTCGATGAGGACTCGCCGCAGCGTGCGGAACTGGAGCAGCGCGGTGTGGAAGTGGCGTATG
>NZ_WTFT01000056.1 GCF_009861505.1 Pseudomonas izuensis | reverse complement strand
GGTGTAAATTCACCGGTCAATGGGGGGGGGCGGGCCCGCGGGGATGCAGGGCAGCTTGGCTTTCCTTCGCAAATGCACCGCTTTCGAATCGAGCCATGGGCTTCCGACTTGAAGAGCCGTCGAGCTTCTCGCTTAGTCGTAGTGCGCTCCAGCCCGGTTGTGTCGCAATGCAAAAGAAAGACTATTTCTGCCTATATGATGCTGATGTATGGTTTTTCGAATTTATAAGGCTAGAGAAAACAAAAAAGATGCGAATGGCTTTAATTTTGCCCAAACCAAATGACAGAGTGAAATAGTGGATATTTCAATTTGATATATTGATATCCTTCATGAGTGCTAAGGTTTATGCTGCCTGCAAGTAGCATGGCGGAAATTTAAAAAATGCTATTTAGATCGTGAATGGTACTTTCAGTTTTGGCGTTCAATTTTATTGGAAAGGAGGGCGTCATGAAGAGTCAGGAGTCTTTCGAGGAAGTATTGATGCAAGAACTCAGGCTGGGTGGCATTGATGACAAAAGGTTGAGTGATTTAGTGAAAACCATAGCAGGAATTAAAAAATCCGGCATGGATAGGATAAGAGTTTTTCCTAAAGGAATTCCACATCCCGAGGGGATTAGAGTTTCAGGAATTGTGGATGCGAAAGTGTTGAGCAAGCTGCTTGAAGATACTCTTCTAAAAACCCCCCGCCTTGGAGGCGTGTCCGCTTTTCCATTTGGCATACCATGGCCTGATGTGTTTCGGGTAAATATTGATATTGGATCTTTCTCCGAAATTGAAATTTCTTCCGAGACCTTTAAGCATTCGTAAGGGGTTGATTTATGCCAGCCCAAGTTACCTTGCCCGTTTGTAAAGAGGCGCCAGGCCCCACCAAACGGGCAATTCTTCAAATCCACCCATCTCTCAGATGCAATCTCTCTTGTCCCCATTGTTATTCTTGCTCTAGTCCCGTCGCTCGAACCGAGCTAAGTCCGGAGGTGGTCTGCAACGTAATTTCAGACGCCGCATCCATGGGGTATGAGGTTGTTTCTGTATCTGGGGGAGAGCCATTTCTATACGTTGGCCTAAACAAGATTCTTTCACACGCAAAGTCACTGGGGTTGCGGACAACAGTTACGACGAACGGATTTTTTACAGGGAAAGGCCGGTTAGATACTTTGCGAGAAATACTTGATGTTCTGGCCTTTAGTTTGGATGGACCGCCAGAAATACATAATTCTATTCGAGGGTCGGATCGTGCCTTTGATCGGCTTTTATTAGGTGTCAAGGATGTCAAAAATGCAGAAATTCCATTTGGATTCATAAATTGCCTCACTCGCAAAAATTGGCAGCATCTCATTTGGACTGCAAGTTTTGCAGCTGATAATGGGGCAAGCTTACTTCAGGTTCACCCATTGGAGTTAAGTGGGCGTGCAGAACATCAAATGATAACTGATTTCCCAAGTGACGAAATATTAAAGCGAGTATACATAATTATATCCGCACTTGAGGCAAAATATTACGATACAATGAGGATTCAACTGGACTTGCTGTATCGCGAGCATTTGCTTGATGATCCGGCATTGGTCTATGCTGACTTCGAGAGAGTCATATCTATTAAAACTCCGCCAAGTGAGGCTTTAGGTCTTCTTGTACTGGAATCTGATGGTACATTAGTACCTGTGTCTTACGGATTTTCGCGCAACTACAAACTATGCAATGTAAATGAGAGGCGGTTAAAAGATGCGTGGCCTGAATATTTTGAGAACCGTTATCCGTCCCTGCAGCGGCTCTTCTTATCAGTATGGAATCAAATGCGGTTGCCAGAGTCGCCTACCCTTTGCAATTGGCACGAATTAATAGTATCCCGCAGTCACACTATGACTGTTTGATATTTAGTGCTAGTGAAACTCCGAGCTAGCTGCCGTATATCCGGCAATAGCAAGCTTCATGTGCTCTCAGCTCAGTTGAAATAAACAGATTTATCCGCCTTTTGCCAACACGCATTTGCCGACATGTCATCCATGGATTAACAGTCTGAACAAGGTGGCCAATTAAAGGTGAAAAGGGGACACACTCACATATCGTCACGCTTTAAGATCTATCCGCGGCCAAAACCATACCTACTATGCCCCCCAAATCCATTCAGGCCATCGAAACTTTTTTTCGCTCAACAAACAGCCGTTTTTGGCCGTTTTCTGACTTCCGCGAAAGATTGTAACCGCCCCATAGCTGCCGCGGACTACAAGGAGAGAACTGCTGGAGCCGTCCAGTGCTCGGCTCTAGCGTTACATCGACGCTATGGTGGGGTGGAAAGGAGGCGCCAAACTGAAGGTTTGCGTTAACCGCTTCTACCTTATCCAACTCCCATTCAAGATTTCTGTAACTGAACCGCGAAGGGGGAAAATTTATTTTTCAGCTGTGGTCGGCCGAAAATAAATCTGTCCCCTTTTATTGATGAGAGGGAGGAGCATGAAGCGCTCGACACCGATGCTCGGCATCACTTCGTAGGATCGATAGTCTTGTGCTCGAAAATAAAGCAATAGCCGGCTTCTGAAAGGGCGGATTAAAACATCGGGCTCTCGGCGGAGCCAGGTTTCTTCGAGTAATCCCAGCTGCTGCCACAGTATGACGGGCATACACAGAGCAGGTAAGGCTGGCTCGCGCCAGCCTTTCCCACCTTAACTGATTCGCCAAGCGTAAGCGTAAGGCTGAGGGAAACGGGTAATGCGGGTCGCGCGAATAATGATTGTAGCTTTGCCAGGAGGCATGTTGGGCCACTGGACTTGCTCAACATTGTTCAGGCGGTCGAAACCACTTGATGTCCCCATGTTGCCGTGTCGCTCACTGCCGTCGGCGGCTTTGACGATCAGATCAAGATCGTTCTGAAGATCGGGACCGGCAGGATCAGACCAGACGAGCGTTATCTTGAACGTCACTCCTAGCCCCTTGGCGCCAACTGAAGCCGGTGCCGACTTAGACACTTTCTTGTTCTTGGGTATCTCCCGAGGAATATCGACAGTGATCGTGAATTCTTCACCCTGCTTGAGCGGTCCACCGTCCCCGAGACCGGCATCGGGGTTGGGGCCAGGGAGGATCACTGAGCCTAGAAGGTTGACCCGGCCGAAGCCCGAATTGTTGTTAGGTGAAGGTCCTGCCTCGCTCGGACTGTACTGACCAACGAGTTCGACCGCACCATTGATCAGGAGCGCCTTTATGAGCGCTGCAGGAGGCGTTGGCATACCGTTCATTACGAGTGTCTGGCGCAGCACAGCCGCACAGCCAGCGACGAGCGGGGTAGCCATACTGGTACCTGTGTCAAAAAAGTAGTCTGAATCGCTTGACTTCCCGAAGGTGTTTTTCGCAGCGGGTGCATGCCGTGAGTGGGTTGAAAGTATGCTTGTACCCGGGGCAACAACATCCGGCTTGAAGCGGCGTTCTTGGGTCGGGCCGCGACTGCTGAAGGCCGCCATGCCCTCAGCGTTGTTGGCGAACTGATCATCGTGGATTGGGGGCTTCGGGAAGTCGGACGGTCTCAAGCTCCCGTATGTGGGAAAGTCCGCCTGGATTTCGCGTCGAACACTTTCGCTGGCGCCCACGGTTATGCAGTTCTTGGCAGCCGACTCGGAGCCGACTTGAGCCGGGTCGATGCTGCCGTCCCCATTACCGTCAGTACCATCATTGCCAGCGGCGAAGCAGATTACGAGGTCCGGGTGATCCCAAACGAATTGGTCAATCTCGCGAGACATTGAGTTGTAAGGCTGGCCTGGGGTTACATCTCCCCATGAGTTTGTGTGGACGCGCGCGCCATCATCACGGTAAGGCGGCTCAAATAGATCAGTAAGATCGGTCGGGATGCCGCTGAGTTGACCAGTCGAGCCAACCAACGACTGGACAACTAGCTGTGCACGCGGGGCCACTCCCTGGATCACCCCACCCATCGAGGTTGATGAGCCGTCGCCCAGTACCGATCCACAGACGTGAGTTCCATGGCCATCCGGGTCGTCGGCCTTGGTCGCACGACCGAGGGCATATAGCCTCGCCACCCGGCCTGTGAAGGCGGGGTGTGGATTCGTGGTCGATCCATTGTCAAAGCCAGTATCGGCAACCGCCACTACTTGGCCATCGCCCTGATAGGTGATTGCACCCACCACAACATTGGCGTTCAGTATTGGCCGTGCGACGTTGTTGCGCAGCTTAACCTCGGGTACCGTCTGGATTACACGCACCATGTCGATCGCGGCGAGGTCGTCGAGGTATTTTTCCTGCACGGCGAGTCGAACTTTTCCGCGGCCTATAGGCAGCGTGTCCTTGTCCACCCTCGCGGCCGCCGCGACTGCAGTGCGCAGTGCGTCAGACCCGGTATCAACGCCATCGTGGAAGATAATGTCCACTGTACGCGTGGTTCGCGAGTGCGACATCCCATTGGGTTGAGGCAGGATGTATGAGGCAGGGTCCCCCCCCTGCGGCCGAAGGTTGGGCGGCACTTTGAAGCCTCGCAGATATACGTTCGCCCAGCTCACAAATGCCAGGGATCGGATACTCTTCAGGTCGGTTCCCTTATAGCCACACAGGTACGTGTTCTCGGAAACATATTCCTGTACGACGACGCTCAATCTCGCGAGCTCGGCCGCTTGGTCAGGCAAAAGCGGCGCGGTAGTCTGGACCAGGATGTAGTCGGATGCGGAAGCATTTTCGAACTCAAGCCCGGCGAGATTGAGCGCTTGAGCGCTCTTGATCGGGTCGAGCGAAACTCCGTTGATCGTAATACGGGCCATGTTATTGCTCCTTCCTTTGAAAAGGTGGATTGCAAAGGTTGACTCGATGTATCCGGCTAGTGGGCAGGTAGTTCAACATCTCCAGCCGCCCTATAAAGCCCTCTATATCATCTGGATGCTTATTTGTTCATGCGGACGCACTGGTTTATATGCGCCTTTAGAAGAGCACAAGTTTTCGGATCAACCTGAAAACCGATCAGCGATAGGACTGGGAAACTTTTCGTAGTCAGATTCAAATCTAGCCCAGTAGGTTTTATGAGCCAGCGTAGACCGATAAGCGGACAATTGAATAGTGAATAAGCCCTAGGCTGAATCGATATTTAAGGAATTCAGGGAAATGGATACAAGGTAGAGGCCCCCCCAATTGAGCTTGGCAGCTGGTTTCCACCCTTCATATTCGGTAACACCATCGACTTTCCTAAACTAGGAATCCTCGCTGATGCAGTTCGATGATTACGGACTATGTGTAGTCCACAGTAATGGAGCCGCAAATAACGCTCTATGTTGCCAAGTAGGGACGTCATCTGGTGGGCATCGTTAGGCGAGCACCTAAAGCGGCGAAATAGCCGACGGTTACCTACTAATGTTGACATGAACAGGACCTTCAGCGCGCCTCAATACGCAGAAAGCGCTCATGTGAAGATCAAGCCCTGGCCTGGTACATCACCCAGTCGAGGGTAGGACTGAGTATCATTTTTCATGGGAGCTCACAGTGGCTCCACACACTTACCGGTCTTCTACGCTGCTCCAGCTTCAGATTATTTTGCCTTGATACATCACAAAAATTGTCGCTACTTCTTTTCACACGCCTTGAGGTGATTGGGTGATTTTCGCGAGCGGGCTCGCTCCTACAGTCAGGGCGTTTATCTACTTTTTAAACATCATCAGAACCCGCGTGTTTAACGGGTCTCACACTCATTTCCTGAAAGCTACAAAGCCTTGCGTCGTTGCCTACGGTTACGCCAGAATCCGCCGGCTTGTGCGCCTGGGGGCTGGGTTCTATCGTTTGTCGGTCGCTGAAAACAGCGATCGGGTTTGGTAGCCCGGTTTTCGCATTCAGACGCACAGCGCCACCTTATGAAGTCATTTTTTTGGACTGTTCTTTATATGGTGGCCATGCGTGGGGCTCGCTTGCGGGCGCCGGGTTCTGATGCGACCGGTCTACCAACCTGCGTATGGCCGCCACCCTTCGTTTGGTAGCGAGGGTGATGGCTCCTCATAATTCGCATCAGAGGCTCCGTCCATGTTCAAAGTAACGCCAAACCCGCCGGACACCGACCCCACATCTCCCTACGACCCCGACTCCAAAAAACTCAACGAAGCCGCCGAGCGTGCCCTCGATTTCCACTTCCCCTCGACTGCCGACATCAAAGCCACCCCGCGTACACCCAGCACTCTGTTTACCGTGAACCCGGAGACAAAGACCGAAACCCTGATGGTCTATCTGGTCGAGACGCTGGCTTCGGTGGATGTGATGGTCCATCAGTTGGTGGATCATCTGGACGGTGGATCGCGCAATGCGTTGCTGGGGATTTCCAACAGCATCATGTTGGCGGAGATCACGGCGAATCGGGTGCTGGATCAGATCGATCCCTTGTAGGAGCTGCCTCGTTTTACTCTGCTGTTCCTACGAGGAACGTCAGATCCGAGAAATAAAATGGCCACCCCGGTATTGAATGCCGGGGTGGCCAATGGTCCTGCCTGCTATTTCACTTCAGGTCAAAGCGATCCAGGTTCATCACCTTGGTCCATGCCGCCACAAAGTCCTTCACGAATTTCTCCTTGTTGTCGGAACTGGCATAGAACTCCGCCAGGGCCCGCAGTTGTGCGTTGGAGCCGAACACCAGGTCCACGCGGCTGGCGGTCCATTTTGGCTGGCCGGTCTTGCGGTCGCGACCTTCGAATTCCTCATTGGTGTCCGAGGTGGGTTTCCATTCCACGCCCATGTCCAGCAGGTTGGTGAAGAAGTCGTTGGTCAACGCGCCCTTACGGGTGGTGAAGACGCCGTGGGCGGTTTGTCCGACGTTGGTGTCGAGCACGCGCAGACCGCCGACTAGCGCGGTCATTTCCGGTGCAGTGAGGGTCAGCAACTGCGCCTTGTCGATCAACAAGTGCTCGGCCGTTACGCGGTAACGGGTTTTGAGGTAGTTGCGGAAGCCATCGGCGATGGGTTCGAGGAAGCCGAAAGACTCGACGTCCGTCTGTTCCTGGCTCGCATCCATCCGCCCCGGTGTGAAAGGCACCGTGACGGTTTGCCCGGCATTTTTCGCCGCCTGCTCGACGCCGGCACACCCGGCCAGCACGATCAGGTCCGCCAGCGAGATTTTCTTGCCGCCGGCGTTGAACTCCTTCTGGATGCCTTCGAGTTTCGCCAGTACGTTGGCCAGTTGGTCAGGCTGGTTGGCGGCCCAGGATTTCTGTGGCTCCAGGCGCAGGCGACCACCGTTGGCTCCGCCGCGTTTGTCGGAGCCACGGAAGGTAGAAGCCGCCGCCCAAGCCGTTGATACAAGCTGCGAGACCGAAAGGCCCGAAGCCAGCACCTTGCTCTTGAGCGCGGCGACATCACTGTCGTTGACCAGGGCATGGTCGACCTTCGGAATCGGGTCTTGCCACAGCAGCTCTTCGTTGGGCATTTCCGGGCCGAGGTAGCGCGAGAGCGGGCCCATGTCGCGGTGGATCAGTTTGTACCAGGCGCGGGCGAAGGCGTCGGCCAGTTGATCCGGGTTTTGCAGGAAGCGACGTGAAATCGGCTCGTAGATCGGGTCGAAGCGCAGGGCCAGGTCGGTGGTCAGCATGGTTGGGTTGCGGCGCTTGGACGGGTCGTGAGCGTCCGGAATAATGCCGGCACCCGCACCGTTTTTCGGAACCCACTGGTTTGCGCCGGCCGGGCTTTTTGAGAGTTCCCATTCGAAGCCGAACACGTTCTCCAGAAAGTTGTTGCTCCACTTGGTCGGCGTTGTGGTCCAGGTCACTTCAAGTCCGCTGGTGATGGTGTCGGCGCCTTTACCGGTGCCAAAGCTGTTTTTCCAACCCAGCCCCTGCAGCTCCAGGCCCGCGGCTTCCGGTTCGGGCCCGACGTTATCGGCAGGGCCGGCGCCGTGGGTCTTGCCGAAGGCGTGACCGCCGGCGATCAGCGCCACGGTTTCTTCGTCATTCATGGCCATCCGGCCGAACGTCTCGCGGATGTCCAGGCCGGCGGCGACCGGATCGGGATTGCCCTCCGGACCTTCCGGGTTCACGTAGATCAGGCCCATCTGCACGGCGGCCAACGGGTTTTCCAGGTTACGACCCTGGTCGGTACGGCTGTCCTCGTTTCGCCCGGGCTCAGCCACCAGTGGAACATCGCCAGGCGCTTGTACGGGTTTTTGCCCCTTGTCGTAACGGACGTCACCGCCCAGCCATTTGTTTTCCGAGCCCCAGTACACGTCCTCGTCCGGTTCCCAGACGTCCGGACGACCACCGGAGAAGCCAAAGGTCTTGAAGCCCATGGACTCCAGCGCGACGTTGCCGGTGAGCACGATCAGGTCGGCCCAGGAAATATTGCGGCCGTACTTCTGCTTGATCGGCCATAGCAACCGGCGAGCCTTGTCGAGGCTGACGTTGTCCGGCCAGCTGTTGAGCGGCGCGAAGCGTTGCTGGCCGGAACCGGCGCCACCGCGGCCGTCACCGGTGCGGTAAGTGCCGGCGGCATGCCAGGCCATGCGGATGAACAGCGGGCCGTAGTGGCCGAAGTCCGCCGGCCACCAGTCTTGCGAGTCAGTCATCAGCGCAGTCAGGTCTCTTTTGACTGCCGCAAAATCCAGCTTCTTGAAGGCTTCGGCGTAGTTGAAGCCCTCGTCCATGGGGTCGGACAGGGACGAGTGCTGGTGCAGGATCTTCAGATTCAGTTGGTTAGGCCACCAGTCGCGGTTCGTTGTGCCACCGCCGGCGGCATGATTGAACGGGCATTTCGATTCATTTGCCATGTCTGAGCTACCCTCGGTCGAGTTCATTCAGCTTTCCGGCCCGGTACGGGCCTGCAATAGAAGCGAGCGGAATCAATGACTCAGGTTTGCGGACCCGCCTTTCGATCCTCGGATCGATGCGGTCACGTGGGTATTTGCTGTCAGTGGCAGTCAAATTGCCATCATGACGACCCACACTACGCCTGGTCAGTTTCTGACTCATTCTTATCTTCGCATCAGGTCTGTGCCGGCCAGACTACGCCGACGCTAGATAAAGGTAGACCCCGATCGGCAACTCAGCTAATAGCGCGAGTATTGATTGCCGATAGGCGAAATCTTTCAAGCGAGCACAGAGTTTTGCGGGCGCCCGTGAACGATGTGCCACAATAGTTCACGTCACCGCAGCATTATCAGGCGAACACTATGGATGGCCTTGGATTTCGGCACGAGCAGGAACGCTTCATCGCCCAGCAGGTGCGTACAGACCGATTGCAACAGCTGTTTCGCCAATCGGTCACAGCGGTTTTTGGCAGTTTCCTGGCGCTGGTCATGCTGTGCTGGCTGTGCTGGGAACGTTTCGATCATGCCGTCGTCGCCTGGTGGGTCGCCCTGCTGACGGCCTCGACGCTGATACGCATCACGATGTTCGTGGTCTATTTCCACAGCCCGGAAGCGGCGCGCACACCGCAACGCTGGGAACGCATCTACCTGGTCACCCTGGTGCTGTCCGCCGGCATCTGGGGTGGGGGCGCGCTGGCGGTCATGCCAGCCAACGACCTGTTGGCCCAGGCGCTGGTCATGCTGTTTACCGTCGGTATGTCCGTCAGCGCGGTGTCCTGCTACTCGGCCTATCGCTACATGACGGTGGTGTCCATCGCGCTGGTGTTGTTGCCCTGTACCCTCTGGCTGTTGTTCCAGCCGTCGACCCTTCAGCTTGGCATGGGCCTGGCGGTCCTGGTGTTCGCGTCCTTTGTGTGCAGCGCGACGCGCAAGCTGTCCGATGCCCTGGAAACGGCGTTCCGCCTGACCCGTGAAATGGAACTGGCGCACAGCATTTCCACCCGCGCCGCACAAACCGATGAACTGACGGGCCTGAAAAATCGCCGGGCGTTTTTCGAGCATGCCCAGCGCCTCTATAACCATTGCCAGAACTATCAGTTGCCGCTGTGTGCGGTGATGCTGGACATGGATCACTTCAAGCACATCAACGATACCTATGGGCATCAGGTCGGTGACCAGGTGTTGCGGCAAATGGGGGTGGTGATCTGCCGGTCATTTCGCGAAACCGACGTGTACGGGCGGCTGGGTGGCGAGGAGTTTGCGGTGCTGCTGCCGGAAACGTCTCTTGAGACCGCGCAGAACATTGCCGAGGAACTGGTTCACTCCATTGCCGGGCTGATGACCGGGCCGGTGCACTGCATCACGGCCAGTGTCGGGGTTGCGGCCATGGATTCCAGTGACAAGGATCTGCATGGATTGATGAGCAATGCCGATAGAGCGCTGTATCGGGCCAAGGCCCGGGGGCGTAATCAGGTTGTGGTGTCGGAGTAGAGTGGCATCCATTATTCAAGTGATGGCCAGTGGCGGCCTTGGAAACACCTGTAGGAGCTGGCTTGTCGGATCGCCGCACCGCAGCGAAAGCGGTCGCACAGGCAGCATCAATGTTGACTGACCATCCGTCTTCGCTGGCAAGCCAGCTCCTACAGGTGCGTGGCGTTCCCATCAGATAGCCTCAACGCAATGATCGGAACGCCGTACGCAGTTCCTCGGTAAACAGCTGCGGCTGTTCCCAGGCAGCAAAATGGCCACCTTTTTCGGCCTGGCGAAAGTAAATCAGGTTTTTGTAGGCACGCCGGGCCCAGCGCTCCGGCGGGCAATAGACGTCGTCCGGAAATACTGTTATCGCCACCGGCAGCGAGATATCGGCGGTCTTCTGGGCGCTGGCAGACAATGGGCTGCGTCCCTTGTTTTCCCAGTACAGCCGGGCTGACGAAGCGCCGCTGTTGGTCAGCCAGTACAGGGTGATGTCGTCCAGCACTTGATCCCGGGTCGGTGACTGTTGCGGGTCAGCGCCGTATCGCCATCGGGAAAACCCCGGATGCACCAGCAGGAATGCGGCGAGAGCGACCGGGGAGTCCGCCACGCCGTAGCCGATTGCCTGAGGTCGGGCAGCCATCATGGCGCTGTAGGCCAGGTTGCCCTGTTTGATCAATGTGGCCAGGGCCTCGTAGGTCGCGCGTTCCTGCGGATCAAACTGCGCCGGTGCCGGGCCCGCGACGGCCAGCGCGGCGCCCGCTTCGGGTGGAATAGTTGCCGGCAGATTAAGGTGAATGCCGCGCAACCCCGTTGGCGCCTGACGCGCCATGGCGCCGGTGATCGGCCCGCCCCAGTCGCCTCCCTGAGCGACGTATCGCGGGTAACCGAGGCGCTGCATCAATTGCGCCCAGACCTGTGCAACGCGATCCGGATCCCAGCCGGTGCCACCGGGCTTGCCCGAAAAGCCGTAGCCGGGAATGGACGGGATCACCAGGTCGAAGGCATCGCCGGCGTTGCCACCATGAGCGACCGGGTCGGAGAGGGGACCGATGACCTTGATGAATTCGAACACCGAGCCGGGCCAGCCGTGGGTCATGATCATGGGCAACGCGTTCGGGGACGGCGAGCGTACCCAGATGAAATGGATGTCGACGCCGTCAATGGTCGTGACGAATTGCGGCAGGGCATTGAGCTGCGCCTCGGCCTTGCGCCAGTCGTAATCCGTGCCCCAGTAACGTACCAACGCTTGCAGCTGCGCCAGCTGCGCACCCTGGGATGCATCGTCGACAGTCTCCTTGTCCGGCCAGCGGGTGGCTGCGATGCGCTGGTGCAGGTCGGCCAGTGCCTTCTCCTCGACGGCGACGTGGAAGGGGCGGACAGCGTCATCGGCGAAAGCCGTGAGGAGGGTGCAAAGCCACAGGGCGAGGACGAGCGTGCATCCGGGTTTCATGTTCATTGTCCCTGAGGCCTACGCGAAGAGGTCATTGGTCATCAGCATGGCACGCGGCCAGGGCATGGGTGGGGTGAATAGACGCACGGAGTGCGGCCCCAGAGCTTGCGATTGCATCAAATGTGAGTGATCATGCGCGTCATATATAGGTAGGGGGGGTATGGTATGTCTCATGTTCATGGGCAAAAGGATGATTTGCTGAAACGGGTTCGGCGCATTGCCGGGCAGGTACAGGCGATAGAGCGGGCGCTGGAGGCCGATGCGGACTGTGCGAAAACGCTGCACCTGGCGGCCGCTACCCGTGGGGCCATGAACGGGCTGATGGATGAAATCATCGAAGCTCATGCGCATGCACATGTCGCCAACCCTGAGCTGAGTGACGAAGAGCGCGCCAAGGGCGTTGCCGAGTTGCTTGAAGCCATCCGCCGTTATTCGAAGTAGGCCCGGTCATGACAGATTTTGCGGAACTGCTGCAGCAGGGTAGCGCCCATGCGTGGCTCTATTTCCCCAGTGCGATATTGCTGGGTGCGTTGCACGGTCTTGAGCCGGGGCATTCAAAGACCCTGATGGCGGCCTTCATTGTGGCCATCCGGGGTTCGGTCAAACAGGCGGTGTTGTTGGGGCTGGCCGCAACGCTTTCGCACACGGCGGTGGTGTGGCTGGTCGCCATCGGTGGCATGTACCTGGGCGCAGGCCTGAACGCCCGGGCCACCGAGCCTTACTTTCAGCTCGCGTCCGCCGTGCTGATCATCCTGATTGCGCTTTGGATGTTATGGCGCACCTGGCGTGGCGAGCGGATGTTCAAGTTCGAGCAAGGCGATGATCACCACCATGGCGAGCATGGCCACGATCATCATGATGAAACTCACCGAATTGATACCGGCCATGGTCGTGTTGAACTGTCGATTTTCGAAACAGGCATGCCGCCGCACTGGCGTCTGAAAGCATTGAGCGGGCATGCCTGGCCGGCCGCCGACGTGCGTCTGCTGACGACTCGTCCGGACGGCAGCACTCAGGCGTTCTCATTTGTCGAGCAGGGTGGCTGGCTGCAATCGACCACCGATATCCCCGAGCCGCATGAGTTCGACGTTCGCTTGAGTCTTGGGCATGCAGGGCACTCCCATGACTATGACCTGAGTTACCAGGAGCATGCCCACGGGCATGCGCATCCCGACCTGCAAGGCCTGGAGCTGTCGATCGAGGGTTATCAGGACGCCCACGAGCGCGCCCATGCCAATGATATCCGCAGGCGCTTTACCAATCGCGAAGTCACAACCGGCCAGATCATCCTGTTCGGCCTGACGGGTGGGCTGATCCCGTGCCCGGCGGCAATCACCGTTTTGCTGCTTTGCCTTCAGGTCAAGGAAATCGCCCTGGGGGGCATGCTTGTCCTGTGCTTCAGTATCGGCCTGGCGTTGACGCTGGTCTCGGTTGGCGCGGCGGCGGCCATTGGTGCCAATCAGGCCGCCAGCCGCTGGCCATGGTTGGGCACGGTGGCTCGTCGTGCGCCTTACCTGTCGAGCGTGTTGATCATCGGCGTGGGGCTGTATGTCGGTGTACAGGGTTGGATCGGGTTGAGTACCTAGGGGCCGAGGGTGGATTGCCGCTGGTCGTCGTCATCTTGATCTATAGACTTAATAAGCCTATTTATGAGTCTGTGGATTCAAGATGAGGGACCGGACATGCCACTTGCCCTTCCAGTGCAGCAGGGGTTTACCAAGAACCAGTGCGTGACCGGCCTGCGCGCCGCTGTCGGCATACTCGAAAAATGGGCGGCCTCCAGCGAGCAGGCCTGCCACATCCTGCGCATTTCCCGCAGCACCTACACCCGCGCCAGGCAGCGTGATCCCGACTGGGCCGTGGCCCTGGATGCGGACCAGATGCAGCGCATCAGCTTTGTGCTGAACATTCACGCCACCCTGCGCCTGATTTTCGACAACCCGCAAAACGTCTACGGTTTCCCGTCGATGGCCAACGACAACGAGTTTTTCAACGGGCGGACCCCGCTGGAGATCATGGCCCAGGGGGACATGATTTCGCTGTACGAGACGTTTCGGCGAATCGACGCGCTGCGAGGCGCGCAATGGTGAGGGTCAACCAGCTGCCGGCGTTCGCCGGCGAGTCGGTGCAGGCCTACCGGTTGGTCAATTCGAAATTTCCGCCGATAGCGATGTTTGACGACGTGGCCGATGCGGACGAATTCGAGGTGTTGTACGAGATCCAGGCACTCACCAACCCGCGACTGAAAAACGAGGTCGGGCAACTGGAGTTGATCGCCCGCAGCGAGATCCCGTTTGGTATTCCCGGTTGCTCGTACGCGACCGCGCCCTTTACCCATGTCAACCCGGCGGGATCGCGATTCAGCGATGGCCGCTTTGGCGTGTTGTACCTGGCCGACTCCATGGATACGGCGCTGGCCGAGGTGCAGCATCATCAAACGCTGTACTGGTCGAACGTGCACAACCTCAACTATGAGCGCTTTGTTTTTCGCGGCCTGTCCTGTGCTTTTGTGGATAAGGCGATGAAAGACGCGACGGCCATTTCGATCATCGATCCGATCTACGATCCTGACGATTACACCCATTCCCATGGATTCGGCAACGCTATCAGGCAGTCCCGATGCCCCGGCCTGCGTTACCACTCCGTTCGCCGGCAGGGCAGCCATTGCTGGGCGTTGATGACCCCAAGGCCAGTGCTGTCGATTGTCCAGACCGCCCACTACGAGATGATCTGGAACCGGCAGATCACCAGCGTCAACCAGATCAGCGAAGCCTGACGTCAGGCCTTGACCCAGCGCTGTCGGCTCCAGCTGCTCAGCGAGTCGACGGCGAACACCAGCAACAGCATGGCCAGGATCACGGTGCTGGCCTGGGCTTCCTGGAACAGGCTGAGGCTGACATACAACATTTGCCCCAGGCCACCGGCGCCGACGAAGCCGAGCACGCTGGCCATGCGGATGTTGTTTTCCCAACGGTACAGAACGTAGGCGAGCAACTGAGGCAACAGGTTGGGCAGGGTGCCGTAACAGAACGCCCACAGGGCATTGCTGCCTTGCAGGCGGATCGCGTCGGCGGGTTGTGGCGGGGTGTTTTCCAGTGCTTCGGCGAATAATCGGCCGAGCACGCCGGTGGTGTGCAGGGCCAAGGCCAGGGTACCGGCATTGGGGCCGAGCCCGGCGGCCAGGACCATCAACGCGGCCCATACCAATTCCGGGATCGCCCGCAGGGCGTTGAGCACCAGGCGCGACGCGCTCTTGAACGGCCAGCCGAACCGTCCGGCCGCCGGCAGCGCCAATATCAGCCCGAACACCGCCGCGAGCAGGGTTCCCAGGGCGGACATGGCCATGGTTTCCAGGGCACCATGGGCGATAGCCTGGAAGTGCGCCGGGCTCAGGTCCGGGCTGAGAAAGCGCTGCGCATAGGCACCCATCTGCTTCAGGTTGCCACTGCCACTCAGTGCGCCGAGGTCGATGCCCAGATAGCTGAACGATGCGACCACCGCGACGCCGATGCACAGCAGCAGGGCCAGATTGATCAGGCGATTCATTCCAGCCTCCAGCGCAACAGGCGGCTGAGCTGATCGGCCAGTAGCACCAGCAGCACAAAGGTCAGCAACAGACTGGCCACTTCCCCGCCGGCGAACATGCGCAGCGACAGGTCCATTTGCTGGCCCAGGCCGCCGGCACCGACGAAGCCCATCACCACCGAGGCGCGGATGGCGCATTCCCAGCGATACACCGTGTACGACAGCAGCTCCGCTGCGACATTGGGCAGGATGCCGTAGCAAAACGATGCGAGCCGGCCGCTGCCGGCTTGCAGCAGCGCGTGGGCCGGACGCTGGTCCACCGACTCGAAAATCTCCGCATAGACCTTGCCCAGCATGCCGCTGTAGGTAATGGCGATGGCCAGCACCCCGGCTGTCGGGCCGAGACCGACAGCGCGCACGAACAACAGGGCCCAGACGATTTCCGGCACGCTGCGCAGGAAGATCAGCAAGCCACGCACCGGCCAGCGCAGCAGGCGGCCCAGGTAACCGGGGCGGCCGGCGCGGGAGGCCGCCGACAGCGACAGCGCCCGGCTGGCCAGCAGGCTGGCGGGCACGGCCAACAGCAAGGCCAGGGCCATGCCGGCGGTGGCGATGGCCAGGGTTTGAAGGGTGGCTTGCCACAGCAGCTGGAGGAACTCTTCACCATGGGCTGGTGGCCAGAAGGTCGCCACGAAGCGGCCCATTTCGCTCTGGCTGTCGGTCGCCAGTAACACCCCCAGGTCCAGTTCGCTGAAGCGGATGCCAGGCCACAACAGGGCAAGGGCCAACAGACCGAGCAGCAGGCGGGGGCGGGGGGGCGGGTCTCGGGCATCGCGGGTCAGCATCGGGGGATCTTCACGCTCAAGTGGGGCACAGGGTCCGGTGGGGATTGCAGTTGCTCGTTGGCGTAGAGCTTGTCCAGCAACTCGCGGTCGACTTGGCTGGCCGGCAGGTCGAACAGGATCTGCCCGTCACGCAGGCCGATGATCCGCGGAAAATGCGCCAGGGCCCGGTCCACCGCATGCAGGCTGGG
>NZ_WTFT01000055.1:31632-36200 GCF_009861505.1 Pseudomonas izuensis | reverse complement strand
AGGCAACCGCGTCGCATAAACCAACTGCCCTACCGCAATACCCCACAAAAAACCCGGCCTGATCAGCCGGGTTTTTTCATGGTTATTTTGCCTGGGTGACGTCGCTTCAGCTGAGCCTCAAAGTTTGGCAATCGAGACTTCGGTGGACTTCACGAAGGCAATGACCTCGCTGCCGACCTTCAATTCAAGGTCGCGCACCGAACGGGTGGTGATGACCGAGGTCACGATGCCCGAGGCGGTTTGCACGTCGATTTCGGAGACCACCTCACCTTCCAGAATTTCCTTGATGACGCCCTTGAACTGGTTGCGCACGTTGATCGCTTTGATGGTCATGATGAGGCTTCCTGTCTGATGTCGAGTACATCCCCATGGATGTGCAGGCCTTCAAAATGAACCGCGCTCATCAAGATTAAAAGGAATATATAATTATCTATTTATAGCTTTAAAGAATATTGATTGTTGTTCCCGGCCCTGTGCGAACCACTGACACTAAATTTCAGGCAAAAAAAATCCCGGGCAGCTGATGGAAGCCCGGGATTTAAAAATGCATAAACCGTGGTGGTGAACGCGGGGCGAATATTACGGAATATTTCTCGCTGTAACAAGATATTTTAGTTAACCATTCGGTTACTAAATTTCATAACCCATTAAATATCCAGATATTTTTTAAGGTTAACCTCGAAACGCCTTTAACTGGCAGTACCCGGAATTACAGAAACCAGCGGTACTCCCGCGCACTGATGTCGTGCATGAACGCCAAATGGTCCTGGCGTTTGTTCTCGCAATACACGTCGACAAACTCAGCCCCCAAACCTTCACGCAATCGAGGGTTGGCTTGCATGGACTGCACGGCCTCAAGCATCTCCAGTGGAAAGTCGATGCCGCTGCTGCGATCTTCATTGAGCGGGGCAATCGGTTCGCGGCCGCTTTCCAGGCCTTGCTCCA
This sequence comes from Pseudomonas izuensis, assembly GCF_009861505.1. Lineage (GTDB taxonomy): Bacteria > Pseudomonadota > Gammaproteobacteria > Pseudomonadales > Pseudomonadaceae > Aquipseudomonas > Aquipseudomonas izuensis. Next base: position 35,255 of record NZ_WTFT01000055.1, on the reverse strand, counting down.
GGCCCACCAGGATCGCGGCGAGCACGAGGTAAGGGTTGGCATCCGCACCCGCCAGGCGATGTTCGATCCGCAGGTTTTTCGCGTCCGACTCCGGCACCCGCAGGCAGGCGTCACGGTCTTCAAAGCCCCAACTGGCGCGGGAAGCGACGTTCACTGTGCCGCTCAAGCGGCGCATGGCGTTGTGGTTCGGGGCAAAAATCGGCATGCAGTGCGGCAACACGTCCAGGCACCCGGCCACGGCGTGACGCAGCGCCCGTTGCCCGTTCGCCGCCAGCAGATTGTTGCCCGCTTCGTCGTAAAGGCTTACATGCACATGCATGCCGCTACCGGGGTGCTGCAAGTAGGGTTTGGACATGAAACTGGCGCGATAGCCGTGTTTGAGCGCCACACCCCGGGTGCTGCGGCAAAACAACGCCGCCCAGTCCGCCGCACGCAGTCCGTCGTCCAGGTGACCGAAATTGATTTCGAACTGACCTGGGCCCAGTTCTGCGGTGATCACCGTGGCATCGATGCCTTGCGTGCGCGCGGTCTCGACCATTTCATCGAGCACCGGGGCAAATCGCGACAGTCGCTCGATGTGCATGTTCGGCTGATCATCGGCATCGTCGGTCAGGGGGTCGCGGGCGAACTGCGGCAAGCCATCACGCAATTGCCGATCGAACAGATAAAACTCCAGCTCGAACGCCACCACCGGAAAAATGCCCTTGCGGCCCAGCCGCTCCAGCACCTGCGCCAACACTTCCCGTGGCTCGAAAACGATCGGTTTTTGCGTGCCGTCGGAGGTGATCAGCATCTGCCCCAGCGGCTGCTGTTCCCAGTTCACCAACTTCAAGGTGCCGGGCACCAGGCGCCGTGGCGCATCCGGATCGCCGTCGTTGAAGCAGTAGTCGCCGATCTTGAACAGCCCGCCCTGGGTGCCGAGCAATACGCAGTTTTGCGGCAGCTTGAGCACGCTGCCGGCTGCCACTTTTTCCAGCATTTCGATCGGGTAGCGCTTGCCGTAAAAATGTCCGGGAATGTCCAGGGAAATCAGGTCGACGTAGCGCACCTGGGGGTAGCGCTGACGAAACCCGCGGACTTCGGCCAGCAGATCAGAGCACACAGCATCCATCATCTTGTTCCTTTGTTGTTTTTATCAGGTGTAAACCCACAGCACGCGGGTGAGTTGGTCTGAGAGGTTGCCGTAGCGGCAATGGGCATGACTGGCCAGCTGGAAACTGTCGCCGGCGCGCAGGGTGACGGGCTCGTCGCTGTCCAGCCACAGCGTCAATTCCCCTTCCAGGACGTAGCCGCCCTGCTCCGAGCTGTCTTTCATGTGCCGGTCACCACTGCTGGCGCCCGGTTCGAGTTGGCTTTCGAGCATGGAAAAGGACGCGCGCATTTTCGGCGAGACCAGGATGTCGGTGATCCCGTCGGCGTAATACAAGGTGCGTCGTTCATCCGGCCGGGTCACCCAGGGCAAGGCCATGGGTTTGGGCAGGCTGTAGAAATAGGTGGTCGGCACGCCGAGGGTTTCGCTGATGGCGGTCAAGTCCGCTACCGTCGGCCGGGACAACCCGCGCTCGACCTGCGAAAGAAACCCCACGGAACGGCCGATTTTGTCCGCCAGTTCCTTCAGGGTGTATTTCTTGTGTTTGCGCAGGTCCTGGATCAGGATCGCCAGCGCTGAAATCTCTTCTTGCATGTCCATCTAAAGGCTTCCAGAAATTGCCGTTTCAAATGCTGTCGCGCAGCCGGTACCAGGCTTTGCCGATGGCTTCCAGCGGTGCGGCCATGTATTTGCCGCCGGGAAAGCTGCCGTTGTTCAACCCCTGGTACAACGCCAACTCATCCGACTGACCGAGTATCGCATCGGACACTGCCCGCGCCCCGGCCAGGGTCGGCAGTACGCCGTGCCCGGAATACCCCTGCAACCAGTACAGGTCGCCGCGTCGACCGATGTCCGGCGTGCGCTTGAGTGTCAGGTCGATGTGACCGCCCCAGGCGAACTCCAGCTCGACCCCTTTGAGTTGCGGAAACACTCGCTCCAGGCAGGGTCGGGTGGCACCGGCGATGTCCTTGGGCATGCCACCCAGGTAGGTGCAGCCACCGCCGAACAGCAGGCGGTTGTCGGGGGTGCGGCGGAAATAATCGAGCACGAACTGGTTGTCGGTGACGCACACGTTGCTCGGCAGTAGCGCGGTCGCTTGTGCCTCGGACAGTGGCGCAGTGGCCACTTGGTAGGTGCCCACGGGTAACACGCAACTGGCCAGCTGCGGATCGAGTCGATCCAGATAGGCATTACAGGCCAGTACCAACACGTCCGCGCGGATTTGACCGGTTTCAGTGGTCACCACATAGCCGTCGCCATCCTCGCGATAATTCAGCGCTTTGCTTTGTTCATGAATCACGCCACCAGCCCGCTCGATCGCGGCGGCCAGGCCCAGCGCCAGTTTCAGCGGGTTCAAGTGCCCGCCTTCGGGATCGAACAGGCCGGCCTGGTAGCGCTCGCTGGCGACCCACTCGGGCAATTGAATACGTTCGATGAACTGCAAACCATCGTGCCCCCACTTGTGGCTGGCCTCGTGCTGCCATTCGGTCAACAGGCTGACCCGTCGCGGCATCACCGAAGTCCAGAGGTGGCCGGCCCGGTAGTCGCAATCGAAACCATGCCGTGCCGGCAGCTCCCGCAACTCCCGCGCCGCCCAGCGCATGCCGTCCCACAATCGCCGCGCGCGTTCATACCCCAGCGCGGCTTCCAGCGGTGGCATGTCGCAGGACCAGCCGAGGATGGCCTGGCCGCCATTGCGCCCAGACGCCGCCCACGCCACCCGACTGGCTTCCAGCAATGTCACGCGCTTGCCGGCCAGGGCCAGGCGCAACGCGGTGTGCAAGCCGCTGAAGCCGGCGCCGATGATCAGCACTTCGGCGTTTTGCTCGCCCTCCAAGGGCGCACGATTTTTTATGTGATCGGCGCAGGAATGGGCGTAGTAGCTGGCGACGTGTTGGGTGGATTGCTGAAACATGACCGGCTCCGTGAATTTTTATAGTTTTAATTTCATGAAAAAATACACGATAGATTTCATGTGGGCAATGGTTGGTGGTTTTGGGGGCTTATCCGTTTCTTCGGTGATGGCGACTTAGGGTTCCGCCCTTACGGCGGGTTACTTGGAAAAGCGCCAAGTAACCAAGCGCTCTTGCCCCACCACTCGGTGCCTCGCTTAGGCTCGGCATGCCCTCACTCCGGCATTGCTCCGTGGGTCGCCGCGATGGGCCATCCCTGGCCCAGCGCGGCTAAACCGGCGTCCTGCCGGTTTACCCACGGAGCAACGCCTGCGTTCGGCCAGCGTGGTTTAACGGGGCGCCCAAATCAAAAGCCGAAGCGAGGCGGCCTGACAGCCGACCTGATTTCAAGTGAACTCATTCTCCCTGTGGGAGCGAGCCTGCTCGCGAAGGACGTCAACGATTACGCGCCCTGTCTGGATGATCGCGTTGTCTGGACGCCCATCGCGAGCAGGCTCGCTCCCACAATTGGATCGCGGACAGGGCGAAAAGCAGGTCGGCTGTCAGGCCGACTCGCGCGGCTTTGGCTTTTGATTTTCTTGCCCCATCGAGAGGCCGAACGCAGGTTCTGCGCAGTGGGC
>NZ_WTFT01000055.1:0-31589 GCF_009861505.1 Pseudomonas izuensis | reverse complement strand
GGGGCAAGAGCCCTTGGTTACTTGGGGCTCTTCCAAGTGACTCGCTGTAAAAGCGAAACCGCCAGCCGCCGTTACCGCAACAACGGATATGTACACAATCCCCACAAACAAAAATGCCCGGCAAGAGCCGGGCATCCCAGAAAAACACAATCAGACTCGGATCAATCCGTAAAACCCAACCGCGCGGCCCTGCCCTGCTCAGTCTCTCCACGCGTCGCCAGACAATAATAGAGTGGACAAGTCACCACCAACCCCACCAACCAAGACAAATCCGCCCCTTCCACCAGATTGGCATACGGCCCCACATACAACGACGTATTCGCAAACGGCAGCTGCACGATGATCCCGATGAAATACGCCACGATCGCATGCAGATTGAATCGCCCATAAACCCCGCCGTCCGCACGGAAGATCGAAGCAATGTCATAACACCCGCGCTTGATCACATAGAAGTCGATCAGGTTGATCGACGCCCACGGCACCAGCACCAGCAGCAGGGCCAGGATCAGTCCGATGAACTGCGAAATGAAGTTCGCCGAAGCACCCAGCGCCACCACGCAGCAGCCCGCCAGCACGACGCTCGACAACACCACGCGCACCTTGATGCTGGGCGTCCACTGGCTGGCAAAGGTCTGGATCGAGGTGATGATCGACAGCACCGCGCCGTACAGATTCAAGGCGTTGTGGCTGATGATGTTGAGCAGGAACAGCACCATCAGGATCGGCCCCAGCCAACCGGTGGATTGCTTGACCGCCGCCATCGCCTCGGTGCCTTCGGGGGTCGCCAGTACCGCTACCGCGCCGAAGGTGAAGGACAGAATCGTCCCCAGGGTCGCGCCCAGGTAAGTGGCGAAGAATGGACGGGTTATGCCGATATCCGCCGGCAGGTAGCGCGAGTAGTCCGACACATAGGGCGAAAAGCTGATTTGCCAGATGATGCCCAGCGACACCGTAGCCAGCCAGCCCGACAGATTGAAACCACCACGCGTGAAGAAGTCGGCCGGCAGGTCATGGGCGAAGATATAGAGGAACCCGGCGAGCAACGCGCTGCCCATGACCCAGGTGCCGATTCGGTTGAGGGTATGAATGAAGCGATAACCGATGACCCCGATGGCCGTGGCGCTGAGGGCGCCGATCAGGATGCTGGCCGGCACCGGCACCGAAGGCGCGATGCCGACAATCGACTTGCCCGCGAGCACGATGTTGGAGATGAAGAAGCCGATGTAGATCAGCGCGGCGAAAAACACGATCAGCAGCGCGCCATAGCGACCGAACTGACCCCGGCTCTGGACCATTTGCGGAATGCCCATGCGTGGCCCTTGCGCCGACGCAAGGGCAATCACCAGGCCGCCGACCATATGCCCCAGGGCAATCGCCAACAGCCCCCAGAACAGATCGAGATGGAACACCTGAACCACCATCGCGCCGGTAACGATCGGCAGCGGCGCGATGTTGGTGCTGAACCATAGCGTGAATAGATCGCGGGCCTTCCCATGGCGCTCTGCGAGAGGAACGTAATCGACCGTGTGATTCTCGATCAACGGATCTTGCCGGGACATCTGGGACATATGCATGAACTCGAGTTTGTCTGTTCTTATCTTTGTATGAAGCCAAACCGGGGGCGCTGTGTCGTCACCCCTCAGATGCGAACCATATTATGGTATTCCAACATTTTCACAAGACTGATCCGGTCTTTGAACGCGTATCTGAACCGCCATCCTGCCGCATAACGACACACGCTGCCTAGCTGAAAGCCCCGTAAACATTGACTTAAAGACCAACGGTGCGCGTTTGTCGGTCCGTGGAAAAAGCCCTTGCAAACTATGTATTACGGTATACCATCAGACCTACAAACACATAAAAACAGCGTCACACCACCCGAGGACAGTCCAATGATCGATGCTGCCATCTATAAAAAAGTCATGGGTTCGTTCCCGTCCGGCGTAACGGTAATCACCACCCTCGATGACGACGGGCAAATCGTCGGCCTGACCGCCAGCGCCTTCAGCTCGCTGTCCATGGACCCGGCGCTGGTCTTGTTCTGCCCCAACTACAGCTCCGACTCCTACCCGGTCCTGATCAAGAACAAGCGCTTCGCCATTCACGTGCTGTCCGGCGGCCAGCAGAGCGAAGCCTATGCCTTCGCACGCAAGGGCAAGGACAAGGCGCAAGGCATCGAATGGACCTTGAGCGAGCTGGGCAATCCGATCCTGGCCAATGCCACGGCGGTGATCGAATGTGAACTGTGGCGCGAATATGAAGGCGGCGACCACGCCATCATGGTCGGTGCGGTGAAGAACCTGATCGTGCCCCAACAGAACGCCGGGCCGCTGGTGTATTGCCACGGGAAGATGGGGGCGTTGCCGGTCCTCGCTTGATCAATGAGCCCCCCTGTAGGAGCGAGCCTGCTCGCGATGGTCGTCAACGATAACGCGTAAAACCAGATACCCAGCGGCGCCTGGTGTTTTTTCGCGAGCAGGCTCGCTCCTACAGAAAAGCAAGAAAACTTGCAGACATTACGTATTATGGTATACCAATAACCAACGAGCCCGCAGTCGACAGGCCGATAACAAAAGATCCGAGGTAGCGTCATGAAATTTTCCCTGTTCGTACACATGGAACGTTGGGACGAAAGCGTCAGCCACCGTCAGTTGTTCGAAGACTTGACCGAACTGACCCTGATGGCCGAGGCCGGTGGCTTCAGCACCGTATGGATCGGTGAACACCACGCCATGGAATACACCATCTCGCCAAGCCCGATGCCGCTGCTGGCCTACCTGGCTGCCAAGACCACCACGATCCATTTGGGCGCCGGCACCATCATCGCGCCGTTCTGGCATCCGCTGCGGGTGGCCGGTGAGTGCGCGCTGCTGGATGTGATCAGCAACGGGCGCATGGAAGTGGGCCTGGCGCGCGGTGCCTACCAGGTCGAATTCGACCGCATGGCCGGTGGCATGCCGGCATCGAGCGGTGGCCAGGCGCTGCGGGAAATGGTTCCGGTGGTGCGCGCGCTGTGGCAAGGCGACTACGCCCACAATGGCGACATCTGGAAATTCCCGACCTCCACCAGCGTGCCCAAGCCGATCCAGCAGCCGAACCCGCCGATGTGGATTGCTGCCCGCGACCCCGATTCACACAACTTCGCGGTAGCCAACGGCTGCAACGTCATGGTCACGCCGCTGATGAAAGGCGACGAAGAAGTCCTCGACCTGAAGAACAAATTCCAGACGGCGCTGGACAACAACCCGGACGTACCACGCCCGCAACTGATGGTGCTGCGTCATACCCATGTTCACGCAGTGGATGATCCCGAGGGCTGGAAAGTCGGGGCCAAGGCGATCGCGAAGTTCTACCGCACCTTCGACGCCTGGTTCGGTAACAAGCAAACCCCGGTCAACGGTTTCCTGGCACCGAGCCCGGAGGAAAAATTCGTCGGCCGTCCTGAGTTCGAACTCGATAGCCTGCACAAGACCGCCATGATCGGCACCCCGGAAGAAATCATTCCGCGCATCAAGTACTACCAGGAACTGGGCGTCGACGAATTCAGCTTCTGGTGCGACAACAGCCTGCCCCATGCGGAAAAGAAAAAATCCCTGGAGCTGTTCATCAAGCATGTGGTGCCGGCGTTCCGCTGAATGCCCTGCCACAGGGGATTGGGTGAACGCCCGGATTTGATCGTCGGCAAATAGCTTTTGTAGGAGCGAGCCTGCTCGCGATGGACGTAAACGATAACGCGCTCCGCCTGTATGACTGTGTTGTCCGGGCGTTTTTCGCGAGCAGGCTCGCTCCTACAAGGTCGACTCCCATGTTCAACAAAGATCGTCTCCAATCCCTCCCTCCTCCCTCCGGCGCCGCACAGGCTTACCTGCGCGGCGAATGGACCGCTTCGCACCTGCATTTCAAGCGATTGCGCGCCAGCGTCACAGCCAAGCAGAACGGCTTCTGGCAAATAGTTCACTGAGCACCCGAACCGGATATCACGCACCCCACACCCTGCACCGCACGGCGTGTGACGGTGCATTGTGTTTCGCCTTTGATCAGGTTTGCTCAATGAACAATAAAAACGCGCTGTTGATCATCGACATGCAACAGGAGGACGGTTTCGTCCTCGAACACTTCGACACGGTGGTAGAGAACACCGCCGCCCTGCTCGAAACCGCACGCCAGCAGCAGGTCCCCGTTTTCTATACCCGCCACATCAACCCCGCCGACGGCAGCGACATGCCCCGTGGCGAACCCCGGGCAACCGACGGTGGCCCCAGCAGCTATCGCGCCGGCACCCGACAAGTCGAGATCATCGAAAGCCTGGCGCCGCTGGCCGATGAAACGGTGATCGACAAGGGCCGTTACAGCGCCTTCCACCGCACCGACCTGGATGCCCGGCTCAAGGCGCTGGACGTCGACACGCTGATCCTCAGTGGCGTGCTGACCGATGTCTGCGTGCTGAGCACGGTGTTCGATGCCTTCGCCTTGGGCTATCACATTCGCCTGGTCACCGACGCCTGCACCACGACCACCCTGGCCGGGCACTATTCGGCCTTGCTGATCATGGCCAATTGGGTCTACTCCCTCGAAATGCTGACCAGTGCCCAGTGCCTGCGCGCCCTGGAACAGCACAGTTACCTGAGCCTGAGCCCCCGGCAGCCGGACATGTTCGCCCACCAGCCCCACGAGCTGCAAAGCACCATCGCCCGGCTGCAAGCCCACCTCGTCCAGGCTCAGGAGTAATCGCCATGCAAGTCGAAAAAAGAAGCATCGATTTCATCCCTGAAACCGAGCGTCATGGTCGGCCCGCCTCGCTGTTCTATATCTGGTTCGGCGCCAACATGAACATCACCACCATTGCCTCCGGTGTGTTGCCGGTGGTGATGGGGCTCAATTTGTTCTGGAGTGCATTGGCAATCCTCATCGGTTCGCTGGTGGGGGCGATTTTCATGGCCTCCCATTCCGCGCAAGGGCCGAAGCTGGGCATCCCGCAGATGATCCAGAGTCGCGCCCAGTTCGGCGTGCTCGGCGCGGTGCTGCCACTGCTGTTCGTGATGCTGATTTACCTGGGGTTCTTCGTCAGTAATACCCTGCTCGCTGCCCAGGCGCTGGCGTCGGTCAGCCCGTTGCCGGCCAGCGGCAATGTCTACCTGATCGGTGCGTTGTGCTTCGTCGTCGCGCTGTATGGTTACCGGCTGATTCATCGCTTGCAGAAGCTGCTGTCGATCCTCTCGCTGCTGGTATTTGCCGCCGCCACGCTGTTTGCCTTGCAGTTGTCGATCCCGGCCGAACAATGGCTGCCGACGGGTTTTTCGCTGTCGAAATTCCTGGTGGCGGTGAGCATTGCCGTGACCTGGCAGCTGTCCTATGCGCCATATGTCGCCGACTATTCACGCTACCTGCCGAGTAACACGCCGACCGCCCGGGTGTTCTGGTACAGCTACGCCGGGACGGTCAGCGGGGGTGCATGGATGATGATTCTCGGGGCGATCCTGAGCGTCGGCATCGGCGATTTTTCCAGCAACGTCGGTGGCCATGTTGCCGGCCTGTTCGGCGGCGGCACGATGGTGCTGTTCGCCTTCATCGTCTACGGCCAGGTGTCGATCAACGTCTTCAACCTGTACGGCGCCTTCATGTCGACCATTACCGTGATCGAACCCTTCGCCCGCCTCAAGGTAACGCCTCGGGTGCGCGGTGTGTTCATGCTGGTGATCAGCCTGGTGGCAACGGCGCTGTGCACCATCAGTCAGGACGACTTCATCAACTTTTTCCTCAACTTCATCTTCTTCATGAGCTACTTCCTGATCCCCTGGACGGCGATCAATCTGGTGGACTACTACGGCCTGCGCAAAGGCCAGTACCGGATCGATGACATCTTCGACCTCAACGGCATGTATGGACGGATCAACTGGATCGCCTGCGGCAGTTTCGCTCTGGCGATTGCCCTGGAGGTGCCGTTCATGAACACCACGTTGTATGTCGGACCGGTCGCCACGGCACTGGACGGGGTTGACCTGGCCTGGCTGGTGGGGTTGGTGGTGCCTGCGTTGAGTTATTACGGGCTGATGAAACGGGGCTTGGGTGCGCCTGCCGTGAGTCGGGTGTCGTAGTCGGCACGACCTGTCCGGCTCACACGCCTTTCCCCTGTAGGAGCTGGCTTGCCAGCTCCTACAGAGGATCGCGCCCTGGCATGTATCGAAATGTATCTACACCCTCCCGCGATACACAACGCTTCACCCACCCCCTTTTCTGAAACACCCCGGATACCTCACCACGCTTAACTGTGAACCACGGATTGAGGCAGCCGTCGTTCCCGGCAGGCTATACCTGTCAATCCACCACCCCATCATTTGAAAGGAGCTCTCCCCCCATGAAAGTGCATTTTTTGAACAGTGACGCCAACAAAAAACGCCGCCACTGGGTGGGCTCCTCCGTCCTCGCATTCACCCTGATGCAGCTGGGCGCACTGGCAGCCACGCACGCCCAGGCCAGCGACTCCGCACCTGCGGCAGCCAAGGCCGGCAGCACCGCCGATACCCCGTTCGGCCCACTCAAGCATGTCAACGCGGGTTTGCTCAGCGTGGCCTACGCCGAAACCGGCCCGGCCAATGGCCCGGTGGTCATTCTCCTGCACGGCTGGCCTTACGACATTCACAGCTATGACGAGGTCGCACCCTTGCTCGCGGCCAAGGGCTACCGGGTGCTGATGCCCTATGCCCGGGGTTATGGCGACACGCATTTCCTGTCTGAAAAAACCGTTCGCAATGGCCAACCTGCCGCACTCGCCAGTGATGTCATCGACTTCATGGACGCCTTGAAGATCAAACAGGCCGTGCTCGGTGGCTACGATTGGGGCGCGCGTTCAGCCGATATCGTCTCGGCGCTCTGGCCTGAGCGGGTGAAGGCGCTGGTTTCGGTCAGCGGCTACCTCATCGGCAACCAGGAGGCCGGCAAGAATCCGTTGCCGCCAAAGGCTGAATTGCAGTGGTGGTACCAGTTCTACTTCGCCACCGAGCGCGGCCGTGCGGGTTACGAAAAGAACACCCACGACTTCGCCAAATTGATCTGGCAGCTCGCTTCGCCGAAATGGGCGTTCGACGACGCCACCTTCGATCGCAGCGCCGCCGCACTCGACAACCCCGACCATGTCGCCATCACGGTCTTCAACTACCGCTGGCGTCTGGGCCTCGTTCAGGGCGAACCCCAATATGACGCCCTGGAGCAGAAACTCGCCAAGGCGCCGTCCATCAGCGTGCCGACCATCACCATGGAAGGCGACGCCAACGGCGCACCGCACCCGAAAGCCGAGGACTACCGCCAGCGTTTCACCGGCAAGTATGAGTATCGGCTCAGCAGCGGTGGCATCGGCCACAACCTGCCGCAAGAAGATCCGCAGGCCTTTGCCAAGGCGATCATCGATGCCGATCATCTTTGAGAGTCGGCCATCAGATCTTCTCGAAAACTGAACGATAGCTTCTGAATTATTCAGTTTTCGAAACCCTCGCTCAGGACTACCTTGACGCCATGTCTTGCAAGCCCTTCGGCGGGTCGAAAGATCGCAGCCTGCGGCAGCTCCTACACTATCCGGGTGTAAACCCGATCCCATAGGAGCTGCCGCAGGCTGCGATCTTTTGATCTTCCAAAGCTCGCTAAACCCGTCAATGTACGATTCGAGGTAAGTCCCATGTCTGAACAAACCCTGGCTGTCCACGCACCCTACAACGGCGCAGTCGTCGGTCATGTGGCCATTTCCACCCAGGCCGATGTCGAGCAGGCATTGGGTGTTGCCCACGGTCTGTTCAGCGACCGCAGCCAGTGGCTGTCCAAGCCTCGGCGCATTGAAATTCTCCACCGCGCCGCGCAATTGATCGGTGAACGCAAGATCGAGATCGCCACCCAGGCGGCCCGTGAAGGCGGCAAGCCGTTGAAGGACTCGATTGCCGAGGTTGAGCGCGGCATCGACGGCATCCTCAACAGCATCGAAGTATTGCGCTCCGAGGGCGGTCATGTGATTCCCATGGGGCTCAACGCTGCCTCGGCGAACCGTGTGGCGTTCACCCAATACGAGCCGATCGGCGTGATCGCGGCCGTCTCGGCGTTCAACCATCCGTTTAACCTGATCGTGCATCAAGTGATACCGGCCATCGCCGTCGGCGCACCGGTGATCGTCAAACCGGCAGCGAACACACCGCTCAGTTGCCAGACCCTGGTCGATATCCTGATCGAGGCCGGCCTGCCCAAGGGTTGGGCACAAATGGTGTTGCCGACCGATAACGCCATCACCGGCAAACTGGTGGCCGACCCTCGGGTGGGATTCTTCAGCTTCATCGGCTCGGCAGCCGTGGGCTGGATGCTGCGCTCGACCCTCGCGCCGGGCACTCGCTGTGCGCTGGAGCACGGCGGTGCGGCACCGGTGATGCTGGCCGCCGATGCCGACCTCGATGACGCCCTGCCGCGCATCGCCCGTGGCGCCTTCTTCCACGCCGGACAGGTCTGCGTGAGCGTGCAACGGATTTTCTGCCACCGCAGCATCGCCGAACAGGTCGCCGTGCGCCTCGGTCAACTGGGCGACGCCATGGTGGTCGGCGACCCGACCGACCCACGCACCGATGTCGGCCCGCTGATCGCCGGGCGCGAAGTGAACCGCGTGAGCCAATGGGTCAATGATGCTGTTGCCGGCGGTGCACGCCTGATTTCCGGTGGCCGCATATTGGACAACAATTGCTATGCGCCAACCGTACTGCTGAACCCGGCCATCGATTCGAACGTGATGCAAAAAGAAGTGTTCGGCCCGGTGGTGGCGGTGTATGCCTACGACGACCTGGCCGAAGCGATCCAGTTGGCCAACGCCCTACCCTACGCTTTCCAGGCCGCCGTTTTCACCCAGGACCTGGACACCGCCATGCAGTGCTACCAGGACCTGAACGCCACCGCGGTGATGGTCAACGAAAGCACCACGTTCCGCGTCGACTGGATGCCATTCGCCGGGGCGAGCCTGTCCGGGCACGGCGTGGGCGGGATTCCTCACACCATGAAGGACATGCAGGTCGAGAAGATGATGGTCTGGCGTTCGAAGGCCATACGGGGTTGATCTAATGTAGGAGCGAGCCTGCTCGCGATGGACGTTAACGATTACGCGGGGTTACGGGCTAAACGCGACCCTCTTGAGTCCATCGCGAGCTCGCTCCTGGTCATGCCTGCCCTTCGAGCAGATGATCCAGAAACAACCCCGCGACGCCCGACAGCGCCTCTCGCGAGCGAACGCACACGCTCAGCTCGCGGGATGCCCATGTCTCGTCCAGCCGGATCACCTTCGCACTGTCCATTCTGTAAATCCGTGCGCTCCCCTCAGGCATGATGCCAATGCCCAGTCCGGCCTGAACCATCAGGCACATCGCATCGTAGCTGGAAACTTCCATACGGATTTTCAGCGAACGGCCCAGGTCGTTGGCCGCCTTGATCAATTGAAAGTTCAGATGAGTGCCGCTGCGCAAAGCGATGTGCTCGTGCTCCAGGGTTTCGCTGAATTTGACTGATTGACGTTCGGCCAACGGGTCGCCATTGGGCACGAGCAACACCAGCCGATCAGTGCGAAACGGAAAGACCTCGATGTCGGCGCCATGGGGCAGCCGCGTGAAGATTCCGATGTCGGCGCGGTTTTCCGCCACGGCTTTGGTAATGGCCAGGCTTTGCTTTTCTTCAAGGCTGACATTGATCAGTGGGTACAGGTCCATGAACGATTTGATCAGGCCGGGCAGGAATTGAGTGATGGCAGAGATGTTGGCCAGGACATGCACCGAGCCACGACGGCCGTGAGAGTAATCGCGCATCTGCACGACAATTTCGTTGAGGTTGTTCAGCACACTGCGGGCCATGAACAATAACGACAGGCCGGCATCGGTCGGCGTGATGCCTTTATTGGTGCGATTGAGCAGCTTGGAGTCCAGCAGCTCTTCCAGTTCGCTGAGTCGTTTGCTGACCGCCGCCGCAGCGATGTGTTCGCGCTTGGCGGCGGCAGCGATGGTGCCCTCTTCGACGACGCTGACAAAAAGCCGTAGCGAGACCGGATCGAGTTTCATGTGAAGTACCGGTTGGCGGACCTGAAAGACCGCCATAGTACCCTCACTGGCATCGACTCAGAATGCTCCGGACAGCAGATGTCCGGCGTTTGGCACCTGCGCTTTGAGGCCGAGGGTCTTCAGCATCTGGTAAACGGTCGCAACCGACGCCGACAAAACCGGTTTGTCGAGGCGATCCTGGACAATCTGGATCGCTGGCAGCGACGGCATCTGTACACAGCAAGACAACACCACGCCATCGGCTTGTCCGATATTCAGCTTGTCAGCATGGGCCACCAGATTCATCGGGTCCAGGCGACCGACTTCGAGGTTGTCAGAGACCTCCAGGCTGATGGAATCGACCACTTCAATACCGGCCGCCTCGATGTAGTCGATGACTTGTTGGGTCAGCGGCTTCATATACGGCGTAATGATCGAGATTTTCTTGTAGTCGAGCATGTGCAGGCTATCGATCAACGCCCCGGCGGAACTGAGTACCGGAGCGGCCGACTGGTTGGAGGCAACGGTTTTGCTCAAACGCTCCTGTGAGACTTTGTGATAGCCAGGGCCCTGGCACATGATCGCCACCAGGCAGGCATAGGCCATGACATCAACCCGCGCATCGCTCAACTCAAGCGCACAACGGTCACTGTCGATGTCCATTTTTTTCAGCTCTTCGGGGCTGACATGCATCATGCGCATGCGCGAAGAGTGGAAAGTGAAGCGCTCTTCGGGAAACAGCGAATAGCGCGAAGTAAGCATCGCCGGGATTTCGGTCTCCATCGTCGTGTTGGAGCTGGGTACGATTTGGCCGATTCGAAAGTTTTTCATGGAGTTTTCCTTTGAACAGTGCTGATCAGTTGCCGCTGGTGAGTTGAACGCCTTTGGTTTCCTGCAACGTGAACACCATGACGGCGGCGATGACGTAGGAAACGGAGGCCAGGGAAATGGTGGCCGTGAAGCCGATGAGCGGGATGAGTACCGGCACCAGCTTGATGCCTGCTATGGCGCCGACCCGCCCGAAGTTGAAGCAAAAACCCGATGCGGTAGAACGGATGCTGGTCGGGAACAACTCCGAGTACCAGGCGCCGAAGCCGCTGAAATATCCGGTGAAAAAGCCCAGCAGCGCCGCCAGTGAACCGAGGGTGATGACGTTCTGGGTGGTGAACAGCAGCTTGCCTTCCGTCAGCGGCATCAACGTCGCCGAGTAGGCAAACACGGGCACCATGATTGCCATGCCGGCAAAGAACACAGCGAACGACAAACGACGGCCGATGCTTTCGGCCAGGTAGCCGTAAGCCAGATAACCGATGGTGGCGCCAATACCGATCCAGATGACAAACACCGGCGCCTGATCGATACGAACATTGAGAATGTTCTGCA
The DNA here is from genome assembly GCF_009861505.1 of Pseudomonas izuensis. GTDB lineage: Bacteria > Pseudomonadota > Gammaproteobacteria > Pseudomonadales > Pseudomonadaceae > Aquipseudomonas > Aquipseudomonas izuensis. The sequence goes on along the minus strand of NZ_WTFT01000055.1, from coordinate 20,163 downwards.
AATAAGCCGGCATGAAGGTGGTAATGATCCAGTAGCCGTACATGCCCAGTACCGAAATGCTCAGGCCCAGCAAGGTCAATTTCAGGTACTGCGGGCGGAAGATCTCCATCAGCCGGCCTTTATCGGTGTTATTACGCATGAATTCGCGGTTGGCCAGCCAGACCGGCGACTCCTTGACGAACAGCCAGATGAACACCAGGGTGAAATACGCCGGGATCGAGGCATAGATGAACAACATCCGCCAGGATTCAGGGTTACTGCCATCGAGGAACGTCCAGGCGAAAATCGCCGCCAGCAAACCACCCCCCGACCAACCGGTCTGCATGACCGCAAAGGCCTTGGCACGTCCTACCGGCGGCCAGATCTCCGAAACCAGCGCCGCAGCGGCGGACCACAAACCACCCACGGCGATGCCAACGCAAAAGCGAAACAGGTTGAGCTGCCAAAGGCTGTCGGCGAAACCGCAGAGCAAGGTACCGGTGCCGTATACAAACACTGACAACATCATGGTTTTCTTGCGGCCGATCTTGTCGGAGATATTTCCCAGGAAAAAACCACCAATTCCCGTCGCCAGCAGAAACCACGCAACAGTGGACACAACATCGCCCAGGCCAACGGCAAAGGTCTTGGCGACCGCCAGCAGAACAAAACCAAAGACGGTCGCATCCAGCGCATCGAACAACCAGGCGGCCCAGGAGCCTCCCAGCGTGACGTAACGCTGACTCGCAGTCAGCTGGCCAACGCCATCCACCACAGGGGTACCGGTCGTAGATCCGGCAGCGAGGGTTTTCATGGTTAAACCTCCGGGACTCTCATTATTATTTTTGCGAACCCGTGCGCCGACGCAGATCGGCGAACAATTGCTCATGTGTGACCGATGTTAGGAGGGGAAAAACGAGTCGTATATCAGGCATTCACGAGCCTGCCATCGCGGATGGCGATGGCACTGCGAAGCAGACCCGCTACACTTTTCTGGCTCCGCCGCGGCACATGCCCGGCCAAACCTTGTCTCCTGATCTGGAGGTATCCCATGAGCGACAGCACCGAACTCACGACTTTCACCGGCTGGGCCGCCATGGCAGCCGGCGCCCCGCTGGAGCGCTACAGCTACGACCCCGGTCCCTTGGGTGAAGAGGACGTTGAAGTCGCCGTGGAGTATTGCGGCGTCTGCCACTCCGATCAGTCGTTGATCGACAACGAGTGGGGTATCAGCCAGTACCCGTTTATCCCGGGCCATGAAGTGGTCGGCCGTATCGTGCGGGCGGGCGCACAGGTGCGCGGTCTTGAATTGGGGCAACGAGTAGGCATTGGTTGGTACAAGGGCAGTTGCATGCATTGCCCTTCGTGTATTGAAGGCTCCCACAACCTTTGCACGACGGCCCAACCGACCATCATCGGCAGCAACGGCGGCTTCGCCGATCGGCTGCGTTCGCACTGGGCCTGGGCCCTTCCGATCCCCGCCGGCCTCGATCCGGCCATGGCCGGACCGCTATTCTGCGCAGGCTCCACGGTGTTCAACCCGCTGGTGCAATTCAACGTCAAGCCCACTGACCGGGTCGGCGTCGTGGGCATCGGCGGCCTCGGTCACCTGGCCCTGCGCTTCCTCAATGCCTGGGGTTGCGAGGTCACGGCCTTCACGTCGTCATTGAACAAGCAAGAGGAAGCCAAGCGCCTAGGCGCACACAACGTCGTCGCCTCGACCGACAGCAATGCGCTGAAGGCCATTGCCGGCACCCTGGATTTTCTGTTGGTCACCGCCAACGCCAACCTCGACTGGCCCGCCATGCTCGGCACCCTGCGCGGCAAGGGTCGCCTGCATTTCGTTGGCGTGGTGCCCGGCGCGATTCCTGTGCACGTGTTCGACCTGCTTCCCCAACAGAAAACCCTGTCCGCCTCACCGGTCGGCTCGCCCGCCATCACGGCGAAAATGCTGGAGTTCTGCGCGCGCCATCAGATCCTGCCGCAGGTCGAGCAGTTTCCGATGAGCCGGGTCAACGACGCCATCGATCACCTGCGCAGTGGCAAGGCACGCTATCGCGTGGTGCTGGATGCCGGCAAATGAAAGACCGGCGCGCCGGCCAACACCGCACACGATCCCTGTAGGAGCTGGCTTGCCAGCGAAAGCGGTGGGTCAGTCAACATCGGTGTCGACTGACAATCCGTTTTCGCTGGCAAGCCAGCTCCTACAGAGGATTGGGTGCGTCCGCAAATGTCAGGTCGGCTGTCAGGCCGCCATCGCTGGCAAGCCAGCTCCCACAGGGGATTGGGTACAACCGCAAAGCCAGGTCGGCTCGAAGGCCGCCTCGCTTTGGCTGTTGCGGTGTTCGCCCCCTCGAGAGGCCGCGCGAGCAAGCTACGCTCCTACAGGCTCTTCCAAGTGACCCGCCGTCAGGGCGGAACCCTAAGTGGCCGTTGCCGCAGCAATGGATATGTACTCGGTCAACAACACTCAGGTTGGCCTGAAGGCCGCCTTCACTGCGATGCGGCGACCCGACAAGCCAGCTCCTACAGGGGATCGCGTTCTTCCGGATGCTTATACCAAAGCGTTAATTGCAGACACCGATGTCTGGTGGTCGACGTTCTTGTTTGGCCATAAATTCACCGCAACGAGGTGATCGGTGCCGTAGCCCGACTGACCGCCTCGGACCTTGCCAAACGCTATCTATAGAACGCCTATGAGTATTGAAAAATGACTGACGAGACAAGCGGAACCACCCGTCGCGCCTTGATGACCAGCGGTGCCATGGTCGCCGCTGCACTGGCCGTGACCGTCCCTGCGCTGGCGGCGCAGCAAACACCGGCAGCAGCGCCTGCTTCAGGCAAAAGCGACGGCAATGGCAACGGCTCGGGAATGATCACAGTCAAGGACGGCACGCGAATCTTCTACAAGGACTGGGGCACTGGCCAGCCAATTGTGTTCCACCACGGCTGGCCGCTCTCCAGCGACGACTGGGACACGCAGATGCTGTTTTTCCTCAGCAAGGGTTTCCGCGTCATCGCCCACGATCGTCGCGGCCATGGCCGCTCGTCCCAGACCACGGTCGGCAACGACATGGACACCTACGCCGCCGACGTTGCCGAGCTGATGGCACACCTCGACATCCGTAATGCCGTGCACATCGGCCACTCCACCGGAGGCGGTGAAGTGGCCCGTTATGTGGCACGCCATGGCCGTGGTCGCGTGGCCAAAGCGGCGCTGATCGGGGCCGTTCCGCCGATCATGCTACGCACCGCGAACAATCCGGGTGGCCTGCCTCTGGATGTCTTCGATGGCTTGCGTAAAGCCTTGGCCGACAATCGCGCGCAGTTTTATCGTGATTTTCCCTCAGGCCCCTTCTACGGTTTCAATCGCCCGGGCGCGAAGGTCTCCGAATCCGTAATCAACAACTGGTGGCGCCAGGGCATGAGCGGCGGGACCAAGGCGCAGTACGACTGCATCAAGGCCTTCTCGGAAACCGACTTCACCGATGACCTGAAGAACATCGAGGTGCCGACCCTGGTGCTGCACGGCGAAGACGACCAGATCGTCCCCATCGCCGACTCGGCACGGCTGGCGATCAAGCTGCTCAAGCATGGCACGCTGAAAACATACCCTGGCCTGCCCCACGGCATGTGCACCACCCATGCCGACATCATCAATGCGGACCTCCTGGCGTTCATCAAGAGCTAATGCTGCACCGCGAAAACAGTAACCGGTAATCGCACCGCAGGCGCCGAATCATGCCCCACGCCATGTTCGGCGCCTTGTGCTGCAAGCCAGTCACCGGGCGCTCACCCGAAGAAACTCACTGACCGCCCCCAGCACTGTGTCCGGAGCCTCGCGATGGGGCACGTGATGGCAATCATCCACAATCAAGTATTCGCCGGAGGCTGTCGACAGCCGCGCGATACGCTTCGGATGCAGGTCTGAGCCGTACTCATCGTACTGGCCGTGGATGGCAAGCAATGGGCAGTGAATGGCGTCGATCGTGCTTTCGATTGTCCAGTCGCTGAAGGCCGGCGAAAGCCAGGTGCGCGTCCACGCCGACAACACCCATTGCGCTTTATCGCCGTGATATTTCTCAAGCCGCGACATCTGTCCCGGCTCCTCGAATTGCGCCTCTGCCACTCGAATACCTTGTAGCGTCCGATCCTCGACGAACGCCTGTGCTGAAACGGTGATCAACGCCGTGCAGCTTTGTGCGCACAGGGACGCACAGGTCGCTGCCATGGCGCCGCCGACGCTATGGCCGAATGCGACAAAACGATCGAACCCCAATGCGGCCTTGAGGTGCACAAAGAAGCGCTCGGCTTCGTCACGGATAAAGTGCAACGGCATTGGCCCGGGGTAAGCGTCGGACTGACCGAAACCGAGCCGGTCGTAGGCAATCACCTCACGGCCGGTAGCCCGGCACAATTGCCCGGGAAAATCCCGCCACAGGGACACGCATCCCAGCGAGTCATGGAAAAGAATGATGGGGGGTTGTTCCTGTTTGCCTGAACGGTCCTCAGGGAACCAGCGACAACAAAACAACCGGCCGTGTGGCGTATCGATCCAGAGGGTTTCGGTATTGATGGACAAATGCATGCAAGGCCTCGGCAGTTAAGTCGCCCAGCTTACAGGAACCGCAGGACACCGCCGTAGTCCCGATCACTCAGGACGTCGCCCCCTCGCCCATCACATCGTCGGCCCAACTGATGGCCGCCACGACGGTCGGAAAACCGATGGTGCTGGTCAGCGCGACGAGGGTGTGAAGGATCTGCTCCGGCGTGGCGCCCGCCTCCAGTGCCCGTCGGGTATGGCTGTGCACGGCGCCCTCGGAGCGGATGGCCGCCGCGGCACCGAGCTGGATCAACTGCACCGTTTTCTCGTCCAGCGGGCCGGCGTGACGCACCGCCGTGCCCAACGCCTCAACGGCGCCCAGATAATCCGGGTACTGCTGTTTGAGGGTTTCGTAGGTTTTGTGCTCTCTCTTCTTCGCCATTTTCATTTCTCCGCGCAGGTGTAAACCCATTCCATTGTAGGAGCTGCCGCAGGCTGCGATCTTTTGATCCTGCCTTTTAGGAATCAAAAGATCGCCGCCTCGTTGCGCTCGACAGCTCCTGCAGGCAAAAACTTGCGAAAAGCGACAGTAGGCTAAGCTATGTTCAGCTAATTGCTCACGATGCTCGCGTCTGCAGGTTTTGGGTTGTTTCTGGAGAGCGTCTGCAACAGCTATTTCAGACAGGCCCCAAACAATTTGCGCAGGACTTGCCGTGATGACCGAGCCACTTCTCAGTTTTGACGAACTCAAGCGTGCCGCCGCCTCCGGCGAAATAGATACCGTTCTGGTGTGCATGGTCGACATGCAGGGGCGACTGGTCGGCAAGCGATTCCAGGTCGAGTTTTTCATCGACAGCGGTCATGAAGAAACCCACTGCTGCAATTACCTGCTGGCCGACGACATCGACATGGAGCCGGTACCGGGTTACGCCGCCGCCAGCTGGAGCAAAGGCTACGGCGACTTTGTGCTCAAACCCGACATGCGCACCCTGCGCAAGGTGCCCTGGCTGGAGTGCACGGCGCTGGTGCTGTGCGATGTGCTCGATCATCACCATCGCCGGGACTTGCCCCACAGCCCGCGGGCGATCCTGAAAAAACAGGTCGAGCGCCTGCGCGAGCGCGGCTACACCGGCATGTTCGCCTCGGAACTGGAGTTCTACCTGTTCGACGAGAGCTACGAGGCCATTCACAAGCGCAATTACCACAAGCCGAAAACCGCCGGGCACTACATCGAGGACTACAACATCCTGCAAACCACCCGCGAGGAACCGGTGCTGCGGGCAATCCGCAAGCACCTGCAAGCCAGCGGCATTCCGGTGGAAAACTCCAAGGGTGAATGGGGCCCAGGCCAGGAAGAGATCAACATCCGCTATGCCGACGCCATGACCATGGCCGACCACCACGTCATCATCAAGCATGCCTGCAAGGAGATCGCGCAGCTCCAGGGCAAGGCGATCACGTTCATGGCCAAGTGGCGCTACGATGCCGCCGGTTCCAGCAGCCACATCCATAATTCGCTGTGGGACAAGAACGCGAAGAAGCCGCTGTTCTTCGACGCCAAGGCCGAGTTCGGCATGTCGAAACTGATGCGCGCCTGGGTGGCCGGACAGCTCAAATACGCCAACGACATCACCTGTTTCCTCGCGCCCTACATCAACTCCTACAAGCGCTTCCAGGCCGGCACCTTCGCCCCGACCCGCGCGGTGTGGAGCCGCGACAATCGCACCGCCGGTTTCCGTTTGTGTGCCGAAGACAGCAAATCCATCCGCATCGAATGCCGTATCGGCGGCGCCGACCTCAATCCCTATCTGGCCTTCGCCGCGCTGATCGCCGCGGGACTGGCGGGGATCGACGAAAAACTCAACCTCGAAGCGCCCTACGAGGGCGATGCGTATGTAGACGAGCACTTGCCCGAAGTGTCCAAGACCCTGCGCGATGCCTGTGCCGCGCTGCAGGGCTCGAGCATGTTGCGCGAGGCGTTCGGTGATGAAGTGATCGACCACTACGTGCACACCGCCGAATGGGAGCAGAAGGAGTACGACCGGCGGATTACTGATTGGGAATTGCAGCGCGGTTTCGAACGTTACTGAGATAACACGGGTTAAAACAATCATGACGGAGAAGATTCAGCTCATCTCCCCGGTCGATGGCCGGGTCTACGCCGAGCGTGAATGCGCCGACCTTGTCCAGCTCGATAAGGCCCTGGACATCGCCGCCCGTGCTCAGGCGCAATGGAAACGCCGGCCCCTGAGCGAACGCGCGGCGTTTTGCAGTGCGGCAGTGGACGCGATGCTGGCCATGAAGGATGAAATCGTCCCGGAACTGGCCTGGCAAATCGGCCGCCCGGTACGTTATTGCGCGGGAGAGCTGCGCGGCTTCGAAGAGCGTGCCCGGCATATGATCGCCATTGCGCCAGAGGCCTTGGCTGATGTCGTACCCACGCCGGTCAACGGTTTTCGCCGGCATATCAAACGCGAACCGCTGGGCACGGTACTGGTCATCGCCCCGTGGAATTACCCTTACCTGACCGCCGTGAACACGATCATCCCGGCGCTGATGGCCGGCAACAGCGTCATCCTCAAGCAAGCTTCGCAAACCCTCCTGGTCGGGGAGCGTTTCGCCGAGGCCTTCCGTCGCGCGAATCTGCCTGAGGGGCTGTTCCAGAACCTGGTACTCAGTCATCTGCATACGGCCGTCGCCATCTCCTCCGGGAAGGTTCATCAAGTGAACTTCACCGGTTCGGTGGACGGCGGCAAGACCATGGAACACGCGGCCGTCGAAGGCTTTCTTGGCCTGGGCCTGGAGCTCGGCGGCAAGGACCCGGCCTACGTCCGCGCCGATGCCGATCTCGAACACGCCGTGGAGAATCTGGTGGATGGCAGCTTCTTCAACTCAGGACAAAGCTGCTGCGCCGTGGAGCGCATCTATGTCGATCAAAAAATCTACCCGACCTTTATCGAGCGCTTCGCCGCCCTGACCCGCCAGTATGCATTGGGCAATCCGCTGGACGAAGCCACCACCCTCGGTCCGTTGGTGAGCCCGAAGGCGGCCGAATTCGTGCGCGACCAGATCGCTGCGGCAGTGAACCAGGGTGCGAAAGCGCTGATCGACCCAAAGGACTTTGCCGCAAGCGTGCCGGGCAGCGCCTACCTCGCGCCGCAGGTACTGGTAGATGTAACCCATAAGATGTCGGTGATGCGCGATGAAAGCTTCGGCCCGGTGGTCGGCATCATGCCGGTGGCCAACGATGACGAAGCCATCGCCTTGATGAACGACAGTGAGTTCGGACTGAGTGCGTCAATCTGGACCCGGGATCTCGCCGCCGCCGAACGCCTGGGCAACGAGATCGACACAGGCACTGTGTTCATGAACCGCTGCGATTACCTGGACCCGGCCCTGGCCTGGACCGGCGTGAAGAACAGTGGCCGCGGCGTGACGCTGTCGCGCCTGGGCTACGAACACCTGACCCGAGCCAAATCCTTCCATTTGCGCCACGAGATCTAAGCCATGAGCCTGACCGGAAACTGGAACTACCCCACGAGCATTCGTTTCGGCGTCGGCCGCATCGGCGAGCTGGCCGAGGTCTGTCGCAGCCAGGGTATCCAGCGACCGTTACTGGTCACCGACAGCGGCCTGGCGCGGGCCCCGATCACCACGGCAGCCCTCGACTCTTTACGCGTCGCGGGCTTGGGCGCTGCGCTGTTTTGCGACCTCAAGCCCAACCCGGTCGAAGCCAACCTGGCCGGCGGGCTCGACGCCTGGCGCGCGGGAAACCACGACGGCGTGGTGGCCTTTGGCGGTGGCAGCGGCCTGGACATGGGCAAGCTCATCGCGTTCATGAGCGGGCAGACCCGGCCGGTGTGGGATTTCGAAGACATCGGCGACTACTGGACCCGTGCCGATGAAAGCCGTATCGCCCCGGTCATTGCGGTGCCAACCACCGCCGGCACCGGCTCTGAAGTGGGTCGGGCCGCGGTGATCATCGACGATCGTACCCACACCAAACGCATTATCTTCCACCCGAGAATGATGCCGCGCGTGGTGATCAGCGACCCGGCCCTGACCGTTGGCATGCCGGCAAAAGTGACTGCCGGCACGGGGATGGATGCGCTGTCGCATTGCCTGGAATCGTACTGCGCCCCCGGTTTCCACCCGATGGCCGACGGCATCGCGGTGGAAGGCATGCGCCTGGTGGCCAATGCGCTGGTGCGCGCGGTGCACACCCCTTCCGACCTCGATGCGCGCGGGCAGATGCTGGCGGCCGCAGCGATGGGTGCCACCGCCTTCCAGAAAGGCCTGGGTGGCATGCACGCCCTGGCGCATCCGATTGGCGCGCTGTACGACACCCATCACGGCATGACCAACGCCACCCTGATGCCCTATGTCCTGAAATTCAATCGCCCGGCCATCGAGGAGCGCATCACGCGCCTGGCCGCGTATTTACATCTGCCCTCCCCGGGCTTCGACAGTTTCCTGGCCTTCGTCCTCAAATTGCGCAAGGACATCGCCGTGCCGCACACGCTGTTTGAACTGGGGGTGGATGACAAACAGGCCGACCTGATCGCGGACATGGCGATGGTCGACCCGTCGGCCGGCGGCAACCCGTTGCCGTTGACCCGGGCCGGCGTGGCGGAAATTTTCGATGCGGCCTTCCACGGCCGCCTGTAGGAGCGAGCTTGCTCGCGATGAACTCAAGGACGATGCGTTCATTCAGACAACACGCGTCATCGTTGACGTCCATCGCGAGCAGGCTCGCTCCTACAGGGTTTCACCGATTGAAGTCAGGAGCAGTACGACAAGGGGTTGAAGGCCAGGCCGTCCGGCGTTCCGGATGGATGCGTATCAAAACCTGAAGGGGCACACAACAATGAACCCAGCAAGCCAGCCCGGCACCGACGCGCACGACGATGACGTCAAAGTGCTGCACAGCATGGGCTATGCCCAGCAACTTTCGCGACGAATGGGCGTTTTCTCCAACTTTGCGATTTCCTTTTCGATCATCTGCATCCTGTCCGGTGGCATCAACTCACTCGCCCAGGGCACTTCGGGCTCGGGCGGTGCGTCGATCGGCATCGGCTGGCCAATCGGTTGCCTGATTTCCGGGGTGTTCGCCCTGGCCATGGCGCAGATTTCCTCGGCCTACCCCACCGCCGGCGGTCTGTACCATTGGGGTTCGATCCTGGGCAACCGCTTTACCGGTTGGCTCACGGCGTGGTTCAACCTGCTGGGCCTGGTCACGGTGCTCGGTGCGATCAACGTCGGCACCTATTACTTCTTCTTTGGTGCCTTCGGCCCGTCGCTGGGCATGGCAGACACCACCACGACACGGGTGATTTTCCTGGCGATCCTCACCGGCCTCCAGGCCTTGTGCAACCACCTGGGGATCGGCCTGACCGCCAAGCTCACCGACTTCTCCGGCTACCTGATCTTCGCCACGGCACTGGCACTGACCATCGTCTGCCTGATCTCGGCGCCCAGCTTCGAATTTGCCCGGCTGGTGACCTTCGGCAACTACTCCGGCGCGGCCGGCGGCGCCGTCTGGCCACAGGTCTCCAACGGCTGGATCTTCATGCTCGGCCTGCTGTTGCCGATCTACACCATCACGGGCTACGACGCCTCGGCGCACACCTCCGAAGAGACCCGCAATGCCGCCATGTCCGTACCACGGGGCATGGTCATGTCGGTGGTCTGGTCGCTGCTGTTCGGCTGGGTCATGCTCAGCGCTTTCGTGCTGATGCTGCCGAGCATGGACGAGGCGGCCAAGCAAGGCTGGAACGTGTTTTTCTGGGCCATGAACACCCAGGTCAATCCGTTGCTCAAGGACGCGTTGTACGTGGCGATTTTCATCTCCCAGGTGCTGTGCGGGCTGGCCACCGTGACCTCGGTTTCGCGGATGATCTTCGCCTTCTCACGGGATGGTGGCTTGCCTTGCTCGAAAGCACTGGCCTCGGTCTCACCAACCTTTCGCAGCCCGGTGGCGGCGATCTGGACCGGTGCCACCCTGGCGGTGTTGTTCGACTGGGGATCGTCGGTGATATCGGTCGGTGAAACGCCGGTCTATACCATCGTGGTCTCTTGCACGGTGATCTTCCTGTTCTTCTCCTTCATCATTCCCATCGTGCTGGGCCTGTTTGCCTACGGCACCTCGAAATGGCCGGTCATGGGTCCCTGGAACATGGGGCGCTTCTGGTACACGGTGTTTTCCCTGCTTTCCGTGCTGTCGATGGTGATCATTTTTGTCATCGGCATTCAACCGCCGAATGACTGGGCGCTGTACATCACCATCGGGTTTCTGGTGTTGACGGCGATTGTCTGGTTTGGGTTCGAGGCCCGGCGCTTCCAGGGACCGCCGGTGGGGGATGTGATTATCAGGCGGCAGGCGGAGATTGCCGCAGCCGAGGCGGCCCTGAACAAGCCCGGAGGCTAAACATCAATCAACTGTAGGAGCGAGCCTGCTCGCGATAGCGTCGTCACATTCAACATCCATAGTGACCGAAACACCGCTATCGCGAGCAGGCTCGCTCCTACAAGTATGTGCTCAGCAGGGACTCAAGCCACTTCCATCAACCTCGCATACTCCCGCAAGTGATGATCATCATCCCCAAACTGCCGCGCCACCATCAGCAAATGCTTGGCATGGTGCGACAGCATGTACTCCCACGTCAGCCCAATTCCGCCATGCAACTGAATCCCCTGATCGGCCACGTACCGGCTGGCACGGCTGACAATGAACTTGGCCGCCGCCAGCACACGGCTACGCGCTTCACTGTCCGCCTGATCCGCCACGCACGCCGCCAGCAGGGTCATGGATGTCGCCTGGTCCAGCTCGATGCGCATGTCCACCATACGATGTTGCAACACCTGGAACTTGCCGATGGGCTGGCCAAATTGCTGTCGTGTCTTCAGGTAATCAAGGGTCAATGCACAGGCCGCTTCCATGCTGCCGACGGCTTCGGCGCATTGTGCGGCGATGCAGCGGCCTTGCTGGTAACGCAACGCCGGCAACGCCCGCCCCACTTCGCCCAGCACCGCGTCGCTCTTGACGAATACATTCTCCAGATAGAGATCGCAAGCCATCCGTCCGTCCATGGTCGGGAAGGTTCGACGGCGCACGCCAACCTCATGCGGATCAAGCAGAAACAGGCTGATGCCTTCCTCCTTACGAAGGCCATGGCTGGTACGGGCCGACACCACAATCAACCCCGCACTTTGCCCGCCAACCACCACGGACTTGCGACCATTTAGCGTCCAGCCTCCCGTCACCGGCTCCGCCACGGTTTGCACGTCGTGCAGCTGGTAATGACTCTGCGGCTCATCCAGCGCCACCGTCATCTGCAAAGCGGCGCTCCCCAGTGGTGGCAGCAGCGTTTGTTTCTGTGCCTCGGTGCCCAACTGCGCGACCAGGCCACCGGCGAAAATCACCGAATGCAGGTAGGGTTCCAGACACAAACCACGACCCAGCTCGGTCATGATCAGCATGCTCTCCACGCCACTGCCGCCGAATCCCCCGTACGCCTCGGCGAACGGCACAGCGCACAATCCAAGGTCACCCAGTTGCTGCATGAACGCCGGGCTGAAACCCTGTTGGCTTTGGCTGAAAGCCTCGCGCCGCTCGAAACCGTAGGTGTCACGCACCAGCCTCGCGACGGTGTCTTGCAGCATCAGCTGCTCTTCTGTCAGTTTGAAATCCATGGTCGGCCCCTTACAGTTCGAGAATCATTTTGGCGATGATGTTCTTCTGGATCTCGTTGGCCCCGCCATAAATCGAGGCCTTGCGCGCATCCAGGTACTGATAGGTGGCCGCGCTGCTGTAATCGGTGTACAGCAACGGTTCACTGCCGTAGCCCAGCTCGTCTTCAATGAACGGCATGGCGTAGGGGCCCACGGCCTTGCTGATCAGGTAAGTGATTGCCTGCCGGATCTCGGTGCCCCTGATCTTCAGGAACGAACTTTCCGCCCCCGGCACACCGCCATCGCTGACCGCCGCCAGGGTACGCAGGTTGCTCATTTCGGCCGCCATCAACTGCATCTCGACCTCGGCAATCTGTGTGCGGAACAGGGGGTCTTCGATCAGGGGCCGACCGTCGCGCACTTGCTGGCTGGCGATGCGTTTCAGACGGCTGAGCAATGCCTTGTTCTGGGCAATCCCGCCGATGCTGGTGCGCTCATGGGTCAGCAAGTATTTGGCGCAGGTCCAGCCTTCGTTTTCCTGGCCGACCAGGTTGGCCACCGGTACCCGCACGTTGTCGAAGAACACTTCGTTGACTTCATGCTCGCCGTCCAAAGTGATGATCGGCCGCACGGTGATACCCGGCGTTTTCATGTCGATCAGCAGAAAGGAAATGCCCCGCTGCTGCCGCGCCTCGGGGTCGGTGCGCACCAGGCAGAACATCCAGTCGGCAAAGTGCGCCAGGGTGGTCCAGGTTTTCTGGCCGTTGACCACATAGTGATCGCCATCGCGCACGGCACGAGTCTTCAGGGAAGACAGGTCGGAGCCCGCGCCCGGTTCGGAGTAACCCTGGCACCACCAGTCTTCGCTGGTGAGAATGCGCGGTAGATAACGCGCCTTCTGCTCGGCGGTACCAAACTTGATGATCACCGGGGCGACCATTTTCAACCCGAAGGACGAGACTTTCGGCGCACCGACCGCAAAGCACTCCTCGTCGAAAATATGCTTTTGCACGTCGCTCCAGCCAGTGCCGCCAAACTCCACCGGCCAACCCGGCGCGAGCCAGCCCTGGCGGTTGAGCGTGCGCATCCATTGCACCTGATGTTCTTTGCTCAGGCGTTTGCCCAGAGAGATGCGTTCGGCGAATTCGGCCGGCAGGTTGTCACGCAGAAACCCACGCACCTCCTCGCGAAACACCATTTCGTCCGGCGTGAAATGTATGTCCATCAATCAACTCCAAATGACGCTTGGTCGTGCACTCATCCAAATACTGCGGGGAACCCTGTGGGAGCGGGCTTGCCCGCGATAGCGGTTTATCGTTCACATTGTTGGTGAATGTGCCGCCGTCATCGCGGGCAAGCCCGCTCCCACAGGGTTATGTGTCGCTTGGTCAGTCGTTAAAGACGATCACCGAGCGCGCCAGCTCACCACGACGCAGTTCATCGAATGCCTCGTTGATCTGATCCAGACGGATGCGCTGGGAAATCATTTCATCGAGCTTGAGCTTGCCCGCCATGTAGAAATCAACGAGGCGCGGCATGTCGACCGGGAAGCGGTTGGAGCCCATCAACGACCCCTGAATGCGCCGCTCGTGCAGGAGCTGCAGCGGGTCCAGTTCGATTTTCAGGCCTGGCTTGAGCATGCCGATCACGGTGGCGGTGCCGCCGCGGGCCAACATCGCGAATGCCTGTTCGGCGGTCTGCTTGAGGCCGATGCACTCGAAGGAGTGATGCACACCGCCACGGGTCAGTTCCATCACTTGCTTGGCGGCGTCGCCGTCGCGACCGTTGATCAGGTCGGTGGCACCGAACTGCCGGGCCAGTTCCAGCTTGGAATCGAGCATGTCGATGGCGATGATCCGCCCTGCCCCGGCCAGCGCCGCACCGTTGATGGCCGCCAGGCCAATGCCGCCGCAGCCGATCACGGCCACGGTCTCGCCCGGACGCACTTTGGCAGTGTTAAACACCGCGCCGGTGCCGGTGGTGACGGCGCAACCGAGCAAGGCGGCGCGGTCCAGCGGCATGTCGCGGCGGATCGCCACACAGGCGTTTTCGTGCACCAGCATTTGCTCGGCAAAACCGGACAGGTTGACGAACTGCGGCATCGGCTTTTGCACGTAGGTCAAGCGCGGTTCTTCATCCTTGTCACGCTTGGTTTCCGGCGACACGCAACGGGCCAGATGACCGGTCACGCAGTGTTCGCAATGGCCGCAGAATACGGTCAGGCAGGTGACCACGTGATCGCCGGGCTTGACCGAACGCACCTCGGAACCGACCTGTTCGACCACGCCGGCCGCTTCGTGGCCCAGCACCAACGGGCCGGGAAACGGGAACGAACCGTCGATGACATGCAGGTCCGAATGGCAGACACCCACCGCCTTGGTACGGATCAGCACCTCACGCGGGCCCGGTTTGCTGATGCCCACTTCTTCAATGACCAGCGGGGCTCCAACCTGGTGGAATACGGCAGCTTTCATGGCAGTTCTCTCAAGAATGAAATGGGGTTCAGGCCGGGTTTGGCGCGGTGCGAAGGACAGCTTTGGCATGGCTGAAGGTGCGGAAACCATCGATGCCGTGGTACGCCCCCATGCCGCTCTGGCCGACGCCGCCGAACGGCAGGCCTTCGGTGCTGGCATGGCTCAGCACACCGTTGAGGGTCACACCACCGGAACAGGTGCGGGTCAGTACTTGCGCTTCCTCGGCGGCATCGTTGCCGAAGTAATAGAGCGCCAACGGACGTGGGCGCGCGTTAATGAACGCGATGACTTCGTTCAGGGTGTCATAGGGCTTGATCGGCAGCAGCGGACCGAAGATCTCGTCCTGCATCACCTGCAGATCGTTGCCGGGATCGCGCAGCAGCGTCGGCACGATCTTGTTGCGCGCGCCCTCGCCGAAATCCTCACCCGCCGCGTTGAGTTCGATCAGCTCGACACCCGCCTCGCGTGCTTCGCTCAGGTAGCCTTGCAGGCGTTCGAAATGACGGGCATTGATGATGGAGGTGTACTCGGGATTGTCCTTGAGCATCGGGAAGAACCTGGCAACCACCGCTTTGGCGACAGCGACGAACGCCTCTACCGATTCCTGTGGTACGAACACATAATCCGGCGCCACGCACAGTTGACCCGCGTTGAGCAGTTTGCCGATGACAGTCTTGGCCACCGCGTCCTTGAAGTCTGCCGTGCGCGAGATAATTGTTGGCGACTTGCCGCCCAGCTCCAGGGTGACCGGCACCAGGTTTTCCGCCGCGGCACGCAACACGTGCTTGCCGATGCTGGTGGCACCGGTGAACAGCAAATGATCGAACGGCTGGCCGCAGAACGCCTGGCCGACCTGCGCGCCACCCAGCACCACCGCCACTTCCTCTTCGGCATACACCGAGCGGATCAACCGGGCGATCAGGGCCGAGGTGTGCGGGGTGAATTCCGACGGTTTGATCATCACCCGGTTGCCGGCGGCCAAGGCACCGGCCAGGCCACTGAACACCATGTAGCCGGGGACATTCCAGGCCGTGACGATGCCCACCACCCCCAGCGGCTGGTATTGCACCCAGGCTTCACCGGCTTTGGCATGACGCTGTTCGGGACGCATCCATTCGGCCAGCTCGGCCTTGGTCTGATGGAGCGTCGCGAGCGGCGACAGCACTTCACTGCCCCTGGAGAAGCTTGGGCTGCGATGGCCGAAATCGGCCGTCAGGGCGTCGATGATCGCCTGCTCGTGGCTGACCAGCAAACCGATTGCCCGGTCGAGCAATTCGCAACGCTGCTCGAGGGTCCAGGGTTCACTGGCCAGGAAGGCGGACCTCTGCTTTTCCAGGACCGTGCGGATTTCACAGCTCGTCGAATGCTCGATGGCGCTCATCACTACCTCTCTTGTTTTGGTCGGGACGCAGCCGTGATTGCACAGCACGGCGTCGGGGCTGGCTGCATGGTTGACCATCGCCGGCACCACGCCGCCACCCGGATCAGGTGGTGGGCGTTTTCAGGCCAGGATGCCCATGGCCTTGGCGCTATTGATCGCCTGGGTGCGACGGCATGCGCCGAGCTTGACGTTAATGTTCTTGGCGTGGGTCTTGACGGTATTGACCGAGATGAACAGGCGATGACCGACTTCTCGCACCGACATGCCTTCGGCCAGTAGCTTGAGCACCGACATCTCGCGGGGCGTCAAGTCGTCCTGATAGTCCGGTACGCCCGTGATGCGCGTCATTGCGGGCTTGTCGGTGTCACGGGTCTGTTCGCGGGCCAGGTTCCGGGCTTTTTGCAGGGCAATCGGCCCTTGGTAACACGCGCCGTCAATCTTGCCCCAGTGCATGCGCCGCTCGGCTTCGTACAGCAGCAACTGGGCTTTTTCCGCCTCATGGTTTTGGGAGGCTATCTCGGACAGCAACAGGTAGGCATCGAGCACGAAGGGGGCGCAGGCATCGCAAACCTGCAACAGCCCTGCCCGCAAGACGTGCTCGGCCTCACGGGCGTGCCCTTGTTGCACCAGCAATTCACCCTGCAGGAACATCAATCGACCGAGCAATGGATACGGCGAGGTCCTGCTGCCAGTCAGTTGCGCAAGCTCGGAAAGCAGCAATGATTGGGCCATGCCGGTTTGCCCCTGGAGCGCCATCAATCGCACCCGGTCCGCATTGACCAGCACTTCCGCTTCACGACTGCCCCGGCGCCGGGCAAGCTCCAGCGAATGCTCCAGCAACACCTGGGCCTCGGTCAGTTCGCCGGTTTTCATGGCGATACGCGCCAATGTGCAATGACACAACAACACCGACAGCCAATCCGCATCCATCAGATAACGAAGGGCTGCATGGCAATGCTGACGACCCTGTTCGACGTTGCCGCGCAGGGCGTGCAAGGTGCCGGACAACGCTTGCCAGTTCGCCAACAGGCGTTGATGGCGTTGTGGATCGGGCAGCGGCAGGAAATGCCCCAGGCGTTGCAGGCACTCGTCGGCCTCCTTCAGCCGGCCACTGAACAACAACGCCTTGGCGCACAGGTAGATCAGACGCGGGCTGCTGTGCAGCAGTTGCGGTTCGATGCGCTCGCGCCAACCCATGAGTTTGCTCAGATGGCGTTCGCCGAGTATCCAGCTGAGCCATAAGCGCTCCATGTAGTTCGCGGCGACTTCCGGCTGATCGGCGCACAGGGCTTGCTCGACGGCATCGTCGACATGCCCCGATACGCTGAGCCACTGACAGGCCCGCAGCCGCAAGCGGTTCAACGGCGCACCGCTCAATTGTCCTTGCAGGGCCCGGGCCACGGCGGGCAACAACCGGAACCAGCCCGGTTGATGGTCGACGGGGACCAGAAACGCCTGGCATGCCAACAGACTGTCGAACACCCGGCCGGCCTGCCGGCCTTCCCAGAGTCGTTCACAGAAATCTGCGTTGGCCTTGGGCAAATGCGCCAGGCCCAACAGCACCTCGCGCTGGTCAACGCTCAAACGCGACAAGAGTTCGCGCCCGAGGTATTGGTCGAGCAACGACGAAGGCCCCGGCAATAACAAACGAACACCCGCGCACCATCCGCCAGTCACCTGCCAGAGCCGTTCCCGGGCAGTGGCATCTGTCTGGGGCGACAACCCATCGATCAGCGATTCGAATTCATCCGGACGCAAGGCCAACTGTCTGGCGTCCAGTTCAAGCAACTGGCCGTCGAGCATCAGGCGCGGCAGGTTCCAGTCGGGGCGCTGGCGGCAGGTCACCCGTATTTGCAGGTGGGGGTTTTGGAGGGACAGGAGTTGGTCGAACCAGTGATTCAGGTCGGCGGGCATTTGTGCAGGGAGATCATCGAAGACAAGGCGAAGCTTTGAATACTCGTTGCCTGATAGGGCCCCATCGCTGGCGAGCCAGCTCCCACAGGGGAATGCGGTCAACTGTGGGAGCTGGCTTGCCAGCGATGGCGATAGACCTGCCAACTCGATCAATGCATCAGACGCATTATCGGCCGCCACCCCAAGCTCACCCGCCAGCATCGTGGTCAAACTGCCCAGTGTTTGCGGCTGTCCATCGAACCCCAACCAAACCACCCGCCCCGGCGCAACCTCACCCCGCAAACACTCGCGCAGCAACGCCGTTTTCCCATACCCCGCCGGCGCGCACAGCAGTTGCAATCGATGCGGCGAGCGCTTGAGTACATCGCACAAATGCGGCCGTGGCACAAACATGGCGGACCTCACTGATGGAGAAAGGATTCCATCATTGGCCCGCACGACGGTTAGCGCGCCACCCGCATCAGGTGGCTGGATGTACTACCGTCATCGCGGGCAAGCCATGCTCCCACAGGACTTGTGCCGTTCACGAACATCGCGGTCGACACAAAACCTGTGGGAGCATGGCTTGCCCGCGATGGCGTAGGCGCCCACAACACAGACGCCGACTGACCCACTGCTATCGTAGGTAAGACACGATCCTGTTAGCGGATACCGGCGTTACGTAGCGCAGACGGGGTGAAGTCGGTCATCTTCGCGGTCATGCCATAGGTGGTTGCATGCTTGGACTGGTTGGTCATCGCCAGCACGTTGTAGCGACCGGCGATCAGGTCATAGATCCCGAGCATGGCGAAGTTGGGGGCACCGCGCTCGTAATCGTTCAACGCATACCCTTCCGCCACCCGCCACAGCTGCCCACGGCCGTCATAGTGATCGACTTCCGCCAGTTGCCAGGTGTCCTCGTCGAAGTACAGGTCACGCTTGGCATAGACGTGACGCTGGCCCGGCTTGAGCGTGGCCTCGACATGCCAGACCCGGTGCAGCTCATAGCGCGTCAGGTCCTGGTTGATATGCCCCGGCTTGATGATGTCGTCGTACTTCACCTTGGGCGACTGCAAACGGTAGTTGTTGTACGGGATGTACAGTTCTTTCTTGCCGATCAGCTTCCAGTCATAACGGTCCGGCGCGCCGTTCATCATGTCGGTGTTGTCGGCGGTACGCATGCCGTCCGAGCCATTGCCAGGGCCGTCGTAGGCCACTTGCGGCGCGCGGCGCACCCGCCGTTGCCCGGCGTTGTAGACCCAGGCCAGGCGCGGTTCCTTGACCTGGTCGATGGTCTCGTGAATCAGGATCACACTGCCGGCCATGCGCGACGGTGCGGTGATTTCCTGTTTGTAGTAGTACAGAACGTTGTCGCCTTCCCCCCCCTCGACGCCTTCCATCAATTGCGGGAACGCCAGTTTGTCGTCGTACTCGACGATGGAATACGAGCCGTTGGTCTGCGGTGCGGCCTGGGCAGCCTGGCGCTCCATGTTCCCGCCACGATAACGGTTGGTGTGGTTCCAGTAGACCTCGACGCCGTTTTTCGGAATCGGGAACGGGTAGTAGCGGGTTTGCGAGAAGTTCAGCAAGCCATTGCCATCGGCGGTCAGCTCGGTGGTCACCGCGCTCTTTTTGGCGATGTCATAGATGTTCTGTGGCGACGCCGCCGTGCGCTGGGTCTTGTACACCGGGATCTTGTAGCTGTCCGGATAGCGCTTGAACATCGCCAGTTGGCCCGGGGTCAGCTTGTCCTTGTACTGCTCGGCATTGGCGGCGGTGATGATCACCTGCGGCTTTTCACCGGCGAACGGATCACCCAGGAAACCGTTGTCCAGCGCCGCCGCACCCGGCTTCAAGCCTCCGGTCCAGGCCGGGATGCTGCCGTTGGCATTGCCCTCTTTCTGGGCGCCCAAAGGCGTCAGCGTGGTGCCCAGTTGAGCGGCTTCCTGGGGGGTGACGGCGGCCATGACACTGCTGGCCAGCAACGACAGACTCAGTGCGCCTGCTTGCAGAATGAAACGTACGTTCATGTTGATAGTCCTCTGGCAGGGTTGCATCAGAAATTCACGCCGAAGCTGAGCGCAACGTAGTCGCGGTCGACGTTGGTGTTGAAATCGCCACCGAAGTAGTTGGTGTAACGCGGGGTGGGGGTGGTGGGGGTTCGGGTGTGGGGGTGTGCGGCGGGGTGTGGGTGGGGTGGGGGGTGGCTGGAGGTCTGGGGG
>NZ_WTFT01000054.1 GCF_009861505.1 Pseudomonas izuensis | reverse complement strand
ACACCACAAGGCCCACACACCCAACCACACCCAAAGCATGCGTCCCCCAGTCCCACCTGACTGACACACACCCCCAGCCCATGAGCCGTCAACATTGCTGCTTGTTGCCAACCCCTCTGCTTTTGCCAGCGGCAATGCTGCCGAAAAAAACAGATCCCAAGCCTTTTGTTCGTCATCATTGTACTGAGACATATTGAAGCTCCTGATAATGGAGCAATCAAACTAGCTCACGCCCTTACAGCGAACAATCCACGCCGCTGCAAGTAATCCACAAACTGCGCGGCGCTTGGGCGGTCCGGTGCAGCCGGCAACAGTCGACCGCTGGTGTTCGGGATCGTGGCGAACTCGCGAGTTACTGCGCCTTCGACACGCTCCAACGTCACCGAGCCTTTGCGTTTCTCTGGTGGATCGATGTCGTCGGTATGGATTTCGGCAGCCAAAGCCATCTGGCCGTATTCGATCCGCGCCGACAGGTAGTTCCAATCCATCACCGAGAAAGCTAAATCGACCAAGCACTGCTGTTGGTTAAAAGCAGAGTACGGCATGGATAGGAGGAGCGGTATACGGTGAACTCCGGTGAATGTCTGGAGGCAATCTCAGGATAAACGATTGTGGAAAAAACAACCTGGAGTTCCGCTCCCTCCGAACGGATCGCTCCGTAATCGAGCGGCGCCCGGCCCACATGGCATGGACCGGGCGCCCGTCGAAGTGACGTCAGCGCACGGATATCGGTGCGGTTACCGTCTTGCCGTAGCCCGATGTGACAGTCGCTGTTGGACTCGCAGTCGGGCCGGCACCGGTGAGGCTGGCCGTCAGCCGCCAGCGTGCCCCGGTGCCCGTCGGCGTGAGGGTTGCACTGCCGAGGTTGAGCGGTCCGGCCGTGGTCGTCACCGTTACCATTACCGTATTACCCGTACCCCGTGACGTGGTCCCGGACAGGTCCCAGGTGTAGCGGTTGTTGCTGCGCACCTGGACCGAAGCGCTGGAGATCACCAGGTCTTCGTTGACCGTCGGCGCTGGCGTTACCGCCACCGATACGGTTGCCGGTGGCGAGATAGCATTCTTGGCGTCGCTGGCCTGATAGGTGAAGGTCGCGGTGAACGGTCCGGGGGCGGTGGCCGGCGGCGTGTAGATCACACGGGTGCCATCGGTGCTGACCGTGCCCTTGCCCGAGTCTGGCTGGTTCAGGCCCACCACTTTGAGCGGCAGGTTACCGTCCGGGTCGGTGTCGTTGGCCAGCACGTTGATGGTCACCGCTTGCCCGTTGTTGCTGGTGGCGCTGTCCGGGTTGGCCACGGGTTTTTTGTTGTCGCCCTGGTTGTCGTCTTCCTTGCCGCCGGTACGGAAGGTTGGCAGCGCGGCGGTGTTGACGTAGGTGACACCGTCCCATCCGGGCAGCGGCGTTGGCATCAACTGGAACTGCCCCGGATGCTCGATATCCCAACGCAGCAGCATCGAATTGTCTTCGTGCTGGGTGTTGTGGCAGTGCTCCATGTAGGTCCCGGCGAATTCGCGGAAGTGGATCGCCATTTCCACATCCACCGAGCTGTCGATACCTTGGCCGATGCGGTACACGTCCTTGCGTGCCCATTTTTCCCATTCCGGTGGCGCCTTGCCGTCGCGGGTCAGGATGATGCCTTCCTCGAAGTGCACATGAACCGGGTGGTTCCAGCCGTTGCCGCCGTTTTTGATTTTCCACACTTCCAGGGTGCCATCGCCGGAGAACCCGGCATCGGTTGGGCCGTTGGCCAGTTGCGGGGCGGCGCTGAGCCGGCGTGGGTCCATGTTGTAGCCAAAACCTCCGTCGGTCTTGACGGTCCATGGCGCTTCGTCGGTGCCATCGGAACGACCGAAGATGAACTCGCGATGGCGGGCCTGTTTCAGCTTGCCCTGGACCACCGGATCATCACGGTTGAGGGTCAGCGGAATCATGACTTTGCCCGCCGCCTTGCCCGGTTTTGGTGGCTCGTAGTCGGCGGGGTTCATGCTCACATCTGTGCCGCTGTAAGGCTGCACGATCAATTGCAGGAACTTGCCAACCGTCGGATCACCCTTGTCCCACTCAAGCCCCTTGCTGCCTTGCTTGAGCACCGCCTTGTACTTCCCGGACAGCACATCGGCCAGCTTCAGGGGATCGTCTTTGGGCCCCTTGCCGGTCTGGTGTTCCAGGAGGTTGACGAAGTACAGCTTGTCGCCGGTCTTGAGCCCGTTTTTTGCGAAGTTGACGATGATGTCGAAGCGTTCGGCGATGCCCTGGGTCGGCAGGATGGCGTTGTGGTTTTGCAGGTCGCCGTCACCGTCCAGGTCCATGCTGCCGTCGAACGGCACGGCGTGCTCCATGAGGTTGCCGTCATTGCCGATCATGTGGAACGGCACGCGGTTGTAGGACACCCCGGAGCCCGCCGGGCCGGGGAATTCGCCGCCGGTACCGGCGACTTCACGCACCAGGGCGATCTTCAGGTAGCGCGAGACCGAGCCATTGAGAATGCGGAAACGGTAACTGCGTGCGCGCACTTTCAGGGTTGGCTGGTATTGCCAGTTGACCAGGATTTGATCGCCGAGGAAGCCGTCGGTGTTGAACGGGTTGAACCACAACTGGCCATCCTTATCCCAGGCCTTGTCCGCCACCACCAGGTTGACGTCGTAGTCACGGTTGCCCCAGGGCATAGCCGTACCGCTGGGCAGGCGCAGGTTGACGCCGTCCTCGATCGCTTCGTTACCGCGGTCCATGGCGCTGTAGTAGTTCATCATCACCGCGTTGCCCTTGTAGACGTTCTGCGCGGTGAAATCGAGCATGTGGTCGTGGAACCAGTGGGTGCTCATGGTTTCGCGCCAGTCGCCACGAATCTTGATCGTGCCGTTCTGGCAGGTTTTCAGGCCTGGCGAGGCGTCGTTGACATACAGCGTTTCGCCGGGCGCGCAGGGGAACGCCGCGCGCGGGTCCGACGCGGTGGTGTTGATTGTGTCGTAACCGGCCAGTTGCATCGGCCAGCGATAGTCGTAGTACTGCCCCGGAAAGAAAAATGCGTTGGCATAGCCATCGCTCTCGGCGGGGGAGTGGCCGTTGTGTTCGTGGGTGCTGATGGTGTGCAGGCCGAACCCCATGTTGGCGGCAGGGTCGATCGGCAGGGCGTTGTAATGACGCATCAACACCGGTTGGCCGTAACGCACCATCAGCAGTTTGGGCGGGAAGGTGCCGTCGAAGGTCCATAGCGCGTTGTGATTTTGCACCGGCATGTTGGGGTGGAAACGGGTGTCGATGCCTTTGGTCGTGCCCGTTGTGGTCGGAATGTCCGAGGTTTGATAGTAGAGCCCGCCTGGTGCGAACTCACCCACGGCATAGTTGTGCAACTGCCGGCGGTCGCGCATGCCGCCGTTGAGTTTGGCGCCCGCTTGCACGGTCTTGAACGCGACTTGCGGGTAGAACTCGTTCCAGCGCTGATGCGCCCAACCTTTTCCTGGTGGACGACCCTCGGCCGGCGAACCCACCGGATGGCGGTTGAGGAAGGCTTCGATCTGGGTTTTCCACGGATTGCGGTCCAGCGAGTTGGAATACTGCGTCGGAAACGGGTAAAGGCCGGGCTGGCGCATGAACGCTTCCAGCGCGGTACTCGAAGGGCCGCTGCGGGCGATGCTGTTCGGATCTTGCTGCGGCGCCGGGCCAACGGTGGGCACCGGGAAGGTCAGCGCCGGTGGCGGCAGGGTCGGGTCGAGTTTTTCCGTGCCGAATTCCTCGAACAGCAGCAGTTGCTGGGTATACGGCTGCGCGCCGAACAACGGGCTGGGTTTGCCGTTGGTGGGGTAGTTGAACGAGGTCTGCAGGCTGGGCGGCAACACGTTGTCGGCCCGTGGCGTGTTGCGGTCGCCATACATGCCATTGGGCAGGGCGATCGAGCCCTGGTTGGCTTCCGGCATGCCTTTGATGGCTTCCAGCGCGGCAGCTGCGTCTATCGGGTTGGCGGGTGGATTGGTGTAGGCCGAGGGGTCCGTTGGCGGTGGCTGGCTCACATCGTCGAGCGGGGAGGCGTTGGCCGAGGCAAGGGTGATGAGCATCACCGCGCAGATCACTCCGGGCCTTTGCAAGTAGCGGGTTGATGTGGACTGCGGTTTGACATGTTTCATGTTGGGTATCCTCGGGGCTCGCGTTATGTGGGGCGCCCTCAGGCATCTTGTGGGGTGGTACAGGCG
>NZ_WTFT01000053.1 GCF_009861505.1 Pseudomonas izuensis | reverse complement strand
CCCCGGGGGGGCCACCCCCAGCACCGGTACCCGCGGGGGTAGCCACTGCCAGGCCCTGGATAAAGCCCTGTATGGCGAAACCGGGAATAGCATAAACCTCAGTGAAGCCGGGATCAGGCAGTGTGGGTGGGGCGACTGGCGCCCCCGCCCCCTTGGGGGGGGGCTTGGCGGCCCCACCGCCACCACCACCACCGCCGCCGCCACCACCAACCCCATTTTTGGCCCACGCCGCGCCGGTTACGCCGAGGGCCAGTGCAAGGGCGATTGCACTGGCGATCAGTGCAGTACGGCCGATGACACCCTGGGTTCGCATGGGGAGCGGCGGTTCAACATGTGCTTTTGTTTTGGCGCATAGTCTCATGATTGTCTCCGAGGTTTTGCCAGGCCGATTTCTGATCTAGCGACCCACCTACTCGCTGATGCACCAAGGTCTGTGCAAAAAAAGAGCGGAACAACGGTCGTTGGGCTCGAGCCGGAGAGATGAACAAATGTGAGCTGGTACCTTGGCCCGTGATCACATTTACCTTCCAGGCATATTCAAGCTGCGTTGTGCTGGCCTGCCCAAGACACAAACGTCAGAGAAATTTCCCTGAGCCTGAAGGGTGCAAAGCAGTAGTCGTGCCCGATTTGGCACAAACAATCGGCAGCCCGCGGAAAATGCGGGCTGCACGGGCATTAGTTGTTTTGTATGTAACTATATCGATGTGATTAAAACCAAAGTAGGGGGGGATATATACCCGTTTTTGGGCGTGCTTTTTTAGCCGGACAGTTATCCGATGAAAAGTCTCAGGGTTAAATGAATGAGAAGGGTTGCTTATAAGTACTCGAAAGTCAGAGTTCTGACAATCGGAATTTTGCGAGGGGGAGTAGCAAATGAAGTTTGAATTTTAATATATAAAGTCACGACAATAGCTCACGCAGTGCAACTTGTGCACGAGTGAGATTTTTAGGTTTTGTGGGTGATTCTACTTTTCTTTATTAATAGGCTAATAGAACTGCTTGTTGTTCGGTTAGCCTCTTATTGATGCAGTAGCAATTACTTTGCCAGTTTGACGAAAACGCCTGGTTGCCCTGTTTCGACCAATGAATGCTGGGATTCTTGGTTTTTTCTGGGGGTGAAATACTGACTGCTGGGGAGTATTCCCCACTATTGGGGAAAGGTCACACCAATATTGAGGGCAGCGCCATAGTGTCTTTTTGCCGTGTTTTAGAGTGTGCGGAGTGAAATAAAAAAATATTGAATTTTTGCTGTTGAAATCTTTTGTTACAGCTAAAGTGGGATCAAGCGCTCTTCGCAGTGCGATAAAAAATTGTTGAAGATAAGCCTGAGCCAAGAGAGTACTTTGCCAGCCTTGCCTTGTCCCGTGTCGGTCAACTTCAAGTTGGCGTGAATGCGCGTGCGGGCAGAAAAGTTCATGGCGATGAGTTCATCTCGCAACAGGTCAACCCCGGAGCCTGGCTACTCCGTACTGAATCGAGAATGTCATCATGGTTAAGTGCTTGAGCATCTTTCGAAGCCATCACATGGTTAGTGTGGTGGCGAGCGGTTTACTTGCCATCAGCCTGCCGGTCATCAGCGCTTTTGCCGCTGATGCGCCCGTAGCCAATCCGCCGGTGGTACCCGATGTGCCCAGCCTGCAACCGTTGCGCGGTATGGTGCCACCTGATCCTTCGGGTACCGAGGGCGGGCGCAAGGTCGACCTGATGACCGACTATGTGGTCAATCGCTCGGCGGCAGTGCTCCTGGGCAAGGCGCTGTTTTGGGACATGGAGATCGGCAGTGACGGTTCCACCGCTTGCGCGTCCTGCCACTTCCACGCGGGTGTCGATCACCGCACCACCAACCAGATCAACCCCGGGCAGGCCAACACCAACGCGAACGTCTCGTCGATCTTCAACAAACCGTTCACCGCCTCGAACATTCCAGGCGACGTGCCGAGCTACACCACCAAATCGGGAGGCAAGGGCGGTCCGAATTACCTGTTGAAGAAAAATGACTTCCCGACCCATGTGCTGGCTAATCCCCTGGATCGCAATTCGGCGATTGTCTATTCGACTGACGATGTGATTGGGTCACAAGGCGTGTTCGACGCCAACTTCGTCAAGCCCCGTCAGGCGCGTTTCGACAAGTGCATTCAGCAACCGGATGGTATCTTCCAGGTGGGCGGCATCAACGTGCGCCGCGCCACCGGGCGCAACGCACCCACGGTGATCAACGCCGCGTTCAACGTGCGCAACTTCTGGGATGGCCGGGCCAATAACATCTTCAACGGCTTCTCTCCATTCGGCAATCGCGACCCGGATGCCGGGATTTTCGTGACCGCCGATCGCAGTGGCGTGGCGACCAAAGTCAGGCTGGCGCTCAAGGATGCTTCCGCCGCCTCGCAGGCGGTAGGGCCACCCGGCAGCCCGGTGGAAATGTCCTGCGGCGGACGTACCTTCGCCGACATTGGCCGGCGCATGCTTGACACCTTGATGCTCAAAGGGCAACGGATCGCGTCCACCGATTCGGTGCTTGGGCCAGTGTCCGGCGCCCGCCGGCCGACCTACCGCGAGCTGATCAAGAACGCCTTCCAGCCACGCCTGTGGAATGCCACGCAGCAGGTCTCGCTGGGCGGTGCGCCATACACCCAGATGGAAGCGAACTTCCCGCTGTTCTTCGGGCTGGCGATTCAGATGTATGAGTCCACGCTGATCTCGGATCAGGCGCCGCTGGATGCCTATTTGCTGGGCGATCATACGGCCATGAACGACCAGCAGGTCCAGGGCATGAACCTGTTCCTGGGCAAGGGCAAGTGCATCAGTTGCCACGGCGGCGCGGAATTGACCAACGCCGGCAGCCGGTTGCTGTTCCATCCTCGGGAACGTATCGAGCGCATGGTCATGGCCGACAACCTGACCACGCTCTATGACAACGGCTTCTACAACACCGGGGTGCGTCCAACCTCGGAAGACCTGGCAGTCGGAGGCTCGGATGCCTGGGGCAATCCGTTGTCCTTCACTCGCGAGTACAACACCGTGCTCCAGGGCGGCCAGATCCCTGATCCGCTGGAAGTCGATGTGTGCACCTTCGAAGCGCCTTTGAGCCCGGCGATTCCTTGTGATCCGACGCTCAAGCCCAGTGTCGGTTTCCGCGACGCGGTCGATGGCGCCTTCAAGACGCCGACCTTGCGCAACATCGCGTTGACCGGACCGTACTTCCACAATGGCAGTCGCGCAACGCTGCAACAGGTGATGGAGTTCTACAACCGCGGCGGCGACCGGCGTGGCGAAGATGCCAGCAACACCAGCGGCTTCGAGCACCCGGCGGTCAATCAGCACAACGGCTCAAACCTCGATCCGGACATGACCCCGCTGAACCTGACTCCGGATGAAGTGGATGCATTGGTCAAATTCATGGAAGTCGGCCTGACCGATCCTCGGGTTGCGTGGGAACGGGCGCCGTTTGACCATCCTTCGCTAGTACTGCCTCAGGGCGAAAAAGGTGATGAAAACTCGGTCGGGCAAAAACCGGCCAGTCCGAAAATCACTACCCGGCAGGCGCAGGACGCCGACTTCCAGCTCAGACCGGTCGGTGCCGAAGGTCGCACACGTATGGAAGGGCCACTGCTACCGTTCAATAACGACCTGTAAAGGTTTTCCCCTTGCGTCACTGGTGGCTGATGGACGCCAGTGACGCTCTTTTACAAATACCTCAGTATTTCACTCAGCAAATCGAGGGGGCTGCCGTTAAAGTGGTGGGCACAGTGCCATCAATCGCTATGACGGTCGGAGCTTTTACCCTTGCCGCGTTCTTCCGCTGTACGTTTCAGTCATTTCCTGCCGTCATTGCTGCTGTTACTGGCGGGGCTTGCGGCTGCGTACGTCAAGGATTTGAACGTTTTCTTCACCTCGCTATTTAACGTGCTGCCGACCTTGGTGCTCCTGCTCGGTGGAGCTTACTGCGCGGTTTACCGACGTCAGCGTGAGCTGTTTCTGATGGTCACGGTGTACATCGCTTACTTCCTGCTCGACACCCAGACCGACTACTACCGCGACAACGGCAAGGTGCGTGAGGACGCTGCCGTGGTCTTCCATTTGTGTTGCCTTCTATTGCCGTTGCTGTTTGGCGTGTTCGCCGCGTGGCAGGAGCGAACGCATCTGTTCCAGGACATGGTGGCGCGTTTCGCCGTGTTGCTGGCGGTAGGCAGCGTGGCGCTGGGGCTGGAACAAAGTTATCCGCAGGCGTTGTTGATTTGGCTGTCGGAGATCCGCTGGCCAGCCCTGCATGGCGCCTGGATGAGTCTGATCCAGCTGTCGTACCCGGTGTTCATCGGCTCATTCCTGTTGTTGGCCTGGCAGTACTGGCGCAACCCCAGACCGCTGCATGCCGCGCAACTGGTGGGTTTGCTCGGGTTGTTCTGGATGTTGCCGAAAACCTTCATTCTGCCGTTCACCCTGAACATCATGTGCAGTCAGGTGATGTTGATGATCGCTGCCGCCGTTGCCCATGAGGCTTATCAAATGGCCTTCCGCGACGAGCTGACCGGGCTGCCGGGCCGTCGCGCGTTGAACGAGCGCATGCAGCGTCTGGGGCGCAACTACGTGTTGGCCATGAGCGACGTCGACCATTTCAAGAAATTCAACGATACCCACGGCCACGATGTTGGTGACCAGGTGTTGCGACTGGTGGCCAGCAAACTGTCGAAAATCAGTGGCGGCGGTAAGGCGTATCGCTACGGCGGCGAGGAATTCGCCCTGGTGTTTGCAGGCAAGACGCTCGAAGAGTGCCTGCCGCACCTGGAAGTGATCCGCGAATCCATCGCCAGCTACAACATTCATCTGCGCAATCAGGACAGCCGTCCGCAGGATGATAGCCAGGGGCGTCAGCGTCGTTCCGGTTCCAGCGCTTCGAGCGTGTCGGTCACCGTCAGCATCGGCGTCGCCGAACGGGTTGAGCAACGCACTCCCGAAGAAGTGCTCAAGTCCGCCGACCAGGCGCTCTACAGCGCCAAGGGCGCCGGGCGTAACTGCGTCGTGGCCTTCGGGCAGAACCGTCGTGGCGCCGTGCGCAGGGAAGCCGCTACGGTTGAGTGATGATGACGCATTCAGCGTCTGGACTGTGATTGTGAGGCGTGGTTGCCGGCAGTAGGTTGATGAAATCTGCCGCCGGAGAATGACCATGCCCGAGTACAAAGCTCCTCTGCGCGATATGCGCTTTCTGATCGACCACGTCTTCGATTTTCACAGCAACTACGCGGCGCTGGGTGCCTATGACGCCAGCCCGGACATGATTAACGCGATCCTCGAAGAAGGCGCGAAATTCTGTGAGAACGTGCTGGCACCCCTCAATCGCAGCGGTGACGAAGAAGGCTGCCATTTCGACAATGGCGTGGTAACGACGCCTACAGGCTTCAAGCAGGCTTTCGCACAATACGTGGAAGGCGGCTGGCACGGACTGGCAGCTGATCCGGCGTACGGTGGCCAGGGTTTGCCCAGCTCCCTGGGGCTGGTCATCAGCGAAATGGTAGCCTCCAGCAACACTTCCTGGGGCATGTATCCGGGCCTGACCCACGGCGCCATGTCGGCGATCCATGCCCATGGCACCGAAGAACAGAAACAGACCTACCTGAGCAAACTCACCGCGGGCCAGTGGACTGGCACCATGTGCCTCACCGAAGCCCACTGCGGCACCGACCTGGGCCTCATCAAGACCCGCGCTGTCCCCGAGTCCGACGGCAGTTATGCGATCACCGGCAGCAAGATCTTCATCTCTGCCGGTGAACACGATATGAGCGACAACATCATTCACCTGGTGCTGGCCAAGCTGCCGGATGCACCGTCCGGCACCAAAGGGATTTCACTGTTCATCGTACCCAAGTTCCTGCCCGATGCCGTGGGTGAAGCAGGGGAGCGCAATGGCGTGTCCTGTGGCGCCATCGAACACAAAATGGGCATCAAGGCTTCGGCCACCTGCGTGTTGAACTTCGACGGGGCCAGGGGCTTCTTGATCGGTGAAGCGAACAAGGGCCTGAACTGCATGTTCACCATGATGAACCACGCGCGCCTGGGCACCGGCATGCAGGGGTTGTGTCTGGGCGAGGCCAGTTTCCAGGGGGCGATCAAGTACGCCAATGACCGTTTGCAGATGCGCGCGCTGACAGGCCCGAAAGCGCCGGAACAGGCGGCCGACCCGATCATCGTTCATCCCGACGTTCGGCGGATGTTGCTGACCATGAAGGCCTTCAACGAAGGCAACCGCGCATTGACCTATTTCACTGCGCAATTGCTGGATGTTGCGCACTTGAGCACGGATGAAGCAGCGCGTCAAGAGGCCGAAGACCTGCTGGCGTTCCTCACACCGATCTGCAAGGCCTTCATGACCGAAACCGGCCTGGAAGTGACCAACCATGGCATGCAGGTTTTCGGCGGCCACGGCTTCATTCGTGAATGGGGCATGGAACAACTGGTTCGTGACTGCCGGATTGCACCGATTTATGAAGGCACCAACGGCATTCAGGCCCTGGACCTGCTCGGGCGAAAAGTCCTTGGCAGCCAGGGCAAACTGCTGCGTGGCTTTACCAAAATCGTCCACAAATTCTGCATGGCGAACGCCGGGCATCCGCAGTTGGCCGTCTATGTGGCTGAGCTCAATGAGCTGAATCGGCAATGGGGCGAGCTGACGACCCGGGTCGGCATGGCGGCGATGAAAAATCCGGATGAGGTTGGGGCCGCATCGGTGGATTACCTGATGTACAGCGGCTACATCATTCTTGGTTATTTATGGTTGCGCATGGCGTTGGTGGCGCAGGCACGGTTGGAGGACGGAAGCGGTGATGCCGATTTCTGCCGGGGCAAACTGGCGACCAGCGAGTTTTACTTCAAGCGGTTGTTGCCGCGTACGGCCGCGCATCGGGCGGCGATCGAGGCGGGGAGTGATTGCCTGATGCAATTGCCGGCGGAGTTGTTTTCGCTCTGACGCCTCCCCCCTGTAGGAGCGAGCTCTGCTCGCGATGGTCGTGAACGAAAACGCGTAAAATCAGGTGCCCAGCGGCGCCATCGGGTTTTTCGCGAGCGAGCTCGCTCCTACAGCTTCATCCTTTCACCCTCGCATATGACGATGACTAAAAATTACAAAACGGTCATGTGTCGACCCTATGTGTCGCAAAAGTTGTTGGGGTACACTCCGACCCATTGAATACACTATCCCTGTGAATCACCTGCTTAAGATCTTGCGAGGTTTGCCATGGCTGACTACAAAGCGCCCCTGCGCGATATGCGCTTCGTCCTCAATGAAGTGTTCGAGGTCGCCAAACTCTGGGCCGAGCTGCCGGCGCTGGCCGATACCGTCGATGCTGAAACGGTCGAAGCCATTCTTGAAGAGGCCGGCAAGGTCACCAGCAAAAGTATTGCCCCCCTGAGCCGCGCGGCTGACGAAGAAGGTTGCCACTGGGCGGACGGTGCCGTCACCACGCCAGCCGGTTTCCCACAGGCTTATCAGACCTACGCTGAAGGCGGTTGGGTCGGCGTTGGTGGCGATCCGGCCTACGGTGGCATGGGCATGCCCAAGGCGGTTTCGGCCCAGGTCGAAGAAATGGTCAACTCCGCGAGCCTGTCGTTCGGCCTGTACCCGATGCTGACCGCCGGGGCCTGCCTGTCGATCAACGCCCACGCCAGCGAAGAGCTCAAGGCGGCGTACCTGCCGAACATGTACGCCGGTGTCTGGGCCGGCTCCATGTGCCTGACCGAGCCGCACGCCGGTACCGACCTGGGGATCATCCGCACCAAGGCCGAACCTCAGGCCGACGGGTCCTACAAGGTCAGCGGCACCAAGATTTTCATCACCGGCGGCGAACACGACCTGACCGAAAACATCATTCACCTGGTGCTGGCCAAGCTGCCGGACGCCCCGGCGGGGCCGAAGGGCATTTCGCTGTTCCTGGTGCCCAAGTACCTGGTCAATGCCGATGGCAGCCTGGGGGCGCGCAACCCGGCGAACTGTGGTTCGATCGAACACAAGATGGGCATCCAGGCGTCCGCGACCTGCGTGATGAACTTCGACGAAGCCGTGGGTTACCTGGTCGGTGAACCGAACAAAGGCCTGGCGGCGATGTTCACCATGATGAACTACGAGCGTCTGGGCGTCGGCATCCAGGGCCTGGCCAGTGGCGAGCGTTCTTACCAGAACGCCGTCGAATACGCCCGTGATCGTCTGCAAAGCCGTTCGCCGACTGGCGCGCAGAACAAGGACAAAGTGGCCGACCCGATCATCGTCCACCCGGACGTGCGCCGCATGCTGCTGACCATGAAGGTTTCGAACGAAGGCGGCCGGGCGTTCTCGACGTACGTGGCAATGCAACTGGACACCGCCAAGTTCAGCGAAGACACCGCGACGCGCAAGCGCGCCGAAGACCTGGTGGCGCTGTTGACCCCGGTGGCCAAGGCTTTCCTGACCGACCTTGGCCTGGAAACCACGGTGCATGGCCAGCAGGTGTTCGGCGGTCACGGCTACATCCGCGAATGGGGCCAGGAGCAACTGGTGCGCGACGTGCGCATCACCCAGATCTACGAAGGCACCAATGGCATTCAGGCGCTGGACCTGGTGGGGCGTAAGATCGTCGGCAGCGGCGGGGCGTTCTACAACCTGTTCGCCGACGAGATTCGTCACTTCACCGCGACCGCCAGCGCTGACCTGGCGGAGTTCACCAAGCCGCTCAACGATGCCGTGACCACCCTTGACGAACTGACGGCCTGGTTGCTGGACCGGGCGAAGACCAACCCGAACGAAATAGGTGCGGCGTCGGTCGAGTACCTGCAAACCTTCGGTTACGTGGCCTACGCCTACATGTGGGCGCTGATGGCCAAGGCGGCTTTTGGCAAGGAAGCGCAGGACGATTTCTACGCCAGCAAACTGGGCACGGCGCGGTTCTATTTCGCCCGTCTGTTGCCGCGGATTCACTCGCTGAGCGCATCGGTCAAAGCCGGTAGCGAGTCGCTGTTCCTGCTGGACGCGGCACAGTTCTGACCCTGTAACGTCATGTAAGCATTCTCTTACATGACGTGCTGCTGTTCTCCCATAGATGCAGATTGGATCCACAGCTAATCTACTTCACATGGACGTCGCGCAGGAAGCGCAAAGCAACAACACGGACACGTAGGATTCTGCCAGGACGGCGGAGTGAAATGGATGTCAGGGAAACAGTCTGCAAAGCCCCGCTTCGGCGGGGTTTTCTTATGCCTGCAAAAAAGTATTCAACTCAGGCCATCCATTTCCGGCGCGCTGTTCAAGCGCTCATCCGGCCGATTCATCACCTCCTCAAGCAAGGTGCGAAGCAACGCCAGCGAGGCCTGTTGCCGTTGCACATCCCGGCACACCAACCCGACTTTCAGTGGCACCCGTGGTTCGCTCAGGGGTTTCCACAGCAGATCCTTATTGCCGTGGGCCTTTTGTGAGCGCCCCGGCAGTACGGTCGCCAGCCGCGTGTGTGGCAGGCTGCCGAGAATCCCGGCCATGTTGTTCAGTTCGGCTTGCACCTGTGGCCGGCGTCCCAGGTTTGCCAGTTGCGCCTGCCAGATCTGCCGCACTTGAAACTCTTCGCCCAGCAATAGCATGGGCAATTCGGCGGCCTGGCTCATGGAGACTTTCTTGAATTCCCGCAATGGGTGCTCAGCCGGGATGACAAGAGTCAGTTCATCTTCATACAACATCACGCCCTGCAGTCCCGGTTGCCGGGGCGGCAGGTAGCTGATGCCGATATCCAAGGAGCCGTTGAGCAGTCGTCGCTCGATCTCCAGGCCCGTCAGTTCATAGATCTGCACCACCAGATGCGGTTGCTCTTTACGCACCCGTTCGAGCATCTGCGGCACCAGGCTGGTATGCACGGTCTGCAAGACCCCGATGGCCAGCGTACGCAGCGCCTGTCCCTTGAAATTGCCCAGTGCTTCACGTGCCCGTTGCAGGCCATCGAGCAAGGGCAGGGCGTGGTTGTACAGCGTGTGGGCCGCCAGGGTTGGCAACAGACGTTTGCTGCTGCGTTCGAACAGGCTCACATCGAGGGCTTGTTCGAGGTGGCGGATCTGTTGGGACAGCGCTGGTTGCGAGATGGACAGTCGTTCGGCGGCGCGGCCGACATGGCCTTCTTCATAGACCGCGACGAAATAACGCAGTTGTTTGAAATCCATAAGTAATGCTTATTGAAAATGCTCGGAAATCGAAATGGCTCAGCGCCTTGTCTGAGCCTAGTCTAACCGCATTCACAAGGCTTACAGGGCCACAGAGCGCGATGAATACCGTTTGCTTCAATGGTGTTTGCATAGGCAACGCAAAAAATCTCAAGCGGAAGCTGAACCCATGAACCTGTTCAGCCTGCGTCGTCATTCACCGAGCCTCGATGATCTGGTGGCGGACGCTGCTTTCCCTACCGGGCACGACAACCTTTCCAGTGAGTGTCTGATGCCCAGTGTTGAGCGGCCGCAACAGGTTTTTGTTCGCGGCCAGGGGTCCTGGTTGTGGGACAGCGATGACCGCGCGTATCTGGATTTTTCACAGGGCGGCGGGACCAACAGTCTCGGCCATAGCCCCAAGGCACTGGCTGACGCAATAACGTCGCAGGCTCAGTCGCTGATCAATTCCGGCTTTGGCCTGCATAACCGCGGCATGCTCAACCTCGCCGAGCGACTGTGTATCAGTACCGGCAGTGACCAGGCGTATCTGCTCAACACGGGTAGCGAAGCCTGTGAAGCAGCGATCAAGCTGGCGCGCAAATGGGGTCAACAGCATCGCGGTGGCGCCTCGCGGATCATCGTTGCCAACAAAGGTTGTCATGGGCGTAGCCTGGGGACGATTTCAGCGTCGGACAGTTCGTCGTTGATCAACCGATTCGAGCCGCAGCTTCCGGGCTTCAGCCATGTGCCGTTCAATGATCTTCCGGCGTTGCACGCCGCCGTGGATGAGCGGACGGTGGCGATCATGCTCGAACCTATCCAGAGCGAGGGCGGGGTGATTCCGGCTACCGCGCATTACCTCAAGGGCGTTGAGCGCCTGTGTCGAGAACTCGGCATCTTGCTGATCTTCGATGAAGTGCAAACCGGCATCGGTCGGTGTGGCACCTTGCTCGCGGAACAGTCCTACGGCGTGCGGGCCGATATTCTGGTGCTCGGCAAAGGACTGGGTGGCGGTTTGCCCTTGGCGGCGTTGCTGGCACGGGGCAAGGCTTGCTGTTTCGATGTCGGCGAAATCAGCGGCAGCCATCATGGCAATGCACTGATGACCGCCGCGGGGCTGGCGGTGCTCGACAGTGTGCAGGACAAAGGATTTCTCGAGCATATCGGGGAATCCGCCCAGCACCTGCGCGAAGGTCTACAGCGTTTGTCCTATCGATATGGCCACGGCGAATTGCGCGGGCAAGGGCTGCTCTGGGGACTGACCCTTTCCGACGAGTGCGCCGACGCCGTGGTCAAGGCGGCGTTGCACGAAGGTCTGCTGCTCAATGCCCCGCAACCCGACTGCCTGCGCTTTACTCCGGCGCTGACCGTCAGCAAGACCAACATCGACGAAATGCTGCTGCGCCTGGCTCGCGCCTTCTCCCGTGTACGTACTGCGCAAGTGCAGTGCCGCAAAGGGATCGCCGTCTGACCGGACGCGCCCTGCACGAATTCCCGAACCGTCTCGCGGTATAACGCGCGCCCCACGCCTGATTTTTTTGGTGTGGG
The DNA here is from genome assembly GCF_009861505.1 of Pseudomonas izuensis. GTDB lineage: Bacteria > Pseudomonadota > Gammaproteobacteria > Pseudomonadales > Pseudomonadaceae > Aquipseudomonas > Aquipseudomonas izuensis. The sequence continues at coordinate 4,177 of NZ_WTFT01000053.1, read as the reverse complement.
GCGTTTTTTTTGCCTGCGAAATTGACTGCGATGGTTTGGGGGAGCGAAGGGATCTGTGTGAACCCTGACCAACGGCACAGGTCGATTGTTTGTAAGGCTCGCATGAGCCGACTTCAATCAGGAGCTGCCCCATGGATTTCATTCGCATCATCATCGCCATTCTGTTGCCGCCGTTGGGTGTGTTTCTGCAGGTGGGCTTCGGCGGGGCGTTCTGGCTGAATATTCTGTTGACGTTGTGCGGTTACATCCCGGGGATCGTGCATGCGGTGTATATCATCGCCAAGCGTTGAGTCTTGAGTTGCCGGGTAGATTGCTTTCGCGAGCAGGCTCGCTCCCACAGGGTTTTGCGTGCACTGCAGATCCTGTGGGAGCGAGCCTGCTCGCGAACGGAACGACTCAATTTCTGTTTAATTCGCGAAATCCATCACCCGCCGATAAAACAACCACTCCTGCTCCAGCGCATGGGCCTGATTACCGGCCTTGCGGAACCCATGGCGTTCGTCGGCATAGTAATGGGCCTCGACCAGAATGCCGTTGCTTTGCAGCGCCTCGACCATGCCACGGGTCTGCTGCGGCACGACCACGGCGTCCAATTCCCCTTGGAAGAAAATCACGGGTACACGGATGTTGCCCGCATGCAGCAATGGCGTTCGTGCGGTGTAGCGCTCGGCGTCCTGTACGGGATCGCCGATCAGCCAATCGAGGTAGTCGCCCTCGAATTTGTGGGTGGCCCGACCCAATGCGACGGGATCGCTGACGCCATATAGGCTGGCACCAGCCCGAAACACGTCGTGGAAGGCCAGTGCGCACAGTGTGGTGTAGCCACCGGCGCTGCCGCCTCGAATGAACGCCTTGTCACCGTCGATCAACCCGCGTTCGGCGAGATGGCTGACCACCGCGCAAGCATCTTCGACATCGACATCCCCCCAGCTCAAATACAGGGCCTGTCGGTAAGCCCGGCCATAGCCGCTGCTGCCGCGGTAATTGAGGTCGGCCACGGCGAACCCCCGTTGCGCCCAGTACTGGATGCGCGGGTCGAGTATCGGGTAGCACGCGGAAGTCGGGCCACCGTGGATGAATACGACCAGGGGCGGTTTTGCGTCGCCGGTCATCGCCGGATAGAAGAAACCGTGCGCCTCGTTGGATCCGCTTGGATAGCGCAGGGTTTGCGGGCGGCTGATTTGTTCGGCGGGCAAGGGCGCAATGCCGCCTGCCAGTACCTTGACCTGCCGGGTCTGGCGGTCGATGGCGATCACCGCCGAGGAGCTGACCGGCGAGGCCGAGATGCAGTAAATGAATTGCTCATCCAGGGCGAGACTGCGGAAGCGGCTGTAGTCGCCAGTGAAGTCTTCACTCGTTTCCCCGCAAACACCCAAACGACCGAAACCGCCTTCGGTCCAACTCGCCAGATAGCGATTTTCGCTCAGTGGTAACCAGGTGCAGCCGCCGAGTTGCCAGGGGGCAGGGCCATGATCGGCCGCCGTGCTCGGCAAAGGGATCAGGCCGTTTGCCGATTCCACCCAAGGCTGCCAAAAACCGCCACGATCGGTCAGACAAAACAATCGGCCGCTGCTATCGAAACGGGGTTGTTGCAGGGATTCTTGAGCCCCGTCACCGGCCACGCAACGGGCCGGGCCAAAGCCTCCGCTGTCCTGGCGCTCGGCAACCATCAAACGGGTCGCGGTCCAGGGTTGATCCGGGCGACTCCATTCGATCCAGGCCAGGCGTCGTGCATTAGGGCTGAGGGTCGGAGCCGCGTAGAAATCGGCGCCTTCAGCCAGCAAATGGCGCGCGCCGTCAGCCAGATCGATCGCCACCAAGCGATGGTGATCGCGATTCTCTTCAACCGCCAGCACCTGACCGTTGGCGAACTGCAAGTCGCCGTAACGGCATATCCCGGAGGTCAGCACCTGGGGTGCCTCGCCTTGCAGCGATTGGCGATACAGCTGCTGATCGGCCTCGTTGACGAAAACCACGCCGTCGTCTGTCAGACAAAACGCGCCACCGCCATATTCGTACACCCGACTGCGCGCGCTGAACCCCGGCGGTGTCAGGCAGTTCGCTGCGCCGTCGCGCCAATGCCAGAGGCGGCAGGCAGCGTCCTCCGGACGGTATTCGTTCCAGAACAGGCCCTGTTGGCCGACCTGCAGTTCGGCAAAATCGATGCCGGCCGCAACGGCTTTGGCAGCGCTGAAAGGTTCAGCTTTTGGCGATGAGGCGTGAGTTTCGTTCATTGCGAAAGGCCAGTTGGTCGATGGTCTGGGTCGCGTGCTCAGCCTCTTCGCGAGCCTTGAGGATCACGCCGTGTTGGGGCGACTTGCTGCACACCGGGTCGGCGTTGCTGGCGTCGCCGGTGAGCATGAACGCCTGGCAGCGGCAGCCGCCGAAGTCTTTTTCCTTCTCGTCGCAGGAGCGGCACGGTTCGGGCATCCAGGCGTAACCGCGAAAACGGTTGAAGCCGAACGAGTCATACCAGATGTGCTGCAGGCTGTGGTCGCGCACGTTGGGAAACTGCACCGGCAGCTGTCGGGCGCCGTGACAGGGGAGCGCGGTGCCGTCCGGCGTGACGGTCAGAAAAATACTGCCCCAGCCGTTCATGCAGGCTTTGGGGCGTTCTTCATAATAGTCCGGCGTGACAAAAATCAGCTTGCACGGATGCCCGGCGGCTTCCAGTTTGGCGCGGTATTCGTTGGTGATGCGCTCGGCGCGCACCAGTTGCTCGCGGGTTGGCAACAGCCCGACGCGATTGAGCTGCGCCCAACCGTAGAACTGGCAGGTGGCGAGTTCGACGAAGTCCGCCTCCAGGGCGAGGCACAGCTCGATGATGCGGTCGATCTGGTCGATGTTGTGCCGATGGGTGACGAAATTCAGCACCATTGGATAGCCATGGGCCTTCACCGCACGGGCCATGGCCAGCTTCTGTGCGAAGGCCTTTTTCGAGCCGGCCAGGAGGTTGTTCACCTGTTCGTCGCTGGCCTGGAAACTGATCTGGATGTGATCGAGGCCGGCCTGCTTGAATTCGCTGATTTTCTGCTCGGTCAGGCCGATGCCGGAGGTGATCAGGTTGGTGTAGAAACCCAACTGGCGGGCTTCGGCGATCAGCTCGGCGAGGTCCTGGCGCACCAGCGGCTCCCCGCCGGAAAAGCCCAGTTGCGCGGCGCCCATGTCCCGCGCTTCGCGAAACACCTTGAGCCACTGCTCGGTGGTCAACTCTTTGCCTTGCTCGGCAAAGTCCAGCGGGTTGGAGCAGTACGGGCATTGCAGCGGACAGCGATAGGTCAGCTCGGCCAGCAGCCACAGCGGCAAGCCTGTTTCGGGTTTTGGCGGTAACTTGTCCGACGAATCAGGCCAGTTCGATCCAGTGCTGCGCACGGGCCACCTCCATGAATTGCTCGATGTCGTCCCCGAGTTCGGGCACGCCGGGAAACTGCCGGTCGAGCGCGGCGATGATCGCCGCGACATCCCGCTGGCCATCGATCAGGCCGCCGATCAACGCGGCGCTTTCGTTGAGCTTGATCATGCCTTCCGGGTACAGCAGCACGTGGCCTTTCTGCGCCGGTTCGTACTGAAAGCGGTAGCCGGGACGCCAGCGCGGGGTCTGGCGGCGGTCGAAACTCATAAGCTGATTCCTTTGTGCCAGACCCGTTGTGCGGTCACGCTGTGATACGGCGGGCGATTCAGTTCGTAGGCCATGCTCATGGCATCGAGCATGCTCCAAAGAATGTCCAGTTTGAACTGGAGAATGTCCAGCATGCGCTCCTGGCCCGCCCGCGTCGTGTAGTGCTGCAAGGTGATCGCCAAACCGTGTTCCACATCGCGACGGGCCTGACCCAGGCGGGTGCGGAAATATGCGTAGCCAGCCGGGTCGATCCACGGGTAATGCTGCGGCCAGCTGTCCAGGCGCGACTGATGGATCTGCGGCGCGAACAGTTCGGTCAGCGAGCTGCTGGCGGCTTCCTGCCAACTGGCGCGACGGGCGAAGTTGACATAGGCGTCCACGGCGAAACGCACGCCGGGCAGCACCAGCTCCTGTGAACGCAGCTGATCCGGGTCGAGACCGACCGCCTGGCCCAGCCGCAACCAAGCTTCGATGCCGCCGTCTTCGCCGGGGGCGCCGTCGTGGTCGAGTAGGCGCTGAATCCATTCGCGGCGGATCTCGCGGTCCGGGCAGTTGGCG
>NZ_WTFT01000052.1 GCF_009861505.1 Pseudomonas izuensis | reverse complement strand
CCCATGCGCCGCGCCAATCCCGAACACCGCCAGCACACCCGGCCCGGGGGTGATGCCGTAGATAAAACCCGAAGCTAGTACGGCCATTAGCAGCGATGGGGTCATGGGAAGTCCTTTTGAACCGTTTGGTGAATGGTGGCCAGTCTATATCAGGTTTTTAGTCGTCGACCGACTGATCGTCGAAGAACTTCATTCCCGCATACGGCCGCTCGCGACAGTTGACGCGGTTTTAGCCAAGTGGGTGTCGAGCCTTCGCTAATTACCGTTCCCAACACCAAACGCTCACCCTCTATCCTGTGCTACCCGCTCCGCTATTTTCTGATTCAACCAACTCAACGCCTGATCCCCGCCCCGTCGCTTGTGCCACACCAGCACAAAATCAAACGACGGAATGTGAAACGGTGGCGGCACGACGACCAATGACTGCTGATCAATGTCGCGCAAGGCACGGGTTGCGACAGTGAGGATCAAGTCAGTGCCGCTGATGAGTTCCGGGGCGACATTCCAGTGCGGCAGGCTGATGGCAACTCGACGGCGTTCACGCAAAGTCGTCAATGCTCGCTCGATTTCCGGCGTGCCGCTGCCGCGCATTTCCAGCAGGACGTGCGGGCGGCTCAGGTAGGTGGGCAGATCGAGCGCACCATCGACAGGCACGGAGTTGCGGTCTACCAGACAGGCGTAGTGCTCTTCGAACAGCAGCGTGCTGCGCAGCTCGTTGGGCATTTCCGGAAACACGCCGACGGCAATATCGATGTCACCGTTGAGCACGCCGTCGAGCATACCTTCGCGACTGGCATGGCTGATTTGCAGATCGATGCCCGGCGCTTCGCGGCGCAGCAAACGGGTCAATCCCGGCAGGACGATAGCGGCACCGTAGTCGGACATCGCCAGGCGAAAGGTGCGCTTGGCGGTGGCAGGTTCGAAGCCATTCGGCGCCAGCAGCGATTGCACCTGGGCCAGGGCTTCAGCCAGCGGCGCCATCAGCTCCAGCGCTCGCGGGGTTGGTACAAGGCTGGCGCCGGCACGCACCAGCAGCGGATCGCCAAGCAGATCGCGCAATCGTGCGAGGGCATGACTGACGGCTGGTTGACTCAAGTGCAGACGTTCGGCGGCACGGGTCACGTGTTGCTCGCTGAGCAAGGTGTCGAGGATCACCAGCAAGTTGAGGTCGATGCGACGCAGATCATTCATCTGATGCATGTTCTGGATAACAAAACGGAATTTAAATCTGCGCGACGAATACTCTAGAGTCCAGCAAAACCTGTTGGAGCATGAACATGAGTACGCTGCACGGAATCGGTCTTCTATTACTCGCCGTGATTGCCGGGGCGGTGGTGCCTTTCCAGAGTGCGATCAACTTCAACCTTGGACGCGGCCTGGGCCATCCATTGTGGGCGACGTTGGTGTCGTTGTTGGTGAGCATTCTGGTGTTGTTGCCGATCATACTGGCGATGCGCTTGCCACTGCCTTCTATGGCACTCATAGCCAAGGCCCCCTTGTGGATCTGGGCCGGGGGGGCTTTCGGGGTGTGTTTCATTTCGTTGGCGGTGGTGCTATTGCCCAAGCTGGGTGCTTCAGGGTTCCTGGCCCTGTCGCTGGCGGGGCAAGTGATGGCGTCGCTGGTGCTGGATCACTTTGGGTGGTTTGGGTTGCTGGAACGGCAAGTCACTTTGCCGCGATTGGCGGGGGTGCTGTTGTTGATTGGCGGGGTCGTGTTGATTCAGTTTGCAAACGCGCCAGCCAAAGCGGTGATTGCAGCTTCTTGAAGATCAAAAGATCGCAGCCTTCGGCAGCTCCCACAGGGATGCGTGGTCGCTGTGGGAACTGCCGCAGTCTGCGATTTTTACGCCTTGTCGAGGGTCCGCAGTTTCTGCGGCAATCCCCACATCAACAGCGCCACCGCGATCAGCGCACAAACGCCAATCACATACAGCGCCGGGGTAGTACTGCCAGTCAGGTCCTTGATTCGTCCGACCATGACCGGACTGACGATGCCACCGAACTGGCCCAGGGTGTTGATCACCGCGATCCCGCCCGCAGCCCCTGCGCCGGCACCGGCCAGCAGTTTCGGTGGCAGGGTCCAGAAGCTCGGGATCGAGGCGATGATCCCGGCGCCGAGCAAGCCCAGTGCAACAATCAGGAAGGTCGTGTGGTTGGCGAAAATGCCCGCGCTGAAGAAGCCGATTGCACCGACCGCGACCAGCCCTGCGACAAACTTGCGCCGTTCGCCGGAGGCGTCGGACAAGCGCCCGATCACCACCATGCTGATGGCGCCGCAGATGTACGGAATGGCCGTCAGCAGACCGATCATCACCGGGCTCTCGGTACCGGCGCTGCGGATCAGTTGCGGTGCCCAGAAATTCAAGCCGTAGGACGCCACCTGAATCAGGAAGTAGATCAGGCCCAGGGTGAGGAAACCCGGAATTTTCAGCGCCGCCAGCAACGAGCCGCCACTTTTGTGCGGTTCATGGTGAGCGATGCGACTGGCCAGCAGCGTCTTCTCCGAAGGTGTCAGCCAATGGGCGTCTTCGATGCGGTCCTTGAGCAGGGTCAGCACCAGTAAACCGAGGCCGATGCACGGCACGCCGCCGAGCAGGAACAACCAGTGCCAACCGCGCATTTGCAGGAAGCCGTCGAGGTGTTGCAGCACCAGCCCGGAGAACGGCGCGCCCACCAGACCGGCAAAGGCCGACGACAGGAACAGCATCGAGGTGATGCGCCCACGATAGTGTTGCGGGAACCACAGCGTGAGGTAATACAGCACGCCCGGCGCAAAACCCGCCTCCATCGCGCCAATCACGAAGCGCAGGGCGTAGAACTGCCATTCGCTGTTGACGAAGACCATCAGCGCGGTGGCCAGGCCCCAGGACATCATGATCCGGGCGATCCAGCGACGGGCGCCGACCTTGTACAGCATCATGTTGCTGGGCACTTCGAAAATCACGTAACCGACCACGAACAACCCGGCACCCAGGCCGTAGGCGGTATCGCTCAGGCTCAGGTCCGTCTGCAACTGGAACTTGGCGAAGCTGATGTTGATGCGGTCGAAAAACGCGAACAGGTAGCAGACCATGATCAGCGGCATCAATCGCCAGGCGACTTTGCTGACCAGGGCTTTTTCTTCATCGTGGCTAACGGCCGGGCTCGCGCCGGCCTCCAGTGCATTGAGGCTCATTGCGTTTCTCCAGGCGGACTTCCCGTAGGTGTCCGATTGTTTTTGTTGTCTGGTTAAGAACATCTTTGAACACGCTTTCTGTGGGAGCAAAGCTTGCTCGCGATAGCGGTGTATCAGTCGACATCAATGTTGGATGTGACTCAGTCATCGCGAGCAAGCTTTGCTCCCACAGAGGGGGGCGGTGTTGGGTCAGGAGGGCACGGGGTGCAGGTCGCAATTACGTCCGGCCTTGGCCAGTTGACCGGGCACTTCGTGGCCAAGCAGTGCCGGCAGCCCTCGTGACAGCTTCAGCAACAGCGGCAGATCGATCCCGGTGTAAATACCGACTTCATCACAGAGGTTGACCAGGTCTTCGGTGCAGATGTTGCCCGAAGCCCCCGGTGCAAACGGGCAACCGCCGAGCCCGCCGAGTGCCGCATCGAAGCGGCGGGCACCGGCCTCGTAGGCGGATAGCACATTGCACAGGCCCAGGCCGCGGGTGTTGTGGAAATGCAGGGTCAGGTTCGCCGGCGCCACTCGCTGCAATACTCGCCGCACCAAACGGTCGACCTGACGCGGGTTGGCCATGCCGGTGGTGTCGGCCAGGGTGACCCCCTGGATGCCGAGTTCCTGATAGGCGTCGACGATCTGCAACACCCGGTCTTCATCGATCTTGCCTTCGAACGGGCAGCCGAAGGTGGTGGCAATGCTGGCGTTGAGTCGCACCCGAGTGCCACTGGCAAACTGGACAATTTCACCGAACGCCGCCAGCGAGTCTTCACAGCGCATACGCATGTTCGCCAGGTTGTGGGTCTGGCTGGCGGACATCACCAGGTTCAGCTCATCGGCGTTGCAGGTCAGCGCCCGTTGCGCGCCTTTGAGGTTGGGGATCAAGGCGACGTAGATCACGTTCGGCTGGCGGGTGATGCCCTTGAACACCAGCTCGCCATCGCGCAATGCCGGAATGGCCTTGGGCGACACGAACGAACCGCCTTCGATGCGACTGAACCCGGCCAGGGACAATTGATCGATGAGGGCGATCTTGTCGACGGTTTCGACCCAGGTCGGTTCGATCTGCAAGCCGTCGCGCGGAGAGACTTCCTGCACGATCAGGCTATCGGAATAATCAGTGATCATTGCACCACTCCTTCGACTTTCAGGCGCTCGATGTCCGCCAGCGTCAGACCAAGCTGCGCGAGGATGCCATCCGTGTGCTCGCCCAGTCCGGGGCCGGACCAGTTCACGCCACCGGGGGTTTCCGAGAGCTTGGGCACGATGCCCGGCATTTTCACCGTCGCACCGCCCGGCAGTTCGGCATTGAGCAGCATGTCCCGCGCCTGATAGTGCGGATCGGCAACGATATCGGCTACCGAATAGATGCGCCCGGCCGGGACTTCGGCGGCCTCCAGTGCCGCCAGCACCTCGTCGATCGGCAGGCTGCTGGTCCAGTGGGTGATTGCCGCATCGAGCAGATTGCTCTTGGCCGCGCGCCCGTCGTTGTGGGCGAATTCCGGCGCTTCGGCCAGGTCCATACGGCCAATGGTGCTCATCAAACGACGGTAGATCGGGTCGCTGTTGCCGGCGATGACCACATAGGCGCCATCGGCCGTCAGGTAGGTGTTGGAAGGCGCGATGCCCGGCAGCGCACCGCCGCTGCGCTCACGCACATGCCCCAGCATGTCGTACTCCGGCACCAGGCTTTCCATGACGTTGAACACGCTTTCGGCCAGGGACACATCGACGACTTGCCCGCCACCCTGCCCGGTCTTGACCCGCAGCAACGACATCAGCGCGCCGATCACCGCGTGCAGCGAAGCCAGCGAATCGCCAAGACTGACGCCCACCCGTGCCGGCGGCGAGCCGGGAGTGCCGGTGGTGTAGCGGATGCCGCCCATGGCCTCGCCGATGGCACCGAAGCCCGGACGATCGCGGTACGGGCCGGTCTGGCCATAACCGGAAATCCGCACCAAGGTCAGGTTGGGGTTGAGCGCGTGCAGCACGTCCCAGCCCAGGCCGAGCTTTTCCAGGGCGCCGGGGCGCAGGTTTTCGATCAGTACGTCGGCGCTGGTCGCCAGTTGCTTGACCAGTTCAATGCCTTCAGGGGATTTCAGATTCAGCGCCAACGACTTCTTGTTACGCGATTGCAGGTACCACCACAGCGAGGTGCCTTCGTGCAGCTTGCGCCATTTGCGCAGGGGATCGCCCTGCCCCATGGCTTCAATCTTGATCACCTCAGCGCCGAACTCGGCCAGCATGCGCGCTGCGAACGGCGCGGCGATCAGCGTGCCGATCTCGATCACTTTGATTGCACTTAACGGGGCAGTCATCGCGGGGTACCTCTTGTTCTTGGAATATGTGGCCAAGGCTAGAGGACCGATGCCCAGGGAATCCAACCTTCAGTTGGCAACGGGCGTTCGCGAAACGCGAACGCAGGTGATCGACTTGAAATCGCTCATCGCGGGCAAGCCTTGCTCCCACAGGGTTTTCGGCCAGTCAAAGGATATTTGCCCGACTCAAAACACTGTGGGAGCAAGGCTTGCCCGCGATGAGGCCGGTGAATTCAACAGAGAGCTTTCAGTTCGCCCCGCGCAAATGCTCAAACAACATCCGGCTCACCGGCGACAGCAACGCCTCGTCCCGCACCACCAGAATCAACGCCCGATCCGACCAGTCATCGGTCAACGGCACCGCATGCAAACCCAACGCCCGGCCAAACAATTCATAGGCCCGCTGCGGCAGCACCCCTATGCCCATGTTGGCCTGGATCATGCGACACATGGCGTCGAAACCCGGCACATGGATGCGCACCCGCAGCACCCTGCCAGCTTCACGCGCCGCCGCGTGGGTACGCATGTTGATCGAACTGGCCGCATGCAGCCCGACGTAATCGCTGTCCAGCGTATCGGCGAATGCCAGGCTCGAACGGCTGGCCAGTGGGTGATCCGGCAGCATCAACACCACCAGTTTGTCCTGACGGTAGAGCACGCTGTGCAAGCCCTTGATGTCGCTGTCGATGGAGCAGATCCCGAGGTCGGCCACGCCATCCAGAACGCCCTGAACCACCCCGGCGCTGGGACGCTCTTCGAGGTCGGTCTTGACCTGGGGATGTTGTTCGGAAAAGTCCCGCAAGTCTTCGGGCAGGAACTGGATGATCGCCGACAGGTTGGCGAGCATCCGCACATAACCGCGCACACCGTGACTGTGCTCGCCCAGCTCCAGGCCCATTTTCTCCACGTTGAACAACATCTGCCGGGCGTGGTGCAGCAAGGTTTCCCCGGCCGGCGTCAACGTCATGCCCTTGGCCTGACGCACGAACAGGCTGATGCCGAGTGCTTCTTCCAGCTCCATCAAACGCTTGCTCGCCGCCGACACCGCAATCGCTTCGCGTGCGGCGGCGCGGGTCAGCGTGCCCTCTTCATGGACGGCGACGAACAGTTGCAGGGTGATCAGGTCGAGGCGGCGGATCAGGCTTTTCTGCAGCATCTGGGACTCGGCGATGTCGGTTCGGGCGAAGCCGCAGCATAACGTTCTTCGCCCGAGCCGTGGCGGGCTTGGTACGCACAGAGGAAAATCTCGATGCCCGCCGTGATAAAGTCGCCGCCCATCAAAACTTTTGCTTTGAGACTTTGATCGCAATGACCGATTTCCAGGATGTCGACGCCCACCTTGAAGACTGGAACGCCTTGCGCACCAGCGTTGCGTTCGGCGGTCTGCTGGTGGGCAACGGCGCCAGCCGCGCGGTGTGGGATGACTTCGGCTATGACTCGCTGTTTGAAAATGCCCGCACCGTCGAAGAAAAGCCCCTGAGCCCGTCCGAACTGAGCGTGTTCGATGCGATGCAGACGCGCAGTTTCGAGCAGGTGCTGAGCGCGCTGAAGACCACCAGCCGGGTCAACAAGGCCCTGGCCGTCAGCTCCGCTGCACCACGCAATCGTTACTACGCGATCAAGGAAGCGCTGATCAACACCGTGCATGCGGTGCACATCCCATGGCGGCTGGTCGAGGCCTCGACCCTGGCGACGATCAATCGGGAATTGGCCAGTTATCGCACGGTATTCACCACTAATTACGACCTGCTCAACCATTGGGCAATCGAGCATCAAGCGCAGGCGATCACCGACCTGTTCCACGGCGCCGAACCCGCCTTCGACCTGAGCGCCAAGGCCACCGACAAGTCTCGCCTGCTGTACCTGCACGGTGGCTTGCATCTGGTGCGCAACCAGGACGGCACGGCGCGCAAACTGATGTCGACCGAGGGCACGTTGCTGGGCAGTTTCGCCATCAACAACACGATCAAAACCCTCGACGACGTGCCGCTGTTCGTCAACGAAGGACCGAGCGCGGACAAGCTCAAGACCATTCGCAGCTCGGATTATCTGTCGTTCTGCTACGACCAGTTGCTCGGCCACGACGACGGCTTGTGTATTTTCGGCCATGCGCTGGGCGAGCAGGACAGCCATATCGTGCACGCCTTGCGCCAGGCGAAGCCGAAGGTGGTGGCGATCTCGATTTATCCGCGCAGCAAGGCGTTCATCCAGCATCAGAAACGGCATTACGCGAAGGTGTTCGAGGGCACGGGGGTTGAGTTGCGGTTTTTTGATTCGAAGACGCATGCGTTGGGGAGTTCGAAGCTTGCGGTGCCGGTCGAGGTTTAGTGTCTGACGCCTCACCCTCGCAACCAAAATGGAATGCATTTCCCCTGTGGGAGCGAGCCTGCTCGCGAATGCGGGATGCCATTCAACAATGATGTCGACTGACACGACGCCTTCGCGAGCAGGCTCGCTCCCACAGGTATTTTTAAAGGACGGGAAGGGTCTTGTCCTTGATCACCTTGGTCGGCCCGTTGGCCTTGACGCTGGCGATGCCTTTTTCCATGGCAGCCGCCGAGGAATATGACTCGCTGCCACCGATGATCTCGTGGTTGCCGGCCTTCAGGTTGAAATAAGGATGGCCGTCCTTGGTGGTTTTTTTCTCGTAACGCTCATCCTGCGGGCTGTTGGCCTGGACTGACGCAATGCCTTTGTCGGCCGCGGCGCGGGTGGTGTACAGCTCGCTGGTCAGAATGGTTTCGGCGTTCGCCGCCTTCAGCACAAACCTGAACTGACCGCTGCTGCTTTTGCTCACTTCGTACCATCCGGACATGCTCTTTCTCCTTGGCGATTGAGAGGTTGCGCGTTTCAGAGTAAAGACCAGCCCGGGATTTCTGTCGCCTGTTCCGACCTCATCGCGAGCAAGCTTTGCTCCTACAGGCCATACGCCACCGAACTGTGGGAGCAAGGCTTGCCCGCGATAAAGTCGACACAGTCCTATCTACTTCACCGCCGCCCGCACCACCGACAACTCCGGCGCCACCACCCGCCGCTGACTCAGATACCGCGTACAACTCACCCGCAAAAACGAGGCGAAGTTCACCACCTCGCCGCGATAGTCCATCACCTCTTCATACAGCTTGGCGATCAACTGATTGGTGGTCATGCCATCAACCTCGGCGATTTCACTGAGGATGTCCCAGAACTGATTCTCCAGCCGCAGGGTCGTCACCACCCCGCAGATGCGCAGCGAGCGGGAGCGCGATTCGTAGAGAATCGGGTCGGCTTTGACGTAGAGCTCGCACATGGATGGCGTCCTCGTTACAGCGTGATTTTGGTGCCCAGCAACCCCAGGAAACCGGCCAGCCAGTTCGGGTGGGCAGGCCAGGCCGGTGCCGTGGCCAGATTGCCCTGGACATGACCATCCGTCACCGGGATTTCGATATACGTACCGCCGGCGAGTCGCACCTCAGGTGCACAGGCCGGATAAGCGCTGCATTCGCGCCCTTCGAGAATCCCGGCCGCCGCCAGCAATTGTGCACCGTGGCACACGGCGGCGATCGGTTTGCCAGCCTTGTTGAAATCCCGCACCAGTTCCAGGACTTTTTCATTCAGTCGCAGGTACTCCGGCGCACGACCGCCGGGGATCAGCACCGCGTCGTAGTCCGCGGACTTGACCTTGGCAAAATCGAAATTCAGGGCAAACAGATGACCGGGCTTTTCGCTGTAGGTCTGGTCGCCTTCGAAGTCATGGATGGCCGTGCGCACGGTCTGGCCGGCGGTTTTGTCCGGGCAAACGGCGTGTACCGTGTGGCCGACCATCAACAGGGCCTGGAACGGCACCATCACTTCATAGTCTTCGACGTAATCGCCGACCAGCATCAGAATTTTTTTAGCGGCCATGGGGAGGACTCCTCTGGAAAATGCGTGGGCATGCAGGAGTATTCAAGGTAGTCCTAATCCGGCGGGTCAGGTAACAACCGGCTACTACCTGAGAACGGCGTTATCGTTCATCGCGGGCAAGCCTTGCTCCCACAGGGGAATGCATTCCAATGTGGGAGCAAGGCTTGTCGGATCGCCGCACCGCCGCGATGGCGTCCTCAAACTGTACGGATAACTCTGCGCCTATCTGTAACAGCGGCAGATGCCGGGTTTATGGCTATATAACAGCACTTCCCCTCACCCAATACTTTGGTTGCCATCATGTCCTCCCGCGAAAACACCGGCATGGCCCTCGGCCTGCTCGGCGTCGTCATTTTCAGCCTCACCCTGCCCTTCACGCGGATCGTCGTGCAGGAACTTCATCCACTGCTCAATGGCCTGGGCAGAGCGCTGTTTGCGGCGGTACCTGCGGCAATGCTGTTGCTGTGGCGCCGCGAAAAATGGCCGACATGGAAACAGGTCAAGGGCCTGAGCCTGGTGATTGCCGGGGTGATCCTTGGCTTTCCGGTGTTGTCGGCGTGGGCGATGCAAACCCTGCCCGCGTCCCACGGCGCGCTGGTCAATGGCCTGCAACCGTTGTGCGTGGCACTGTACGCCGCATGGCTGTCCCATGAGCGCCCGTCGAAAGCCTTCTGGGCCTGCGCCGCACTGGGCAGTGCACTGGTACTCGGCTATGCGTTGATCAGCGGAGCCGGCAGCATTCAGGCCGGTGACTTGCTGATGCTCGGGGCCATTGCGGTGGGCGGTCTGGGCTATGCCGAAGGTGGCCGGTTGGCCAAGGAAATGGGTGGCTGGCAGGTGATCTGTTGGGCGTTGGTGTTGTCGACACCGCTGCTGATCGGCCCGGTGGCGTACCTGGCGCTGCAACATCAGGGCGAGATTTCGAGCAAGACCTGGTGGGCCTTCGGCTACGTCTCGCTGTTTTCGCAGTTCATCGGCTTCTTCGCCTGGTATGCAGGGCTGGCCATGGGTGGCATTGCCCGGGTCAGTCAGATCCAGTTGCTGCAGATCTTCTTCACCATCGCCTTTTCAGCGTTGTTCTTTGGTGAGCATGTCGAGCCGATTACCTGGCTGTTCGCTGCCGGGGTAATCGTGACCGTGATGCTGGGGCGCAAGACGGCAGTCAAACCGGCGCAAGTCGCCACCGCCTAAACCTGTAGGAGCAATGCTTGCTCGCGATAGCGGTCTCGAGGACGCCATCGCGAGCAAGCTTTGCTCCCACAGTTTTGTAGCGTTTCAGAGGAAACCGTCGGCCCGCAGCAGGGTTTCCAGGCAATGCTCGGTGATGTGGTAGAAATCCTTCAGTTCCTGGATCTTCGCCAACAGTTGGGTCGGATCAATCGGCTCGGCGCGCTTGACCGCCAGGATCATCTTGTTCTTGTTGGTGTGGTCCAGTGAGATGAACTCGAACACCTTGGTTTCGTAACCACAGGCTTCGAGGAACAGCGCGCGCAAACTGTCGGTGACCATCTCCGCTTGCTGGCCCAGGTGCAAACCGTATTGCAGCATGGGTTTGAGCAATGCCGGGCTCTGGATTTGCAGGCGAATCTGTTTATGGCAGCACGGCGAGCACATGATGATCGAAGCGCCGGAGCGGATGCCGGTATGAATTGCATAGTCGGTGGCGATGTCGCAGGCGTGCAGCGCGATCATCACGTCCAGTTCGCTTGGCGCCACACTGCGCACGTCACCACACTTGAACACCAGCCCCGGATGCTCGAGCTTGGCCGCCGCTGTGTTGCACAGGGTGACCATGTCTTCACGCAGCTCGACACCCGTCACTTCACCTTCGGCCTTCAAGGTGTTGCGCAGGTAGTCATGGATGGCAAAGGTCAGGTAGCCCTTGCCCGATCCGAAGTCCGCCACCCGCACCGGTTTGTCCAGCGCCAGCGGCGATGAAGTCAGGGCATGGCTGAAAACCTCGATGAACTTGTTGATCTGCTTCCACTTGCGCGACATCGCCGGGATCAGCTCATGTTGCTTGTTGGTCACGCCCAGGTCGGCGAGAAACGGCCGACTCAGTTCAAGGAAGCGGTTCTTCTCGCGGTTGTGCTCGGCGGAGGGTACCTCGCGCAATTGCTGGGGTTGGCTCTTGAACAGCGAACTCTTGCCCTTTTTGCTGTATTCGAGCTGGGCTTCGTCGGTCAGCGATAACAAATGCGCATTTTTGAACGCCGCCGGCAACAGACCGGCAATGGTCGCGACGCCTTCGGCCAGTGGCAGGTTCTTGGTGATGTCTCGCGTCTTGTAGCGATAGACGAACGACAAGCACGGCTGCGCCTTGACCGTCACCGATTTGATGATGATCCGCTGCAGGTCAGCCTCATCGCCGACGTATTTGGCCAGCACCAGTTTGATAAAGGCATTTTGATCGAGGCTGGTTTGCAGCAAGTCGATAAATTGAGCGTGATGATCCGGCGCGAGGCTGGCGGGAGTGGGGGGGGTGGAGACGGGGAAAAAAGAGCCCCGGGGGGGGGGGGGGGGGGTGGGGGGGGGGTTTTTGGGGGGGGGGGGGGGGGGGGGGGGGGGAGGGGGGGGGGNNATCCGGCGCGAGGCTGGCGGGAGTGGCGGTGACAGACATGGAAAAAACGGCCTCAGGGCGGTGCGGATCGGGAATGGCGGGTATTTTAGGGGGGATGGGGTGCGAGGGCACGGGTAATTTCCCGAACGGTGCAGATCCCCTGTGGGCAGGGACCAGAGGTTCAGCCCAGGACCACCAACCGGTTCGGCAATTCATTGCGCACATGCGTGACCGGCACATGCACTTTCAGCAACTCACCACAGGCTTCGACGCAATTGACGAAGCCCTGCAACGTCTGCCCCTGTCGCACCTGCTGGGTAAACGCCGCAACAATCGCGTCCCAGTTCTTGTTGTCGAGACGACTGGAGATCCCCTCATCCACCAGGATTTCCACATAACGCTCGGCTTCGCAGACGAAAATCAGCATGCCGGTGCTGCCCACGGTGTGGTGCAGGTTTTGCTCCAGGAACTGCCGGCGCGCCAGGTTCGAGGCACGCCAGTGACGTACCGAGCGCGGGATCAGGTGGGTGGTGATTTTCGGCAGCCGGAACACCAGGCACAGGACGATGAAACTGATCCATTGCACCAGCAGCAGGCTGTGCAGGGTCAGCCAGCCTGTCAGGTAATGCACGATACCCGGCACCACCAGCGCCAGCAGGCTGGCCCAGAGCAGCGGGATGTACGCATAGTCGTCGGCGCGGGCCGCGAGCACCGTCACCAATTCGGCATCGGTGTCGCGCTCGACCCTGGCAATCGCCTCGGCAACTTTGCGTTGTTCGTGTTCAGTCAGTAATGCCATGTCTTGAAATGCTCGATTATTTTTGTTTTATCACCAGCCGCCCGACGAACCGCCGCCCCCGAAAC
>NZ_WTFT01000051.1 GCF_009861505.1 Pseudomonas izuensis | reverse complement strand
CAATGATGACGAACAAAAGGCCTGGGATCTGTTTTTTTCGGCAGCATTGCCGCTTGCAAAAGCAGAGGGGTTGGCAACAAGCAGCAATGTTGACGGCTCATGGGCTGAGGTGATCAAACAAGCAGCTGGTATTGCAGACAACATGATTGAAGAACGTAGAGTTAGAAAGCCCTCACCTCTAGGGGGCTTTCTCACCTAAACCAGTGATTTGATCTGGAGCCAATATGGCCTTCTACGACGAAATGGCCGCGTTGGCTCGACCAAAAGATCGCCGATGCCCCAGCGCCAGGGTTAAGGCGCAGCAACACAGTGACAGCGAACTAGCGATCATTGCGAACAATGAAGAGGGTCGGCTGGGCAAGCAGACATTGGCGGTCAATACCTGCATCAGCGCTTTGCAGCAGCAGGTCGAGACGCTTCGACCGGTTGAATCCACAGCCAAAAGCGGTCGCTCACCCACATAATGCCTTGTCTTTAACATATGGATATCCCCCAGTTCGTACAGGCGTTCGGTGATGATGCCGATAGCTTCATCACCCTCGGCCAACGGCACTGAGATCCCTCTAGAAGTATCTCGCTGCACCCGACATACACCTTCATATATATCCCTGCCACTGACGTATGGTTTCGCTGAACCGAAGTAGCAGTGCGCTTGGAGGATTCCATCAATAACATGAACTCACAGCGGACGACTCGGTGTAATGATTACAGTCCCTTCATTTGGGGGTCCAGCGATCGCCCGCCAAACTTGAAGAATAACTTCATCACTGACCACTTCTTCGACACGGTGGGCGTACGCTTTGTCAAAGGTGCAACTGAATGCATCGACGAACAGGCAATGCACCACCCCGCATTGAGTACGCACAAATGACCTTCAACAGCATTTATCCCAAGAGAATGATCTCCTGCGCCACGTTGCTGGCGGCCATCCTGATGGCGCCGGGCATTGGCTTCGCCACCGAGAACCTTTACGCCGATCCGGCCAAGCCCGCGCTCCCGGCCTCCACCTTTCAATGGGATTCAAGCCGAACCGCTCTGGTCGTAATCGACCCACAGATCGACTTCATGAGCCCGGAGGGTGCGGGCTGGTCGGTCTTCGGTCAAAGCGTAACCGAGCAAAATCTGGTGCCGAATCTGAGCCGGCTTTTTGCAGCATTCAAGAAAGCCGGAACAACCGTAGCCATTTCGCCGCACTACTACTATCCCCACGATCATAAATGGGAGTTTGAGGCGCCAGTGGAGACCGTTCAACACAAGCTCGGTCTCTTCGATCGTAAGGGTGCCTTGACGCTGGATGGTTTCCGTAACTCAGGTGCCGACTTCATGCAGGAGTTCAAGCCCTTCATTGAAGACGGCAAGACTATCGTCGCCTCACCGCACAAGTTGTATGGCCCGCAAAGCAACGACCTGATGCTGCAGTTGCGTAAACAGCGGATCGACAAGATAGTCCTGGCCGGCATGGCCGCCAACCTGTGCGTCGAATCGCACCTTCGCGAGTTTCTGGAGCGCGGTTTCGAAGTGGTCGTTGTACGTGACGCCGTCGCCGGTCCGAAGCTTCCTGACGGTGACGGATACGGTAGTGCCCTGGTCAACTTCCGCTACATCGCCAACGGTCTGATGACTACCGACGAGGTAGTGAACAAGCTGGAAGGACGCTGACCCTGGGCTCAACGGCTGGGAAAGTCCGACCGAGGAATCGGCGCTAAAAATCTTGCGGTGCGACGCGCGCAAAGCGCAGTCACGTCAGGGTAAAGGCGTGCGCAAGAAGGCTGCCGCTGTCGTAGAACCATTACAGGCAATGCTAACGACGTGTACGGATGACGTACCCATCCTCACTCACAGAGCTATCGCTCGGCCTATGCCAGCACTTCCCAGCTAAGCCGGGTAGCGGCGGGTTGCAAAAACGGTGTGACTTCCGACTCATAGGGACCTATCCGATGGCTGGTTACAAGCTCGGCCAGTGGCAATAATGTGGGTTACGCAACTTGAATTGGTAGCGAGGGCATGCCCGCCGAGGATATCTGCACATGCATGGAACTGGCGGATTGAGCGACTATTATGGACCGCTTAACCCTTCACGACAGGCGGCAATCGGCCAGAAGCAGCCCTTCACCGCCAACGTCGAATGCGCTTAGAACCAGAGCAACGGGTGACGCCTAAAACGGTAATTATTCGTTCAGAACCATTTGCTTTGTTTTTTGTTTGCGCTTACGGCTTCTTGAATAACAGTAAGAACAGAGCTGTTGTGGCAAGCAGCGCACCCGTGAGGAAAGTGCTGTCTGACCCAATGCTTTGCCAAAGCCAGCCCGCAAGAACGCTGGCGATCAGCATGCATACACCACTGACCAAATTGAATATACCGAAGGCGGTGCCCTTGAGTTTTCCAGGCGCTTTATCGGCTACTAACGAGGCAAGAATGCCTTGGCTGAATCCCATATGAAGCCCCCACAATGCAACACCCAGCATCATCGTAATAACAGAGCTGGGCTGAGCAAGCGCCAAATCCGCAAGGACGAGTAACCCCATGCCCACACAGAGCAGCGTCGCGCGACTGATACGATCAGATAGCCAACCGGCAGGGTAAGCGGACAACGTATAAAAAAGTGCCATTACCACCATCACCAGCGGAATCCAGGTGGCCGACAAGCCCATCTGCTGTGCTCTTAAAACAAGAAACGCTTCACTAAACCGGGCAAGTGTAAACACCCCGCCAACGACGACAACCCACCAATACCCAGGGGAGAAATCGTGAAGGACACGCCAATGAATCGGAGAGCGAAATTTGTGTTCGACGGAAGCGTGTACGGGCTCTTTTACGCCTGTGACAATTAGAGCCACCGCCATTGCTGCCGGAATCACCGCAACCCACAGTACAAGCTGAATATCTGCGAACGACAACATCAGCAGGATGGCCAGCGCGGGACCAAGAACGGCCCCTACGGTATCCATCGATTGGCGCAACCCAAAGCAGGCCCCACGAATCTCTGGTGGCGAAACATCTGCGACGAGGGCATCACGCGGCGCACCACGTATTCCTTTGCCAATACGATCCAGCAAGCGCGCTGTGAAAACTACTTCAACGGATTGAGCCAGAGGAAAAAACGGTTTGGTCAAGGCAGCCAAACCATACCCAAGCAACAGGAGGCCTTTGCGCCGGCCTATAAAGTCGCTGATGGCGCCTGAAAATATCTTGACGAGCATGGCCGTAGACTCGGCAACCCCCTCGATCACTCCGACAGTCAATGCGCTCGCGCCCAATGTGGTGACTAAAAACACAGGCAGTAAACTGTGTACCAGCTC
Organism: Pseudomonas izuensis; assembly: GCF_009861505.1. GTDB lineage: Bacteria > Pseudomonadota > Gammaproteobacteria > Pseudomonadales > Pseudomonadaceae > Aquipseudomonas > Aquipseudomonas izuensis. The sequence continues at coordinate 19 of NZ_WTFT01000051.1, read as the reverse complement.
GGAGGATAGATCCATAAAC
>NZ_WTFT01000050.1 GCF_009861505.1 Pseudomonas izuensis | reverse complement strand
ATCGCCTTCGCCGGCAAGCCGGCTCCTACAGTAATAAAAAAGGCGATCCATCCGGATCGCCTTTTTTATTACTTCACCACTTTCAAACTTGGCCGGCCGCTTGGGCGCGGTGGCTCGCTGTCCGGTGGCGGAAGATCGTCATCCGGTTCGATCTCTTCATCCTCGCCCATCGGCGGTTCCAGATCGAACACCATGCCCTGACCATTCTCCCGGGCGTAGATACCCAGGATCGATGCGATAGGCACATACAGCGTATGCGGCACACCACCGAAGCGGCCTTCGAAGCTCACAGCCTCGTTATCCATGTGCAAATGGCGCACGGCTTGTGGCGATACGTTCAATACAATTTGCCCGTCACTGGCAAAACCTTGCGGCACCTGGACCGATGGATATTCGGAATTGACCAGCATGTGCGGGGTGCAATCGTTGTCCACAATCCACTCGTAGAGCGCGCGGACCAGATAAGGTCGACTGGAGTTCATAGCGGCTCCTTAAGCCTTAGCGCATGTCGCGTTCGACACCAGACAGACTCGCCTGGAATGCCTCACGCGCAAACTGGCGCTCCATGTAATCAAGCAACGGCTTGGCAGGCCGTGGCAGTTCTATACCCAGAATCGGCAATCGCCAGAGTATTGGCAATAGGCAGCAATCCACCAGGCTTTGTTCCTCACTGAGGAAAAACGGCTTGTCGGCGAACAAAGGCGAGACGCCGGTCAGGCTTTCGCGCAACTCTTTACGCGCCACCGCGCGAGCGGCTTCCTTGGTTCGCGAATCCAGAATCAGATCCACCAGCCCACACCAGTCCCGCTGAATACGATGCATCAGCAGTCGACTGTTGGCACGCGCCACGGGATAAACCGGCAGGAGCGGCGGGTGCGGGTAACGCTCATCCAGGTATTCCATCACCACTGTAGATTCCCACAACGCCAGGTCACGATCGACCAGGGTGGGCAAACTGCCGTAAGGGTTCACTTCGATCAGTTTAGGCGGCTGACGGCCAGCTTCCACATAGATGATCTCGGCGCTGACACCCTTCTCTGCCAGTACGATTCGCACTCGGTGGGAATAGTGGTCGGCGGGGTCGGAGTAACAGGCCAACCGATTGGTCACGCCCATGGCGATCCTCCTCGCTTGTAGACATTATCGAAAGCGGAAAACGAGCGCGCCCAAAGGGCGCCTCCCGTAACGCCTGGCCAGCCAGGCTCGTTACACCTTCAGAGACGCCCTTGGGCGCGCGCGATTAACAGCAAGTGCTTGAAGCTTTATCAGTGCACGTCTTTCCAGTATTCACGCTTGAGCAAGTAAGCGAATACGAAGAAGAACGCCAGGTACAGCAATACATACGTACCGATGCGCTGATGTTGCAGCTTAACCGGGTTAGCCGAGTAAGCCAGGAAGGTTACCAGATTCTTGACCTTCTCATCGAACTGCTCTTCGGTCAAAGAACCGCTCTTCGGCACGATGGTCATCTGATCGCACGCCTCATGAGTCAGCGCCGTACCGGTCAACGGATCATATTGCTTCTTGCCGTCCTCGACGATCTGAACCTGCTTGCAACCGACGACCTGACGACCTTGCAGGCCGACCAGGACGTTAGGCATGCCGACGTTCGGGAAGACCTTGTTGTTCACACCCCAAGGGCGCGAAGGGTCTTCATAGAACGACCTCAGGTAACCGTAGAGCCAGTCAGTACCACGAACGCGAGCAACCAGAGTCAGGTCGGGCGGTGCAGCACCGAACCAGGTCTTGGCGTCAGCCGGCTGCATGCCGATGCTCATGTGGTCGCCAATCTTGGCGCCGGTGAACACCAGCTTCTCGAGCATCAGCTCGTGGGGAATGCCCAGGTCATCGGCCACACGCTCGTAGCGCTGGAACTTGGCGCTGTGGCAGCCCATGCAATAGTTGGCGAACGTACGCGCGCCATCCTGCATGGCTGCTTTATCGGAAACGTCGATGTCGACTTTTTCCAGTTCCGGGCTACCGTGCTCAGCAGCAAAAGCGAACACTGGCAGCGCAGCAAGCATCAATACAGCAAATAGTTTTTTCATCAGCCAGTCACCCTTTCCGGAACCGGTTTGGTCTTCTCGAGCCTGGTGTAGAACGGCATCAGAATGAAGTAGGCGAAGTACAGGAAGGTACATACCTGCGACAACAACGTACGCTCAGGGGTCGGGGCCAATACGCCCAGCACGCCCAGGATCACGAACGCGATGCAGAACACCCAGAGCCAGATCTTGCTCAGCCAACCCTTGTAGCGCATCGACTTGACCGGGCTGCGGTCCAGCCATGGCAGGACGAACAGCACAGCGATGGCTGCGCCCATGGCGATCACACCAAAGAGCTTGTCCGGAACCGCACGCAAAATGGCGTAGAACGGAGTGAAGTACCAGACCGGAGCGATGTGCTCTGGGGTCTTGAAGGCGTTTGCCACTTCAAAGTTCGGCTTCTCGAGGAAGTAACCACCCATTTCCGGGAAGAAGAACACGACGGAACAGAAGATGAACAGGAACACCACCACGCCGACGATATCTTTCACGGTGTAGTACGGGTGGAAAGCAATGCCGTCCAGCGGTACACCGTTTTCGTCCTTGTACTTCTTGATATCCACGCCGTCCGGGTTGTTCGAACCGACTTCGTGCAGTGCCAGAATGTGCAGCACCACCAGACCGAGAATGACGATCGGCAAGGCAACCACATGCAGCGCGAAGAAGCGGTTCAGGGTAATACCGGAAATCAGGTAGTCACCACGGATCCACTGAGTCAGGTCGTTACCGATGACCGGGATCGCACCGAACAGGGAGATGATCACCTGGGCACCCCAGTAGGACATCTGCCCCCACGGCAGCAGGTAACCCATGAAGGCTTCAGCCATCAGCGCCAGATAAATCAGCATGCCAAAGACCCACACCAGCTCACGGGGTTTCTGATACGAACCGTAGAGCAGGCCACGGAACATGTGCAGATAGACCACGATGAAGAACGCCGAAGCGCCGGTGGAGTGCAACAGGCGCAGGATCGAGCCGTACTCGACGTCGCGCATGATGTATTCGACGGAAGCGAAGGCTTCTTCCGCCGACGGGGTGTAGCTCATGGTCAGCCAGACACCGGTGACGATCTGGTTGACCAGAACGAGCAGCGCGAGGGATCCAAAGAAGTAGAAGAAGTTGAAGTTCTTCGGGGCGTAGTACTTGCTGAGATGGTCTTCCCACATTTTGGTCGCGGGAAAGCGTGCATCAACCCAATCCATGAACTTGTTCATCACGCTTTCTCCGTATCGACGCCGATGACAATGATCTCATCGGTCTCATAGGAATGCGGGGGAACTGGCAGGTTCAAAGGCGCAGGTTGCGACTTGTAGACGCGGCCAGCGAGGTCGTAGTGGGAACCGTGGCAAGGGCAGAAATAACCGCCTACCCAGTCCTTGCCCAAGTCAGCGGGGGCGACTTCGGGACGGAATGTCGGCGAGCAACCCAGGTGCGTGCAGATACCGATCAGCAGCAGAACTTCAGGTTTGATCGATCGGGTTTGCGGATCGACATAGGTCGGTTGTGTCGAGTTCTTGGAGGTCGGGTCAGACAACTGGCCCTCGATCTTCTTCAGATTCCCCAGGATTTCCTGTGTACGGCGGACGATGAACACCGGCTGACCGCGCCACTCAGCAATCATCTGCTGGCCTGGCTCGATTTTGCTGACATTCACTTTCACCGGTGCACCTGCGGCTTTCGCCTTGGCACTGGGAAACCATGACCCCACGAACGGGACCGCAGCCCCCACCGCTCCTGCAGCACCCACCACGGATGTGGCTGCTACCAAGAAGCGACGCCGGCCTGCATTCACGCCGTCATTGCTCATTCAGTCCTCTCCCATCAGCTTTGTGGCCTGTTAAATCAGGCATCTACTAAATAAAACTATGTACTTATAAAATTTTGCCGAATGGTAATGAAAAGCCCCAATTCTGACAAGGTAATTACCCTGGGGCGCTCCTCCCAAGCCTTGTAGTATAGGGCCTCTACGGATGTGGCAAGTTGTCACAGCGCAATTCTTTGATAAATCGCAGGCACAAAAAAACGCCCAGCTCCGTGAGGAAACTGGGCGTTCTTTTTTGAACGTGGAAGCGAATTAACGCTTCGAGTACTGCGGACGCTTACGCGCTTTACGCAGACCAACTTTCTTACGTTCAACTTCACGTGCATCGCGGGTTACGAAGCCAGCTTTACGCAGAGCGCTGCGCAGAGTTTCGTCGTAGTCCATCAGAGCGCGGGTGATGCCGTGGCGGATTGCGCCAGCTTGACCACTTACACCACCGCCGATCACGGTGACGTAGATGTCGAACTTCTCGACAGTCTCAGTCAATTCCAGCGGCTGACGAACTACCATGCGGGCAGTTTCGCGGCCGAAGAAATTATCCAGCGAACGGTTGTTGATGGAGATGTTACCAGTACCCGGACGCAGGAAAACGCGTGCGGTTGCGGTCTTGCGACGGCCAGTGCCGTAATTTTGAGTCGCCGACATAATGAACTATTCCGTTAAATCTTCAGTTCTTGGGGCTGCTGAGCAGTATGAGGGTGTGCAGCGCCCGCATAGACTTTCAGCTTACGGTACATGTCGCGACCCAGCGGGTTCTTAGGCAGCATGCCTTTGACCGCGGTCTCGATCACGCGCTCAGGGGCCTTGGCGATCAGCTTTTCAAAGTTGATCGACTTGATGCCGCCCGGGAAACCGGAGTGGGAGTAGTACATTTTGTCAGTGGTTTTAGCACCGGTAACACGGATCTGCTCAGCATTGATAACGACGATGTAGTCGCCGGTGTCAACGTGAGGAGTGTACTCAGGCTTGTGCTTGCCACGCAGACGGCTCGCGATTTCGGTGGCCAGACGACCCAGGGTCTGACCAGCAGCGTCGACGACAAACCAGTCGCGCTTTACTGTTTCCGGTTTAGCAGTAAAAGTTTTCATTCTTTATAGCCTCAGGGGCCGCCCTGTAAATTAGACGGCGGATCTTACTGAATAGTGCGTACTTTGACAAGTCAAAGGCAGCCGGATACAGACGCTTTCGGGGGCTCGGGTCGGCGCGTCCGTTCAACGGCAAGATTCTTCGGCGGCGGCGCATCACTTCCACTGCAGAAAGAGGTGCGCAATTATGCAGATTGCGAAAAATATTTCAACCTGCTTTTATGATTGTTTTGCCCAAGGAGCTCCCCGATGGAGTATCGCCAGCTAGGCCGGACCAATCTGAACGTGAGTGCAATCTGCCTCGGCACCATGACCTGGGGTGAGCAAAATAGCGAGGCTGAAGCCTTCGCCCAGATTGAGCGGGCCAAGAGCGCCGGGATCAATTTCATCGATACCGCCGAAATGTACCCAGTGCCGCCCAAGGCCGAAACCTACGCCACCACCGAACGCTACATCGGCAACTATTTCAAAAGTCGTGGCGATCGTGCCGACTGGATCCTGGCCAGCAAGATCGCCGGCCCCGGCAACACCATCGACTACATCCGCGACAAAAACCTGCGGCACAATCGACAGCACATCACCGAGGCCGTGAATGCGAGCCTCCAGCGCTTGCAGACCGATTACATCGACCTGTACCAACTGCACTGGCCGGAGCGCAGCACCAATTTCTTCGGGCAATTGGGCTACAAGCACAAGATCGAAGCCAATCTGACGCCGCTTGAGGACACGCTCGAAGCCCTCGATGAGCAGGTCAAGGCCGGCAAGATCCGCCACATCGGGCTGTCCAACGAAACCCCATGGGGCACCATGCGATTCCTCGCCCTCGCCGAAGCCCGTGGCTGGCCGCGCGCGGTGTCGATCCAGAACCCCTACAACCTGCTCAACCGCAGTTTCGAAGTCGGCCTGGCGGAAATCGCCATTCGCGAACAGTGCGGCTTGCTGGCTTATTCGCCGCTGGCGTTCGGTTTCCTGTCAGGCAAGTACGAAGGTGGCGCCCGCCCCCCAAAAGGCCGCCTGAGCCTCTACAGCCGCTTCAGCCGCTACTTCAACCCGCAGTCGGAAGCAGCGTGCAGCCGCTATGTGGCACTGGCCCGTGCGCACGGTCTGGACCCGGCGCAAATGGCCCTGGCATTCGTCACGCAACAACCGTTCGTGACCAGCAACATCATCGGGGCGACGACGCTTGAGCAACTGGAGAGCAATATTGGCAGTTTTGATCTGAAACTGTCGGAGGAAGTGCTGGAAGGGATCGAGGCGATTCACAAGGATCATCCGAACCCTGCCCCTTAACCCCCTCCTGTAGGAGCGAGCCTGCTCGCGATAAACCTGAGCACACCGCTGGGTGTCAGGCTATCAGCGTTGTCGTTGGCGACCATCGCGAGCAAGCTCGCTCCTACAGAGATCTGGCAATAATCTCCTTCATGATTTCATTGGTCCCCGCATAAATTCGCTGCACCCGCGCATCGGCCCATGCCCGGGCGATCGGGTATTCCCACATGAAGCCGTAGCCGCCGTGCAACTGCACGCACTCATCGAGAACCTTGCATTGCAGGTCAGTACCCCAGTACTTGGCCATCGCCGCCGTGGGCACGTCGAGCTTGCCTTGCAGGTGCAGCTCCAGGCAACGGTCGACAAAAACCCGGCCGATCTGAATTTCGGTGGCCATCTCCGCCAGTTTGAAACGGGTGTTCTGGAAATCGGCAATCGCCTTGCCGAACGCCTTGCGTTCGCGGGTGTAATCCAGGGTCCATTGCAACGCTGCTTCGGCTGAAGCCAGGCCGCCGATGGCCACGGTGAGGCGCTCCTGAGGCAGTTCCTGCATCAGGTAGGCAAACCCCATCCCGGCCTGGCCCAGCAGGTTCTCCTTGGGCACCCGGACGTCCTGAAAAAACAGCTCCGACGTATCCTGGGCCTTCATACCAACCTTTTCCAGACGCTTGCCCTTGTCGAAGCCCGGCGTATCGGCCTCCACCAGAAACAGGCTGGTACCCTTGGCGCCCGCCTTCGGATCGGTCTTGGCCACGACAATCACCAGGTCAGCGAGAAAACCGTTGGTGATGAAGGTCTTAGAGCCGTTGATCACATACTCGTCACCGTCCAGCACCGCCGTGGTCTTCACCCCCTGCAAGTCGGAGCCGGCACCCGGCTCGGTCATGGCGATGGCACTGACCATCTCTCCGGAGACCAGTTTCGGCAGGTATTTGTGTTTCAGCGTTTCACTACCGTAATGCAGGATATACGGCGCAACGATGTCCGAATGCAACGAGAAACCGATCCCGGTCAGCCCCAGGCGACCCACCTCCTCGATCACCACCGCACTGTAGAGAAAGTCCGCCCCCAGCCCGCCGTACTCTTCCGGCAGGTGCGAGCACAACATCCCCGCCTCCCCCGCCTTGTTCCAGAGTTTGCGGTCGATATAGCCTTGTTTCTCCCATTGTCCATGGAACGGCACGGCCTCTTTTTCGAGGAACGTTCGCACGCTGTCGCGGAAAAGTTCGTGCTCGGAACTGAACAAGGTTCTGGGGATCATGCGGCACCTGTCGTTGTTTTTTGTCGTCATTGACCTTCAGAGACTAAGCCCCGCGTCCGATACAGGACACTGGACACATCCGACAAAAAATAAGACGATCCAGCCGTCTGGTGACCACTTTCCCCTATAAGAATAAAGTTGAATTATGTCTAACCAAGCCTCCACGCCCTTGCGGCGCGTCAGCATCCTGGCTATCGACCGGGTTTTCGCTTCCACCCTCATGCAAGCCAAGGATTTCTTCCACCTCGCCAGCCTGCGCTACGGCAAACAACTGGGTCACGGCCTGGTCCCTGCGTTCGAAACCCGACTGGTCAGTCCTGACGGAAAACCGGTAAACAGTTTCAGCGATGTCATCATGCCGGTGGACGGCGGACTGGAAAACGCCGACATCATCGTCCTCCCCGCATTCTGGGATGACTTCGAATCCTTGTGCCGCCGCTACCCTCAAGTCCTGCCCTGGCTGCGCCAGCAACATGCGCGCGGCGCGGTTCTGTGTGGCGAGGCCACAGGTGTGTTCTGGCTGGCGGAGGCTGGGCTGCTCGACGGTAAGGAGGCGACCACCTACTGGCGCTTTTTCAATGCCTTCGCCGAACGTTTCCCGCGGGTCTACCTCAATCAGGACAAACACCTGACCGACGCCGATAACCTGTACTGCGCTGGCGGCACCACCTCCGCCTGCGATCTGTACATCTATCTGATCGAGCGGTTCTGCGGCGCCAATGTGTCCCAGGCCGTGGCTCGGGATATTCTCTACGAAGTGCAGCGCAGCTATTCCCCTGGACGCATTGGCTTCGGCGGGCAGAAACTGCACCAGGACGTGATCATCCTGCAGATCCAGCACTGGCTCGAAGAACACTTCGCCGACAAATTCCGCTTCGAAGACGTCGCCCGCGAACACGGCATGAGCATCCGCAACTTCATGCGCCGCTTCCAGACCGCCACCGGCGACAAGCCGCTGCACTACCTGCAACGCCTGCGCATCGAAACTGCCAAGGGCCTGCTGTCCGGCAGCCGCAAGAGCATCAAGACCATCAGCTACGAAGTCGGTTATGACGATGCGAGCTTCTTTGCTCGACTGTTCCGCCAACATACCGAATTGTCGCCGAACCAGTATCGGCAGCAGTTTCAACAAGCCGCGTAGGTTTAAAGCCAAGCACCAACCAAATGTGGGAGCGAGCCTGCTCGCGATAGCAGTTCAAAATTCAGTGCAGATGTCGACTGACACACCGCTATCGCGAGCAGGCGCGCTCCTACAGGGGTTCTTCAGCGCATAAAAAAGGGCCTGCATGTGCAGGCCCTTTTTCATTTTCTGAATCCTGTTAAGGCTTATGCGCCCGGGACAGGAATTCGTGGGACTGCATTTCCAGCAAACGGCTCAGGGTGCGCTGGAACTCGAAGTTCAAGCGGCCACCGGTGTACAGGTCCTTGAGCTCGACTTCGGCAGAAATGATCAGTTTCACGTTGCGGTCGTAGAATTCGTCGACCATGTTGATGAAGCGTCGGGCGATGTCGTCGGTGGTGACACTCATCTGCTCGACGCCGCTGAGCAGCACGGCGTGGAAGATCTTGCCCAGTTCGATGTAGTCGTTCTGGCTGCGCGGGCCGTCGCACAGTTCGCGGAAGTCGAACCAGGCCACGTCATCGCAGGTGCGCAGGGCGCGGATTTCGCGGTTCTCGATCATCAGCACATCGTTCTCGACCGCTGCCGTGCATTCCGGTGTCAGCGCACGGAAGCTTTTGCGCAGGCTTTCGTGGGACGCTTCGTCGAGCGGGAAGTGGAACAGTTCGGCTTGTTCGAGGTGACGCAGGCGATAATCGACGCCGCTGTCGACGTTAACGATTTCGGTGTTCTGCTTGATCAGCGCGATGGCTGGCAAGAAACGCGCGCGTTGCAGGCCGTCCTTATAGAGGCCGTCGGGCACGATGTTCGAGGTCGCGACCAGGGTCACACCGTTTTTGAACAGTTCTTCCATCAGGGTGCCGAGAATCATGGCGTCGGTGATGTCGGAGACGAAAAATTCATCGAAGCAGATCACGCGCGACTCGTTGGAGAAACGCTTGGCGATGATGGTCAGCGGGTTTTTCTCGCCACCCAGGGTCTTCATCTCTTCATGCACACGCTTCATGAAGCGGTGGAAGTGCGTGCGGGTCTTTTCCTTGAACGGCAGTGCTTCGAAGAAGGTATCGACCAGATACGTCTTGCCGCGACCTACGCCGCCCCAGAAGTACAGGCCCTTGACCGGGGTCTGATCCTTCTTGCCAAACAGTTTGCCCAGCAGGCCCGGTTTGTTCTGCTCGGCCGCGACCAGGTCGTCGTACAGGCGCTGCAGATGACGCACCGCGGTTTCCTGCGCAGCGTCATGGAAGAATTCCGGGCGTTTCAGATCAGCTTGATATCGTTCTAGGGGCGTCATAATTCGTTAGCAAGGCAACAAAAACGGGCCGTCACTGTAGCGACGGCCCGTGGGAATGGCAATCGGCCCTTGGTATGACCGATCCGTTGATTATTCCTGAACCGGCGTCAGGGCGATCCGCAAAGTCTCGATCGCAGCATCCCGGGCGGCGCTGTCAGCGAACGCCGGGCTGTCCCCAACGCACTCGCCTTCCAGCCAGACACTGAAACTCAGGTCCTCACTGCGCACATCCAGCGCCTGACCCGATTGCAGCTGCTTGGTCACCTGGCCTGCGGTTTTGCCATCGGCAAAGTTGCGCGACAACAACAGTTGCACACCATCGGCGGCCAGCAGACGGAAACGGAAACTACCGTCGTCTTCGCGGAAGCTGACGAAACGCGCAGCCTTCGCGGCTTTCTTCTTGGTGGTCGTTGCCACTTGCGTCTGTGCAACGAAAGAACGCAGACCCACTGCTTCACGCAGTTCGTTAAGGAACGGCGTCGCCACCGCACGGGCCTTTTTCGCACCGTGTTGCAGGATGTCTTCCAGATCTGCCGGACGCTCGATCAACTGGTGATAGCGCTCGCGGGATTCACCCAGTTCGTTGTCCAGCAGCTGGAAAAGGCGATTCTTCGCTTCGCCCCAACCCAGGCCCTGCAACAATTCGCTGCGGAACTCGTCGGACTGCGCCGGGGTAGCAAACGCCTGGAACAGGGTGAACAGGTGGGAATTGTCCGGATCCTTCGCTTCGCCCGGCGCGCGGGAGTCGGTGACGATCCGCGAAATCGCGTCCTTCATCTCTTTGGCGCTGCTGAACAGAGGAATGGTGTTGTCGTAGCTCTTCGACATCTTGCGGCCGTCGAGGCCCGGCAGCGTGGCGACGCTTTCTTCGATCAGTGCCTCGGGCATGGTGAAGAACTCTTTGCCCTGGCCAAACAGATGGTTGAAGCGTTGGCCAATGTCCCGCGCCATTTCCACGTGCTGGATCTGGTCACGACCGACCGGCACCTTGTGTGCGTTGAACATCAAGATGTCCGCGGCCATCAGCACCGGGTAGCTGTACAGGCCCATGGTGATGCCGGCGTCCGGGTCTTCACCGGTCTCGACGTTCTTGTCCACCGAGGCCTTGTAGGCATGGGCACGGTTGAGCAGGCCCTTGGCCGCCACACAGGTCAGCAGCCACGTCAGCTCGGGGATCTCCGGGATATCGGACTGGCGGTAGAAGGTCACACGGTCCACATCCAGCCCACCGGCCAGCCAGGTCGCGGCGATTTCCAGACGCGAGCGCTGGATGCGCAGCGGGTCATCGCATTTGATCAGGGCGTGGTAGTCGGCCAGGAAATAGAACGAATCGGCATTGCTGTCACGGCTGGCGACGATCGCCGGGCGGATGGCACCGGCGTAGTTGCCCAGGTGCGGCGTGCCGGTGGTGGTGATGCCGGTGAGGATACGGGTATGGGTCGTCATGGGTAATCGCTTGTCAGACTGCAATCAATTCGAGAGACGCGGCAGGATCAGATCCTTGAGATCGGTCAGCTTGCCATGAAAAAAGTGTCCGCATTCTGCCACTTTCAGCAGCTCATGGGGACGTTCGAGCTTGTCGGACCATTGATAAACGACTTGCGGATCGATGACTTCGTCGGTTTCCGGCTGAATCAGGGTCAGTTCGCCATGTTGCGGCAGTTGATCCTGATCCCCCAGGCGCATGACCGCCGGCGCGACCATGAACAGGTGCTTGATCTCCTCGCCCTGCGCTTCCAGGCGTCCGCCGAGACTTGCTGCAACAAAACCGCCGAAGGAAAAACCGAACAGGGTCAGGGGCAACTCCGGGTGTCTGGCCCGAAACCATTCAGCCACGGCCTGGGCATCATCGACTTCGCCGGTGCCCATATCGTGAGTGCCTTCGCTGGCACCGACGCCACGGTAGTTGAAACGCAGGGTGATCAACCCGGCATCGCGAGCGGTGCGTTGCAGGGTCGACACCACTTTGTTGAGCATGGTGCCGCCCTGTACCGGGTTTGGATGGCAGATGAGCGCGAGGCCGCGCGGTTGCTCACTGTCCAGGTACAGTGCTTCCAATTGGCCTGCCGGGCCGTCAATCACTACAGGGGTTTCGCGCATAAGCAAGGAAGGAACTCCGTGACCTTGAATCGGGTCGACTCGTCTAGCAAATTGTCTGTGGCTGTCTATTGCGAGTGAATCGCGGTATACAGCGCAGGTTCGAGCCGTTAACGTAAAGCAAAGCCGTTTATAGAGGAAGGACTCGTGGAACACTCGCTCTTAGTTTGGTTGTTACCGACTCTTGCCCTGGTTGTGGGTGTCGCCATTGGATTCCTGATCGCTCGCCTTGCGCCGAATGCCGCGCCTAGCAGCACGCAACGTCAGCTGGACGATATTCAGGAACGTTTCGACAGTTATCAGAACGAGGTGGTGACCCACTTCAACAGCACTGCGACACTGGTCAAGAAACTGACTCAGAGCTATCAGGAAGTGCAGGATCATCTCGCCGAGGGTGCCAACCGCCTGGCCCTGGACGAGCAGACCCGCCAACGCTTGCTGGCCTCCCTGCACGCCGACGCGGCGCAGGCTCCACGGGAACGCCTGACGCCACCGCGCAATCAGGAACCGCCGCGCGACTACGCACCAAAAGCCCCGAACTCCCCAGGCATGCTCGATGAGCACTACGGCCTGAAGAAGTAAGCAAGCCCCCTTTAGGAACACAAAAAAAACCGCCCGATCTGTTGAGGATCGGGCGGTTTTTTTTACACCTGGGGTTCAGTCAGGCGATCAAGGGTACTGCTGCACGGTGCCTTACTGCTGGGCGCCATATTGCTGGCCCGGAATCGCCTTGAGGTTGACCTCTACACGGCGGTTCTGAGCCCGGCCGTTGGTGTCTGCGTTGCTGGCAACCGGACTGTCCGGGCCGGCGCCACGGGCGCTGAGGTTCGTACCGCTCACACCTTGCGAGGTCAGGTAAGTCGCAACGCTCTGGGCCCGACGCTGGGACAGGTCCATGTTGTGCTGACGACTGCCGGTGCTGTCGGTGTAGCCAACGATTTCGATCTGGTTCTGGTTGAACTCTTTCAGCGAACCGGCCAGATTATTCAACGGCTGGTAGAAGCTGGAAGCGATATTCGCCGAATCGGTGGCGAATGTGATGTTGCCCGGCATGATCAGCTTGATCTGATCGCCCTGACGCTGCACTTCAACACCGGTGTTGGCCATGCTGGCACGCAGTTTTTTCTCCTGCTGATCAGCGTAGTAGCCATAACCGGCAGCGGAAGCACCCACTACCGCAGCGCCGATCAGCGCGCCCTTGCCACGGTTATCATGGTTGATGGCGGCACCGGCCAACGCGCCGGCCAGAGCGCCGAGGCCGCCGTATTTGGCGGTTTTGCTCATGCCTTCGGAGCCGCTATCCGCCTGGCCCTGGGCCTGGCCACCGCCGTATGGGTTAGGCGAGGCGCAACCGGATAAAACGGCCACAGCCGTAGCGACAATAATCAAACGACGCGTGGTGAACATGTAGAACTCCTACTTTTTTACATTCTGTGGTGCAACGGACATAAGCATCGAACCTTTGCGGGCGTTGGATCGTTTCCGCAGGTGAAAATTCCACGTGTTACAAATCAGGCACGAACAAAAGGATTTTCGCGCATTTCATCACCCAGACGGGTATCCGGACCATGCCCGGTCACCACCGTCGCCTCTTCGTCGAGCGTATACAGACGCTGCTTGATCGAGCGCACGATAGTCGCCTGATCGCCACCCCACAAATCCGTACGCCCTACCCCGCGACGAAACAGGGTGTCACCGGCAATCAGCAGCTTAGCCTCTGAAAACCAAAAGCTCATGGAACCCGGTGTATGACCTGGTGTGTGCAATGCCACACCGCAACCGCAAGCCAACTCTTCATCGTCAGCCAGCCAGCGATCCGGCGACGGCACCGGCGTATAGGGAACACCAAACATCTGGCACTGCATCTCCAGGTTATCCCAGAGGAATTGATCTTCCTTGTGCAGGTGCAGGGTCGCGCCGGTTTTTTCCTTCAGCTGACCCGACGCCAGGAAGTGGTCGAGGTGCGCATGGGTATGAATAATGCTGATGACCTTCAAGCCCAAGGCATCGAGACGGGCAAGGATCAGCTCGTGATTGCCCCCCGGATCAACGACGATGGCCTTTTTCGTCACCGGATCGCCGATGATCGTGCAGTTGCACTGCAAAGGGCCTACGGGGAAGGTTTCGCGAATGAGGGTGGGCTGCTGGGACATCGGGGCCTGCTCGATAAACGGGGACGAGGGATTTTCGCACAATTGAGTATTCCGCGATTTACCCTGCGGTGAAACGTGAAAAATCCTTAACCCAACACCCCCAATTCCTTGGCCCGCGCTACAGCCTGCGTACGCCGTTCAACGCCAAGCTTGCTGTTGATGTGGCTGGCATGGGTTTTGACGGTGTGCAGGGAGATGAACAGCTGATCGCTGATTTCCTGGTTCGAGCAACCTTGGGCGATCAAACGCAAAACGGCCATTTCCCGGGTACTCAGTTGTTCAGCCGGCAGGGCAGGCTCCAGCGCCGGACGATTTGCCAATGCCGGCAATTTTTCTGAAAGGTCCTGTGAAACGGTGGTCGCCTCACAGCTTTGCAGTTGTCCGCGAAGCCAGTCCGGATGTTCGGCCAACAATCCTTCAAACGGTTGCAGCGCGCCCCCTGCAGCGGCATCCAGCGCCTGAGCCAGCGCCTTGCGCGCCTCGGGCTCGCGACCGTTGCCCAGCAACAAAGAGACTTTTTGAGTCAGGGCCATCGCACTGAGCAACTGCCGGCCAGTTTGCTGCCCCTGTTCGAGCAGCGCATTCAAACGCCCTTCGGCCAACATCGGTTGTCCCTGAATGACTTCCAGCAGGGCCTGTTGCAGTTCGATATGCAGGGGAAGTTGCGGGTGGAACTCCGGGGGCGATGCCGGGTGTCCACCGTTATAGGTCTGCCCCAGTCGCGCCAGCCAGGCTTCGGCCAGATCGATACGCCCCTGGGCCAGCCAGAGTTCGCATTTGACCAGGGTGATCATCGCCAGATAATAAATGGGCGGCACGTCCCAGATATGCATCAGACGTTCGGCTTCGGCCAGCTCTGCAAAGGCCTTGGCGAATTCGCCGCTGCTGCCTTCAAGTCGGGCGATGACACAGTGGCCGATCAGTACGCTGATGTCGCGACAGGCTCTGGCCTCGCTCAAGCCAACCTGCAAACGCACCCGAGCCGCTTGCGGTTGCAGGCGTAGCGCTAGCAGAAAACCTTCGTACAACGTCAGGCGTGCGCGTACGGCATAGAGTCGTTGCGGTGACAGCCCTTGCAAGCGTTGCAGCCCCTGCCGGACTTCATTCAGCGAACGCAGGATTTCCCCTCGTGCTTGCAGCACTCGCGCGCGGTCGTAGTGGGCCAGCGCTTCGAATAATGGATTGCCGACCCGTTGCGCCAGCTCCAGTGAATCACGGTTCAGCCCACGCGCACGCCACAAATCACCGTCGGCAATGGCCAGGTTGGACAGGGTCGAGAGACACATAAGCCGCTGACCGTAACGCTTACACGGAAGGCTTTCCAGCGCTTCGGTGCAATAGCGCAACGTGAGTTCACGGTTACCACGCCCACGGGCGATGATCCCGCTCAAGGCCAGCCATTGCGCCAGCATCGACTTTTGCGCAGTGGCTGACGGGGCGGGCAGGAAGCGGCTCAAATGACTGGCCAGTTCCTCGGCGGCATCCAGCTGACAAGCCATCCCCAGCGCCCAGCTGTAGAGCACGATCAGCCGTGGCGTGCTGATCAGCAGGCTGTCGGGCAAGTCCATTTTCCAGCGCAGCAACATACCGACGTTCTGCTCGGCCAGCAGTTGTTCCTCCGACAGGTTTTGCACCAGGTTCGCCGCGACGTCCAGATGTCCGGCACGCAACGCCTGCTCTACCGCTTCATCGAGTAACCCCTGGGCATTGAACCAGCGACAGGCGCGCAGGTGCAGGCTGGCGGCCGGCACCATCGACTGGATAGCGGGCCGCGAGCGCAGCAGGTCGGAAAACAGATGATGATAGCGATACCAGTGACCATGTTCGTCCAGCGGTACCAGGAACACCTGGTGGGCTGCCAGAAAGCGCAGGATCTCGGCACTGTCATGGGCGTCTCGCACGGCGTCGCACAGTTCGCTGCAGAAACGCTCCTGGGGCGCGGTGTCGTAGAGAAAGGCCTGCACCTCGGCGGGCAGGCAATCGATCACTTCTTCAAGCAGGTAATCGCGGATCAGGCCTTCCCCGCCGTGAAGCGCCTGGGGCAAGGCGCCTTGCGTGCCAGCTTCCGACGCCGCCAACAGCCAGAAACGCAACCCGGCCACCCAGCCTTCGCTGCGCTGGATCAGGCTTTCCAGCGCCTCACCGCGCAAGGAACTACTGTGACGGGCGAGCAGACTCAAGGCTTCATCGTGGGTCAGGCGCAGGTCTTGCTCGTGCAATTCCAGCAGCTGCCGCGACAGACGAAGCCGTGCCAGGTGCCAATCAGGACGCTGACGACTGGTGACCATCACCAACAGGCCATCGGGAAGGTGGTTGAGGAAAAATTGCAGGCAACGATCCAAAACCGGTCCCTGGGCCAGATGATAGTCATCGAGCACCAGCAACAGCGGCGTCGCCGTCGACAGGTGCACGGCCAGTTCGTCGAGCAATCCGTCCAGCCATTCTTCGAAGGCAAAGGGCTGATGGCGCTGACGCATTTTCAGCAGCCCGAGAGACTGCCTGCCCAGTTGTGGATAAAAATCCTGAAGGCCTTCGAGCAATCGCTCGAGGAATCGGCCCGGGTCGCTGTCCCTCGGACTCAAGCCCAGCCACAGACTTTGCCAATGCGCCGGCAGCGCCTGACAGAACTCCACCGCCAATGAACTCTTGCCGAACCCCGCTGGAGCGCTCACCAACAGCAGCCTGCCGCCGAGCCCCGCACTCAGGCGCTCGCACAGTCGCGGGCGCAGCACATGGCCGTCGGGCAATGGCGGTCGGAAAAAGCGCCCGTCCAGCGCGGTGATCGCGACGCTTGCAGGACCTGGTGGTGGGGTCAGATCAGTCATGGCCGGCTCTTGTTTGAATTGCGGGTGGCGGCGTTGCAGATGTCCGCAGACTAGCGGTAAACGATGAGGGAATGAAGATAATTGCTACAAATGGCTACAAAAAGTCTACGAACCGCCAACTGCAGGAGCGAGCCTGCTCGCGAAAAACCCGAGGGCGCCGCGGGGTGTCAGGTTTTACGCGTTATCGTTGGCGACCATCGCGAGCAAGCTCGCTCCTACAGTGGGACCGCTTCGACCAAAAAAAAACGCCCCGAACCAGTCGGGGCGTTTTCTGAGGATGCGGCCTCGGTTTTCCAGAAGTTAGCGAATACCATCCTGACGCAAGGCGTTCGGGGTGAAGTCCGCAGTGCTGGCGGTGAAGCCGAAGTCATACGCCGACTTCTCTTCGTTTTTCATGCCCAGTGCCAGGTAACGGCCCGATTGCAGGTCGTACAGGGCCTCCAGGGTGTACCACGGCACCTGAACGTTGTAGTAGTTCTGGGAGTGAGCTTCCGCCACACGCCAGAGTTGATTGCGACCGTCGTAGTGGTCGATCACCGCCGCCTGCCAGGTGTCCTCGTCGATGTAGAAGTCACGTTTGGCGTAGATGTGGCGCTGACCTTCCTTCAAGGTTGCCACCACATGCCAGACCCGGCGCAGCTCGTAGCGAGCCAGGTCCTGGTTGATGTGGCCGGCCTTGATGATGTCGGCGTACTTGAGCTTCGGATCGTCGAGCTTGTAGGCATCGGAGGCGATGTACATCTCTTTCTTGCCTTCGAGCTTCCAGTCGTAACGATCCGGTGCACCGTTGTACATGTCCAGGTTGTCGGAGGTACGCAGACCGTCGGCGGCGGTACCCGGGCCGTCATAGGACACTTGAGGCGCACGACGCACGCGACGCTGACCGGCGTTGTAGACCCACGCCGAACGCGGTTCCGCGACCTGGTCGAGAGTCTCGTGCACCAGCAACACACCACCGGCCAGGCGTGCGGGCGCGGTCACTTTCTGCTTGAAGTAGAACAGGATGTTGCCTGGATTCGACGCGTCATAATCCTTCATCTTGTCGCGGAATACGAACTGGTCCTGGAAGTACACCAGGCTGAACGAACCGTTCGCCTGCGGCGTGGCCTGGGTCACCAGACGGGTCACGCTGCCACCGCGATAACGGGTGATGTGGTTCCAGATGACTTCCACGCCGTTTTTCGGGATTGGGAACGGTACCGCGGTATCAAAGTTTTTCAGACCGTTGCCGCCGGACACCAGCTCCGTGTTGGTGGCGTTCTTCTTGATGGCGGCGAACACGTCATCCGGCACGGTGGCACCGCGATGGGACGGGTAAACCGGCATCTTGAAGGTTTCCGGGTAGCGCTTGAACATCGCATATTGTCCCGGAGCGAGCTTGTCCTTGTACTGTTCGACGTTTTGCGCCGTGATGATGAACAGCGGTTTTTCGCTGGCGTACGGATCGGACAGGAAACCCTTGCTGTCGGCTGTACCGGCATTTTTCGGCATCGGCTTCCAGGCTGGAATCGAACCGTCGGCGTTACCCGCCATCTCGGCCCCCATCGGGGTCAGGCTCTTGCCCAGCTTGTCCGCTTCGGCCGCCGGGACCGCCGCCATTACGCTGGTCGCCAGCAACGAAAGACCCAGGACACCGGCGTGGAACAGACTCTTTGTTATTTTCATGTGTGTACTCGTCCTGAAAATAAAGTGCTTAGAAGTTCACGCCGAAGCTGAGCGCAACGAAGTCGCGATCATCCACGGTGGTGTACTTGCCGTCGAAGAAGTTGGTGTATGCCAGGCTTGCGGTGTAGGTGTTCTGGTACTCGGCGTCGACACCCAGGCTGACCGCCTTGCGGCCTTCCTCGAAGTTGCCGCCAGGACCCGGGGAGTAGCCGCTCACGTCGTGGGACCAGGCCACGTTCGGCTTGAGGTTCACACCGGCGAATACGTCGTTGTATTCCCAGATGGCACGACCGCGATAACCCCAGGAGGTCGCCGTGGTGAAGCCTTCGTCGGTGCAATTGCGGCTGAGGTTGTTGGTCGGTGAACCCGGACCGGCGCCGTTGATGGTGCTGTTGTTGAGTGCCACGCAAGTGTTTTGGCCGCCGGTGGCAGGCAACTCGCCTGGACCGAAGACCGGGTCACGGCCATAACGGACATCCGAAGAGTTTTCCAGGCCGCCGACGTGGGTTACGCCCACTTCGCCCACCAGGGTCAGACGGCTGGCGCCCATGACCTGATCGAAGAAGTGCGTCAGGGTGGTCTGGAACTGGGTGACTTCCTTGCGGCGATAGCCGTGCAAGTCCTGGCCCGGCACGCCGGAAAGCAGCGAAGCGTTGGTCAGCGCGCCGCCCAGAGGACGGACACCGGCGAACAGGATGTCGGTGGAGTTGAGCTGCACCGGTGCATTCGGACGGTAGCTGACTTCACCGCTCCACGCCGTACCGGTAGGCAGGGTGGTGGAGAAGCTCAAGCCGTACAGGCGGATGTCTTCCGGATACTCGACGAAGTAGCTCGAATTACCCGCGACGATCAGCGGCGCCAGAGCGCGCAATTGTGCTGGCAAGGCCGCCACTCGGGCGAAAGTCGCTTGTGACGCGCCCGTGGCGCTGAAGATCGGCGCACGGCTGTGGTAGTTCATGAAATAGGCACCGAATTCGGTGTCCAGTGGGTCGAACATGTATTTGAAGGACGCCCCCCACTGACCGCTGTCCCGCGCATCGCGGTCAGGGCCACGGCGCACCAGCACACCTTCGTTGTTGGCATCGACACCCAACGCGGTCAGCGTCGGCAACGCAGCGGCAGGAATCGTCGAACGGCTGTTCAGCACGCGCAGGTTGTTGTTGCAGCCGTCGGCGATGATGTCCGGCTGGGAGAAGAAGGTGCCGCAGTTGTCGACGACGGTCTGGTCCCATTCCAGCTGGTAGAAGGCGTCGGCCGACAGATTGTCGGTGAGGCTCTGGGAGATGTAGAACATGTTGACCGGGATCAGGCCTTCCTTGATCTCGGCACCTGGACGACGGAACGCGGAGACATCGATCGGGTTGATCGAGTTGATGCCGCCGCCGATAAAGGTACTCTCACCCCAGCTCACTACCTGCTTGCCCAAGCGCACGGAACCCGGCAAGTCGGCGATGGAGTAGTTGTGATAGACGAACGCATCGAGGAGTTCGGAACCGGCGGACTTCGCGCCTTCCTTGCGGCCGTCGTCGCTGATGTCCTTGAACGGACGGCTTTCGTCTTTCAGTTCAAAGTCGTACCAGTATTTGCCACGGACGAAAACGCCGGTGTCGCCGTACTTCAATTCAAGGTCGTGAATGCCCTTGAAGATCTTCGAGAAGGTTTCGCCGCTCTTGAAGTTCAGGTGACCGTCATCGGAAGTCTGGGACAGCCCGCGGCCGCCGTTGTTGACGCCGATGAGGTTCTTGTTCGGCTGCTCGGTAGACCAACTGGCACCAATCGACAGGGATGAGTCGAACTGACCTTCGATTTCGCCAACGTTGAAACTGACGCCGAATGCAGGTCCGGCGAGCGTAGAGGCAAGGCTGACGGCCAGGGGTAACTTAGCCCGGCGCCAGAACTGGTTTACTGATGTCATCGACGCTACTCCATGTGCATTTTATTGTTATGGCAGTGAGCACTTCTAAAAACGCTGTGGATAACCGGGAGCCAAGGCATCCCAAAGTCATTCCAAAGTTGCATCGCCCCAGTTTGTGCGTTTGCTCCGTTCTTAAAAATCCTTGAGCGGACTATAGCCAGCAGGTAGTAGTGCTTGATCCCTCTAAAGTGTGATTTGCACCTGCCAGCCACTCTGGAACAGTCCTTTCGCCAGTCCGACACCCGTCGGCCCGGCAAGAATGGCTGAAAATCAGAATTTAACAAGCCAAGCGCTTGCTTGGTGGGGCTGGCGTGCCCTTTCAGGCACGCCAAAGGAGGGCTTAAAGCGTCGAAAGGAAGGTGCTGTTGGTGGCTTGCCATTCGGAGATGTCGACGCGAATTTTCTTCTTGTCGAGTTTACCGACACTGGTCTTGGGAATTTCAGTAACAAGGGCGATCTGGCTCGGGATGGCCCACTTGCTCAGGTGCCCCAGCTCCACGAACGGCTTGAGGTGTTCCTTGAGTTCCCTGGCCCCAATCTCATGGCCTTCGCGCAGCACCAGCAAGGCAAACGGGCGCTCGCCCCACTGTGGATCGGCAATCCCTACCACTGCTACTTCGCGTACCGCCACATGGCGACTGATCAGGTCTTCGAGGTCGAGGGAGGAGATCCACTCGCCACCGGTCTTGATCACATCCTTGATCCGGTCACGAATGTCGATCACGCCCATGCTGTCCAGGGTCGCGACATCACCGGTGTGCAACCAGCCCCCGGCCCAGAGTTCGGCGCCTTTTTGCGGCTCGTTGAAGTAACCCTCGGTGAGCCACGGCGCACGCAGCACCAGTTCACCCTGAGTCTCACCGTCGGCGGGGAGGAAGTTGCCGTCGGTGTCGACGATTGCCGCCTCCACCAATGGCCCCGGCACGCCGGCCTTGATCCGGTAGGTGGTCCGCTCATCTTCGGTACCGGCCATCAGCTCGTCGTTGAGGTGCGCGCACGATACCAGCGGCCCGGTTTCCGACATGCCGTAAGCGGCGGTCAACTGAATGCCTTTGGCCTTGGCGGCTTCGTACAGCGCACGATTAAGCGCACTGCCACCGATGACGATTTTCCAGCCACCAAAGTCGATGTTTTGCGCTGCCTTGGAATTGAGGACCATTTGCAGGATGGTCGGCACGCAGTGAGAGAAGGAGACCTTTTCCTTGCGCCACAACTCCACCAGGAATTCCGGGTCGTAACGACCGGGATAAACCTGCTTGAGCCCGAGCATGGTCGCTACATACGGCAACCCCCAGGCATGAACGTGAAACATCGGGGTGATCGGCATGTACACGTCGTTGGTGCCCAGCAGGCGCACGCTGTCGATCGCGCCCATGATGGTCGACACGCCCATGGTGTGCAGGACCAATTGCCGATGGGTGAAATACACCCCCTTGGGATTACCGGTGGTGCCGGTGGTGTAGAACGTGGTCGCGACCGAGTTCTCGTCAAAGTCCTGGAAGTCGTACTGCGGGCTCGCGGCTGCCAGCAACTGCTCGTACTCGCCGACGAGATTCGGCAGGTCGGCGGTTTTTTCCGGCAGGTCGGTCAGCAGCAGGGTTTTCTCGACGGTGGTCAGGTGCCCGGCAATCGCGTTGTACAGCCCCACGAATTCGCTGTTGACCAGCACATAGCGGTCCTCGGCATGATTCATGGTGTAGAGGATCTGCTCCGGCGACAGGCGCACGTTGATGGTGTGGATCACGGCGCCGATCATCGGAATGGCGAACATGCATTCCAGATAACGATGGCTGTCCCAATCCATGACCGCCACGGTGTCGCCGGGTTTGACCCCGGCCGCCGTCAACACGTTGGCCAGCCGCGCGACCCGTTCGATCAGGGTCGGATAGCTGTAGCGCAACTGGTCGCGGTAGACGATTTCGCGGGTTTTCTCATAACGCGTACCGGACATCAAAAGCCGTTTGATCAGCAGCGGATACTGGTAAGCGCCTTCGGCTGGGGGGATAACGCGTGTCTGCAACATAAGAATCCCTTTTCTGACTGCACGGTCGTGGCTGAAAGTAAGCACTGTAGTGCCCCTGCTCGCCAGCCAAATCAGCCAAAGGAATGATTTGCAGAGCCACACAATAGAGCCACACAATAGTGGCGTTGAGCCATCAATTCGTGTCCTTTACCTCAAGTCCGGATTCCCGCCGCAAACATTGCAATTTCGTTGACGCAAAGCTTGTTCTCAGGCAAATGACAGGCGAGCATGCACATACGTACAATTATTGATACAGAATGCCGATCGATGCGTGAGCCAAGCGCTGTCAAACCTGCTACACGGATTTCCAGGCGGAAGCTTTACATCAAACCTACGTTGTCAAAACGGTATGTATAACAATGAGCACTGAAGCGACCGCTCCCCAGGCTTGCGCCTCGACACAAGCCCCTCTGGTTTCTATCGTGGCGCCTTGCTACAACGCGGAAAAGTACCTGGAAGAGGCCATCAAGAGCATCTTTGCCCAGGATTACCCGAATTTCGAAGTCATCATCGTTGACGACGGGTCCAGCGACAACAGCGTCGAAATGCTCAAGCGATTGCAGCAATCCTATGAATTTCAGCTGTATTCACAGCCGAACCAGGGAGTGAGTGCCGCGCTCAACCACGGCTTGCGGTACGCAAAAGGCGTCTATGTGTCGACGCCTGACCTGGACGACATCATGCTTCCAGAGTCGGTGCGCATTCGTGCCGACTATCTGGACAGGAACCCGAACGTCGGCTGCGTGGGGGCTCTGATCACCTACATGGATAGCGATGGCAACACAATTAAGCAGCAGAAACGCGACAGCACACGCGTCTACGACTTCGATCAAATCCTCAGCAGTGCCATCGTGATAGGTGCCCCGGTCGCACTTTACCGAATGAGCGCGATGCGACGTGCCGGCTTCTACGCCCCGCACTTGCGCGTTCAGGACTTCCAGATGACCTTGCGCGTTGCCCACCTGGGGTATGAGATCCATGAAATACCCGTTTACACAACCCGCTATCGCCGTCATCCCAACAACTTGTCGAGAAAGTATCGGGTGCTGCTGCAGGCTGATCTTGAAGCCATCGCACCGTACATAGACCATCCCGCCTACCAGCGCGCCCGCTCTCACCTGGTGAACAAGGCTCTCAAATACGCCGTGGTCGAAGACAAGAAAGAAGCCTGGCAATTGTTGCGCTCGATCCCCTGGCGACACTTGAACCGAACCAGCTTCAGACGCCTGAAACGCCTGGTGCTGCATCGCTAGACGACAACGTTTATACCCATCGCTCCCCAGGCCCCATGCATGAATTTCATCGAAAAACTCAAACATCGAAAAACCAGAAAGCATCTCAAACGCCTGGAGAAACTGGAAAGGGCACCGGAAAAAATCCGTTTACGCTATCCCGGGTACGAAGTCGGGGTGGGCACCTATGGCATCCCGGAGGTCCTGGAGTTCGGCGACGACACCATTTTAAAAGTGGGTTCCTACACCTCGATTGCCGAAGGCGTGAAGATTTTACTGGGCGGTGGCCACCGAACCGACTGGGTCAGCACCTACCCGTTTCCACTGATGATTGATGAAGCCCGGGACATTCCCGGCTGCAGTCCGACCAAGGGCGATGTAGTGATCGGCAGCGATTGCTGGATTTGTGCCAACGTCATGATTTTGTCCGGCGTGACCATTGGCCACGGCGCGGTAGTCGCGGCCGGCGCCATTGTGACTCGCGATGTCGAACCCTATGCGATTGTGGGCGGCAATCCATGCCGCCACATTCGCTGGCGTTTTGCCGAGGACGTGCGTCAGGACCTGCTGGCGTCGGCTTGGTGGGACTGGCCACTGGAAGAAGTCAAAGCATTGTCGAGGCTGTTGAGCAGTGACGATATGGACGGCTTTCTGGACTATGCCCGTCAACGCCAGGCCTCCAGCGTCGACGCCACATAAATCAGCGTTTTGGCCGCTGCTTGTCCTGCGCGGCCACCTCCGGGACGCCTTAGTGCATCTCGGTAAACGCGAGCTTCACGCCGATCGCGATCAGTACTGCGCCCATGGTCCGGTCGAACCAGTGCCCCATTCGGGCGAACCCGGCGCGAACGCGCTGCTGGCTGAACAGCATGGCCACCAGGCAGAACCAGGTTGCCGTGGCTGCCGCGAGGTAAATCCCGTAGCCGGCCTGCACCGCTAGCGGTGTATGCGGATTGATTACCACCGTGAACAATGACAGGAAGAACAGTGTGGCCTTCGGGTTCAGGCCATTGGTCACGAACCCCGAGGTGAATGCACCGCGTGCCGTGCGCTCTCCCGCCTCCTTGTGCAGATCGTCCGCCACCGCCTTGGCCGGTTGCGCCCGCAGCGCCTTGAAACCGATGTACAGCAAGTAAGCGGCGGCGGCCCATTTCAAGGCGTTGAACAACACGATCGACTGGGACACGATCAGGCCGATGCCCAGCAGCGAATAGCCAACATGCAGGAAAATCGCCGTGCCGACGCCCAACGCCGTCCAGGTGCCGGCGCGACGACCGTGGGTCACGCTCTCACGCACCACCACGGCAAAGTCCGGGCCAGGGCTGGCGACGGCCAGCAGGTGAATCAGGGCAACGGTCAAGAACTCTGTCCAGTACATGAGGGCTCCTTTAGGCCAAGCGTAACGATTCATTTCATCTGGTAGGCTCGGCAGATTACGCCTTCAGTTCATTGCACAAAAGGTACAGTTGATGACGAACATTCGCCGCGCCGTTTTCCTCGACCACCCGTCCCTGGATCTGGGTGATCTCGACCTCGGCCCGCTACGCGGGTGCTTCAGCGAATTGCAGCTGTTCGCACAGACCTTGCCTGATCAAGTGATCGAACACCTCAAGGGCGCCACGGTTGCCATCACCAACAAGATCCAGATCGACGCCGCCGCCATCGCTGCCAGCCCAGAGCTGAAGCTGATCCTGATCACCGCCACCGGCACCAACAATGTCGACCTCGTGGCCGCTCGTGCCCACGGCGTTACCGTGTGCAACTGCCAGGGTTACGGCACACCGTCCGTGGCGCAACACACGATCATGCTGCTGCTCAACCTGGCGACGCGCCTGGCTGATTATCAGAAAGCCGTTGGCGAAGGGCGCTGGCAGCAGGCAAAGCAGTTTTGCCTGTTGGATTACCCGATTGTCGAGCTGGAAGGAAAAACCCTGGGGTTGCTCGGCCACGGCGAACTGGGCGGCGCGGTCGCGCGGCTGGCCGAAGCGTTTGGCATGCGCGTACTGTTGGGCCAGATCCCGGGCCGCCCTACCCGGCCCGACCGTCTGCCGCTGGACGAACTGCTGCCGCAAATCGACGCATTGACCTTGCACTGCCCGCTGAACGAACACACCCGACATTTCATCGGCGCCCGTGAACTGGCCTCGATGAAACCCGGCGCGTTTGTGGTCAACACCGCCCGTGGCGGCCTGATCGATGAACAAGCGCTGGCCGATGCCTTGCGCAACGGGCATCTGGGCGGTGCCGCCACTGACGTGCTGAGTGTGGAACCACCGGTGAACGGCAACCCGTTGCTGGCCCACGACATCCCTCGGCTGATCGTCACCCCGCACAACGCCTGGGGCAGTCGCGAAGCGCGGCAGCGAATCGTTGGCCAGGTCACCGAAAACGCCTTGGGATACTTCAGCGGTAAGGCGCTGCGGGTCGTCAGTTGATAAACTGCGGCACTTTTTTCACAGGAGCAGTTATGGATCCGCGCAGTGAAGTACTGCTTCGTCAGGCTGAATTATTCCAGGGTCCAGTGTTGTTGGCCGGTTTGCCCGCCGATGACCTGCTCGGCCGCCTGCCCGACGCTCGCGGTTGGTGCTGGCATGCCGGCGATCAAGCCGCGCTGGATGCACGCTTTGCCGGCCGCAGCGATTTTGGCGTGAATGCACCTGAGTTCGCGTTCGAATCCGCCGTGGTGTTTCTGCCCAAATCCAGGGATCTGACCGATTACATCCTCAACGCCGTGGCGTCACGCCTGGAAGGCCGTGAGGTGTACCTGGTCGGTGAGAAGAAAAGCGGCATCGAAGGCGCCGCCAAGCAACTGAATCCCTTCGGCAAGCCGCGAAAGCTCGACAGCGCGCGGCATTGCCAGCTCTGGCAAGTCACCGTGGCGAACGCGCCACAAGCCAAATCGCTGGAAAGCCTGGCCCAGGAATACGAGCTGCCGCTTGCCGAAGGCCCGCTCAAAGTGATCAGCCTGCCGGGCGTGTTCAGCCATGGCCGACTGGATCGCGGTAGCGCGCTGTTGCTGGAGCATCTGGACAAACTGCCAAGCGGTCATTTGCTGGACTTCGGTTGCGGTGCCGGGGTGTTGGGGGCTGCGGTCAAACGTCGCTACCCGCACAACCAGGTCACCTTGCTGGACGTTGATGCGTTTGCCGCCGCCAGCAGCCGTTTGACCCTGGCTGCCAACGGTCTGGAAGCCGAGGTCATTACCGGTGACGGTATCGACGCCGCCCCCATGGGTTTGAATGCGATTTTGAGCAATCCACCGTTCCATGTCGGGGTGCATACCGACTATTACGCGACCGAGAACTTGCTGAGAAAAGCAGCCAAACATCTGAAAAACGGCGGCGAACTTCGCCTGGTGGCCAACAGCTTCCTGAAGTATCAACCGCTCATCGAGGAGCACTTGGGCGCGTGCACCATCAAGGCAGAAGGACAGGGTTTTCGGATCTACAGGGCTAAACGCGGCTGAAAATTTGTTCTTGCTCAAACGGGTTTGCGTAGGCAGAATCCGCTCCGTCCTAGGGGAGTAGTCTCCCACGAGCGCCATGCTCGTCCGGCATGCGTCAACATACTTGGTCCTCAGACCATGGCGCATGCGACCCAAGCATCCACATCAGATGGATCGCAGGGTTTGACAAGACCTATGACACGAACACCTTACCCGGGGCGGGAAGGCTGTACGTGTCATAGCCGTGTCGACCCGCCCCTTAGGAAAACCCCTGATGCTGGATTCATTACTCGTTCCCACCGCAATCGTTGCCTTGGCCGAAATCGGCGACAAGACGCAGCTGCTCGCGCTCATTCTCGCTGCCCGTTTCCGCAAGCCGTGGCCGATCATCGCCGGCATCGTTGCCGCGACCCTGGCCAACCACGCGGCAGCTGGTGCAGTCGGCGCCTGGGTCGGCAGTTTCTTCTCGGACACGATGCTGCACTGGATCCTCGCCGCGAGCTTCGCCGCGACAGCACTGTGGACCCTGGTGCCGGACAAGATGGATGACGACGAAGCCAGCACCGCTCGCAAGTTCGGGCCGTTCGTGACCACGCTGATCGCGTTTTTCCTGGCGGAAATCGGCGACAAGACCCAGATCGCAACCGTGATGCTTGCTGCACAGTATCCGGAGTTGTGGCTGGTGATCATTGGCACTACCGCCGGGATGCTGATTGCCAACGTACCGGTGGTTCTGGCGGGCAACTTTGCGGCGGATAAATTGCCACTCACGCTGATCCGTCGACTGGCGGCGTCGGCGTTCTTCATTCTGGCGATTGTCGCGGTGTACAAGGCGATGCAGAGCAGTGGGTGGGTTTGATGCGGTAATTCGGTAAGACCGCGTTATCGTTCATCGCGAGCAGGCTCGCTCCCACATTTGACCGCGTTCCAATGTGGGAGCGAGCCTGCTCGCGATGGCGTCAGCAGCTACGCCACATGACTACTTCTTGGCCTGCTCGTACAGCGGCATCACCTTCGGAATTGCCGCCTGCAACGAAGCAATGCGGCTCGACGAGTTCGGGTGAGTACTCATGAACTCCGGTGGTGCACCTTCCGAGGCCTTGCTCATCTTGTTCCACAGGGTGATCGCGGCATTCGGGTTGTAACCGGCGCGGGCCGCCAGTTCAAGACCGATCAGGTCCGCTTCGTTTTCGTTTTCACGACTGTTGGGCAACGTCATGCCGTAGTTGGCCACGGTATCGGCCAGGGCCATGGTGTCCTGACCCAACCCAAACAAGGCACCGGCGCCCTGCTTGGCCATCTCCATGCCGTAAGCCTTGGACATCGCCTCGCGACCGTGCTCGCGCAGGGCGTGGGCAATCTCATGGCCCATGACAGCGGCGATTTCATCGTCGGTCAGTTGCAGCTTGTCAATCAGCCCGGTGTAAAAAATGATCTTGCCACCCGGCCCGCAGTTGGCGTTGAGCTCATCGCTCTTGATCAGATTGACTTCCCACTTCCACTGGGCCGCGTCCGGACGGAAGTTCGGTGCCTGGGCAATCAGCCGGTCGGCAATCGCCTGAACCCGTTTGGCTTCACTGCTGGACTTGTCCAGCACGCCTTTGCTGGACGCTTCGCCCACTGTCTTCTGATAGGACTGGGCATACATCTGGTCGACCTCTTGCGAGGACAACATACTGAACATGTACTGTTTGCGCTCAACACCTACAGCGCCACCGCTGGTGGTATTGACCGATTGGCAGCCGGCGAGCAGCAAACTTGCACTCAGCCCACATAAAACCAATATCTTGTTCATCAAAAAACTCCCTCAAAACATGTGCGTATCCTAGGCGTGGAAATGCATCGGTGCCAGATACAACGAGCGTAAGACGTACAATTCGGATAAAGCTCTCATCGCCGTAGAAAAAAATTCACAAACCACGGCGAGCCTCGATCGATAACGGCCTGCGCTGATTCAATTACGACATCAATCCCTTAAAAACAATCATTTCTTCGGCACCCGCTCATGCCCATCGGGGGCCTTGCCGATACACCTCCGCAGACGTCCTTTTGCGTGCGGAGTGCCCATGAAATTCAAATCAATCCAGTTTTCCGTGGCGGCCCTGGCCGGCGCCATCGTGCTCAGTGTGGTGGCAGCCCTGGTGGTCTACGCACTGTTTTCCGGCGCACGGACGCAAGACATGGTTCAGGAGCGGACCCAGACGCAATTCGAGCAGGTCATCGAACAGCGCCTGACGTCCCTGGCGCAAACCCAGGTCAGCCAGATTCAACGCGAACTCGAAGCACCGCTGCTGATTGCCGGGGGCCTGGTACGGGTCAACGCGCTGATCGGCACTCCGGGGACCGATGGCCAGCCTGCGCTGAGCCTCAGCCGCGAGCAATTGATCGGCCTGATCAAGGAAAACGTGGCCAGGAACCCGAAAATTCTCGGCACTTACATCGGCTGGGAAAAAGACGCACTGGATCACAACGATGCGGCCTACATCGGCACGAAAGTAGTGGGCATCGACGCCAGTAACGGGCGCTTCCTGCCCTGGTGGTTCCGCAACGAAGACGGCAGCCTCGGACTGGACAAACTGGTGGACGTGGATGACCAGAAAACCTTGTCCACGGGTGTGCGCGCCAGCGAGTACTACCTTTGCTCGAAAGAGACCAAAAAATCCTGCGTGATCGATCCGGCGCCCTACAAGGTCGGCGACAAAATCGTCATGCTCGCCTCCTTTATTGAACCGATCATGCTCAACGGCACCTTCCAGGGCATTGTCGGCGCCGACCTGTCGGTGAACTTCATCCAGGAAATGCTCCTGGGCGCCAACCAGAAACTCTACAGCGGCGCCGGGGAAATGGCCCTGATCGGCGGTAATGGCCGGATCGTTGCGTACACCAAAGACCCAAGCAAATTCGGTGAAAAGGTCAGCGATATCCTCGACAGCAAGCAGATTGCCAATATGGCCAATCTCAAGCGCGGCGAAGTCACCTACACCGTCGACAAGGCCCAGGGCCGGATCGAGCTGTACTTGCCTTTCGGCATCGGCCAGACGGACGCTCGCTGGACCTTGATGCTTCAACTGCCGCTGAACGCGGTGATGGCCGACCTGCAAAAGCTTCAGGCCGACCTGAACAGCCAGCGCAAATCGGACACGTTTGGCATGGCTATGGTGGGTCTGTTAATCGCCGGTATCGGCTTGCTGGTGATCTGGCTGGTAGGCCACGGCATTGCCCGCCCGCTGAAGCAGATGGTCGCCATGCTCGACGACATCGCTCAAGGTGAAGGCGACCTGACCCGTCGCCTGAGCAGCGACCGCTCCGACGAACTGGGCTCGATCGCCAAGGGTTTCAACACCTTCCTGGCCAAGTTGCAGGTGATGATCACCCAGGTGGTGACCTCGGTGCAGAGCGTCAGCGATTCATCGGAGCACACCGCCGACATCGCCATTCGCACCAACACCGGCGTGCACAAGCAAATGGCTGAAATCGATCAAGTGGCCACGGCCGTGCAGGAAATGACCGCCACCGCCCAGGACGTGGCCCGCAACGCGACCCAGGCTGCGCAAGCCGCCAGCCATGCCGACCAGGCGGCCAGCCAGGGCAAACAGATTGTCCATGACACCTCGAACGCCATCGGTGCCCTGGCCGTGGAAATCGGTCGCGCCGTCGGCGTGGTGCAAACCCTGGCCAAGGACAGCGAAAACATCAATGCGATCCTCACCGCCATTCGCGGGATTGCCGAACAGACCAACCTGCTGGCATTGAACGCGGCCATCGAAGCGGCGCGGGCCGGTGAACAGGGTCGCGGTTTTGCAGTGGTGGCCGACGAGGTGCGCAACCTGGCACAGAAGACCCAGAAGGCCACGGAAGAAATCCAGACCATGATTCAACAGCTGCAACAAGGCACGCGGGATGTGGTGCGGGTCATGGAAGACAGCCAGAACCGCACCGACGAAAGCGTGCAGCATGCAGCCAAGGCGGCCGAGGCCCTGGAAACCATCACCCAGGCGGTGTCGGTGATCAACGACATGAACACCCAGATCGCCAGCGCCGCCGAGGAGCAAAGTGCGGTGGCGGACGATATCAACCGCAACGTGATCAATATCGGGCAAGTGGCCAATGAAGTGGCGGGCGGCGCGGATGAATCGAGTGCGGCCAGTGCGGATTTGACCAAGTTGGCCGAACAGCAGCGGCGGTTGATCAATCAGTTCAAGGTTTAGGATCGCCGGAAGGTCCTTCGGACCTTATCGCGGGCAAGCCTTGCTCCCACAGGATAGCGTCTGGCACCCCATCGGGAGTTGCCTCAACACTGTGGGAGCAAAGCTTGCTCGCGATGGCGTCATCCCAGACAACCTATCAACCCGGAGTCAGGCACTCCGGCCCATTGAGCTTCGGATCATTGACCATATTGGCCAATACCCGCTCGCGCAACGCAGCGGGCTCACTGGCGAGCAGGGCTTGCAAGGCATGCAACGGCGTATCCGGATTGAGCCATACCTCCTGCCCCGCCGCATCGAGAATCAACGGTCGACGCTGACTGGCCGCCGGCTGGGTGATGACCGCCGTGCTCAGCCACACCTGCTCCTGCACCGGATACGCTTCCCAGATCGCCGCGAAAAACAGCGAAGAGCCCTCCCCCGGCGTCAGCCAGTACGGGCGCTTGCGCGTGGTGCCGCGCCATTCGTAGAAACCGTTGGCCGGCAACAAACAGCGCCGTTCGCGAAGGGCCTGGCGAAACATCGGCTGTTCGGCCACGGTTTCGGCCCGGGCATGGGCGGGCGTGCGCGAAAGATCGGTCAGCCACGGCGGCGTCAGGCCCCAGCGCGCACGCGCCAACTCGCGCTGACCGTCCGCACCGGCACGCAGCATCAACACCGAATCATTGGGGGAAATATTCCACTGGGCCTGCTGATCGGCGGGAAAGCCAGGCAGGGCCGCGAAGGCGGGATTCCAGCGAAACAGGGCATAACGTCCACACATGGGGCAGCACAACTCTTGATCAAACGAACGGCCAGCCTAACAGACCAGCGTACCGGGAAAGCTTTCCGGTTCATCGCCCGAAAGCGGCAGCGCGGCATTGTACGCACTGATCAGCTCGCGGGCGTATTCGGCCTGGTCGTTATCCACAGACAGACCCAGCAGGCCGAAAATCGGCAGCTCTCCCGTCCCGCCCAGCAGATCGCGCCCCACCAGATGCGCCTCGATGCCCTCGCTGGCGAGCATGCTTTGCAGTAACTCGCCTTCCATGAGGTTTTCCGGTTCGTAGATTCGCTGCATGGATGCCCTCAATCGTTCTCACTGAACACTTCGAGATGCCATTCTTGTTCATGAACCTGCAAAACAAAGGTTATCGGCTTGCAGCACACCTGGCAGTCTTCAATATAGGTCTGATCCCCACCGGACAGATCCACAGTGGTCTCGACTTCCTCTCCACAATACGGACATTCATACACTGCGGCTTCCAGCATCGCGGTCTCCCAGGTGACTTGTGCGTATAATCGCCGGTCTATTTGCAGGGCTATTTTGTCTGGCTACTTTTTCAGACCGTACCCTGCCGGTTTTCGATCCGAACCTTTACTTACCCTAGCCGTTTCTAACAAGAGAGCATGATGGGCGAATTCGATGCCATCCGACCTTACGACGACAGCGAAGTCCCAGCGGTGCTGGCAAGACTGCTCGGCGACAAGGCGTTTCTAGATATCCTCACCCACTTCCGCTTCCCGCGCTTTGCCGGCGCTTTAGGCTGGGCGCTCAAACCTCTTATAGCTCATCGTCTGCGTCGTGAGTTCGCCGGCATCACGTCGGTGGCCACCTTGCAGGACAAAGTCGAGTATTACGTCGACCACACCATCGAGCGGGCCACGGATGGGGTGACCTACACCGGTGTCGAGCAATTCAAGTCCGGCAGCGCCTATCTGTTCATCGCCAATCACCGCGACATCGTGATGGACCCGGCCTTCGTCAACTACGCCGTGTACCACGCCGGCCTGCCGACCCCGCGCATCGCCATCGGCGACAACCTGCTGCAAAAGCCCTTCGTCAGCGACCTGATGCGCCTGAACAAGAGCTTTATCGTGCACCGTTCGATTACCGGACGCCGCGAAAAAATGGCCGCTTATCAGTTGCTTTCGGCCTACATCAACCATTCGATCCGCAACGATTGCGCCTCGATCTGGATCGCCCAGGCCGAAGGCCGGGCCAAGGACGGCGATGACCGTACCGAGTCGGCGATTCTCAAGATGTTCCACATGAGCCGCAAGGACGAGCCGTTCGGCGACGTCATCCGTTCGCTGAACCTGACACCGGTGTCGATCAGCTACGAATACGACCCGTGCGACCAGGCCAAGGCCCGCGAACTCTACATCCGCGCCACCACCGGCAGCTACACCAAGGCACCCGGCGAAGACGACGTGAGCATCGCCAAGGGCATCACCGGCTATAAAGGTCGGGTGCACGTGAACTTTGCCGCGCCGATTACTGAACTGTTCGAAGATACCAAGCAATTGGCGGTCGAGATGGACAGGCAGATTCTTGGCGGCTACCGCCTGTTCCCGGTGCATTACCTGGCTTACGCGCAGTGGAAAGACGCCGACCCACTATTGCAGGTGCCAAGCGCCGCCGAGCTGTTCGCGGCCGACGAACTGGCCAAGGCCCAGGAGCAGTGGCAGCAACGCCTGGACGCCTGCCCTGAAGAACATCGCCCGTTCCTGGTGCTGCAATATGCGACGCCGGTGCGCAATCAGTATCGGGTCAAGGCGGGTCTGCCGCTTTAATTTGAAATGCACGAGTGACTCTGTAGGAGCCGGCTTGCTGGCGATAGCGGTATGTCAGGCGCAATCAATGTTGCTTGATGCGCCGTCATCGCCAGCAAGCCGGCTCCTACAGGTCTACCGTCAGACGCGCGTGCTGATCCAGGATACGAGCAGTGCCAAGCCGAGGCAGGCAAAGCCGAAGCGGTAGAAAAACCGGTTCATGCGCAAGGTCGCCCAATCCAGTGTGGGCTCTACGCTGGGGCTGCTCTGGCGCTGCGCCTGGAGGCTGGCCATCGCGCGTTGTTCGCGACGCCGGGTCGCGTGCAGCAACCAGCCGCCCGGGAAGGCAAAGAACAAGGCCAGCAGGTTGATCAATTTGGCGGGATGGGCGGTTAACAGCGTCATCAAATGCAGCGACATCACTAGCCTCAGACAAAACAGGTGTGGCAGACGCCGAACCGACGACCGCGGCGCGGATTCTACCGAAAGCTTCCCTGCATGCCCTCCCTTTCCGACAAAAAACGCAGCAATTGACCAATGACTGTCCTGCGTCACGGCGTCGTCATCTGAATGCGCCAGTCTGTCGCCCCTCGAAACCGACAGGGACTACGTCATGCTCCACGCCGAAAACCAGGATCGCCTCTATCTGATCAATCACAGCGACGAACAACAAATCCTCGTCGACAGTCTCGCCTTCAACGTTCAGGACCGTCATTGGCTGGTGTATTGCGCGCTAGGCGGTCATCAACACGCGGATTTGCCGGAAGCGGATTTGCTGACGGGCGTGAGTGTGCTGGATTTTTACTGCGAAGCCGCCTGATACATACGACCCCTTGTAGGAGCGAGCCTGCTCGCGATGGACTTGAAAACACCACGGGGTATCAGATACCCCGCGTAATCGTTAACGACCATCGCGAGCAGGCTCGCTCCTACAGTTGAATAGACATGAAAAAGCCCGGAGCCATTGCTGGCACCGGGCTTTTTTGCATCTCGCGAAGGGTTATTCGCCGAGAATCTGACCCACGGTCGGGTCTTTGAACAGACGGGTCAGCGCATCGCTCAATACGTCGCTGACCAGCTTGGTGTTGGTTTCCTGGTTCGGCGCCATGCCGAAGCGCTGGTCCAGGGACGAGCCGTAACGACCGCTGTAGCGACGGTTGGCATTCTGTACATCGGAGCGGAATGTCGCGCCGATGGTCGCTTCGGTCACATACATGCCTTCTTTAGGCGACTGATACTTCAGCTCGGCCAGGGTCACCGTCAATTGTGGAGCGTTCATCGCATTGGCTGTCGGGGTGAAGCCCAACAGACGCACGGCTGCTTCAGCCTGGGCCTGCAGCTTCGGCAGGATCTGCGCGCCCTGTACGGTAATCGCGCTGGTCTCCGGATACAGGCCACCACGGGTACCCAGGGTTGGCGATGGACGACCGTCTACAACGCGCACCACCACCGGCTGACCGTGACCTACCGGTGCCAGTTGCGCCGTCAGCTTGGGTTCCGGGTTCAGTTGTTGCGGGCTGTGGGCGCAGCCAACCAGCGTCAAACTGGTCACAGTGATCAAACCGAACAACAGGCGTTGCAACATGCTCTTCTCTCCAGAATCAGGCACAAACAGGCCGGCAGTATAGCGGTGCGCCACTGCGGGTAACCAGCACCGCACAGTGTTTGATGAAATCTCTGACAAACCCTTGGCAATGCGGTTCCTGTCACACAGATGTCACCGCTCATACACGTGTACGTCATGGCCTGCAGGCAATCTTTTCGGCAGTCACTCACACGGTACGTCACCATGCGTCATCTGATCTCTCTGTTCGCACCACGCCCGCTGCACCGCTGCTTCGCCCTGCTCGACCGCAACGGCCACTGCCAGGCCTTCAGGCAATGCAGCCTGCAGCCCATGGGCGATGGCTGGGTCGAGATCGAAGAGATCTGCCTGAATTGGCTGAATCAGCCGCTGCCGGCCGGTGCCCGCGTTGTTTCGCAGCAGCATCAGCCACGCTCGCGCGCACAACAGCTGATGACGACCTGACCAAACACCTAATAAAAGTCATTAAACACGACCATTTCCCTGCGTTTCTTAGATACAATCTCCCCCCGATTATAAGGACGTCTCCTGATCGGGCCTCGCAGCATCGTCAATGCGCTTGTATTGACACCCCGCACCGCCCACAGAGAGCCGCCCACACAGATCGAGTGAAGCTGGCGCGCTTGCTGTTTTGTTGAGCAAAACCTCCACTTTTCGCGAATCTGCAGAGCTGTCATTACGCTCGGTCACTGAGCTGTTTGCCCGTTTTGCCTGCCCTGTATCCCATGGCGGCAATCCATCCGGGCACGGTGCCAGGCTGGGACAGCCCTTTTTGAGGTTCACGTCTTCAAAAGAGCGTGAAAAAAACGGGTTTTCACAACTTCACAAGAGTGTGGCGAGCAAATGAATAGTTTTGCGTCTGAACATGCACCATTAGCGTCTACAACAGCCCGACGACACAGGACCGAGTATTCCTCGAACACCGGAGCCTGAAGCCTGTCCGCTACGGATTTGGTTGCACAAACGGATGTATCGACCATAAGTCGAATTGCCTCCCGCGCGCTGAAATGAGTTCATATGGCTCATAGGCCCGGCAGGTAGCGTCCGTCGAAGTTGCGATAAATTGCGAAGATTCGGACATGGCGATCCTGCCATGGGTACCTGGGCATTACAGACACGCCCCGGAACGCCTGGCAGCCATGCCGTCAATTTGGTGCTGCAGATTTTGGAGACGCGTTAAATGGCGCATAACGAAGCAGTCGACGTAGTACTGGTAGGGGCCGGCATCATGAGCGCCACCCTCGCCGTACTGCTCAAAGAGCTCGACCCCGCGATCAAGCTGGAAGTCGTCGAGCTGATGGATTCCGGTGCCGCGGAGAGTTCCAACCCATGGAACAACGCCGGTACCGGTCACGCCGGCCTGTGTGAGCTGAATTACACGCCGCAGGCTGCCAATGGCACCGTCGACATCAAGAAAGCCGTGCACATCAACACCCAGTTCGAGGTGTCGAAGCAGTTCTGGTCGTACCTGACCAAGAAAGGCACGTTCGGCTCGTGCAAATCGTTTATCAGTCCGGTGCCACACCTGAGTTTCGTGCAGGGCGACAGCGGCGTGTCCTTCCTCAAGGAACGCTTCAACGTGCTGCATAAGCACCACGCCTTCGCCGACATGGAATACACCGAAGACAAGGCCAAGATGGCCGAGTGGATGCCTCTGATGATGCCGGGGCGCGATCCTGGCGAAACCCTCGCGGCCACCCGCGTGATCAATGGTACCGACGTCAATTTCGGCGCCCTGACCAACCAGTTGCTCAAGCACCTGACCAGCGCACCCGATGCCCAGGTCAAGTACTGCAAGCGCGTGACCGGCCTGAAGCGCAGCAACGGCGGCTGGACCGTCAGCATCAAGGACGTCAACAGCGGCAACACCCGCGAAGTAGATGCCAAATTCGTCTTCCTCGGCGCTGGCGGCGCGGCTTTGCCGCTGCTGCAGGCTTCGGGCATCGAGGAGAGCAAAGGCTTCGGCGGCTTCCCGATCAGTGGTCAGTGGCTGCGTTGCGACAACCCGGAAGTGGTCAAGCATCACCAGGCCAAGGTGTACAGCCAGGCTGCCGTCGGTTCGCCACCGATGTCCGTACCGCACCTGGACACCCGCGTCGTCGACGGCAAGAAATCCCTGCTGTTCGGACCCTATGCGGGCTTCACCACCAAGTTCCTCAAGCACGGCTCCTTCATGGACCTGCCGATGTCGGTTCGCGCCGGCAACATCGGCCCGATGCTGGCCGTGGCGAAAAACAACATGGACCTGACCAAATACCTGGTCAGCGAAGTGATGCAATCGATGGAGCAACGCCTGGAATCCCTGCGTCGCTTCTACCCGCAAGCGAAAGCCGAAGACTGGCGCCTGGAAGTGGCCGGCCAACGGGTGCAGATCATCAAGAAAGACCCGAAAAAAGGCGGCGTCCTGCAGTTCGGTACCGAATTGGTCGCGGCCAAGGACGGCTCCCTTGCCGCCCTGCTGGGTGCGTCGCCAGGTGCGTCGGTGACCGTTTCGATCATGCTGGAACTGATCGAAAAATGCTTCCCGGGCAAGGCCAAAGGCGAATGGGCCGCCAAACTGGCGGAAATCTTCCCGGCTCGGGAGAAAGTCCTGGAAACCGACGCTGCGCTGTATCGCAAGATCAATGCGCAGAACAACGTCGCACTGGAACTGGTTGAAGCCAGTAGCGAAACCGAAAGCTACGCTTGATCCAGCGCCAATAAAAACGCCCCGCCCTCATTGAGGGCGGGGCGTTTCTTTTGCCTTTCTGTAGGAGCAAAGCTTGCTCGCGATGGCGATTTCAAGGACGCCATCGCGAGCAAGCTTTGCTCCCACAGAAACGGGATTAACCGCGAGCCTTCTGGATCAGCTCGATGTAATCCGGCGCATTGCGTTGATCCTGGATCAGGGCAACGAAGTCATTGCCGTGCTCATCCTTGCCACTCAGGTCGTAACCGGCCTCGACGAAGAACGTCAGGAAACGCTCGAAATCGTCGATACGCAGGCCACGATAGGCCTTGATCAGCTTGTGCAACGAAGGCGAAGTGGCGTCGACCGGTTCGAAATCGAGGAACAACTTGATCTGCTCGTCGCCAATTTCGTCACCAATCACTTGTTTCTTATCTTTACGCATTGCCGACTCCAGCTCGCAGACATTTCACGGGGCAGGCAGTTTACCCCTGCGCAGGCCCGGCACTCAACGCGGACGAACGCTGCCGGTGTGCAGATCGGCCCAGACATGGCCGTTGGCGAAGCTGAGGAACTGGCAATACACCGTGTCATTGCGCAACAAGTCGATCACCACCCGGTACTGAACCAACGGGTAATAAAGCGTCAGGGTTTTGCTCTGGTCGTCGTAGACCGGTTTTTTCAGGCTTTTGCTTTCGCCATCGAAATTGACCAGCACCTGATTGATCGTCGCACCCTTGTTCAGGGCTTTGCCCTTGAGGCGGATCAACAGCGGCGAAGTGACCGGGATCGGCTGCTGGTTGGACTGTCGCTGACTGCCGACCACCACCGAATACTCGGTGACTTGCAGCAATTGCTGTTGCTCGGGTTCCGCGTCACGCAGGGTCAGGTCATCCGGCGGCAGGAACTGGGCGTGCATTGGCGCCGGGGCGGCGGCCAAGGGCAGGCTGAGGGTCAGTAACAGGGCGGCGCAGCTGCGAATCAACAGGCTCATGACAGGCTCCGGAAACGGGGCCGAGCACTCTAGCATGGGAGCTGTGGGAGCATAGCTTGCTCGCGATGGCGGACTGTCTGACTCACTGATCGTGAATGTGCTGACGCAATCGCGAGCAAGCTTTGCTCCCACAGGGGATAGGTCGTTGGGATTACATGCCTTTAACGGCAAAGATCCCGTTGGCGTTGCGCCAGTAGCCTTTGTAGTCCATGCCGTAACCGAAGATGTAACGATCGATGCACGGCAAACCGACGAAGTCGGCCTTCAGGTCCGGGCGAGCCTTGCGGTCATGGTCTTTGTCGATCAACACGGCGGTGTGCACCTTGCGCGCGCCGGCGTGCTTGCAGAAATCGATGATCGCGCCCAGGGTGTGACCCTCATCGAGGATGTCGTCGATGATCAGCACGTCACGGTCGATGAACGACACTTCCGGCTTGGCTTTCCAGAACAGCTCGCCGCCACTGGTTTCGTTGCGATAGCGGGTGGCGTGCAGGTAGGACGCTTCCAGCGGGAAGTGCAGATGGGTCAGCAGTTTGCCGGAGAAAATCAACCCGCCGTTCATCACACAGAACACCACCGGGTTGCTGTCCGCCAGTTGATCGTTGATTTGTGCACCGACGCGGGCGATGGCCGCCTCGACTTCAGCTTCGGTGTACAGGCAGTCAGCCTCTCGCATGATTTGACGGATATGCTCGAGATCAGCGGACATGGCGCTCTCCAGGGGGGTGTCGGTTTCGGAAAAGCGGGCAAAGGTACGCATCCCGCACGGCCAGATCAAGCGTTTGTGGACTAACGTACTCTATGTCTATAGGACAACACCCTCGGATAGATTAATCTAGGCCGGTTTTTTTGCCCGCCGCCGGAGCCTTTCCCCATGCCCATCCTCGAGATCCGCCATCCGCTGATCCGCCACAAACTCGGCCTTATGCGCCGCGCAGACATCAGCACCAAGAATTTCCGTGAGCTCGCTCAGGAAGTCGGCGCCCTGCTGACCTATGAAGCCACCAAAGACCTGCCGTTGGAAACCTACGATATCGAAGGTTGGTGCGGCACCGTGTCGGTGGAAAAAATCGCCGGCAAGAAGATCACTGTCGTGCCGATCCTGCGTGCCGGTATCGGCATGCTCGAAGGCGTACTCAGCCTGATCCCGGGTGCCAAGGTCAGCGCCGTGGGCGTGGCCCGCAACGAGGAGACCCTCGAAGCCCACACTTACCTTGAAAAACTGGTGCCGGAAATCGACGAACGCCTGGCGATGATCATCGACCCGATGCTCGCCACCGGCGGTTCGATGGTCGCCACCATCGACCTGTTGAAGAAAGCCGGCTGCAAGGACATCCGCGCCATGGTGCTGGTCGCCGCGCCTGAAGGTATTGCCGTGGTCGAGAAAGCTCACCCGGACGTGACCATCTACACCGCTTCCATCGATCAAAAACTCAACGAACACGGTTACATCATCCCGGGCCTGGGCGATGCCGGTGACAAGATCTTCGGCACCAAGCAGAAGGACGCGTGACCATGCAGGATGAGTTCAACGATCCGCTCTGGCGCACGGTGCTGTCTGGCGCACAGATGCTGTTCGTGGCCTTCGGCGCCCTGGTGTTGATGCCGCTGATTACCGGCCTCGACCCGAACGTGGCGCTGTTCACCGCAGGTCTGGGGACGATTCTGTTCCAGATCGTCACCGGCCGTCAGGTGCCGGTGTTCCTGGCGTCGAGTTTCGCCTTCATCACCCCGATCATTCTCGCCAAGGGTCAGTTCGGCCTGGCCGCGACCATGGGCGGCGTGATGGCGGCCGGCTTCGTCTACACCTTCCTCGGCCTTGCGGTGAAGATCAAAGGCACCGGTTTCATCGACCGTCTGCTGCCGCCGGTGGTGATCGGCCCGGTGATTATTTCCATCGGCCTGGCCATGGCGCCGATTGCCGCCAACATGGCGATGGGCAAGGCTGGCGACGGCTCCGAGCTGATTCACTACCAGACGGCGATGATGATCTCGATGCCGGCATTGCTGACCACTTTGATCGTCGCCGTGTTCGGTAAAGGCATT
This sequence comes from Pseudomonas izuensis, assembly GCF_009861505.1. Classification (GTDB taxonomy): domain Bacteria; phylum Pseudomonadota; class Gammaproteobacteria; order Pseudomonadales; family Pseudomonadaceae; genus Aquipseudomonas; species Aquipseudomonas izuensis. The sequence continues at coordinate 56,360 of NZ_WTFT01000050.1, read as the reverse complement.
TTCCGCCTGGTACCGATCATTTCCGGCGTGCTGGTGGGTTTTGGCATGTCGTTCTACTTCGGTGTGGTCGACACGGCGAAGATTGCCGCCGCCCCCTGGTTCGCCATCCCGAACTTCACTGCGCCGGAATTCAACTGGCAGGCGATTCTGTTCATCGTTCCGGTGGCGCTGGCGCCAGCCATCGAGCACATCGGCGGCGTGATTGCCGTGGGTAGCGTGACCGGTCGCGATTACCTGAAGAAACCCGGCCTGCACCGCACCTTGCTGGGCGATGGTATTGCCACGACCGCAGCCGGCCTGTTCGGTGGCCCGCCCAACACCACCTACGCCGAAGTGACCGGCGCGGTGATGCTGACCAAAAACTACAACCCGAAAATCATGACCTGGGCGGCGATTTTCGCCATCAGCCTGGCGTTTATCGGCAAGTTCGGCGCGCTGCTGCAAAGCATTCCGGTGCCGGTGATGGGCGGGATTCTCTGCCTGTTGTTCGGTTCGATCGCGGCAGTCGGCATGAACACGCTGATTCGCCACAAGATCGATCTGGGTGAAGCGCGCAATCTGGTGATCGTATCGGTGACCCTGGTGTTCGGGATTGGCGGTGTACTCGTCGGTACCGGCACCGGCCCCGATGACTTCGGCCTCAAAGGTATCGCGCTGTGCGCAGTGGTAGCGATTGCGCTGAACCTGATCCTGCCGGGCAATGACAGCTGGAAGCACAAGAAGGCGGAAGAGCCGCTGATCTAAGCCGGTCTCCAAGACGCCATCGCGGGCAAGTCGAATCGTCGCACCGCTTGCTCCCACAGGCTCGTGTCGATCTCACCATTGTGGAACGACGCGAGACCTGTGGGAGCAAGCGGTGCGACGATTCGACTTGCCCGCGATGCTTTTAAAGGGCCAACGGTGCCCTTTCACATAAAGTGCTCAACGCCCGCACCCACTGCGGATCATCGTTAAGGCACGGCACCAGCACCAGTTCCTCGCCCCCCGCTTCGCGGAACTGCTCCAGCCCGCGATCACCAATCTCTTCCAGTGTCTCGATGCAATCGGCAACGAATGCCGGGCACATCACCAATACTTTCTTCACCCCGCTTTTGGCCAGTTCATCGAGGCGTGCCTCGGTGTAGGGTTCTATCCATTTGGCGCGGCCCAGACGCGACTGGAACGACACCGACCACTTGCCATCCGGCAAGCCCATGCGCTTGGCAAACTCCTTTGCGGTACGCAGGCACTGACCGCGATAACAGGTCGCCACGACTTCCGGTGGCGCATCGGCGCAGCAATCGCCGCCGCCTTCGAAGCTGTGGCCGGGGTTGAGTTTCTTCAAATGCCGTTCCGGCAGTCCGTGGAAGCTCAGCAACAAGTGATCGTAATCCTGTTGCAGGTAGGGTTTGGCCGTCGCTACCAGGGCATCGAGGTATTCCGGCTGATCGTAAAAAGGCTGGAGCACCGACAGCTGGACGTCGAGTTTCTTTTCGCGCAGTACGCGCCTGGCTTCTTCAATCACCGTCGTCGTCGTGCTGTCGGCGAATTGTGGATAAAGCGGCGCCAGGGTGATCCGCTTGTAGCCCTGGGCTACCAGGCGCAGCAGTGCCGACTCAATGGATGGTTGGCCGTAACGCATCGCCAGCTCCACCGGGCCGTGATGCCATCGGGAAGTCATGGCCTGTTGCAGGCGTCGACTGAGCACCACCAGGGGCGAGCCCTCCTCCCACCAGATCGAGGCATAGGCATGGGCCGACTGTTCAGGGCGCTTGATCAGAATCAAAGACACCAACAGACGCCGCACCGGCCATGGCAGGTCGATCACATACGGGTCCATCAGAAACTGATTGAGGTAACTGCGCACATCCGCCACCGAGGTGGAAGCAGGTGAGCCCAGGTTGACCAGAAGCAACGCGTGATCGGTCATGCAACGTCCTATTTCAGAGGCGGCCGGACAAATCGTCCAGGGCCGCGCGCAAATCAGTGAACTGGAAAGTGAAACCCGCATCAAGCAAACGAGCCGGCATGGCCCGCTGGCCACCCAGCAGCAACAATGACAATTCGCCCAGGCCGACCTTCAACACCAGTGCCGGCATCGGCATGAACGCCGGGCGGTGCAACACGCTGCCCAACGTTTTGGCAAAGTCGCGATTGCGCACCGGCTTCGGCGCGCAGGCATTATATGGACCGCTGGCTTCATTGCGATGCAGAAGAAAATCAATCAGGGTGATTTGATCGTTGATATGGATCCACGGCATCCACTGCCGGCCATTGCCGATAGGCCCGCCCAGCCCACATTTGAACGGCAGCAATAGCCGCGACAAAAAGCCGCCCTCGGCAGACAACACCAGCCCGGTACGGATGAGTATCACCCGAATGCCCAGGGCTTCAGCGCGTTGGGCGGTTTCCTCCCAGGCGATGCACAACTGGCTGGCAAAATCATCGATAACCGGTGGCGAGTCTTCGGTCAGCTCGCGCTCGCCGCCGTCACCGTACCAACCGACCGCAGAACCGGAAATCATGACCTGCGGTTTCTGCTCGCGACTTTCGAGCCAGGCGAGCAGGGTTTCAGTCAGGGTGATGCGACTGCTCCAGAGCAGTGCTTTGCGTCTGGAGGTCCAGGGGCGATCGGCGATCGGTGCACCGGCGAGATTGACGATGGCATCGACGGGCTCCTGTCCCACGTCTTCGAGACGAGCGATACCACGCACTTGAGCACCGCAGACTTTGGCGACTTTTGCAGGTGTCCGGCTCCAGACCGTCAGGCGATGCCCCTGACTCAACCAGTGCCGGCAGAGCTGACGTCCTATCAAACCAGTACCGCCGGTCAGCAATATGTGCATGACTTCTTCCTCGCGTGGCGTTTTACCCTGATCACTAGTCTATTTTTATAAGCAAGGGATCTTTGATATCGGGCAGGCTCTGTGTTTAACAATAGGCCAAGCTGTCGGAACAAGAACGCTAAAAGTTGTACCAAAAAACAATATTGTACAGGTTTCAACCCCGGCGTAGTCTGTACAGAAAGGTAAACGAGGCCCTTATGACTGTACCTATCGCAATCATCGGCACCGGCATTGCCGGACTCTCAGCCGCACAAGCCCTGACAGATGCGGGGCATGTCGTGCAACTTTTCGATAAAAGCCGCGGCAGTGGCGGACGCATGTCGAGCAAACGCAGCGATGCGGGTGCCTTGGACATGGGCGCGCAATATTTCACGGCCCGCGACCGCCGCTTCGTCACCGAAGTCCAGCGCTGGCAAGCCAACGGCTGGGTCGCCGAATGGACCCCGCAGTTGTACACCTACCATGGCGGCCAGCTCAGCATGTCGCCGGACGAGCAGACGCGCTGGGTGGGCACGCCTCGCATGAGTGCCATTACCCGCGCCTTGATCGGCGACCTCGAAGTGCATTTCGCCTGCCGGATCACCGAGGTCTATCGCGGTGAAGAGCACTGGCACCTGCAGGACGCCGAAGGCTTCACCCATGGGCCATTCAGTCACGTGGTGATTGCCACACCGGCGCCGCAAGCAACCGCATTATTGGCTTCTGCACCGAAGCTCGCCGGTGCCGCCGCCGGCGTGAAAATGGACCCTACCTGGGCGGTCGCACTGGGTTTCGAAACCCCACTGGATACGCCCATGGAAGGCTGCTTCGTGCAAGACAGTCCGCTGGACTGGCTGGCACGCAACCGCAGTAAACCGGGGCGCGACAACACGCTCGACACCTGGGTATTGCACGCCACCAGCGCCTGGAGCCGGCAGCACATCGACTTGCCCAAGGAAGCGGTCATCGAGCAATTGCACGGTGCCTTCGCCGAACTGTTGCACGATTCCATGCCCGCGCCGAGCTTCAGCCTCGCCCACCGCTGGCTCTATGCCCGCCCGAACAGCAGTCATGAATGGGGCACGCTGGCCGATGCCGACCTGGGGCTGTATGCCTGTGGCGACTGGTGCCTGTCCGGACGTGTCGAAGGGGCTTGGCTCAGCGGTCAGGAAGCCGCCCGCCGCCTGCATGCACACTTGCAGTGAATCGCATCCATCCGAGCAAAATTGCTGCTGTCGAATTGGGCAGCAGCCCACCCGCAGGATTCTGTTCCGCTCTACCGATAAGTCCTATACAAAAAAATTGACTTGTACACCTTTGGATCTAAGATGAACCCATGTTGTACAGATTTTAATTTTTGTACAGGTTCCGATTCGAGGTGCTCCGATGCTTCCGCTCGCCACCAAACCGAAAATCGCCATCAGCGCTTGCCTGATGGGTGAGCAGGTGCGCTACAACGGCGGGCACAAGGCATCACGACTGTGCAGCCTCGTTCTTGCCGAGTACTTCGATTTCCTGCCGGTCTGCCCGGAAGTCGCCATTGGCCTGGGCATTCCTCGCGAACCGATCCGGCTGGTTGGCGATCCGGATCAGCCCCAAGCCGTCGGCACGGTCAATCACCAGCTCGACGTCACCCGGCCACTGACCGAGTATGGCCAGCAGATGGCGGCGGATCTGGTCGATATCTGTGGCTACATTTTTATGCAGAAGTCTCCGTCCTGTGGCCTGGAGCGCGTCAAGGTCTACCACGCCAACGGCGCACCAGTGGACGGCGGCGGCCAGGGCATTTATGCCCGGGCGTTCTGCGCCTTGCACCCTGATTTGCCCGTGGAAGAAGACGGTCGGCTCCATGACCCGGTGCTGCGGGAAAACTTTCTCGCCCGCGTATTCGTCTACAGCGCCTGGCAACAACTGCTGCAAGAAGGCCTGAGCCGGCGCGGCCTGACGGATTTTCATTCGCGCTACAAGTACCTGCTGATGGCTCACAACCCGGTGCAATACAAAACCCTGGGCACCCTGCTGGGCAATATGGGCCGCACCGATCCCAGGGAACTCGGCCCGCGTTATTTTCGTGAACTGATGACCGCCCTGAAAAAATGCGCCACGCGCCGCACCCATACCAACGTCTTGCAGCACCTCAGTGGTTATCTCAAACAGGCGATCAGCGCCGAAGACAAGCAGGAAGTGCAACAGGTTATCGGCCAGTATCGCCACGGCATCGTGCCTCTGGTGGTGCCACTGACGTTGCTCAAGCATCACTTTCGCCAGCACCCCCACCCTTACATTGCGCAACAGGTTTACCTGCAACCGCACCCGGAAAATCTCAGCTTGCGAAACGCCATCTGATGAAAGCCCATCTCGACAGCAGCGCCAGCGAAGGACTCGGCACGGACTTCAGCAAAGCCCTTGACGAGGGCTGGCTGCCGATTCGCGAAGTGGCCCGGCAGACCGGCGTCAATGCCATTACGTTGCGCGCCTGGGAACGGCGCTATGGCCTTATCGTGCCGCAACGCACGCCCAAGGGGCATCGACTGTTCTCGGCCGAGCATGTGCAACGAATCCTGACGATCCTCACCTGGCTGAACCGCGGTGTTGCCGTCAGCCAGATCAAACAATTGCTCGAAACCCCGCAGGCCTTTAGCGAACCGGTGGAAAACGACTGGCAACCGCTATGCCAGAGACTGCTTCAGGCGGTCGCATTACTGAACGAGCGCACGCTGGACGACACTGTCAATCAGGCCATGGCGCTGTACCCGCCACGGACCTTGTGCGAGCAACTGCTAATGCCATTGTTGACTGAACTGGAGCTACGCTGGCAGGGCCAATTCGGTGCACACATGGAGCGAGTGTTTTTTTATTCCTGGCTACGCAGCAAATTCGGCGCGCGCATCTACCATAACAACCGTCAGCTGCACACCGCGCCACTGCTGTTGATCAATCACTCGGACGTGCCACTGGAACCTTATCTGTGGCTTACCGCGTGGCTGATCAGCAGTGCCGATTGTCCGGTGCACGTGTTCGACTGGCCGCTGCCTGCCGGCGAACTGGCGCTGGCGGTCGATTATCTGCAACCCCGGGGCGTACTGCTGTATTCCAGCAACGCCATAAACCTTTCGCAGCTGACGAAACTTTTGAACGGCGTCAGTTGCCCAAAAATGATGGTCGGGCCAGCGGTGCGCATTCACAACGCCGAGTTGTCCGCAAGAACCTTCGTCATCGCTGATTTGTACCTGGCCGAAGATCCGCTGTTGGCACACCAGGCACTCGTTCAGCGCGGGCTGATTTAATGGGCATCAATATGCAATTGATCTGGCTGCGCAGTGACTTGCGCGTAAACGACAACACCGCCCTCTGCGCCGCCATGGCGGCTGGCCCGAGTGTGGCGGTGTATTTGTTGAGCCCGCGGCAATGGCTGGAACACGATGATGCGCCGTGCAAGGTGGACTTCTGGCTGCGCAACCTTCATGAACTGAAACAGGCACTGGGCGAACTGAACATTCCCCTGCTGGTCCGCCATGCTCCGCGCTGGGATGATGCGCCCAATGTGCTACTGGATATTTGCCAACGGCTGAACATCAACGCCATGCACCTCAATGAGGAATACGGCATTCATGAAACCCGCCGGGATGCAGCGGTGGCCGAAACATTGAAGGCCAAGGGAATCGAGGTTCATAGTTACCTGGATCAGTTGCTGTTCAAGCCTGGAAGCGTACTGACCAAAACCGGCATGTATTTCCAGGTCTTCAGTCAGTTCCGCAAGGTCTGTCATGAACGCCTTTACCGTTCGTTGCCCCGCCTGGTCAGCACCCCCATGGCGCAAGCGCCATTGGGCATCGCCAGCGACGAGATCCCGACCCACATCGAGGGCTTCGCCCCACCCACCGGGCATTTGCGCGCACTGTGGCCGGCCGGAGAAGCCGAAGCACGGCGCCGCCTCGACACCTTCACCGATGTACAAATCGATTATTACCAAGGCGAACGGGACTTCCCGGCGAAACCCGGAACCAGCCAACTTTCGGCCTACCTCGCAGCCGGGGTGATTTCCCCTCGCCAATGCCTGCACGCTGCGCTGCAAAGCAATCAGGGGGAATTCGACAGTGGCAAGGTCGGCGCCGTGACCTGGATCAATGAACTGCTGTGGCGCGAGTTCTATAAACACATCCTGGTGGGCTACCCGAGGGTTTGCCGCCACCGCGCTTTCCGTGCGGAAACCGAAGCACTGGCCTGGCGCGATGCACCCGACGAACTCGCCGCCTGGCAACAGGCCCGCACCGGTTTGCCGATCATCGACGCCGCCATGCGTCAACTGTTGGAAACCGGCTGGATGCACAACCGCTTGCGCATGGTTGTTGCAATGTTTTTGAGCAAAAACCTGTTGATCGACTGGCGCGAAGGCGAGCGTTTTTTCATGCGCCACCTGATCGATGGCGACCTGGCAGCAAACAATGGCGGCTGGCAATGGAGTTCATCCACCGGAACGGACTCAGCGCCCTACTTCCGGATTTTCAATCCGCTGAGCCAGTCGGAAAAATTCGACGCCGAGGGCGTGTTCATCAAACACTGGTTGCCGGAATTGGCAGGCCTGAATAAAAAAGAAGTGCACAACCCGGCGAGTCTCGGTGGGCTGTTCGGCGTGGCGGATTATCCGTCCCCGATTGTCGACCTGCACACTTCACGTGCACGGGCCCTCGCCGCGTTCAAGAACCTGCGACCGCGGCAAAGCGCCGAGGGCGACCATGAGTAGTTGGCTGAGCCGGACGAATTTCTGGCTGAAAGGGAGAATGGAATGAGCCTTACGCCTCCACGACGATATTGGCTGACAGGTGCCGGCAGTGGCATTGGCGCGGCTTTGGCTGAAGAAATACTGAAAACCGGAGCCCACCTCGCCGTGAGTTCACGCTCGGTGGCGCCGCTGAAAATCTTGTCGCAGCGCTACCCGGGTCAGGTACTGGTGGTGGCCGGTGACCTGACCAACAGTCAGACCGTGCGCGAAATCGGTGAACAGATAGCCGAGCAATGGGGCTCTCTGGACACCTTGATCCTGAATGCCGGCACCTGTGAATACGTGGATGCCAAGCAGTTCGACGCCTCGATCATCGAGCACGTGGTGCGCACCAACCTGCTCGCCAGCAGCTACTGCATCGACGCCGCCTTGCCGCTCTTGCGGGCCGGCATCGCCCCGCATCTGGTTGGCATGGCCAGTTCGGTGACCTACCTGCCACTGCCCCGGGCTGAAGCCTATGGCACCTCGAAGGCCGGGATGCGAAGTCTTTTCGAGTCCCAGCGCATTGCACTGGCACCAGACGGTATCGAAGTTACCGTCGTCGGCCCGGGGTTCGTCAACACGCCATTGATGGAGGAAAGCGATTTCAAGATGCCGCTCAGTTGGCCGGCTGATAAAGCCGCACGGCACATTTTTGCCAAGCTCAATGAGCGTCCGCTGGAAATCGCCTTTTCGGGGCTGTTCATGGCTGCCTTATGGCCGCTCTCGCAAATGCCCGACCAGGTAAAGTTGGCAATCGGCAAGCCCATAGTGCGCAGCAGTCCACCGAACATGGATTGACCAGGCGCATGACGATGACGAGCGATCGATTCGAACCTGGCAATTGGGGTAAAGCGTCCGTCCGGGCTTTTACACAGCACCGGGCGACTGCCTTACACTGCGCGCCATGAAAACCATCCCCCATCTGCAAATCGCCGAGACCGCCGTCACGTGCTCGACCTGTGCCGCCTGCTGCTGCCAGCTCGAAGTCATGTTGATCACCGACACAGGCGTGCCCGAACGGTATATCGATACCGATGATTGGGGCGGGGAAGTCATGTTACGCCTGGATGATGGCTGGTGTGCCGCGCTGGATCGCGACACGATGATGTGCACCATCTATGAAAAACGCCCATTGATTTGCCGGGAGTTCGAGATGGGCGCGCCGGAATGCATTGATGAGCGCCAGGGTATTTCGACGGCGTATCGCTAAGCCCGAGAACACCTCTCCCCCTGTAGGAGCGAGCTTGATCGTGATAGCGATCTCAAGTCCAACATCGCGAGCAAGCTCGCTCCTACAGGGGGGGCATTGGCAACTTGCCGAGCAGTGTTGATTACAACGGCATCGTGTAGTGAAGCGCGTAACTTTCCGTACCGTCGTTAGGCGTGGTCATCCCCGCGTTGGAATAGTGCGTCGCCCGAATTCCGACTTCATGTCCACCCGCAAAGCGCAGGCCGAAACCCAGGCGGTCTTCGAACTGAAATGCGCTGCCCAGATCGTTGCTTTCGGTTTCGGTGCTGGAAAATAACGCCACGCCAACGCCCAGCTCGACGTACGGCTTGACGTTCTGGCCGGCGAACTCGTAAACAAACACCGGCGAAAAGGACAGGCTGTGATCGCTGGAAGTTTTATCACCCTGCCAATAGGTGTAAGCGCCGCTCCAGTAACCGGTCAAACGACCGACGTCTGTCTGCCACCAGCTCTTGTCCCAATCGAATTGCATGCCCAGTCGATAAGTCATGGTCGAATCGCTGGTCTGGCCGATCCCGAACTCCACGCCTGCCGCCTGTGCGGTAAAGCTGTGCCCCAAAAGTGCGGCCGCAATCGCGGCCAAGCAAAATAGTCGCTTCATTAGAAACTTCCTTTTCCAAACGATTTCAATTGGAATTTTTGTTGCTCGACGTACACAGCGATAGAAGTCGGCGATTTATCAGAAGTTCACCCCAATTGTTACAACGCCCCCGGGATTTGATTACCTTTCAAAGCTTCGCACAACGCCAGCGTTATTCCACAAAATCGGCAATATATTTCTGAAATGCTCCGGATCGGCACTGGTCCAGAACTGCGCCGAACAGGCAGGTCCTTCGGCGAGCAGTTCACGCTCTGCCAGCAAACGTTGAAGTTGTCGTGCGACCGCAGCGCCAGTGTCGATCAGGCTGATGTCGTCAGGGATCATCTGCTTGAGCAGTGGCTTGAGGAAGGGGTAATGGGTGCACCCGAGAATAATGGTGTCAGCGCCAGCACCAAGCAGCGGCCCAACGTAACTTTCCAGTAGCTGGCGCAGGGCGGGACTGTGCAGATCGCCCCCCTCGATCAACTCCACCAACCCGGGGCATGGCTGGGTAATCACCCGCACATCGGTGGCGAAGCGGTCGAGTAACGCCGCGAACTTGGCACTCTGCAAGGTGCCGGTCGTGGCCAGCACCCCAACCACGCCACTGCGGGTAGCGGCCGCTGCCGGTTTGACCGCGGGCTCCATGCCGACGATGGGCCATTCGGGGTAATCGTGCCGCAGGTCTGCAACGCCGGCGACGGTTGCTGTATTGCAGGCCAGCACCAAGGCCTTGGCGCCCTGTTGTTGAAAAAACTCGGCCATGACACTGCAACGCTGTTGGATAAATCCCGGAGTCTTCTCGCCGTAGGGAATATTCCCGCAATCGGCGACGTATAAAAGAGATTCGTTGGGCAATAAACGCCGGATCTCGGCCAGCACCGATAACCCACCGACACCGGAGTCGAACACGCCAATCGGCGCTTCACGCATGCTTCGACCCACAGACGCTGCAACCCGGATCACGCTTGACCCGCAACTCACGGAAGCGCGAGCCCAATGCATCGACCAACAACAGGCGTCCGACCAGGGGTTCGCCAAATCCCGCCAACAGCTTCAGCGCTTCGAGTGCCTGCAAGCTGCCAACCAGCCCCACCAACGGACCGACTACACCGGCCTCGCTGCAGGTCAACTCGGCTTCACTGCCGTGCCCGTATAAACAGTGGTAGCACGGGCTCTCCGGACGGCGCGGGTCAAAGACCGATAACTGCCCTTCGAGACGAATCGCCGCGCCGCTGACCAACGGCTTTGCGGCCTCTACGCAAGCGGCATTGACCGCTTCACGGGTGGCAAAATTGTCGGAGCAGTCGAGGACCAGATCCACCCCGGCCACGGCAGCAGCCAGGGAGTCTTCGTCCAGTGCTGCGCGATGGGCGACAAGCTGAATCTCGGGATTGATGGCCGTCAGGCGCTTGATCGCCGAATCGACCTTGCTCATGCCGACGCTGTCGGTGTCGTGAATAATCTGGCGTTGCAGGTTGGTCAAATCGACCGTATCAAAGTCTGCCAGATGCAACTCGCCGATACCCGCCGCCGCGAGGTACAGCGCCACCGGCGCACCGAGACCGCCAAGACCGACGATCAGCACGCGGCTTTGCTTCAAACGCAGTTGCCCGTCGATGTCGACGTGGTGCAACAGAATCTGGCGGCTATAGCGCAGCAATTCCTGATCATTCAGCATGGCAGGCGCCCCAGACTGATGCGTTGGTGACCGCCCAGATCCGTGCGGCTGTGGACATCTTCAAAACCACGGGTCAGCAGCAGATCGCGCACGGCCTCGGCTTGATCGTAACCGTGTTCAAGCATCAACCAGCCACCGGCTTCCAGATGATCCGGTGCCTGGGCGACGATCAAGCGCAGATCGTCGAGCCCGTCGATACCGGCTACCAATGCACTGGCAGGCTCGAAGCGCACATCGCCTTCCACCAGGTGCGGATCGGTTGCTGCGATGTAGGGCGGATTGCTGATGATCAGTTCAAAGCGCTGGCTTTGCAGAGCGCTGAACCAGTGACTGCTCAGCACGGTGGCGTTGTTCAAATGCAGGCGTTGGCGATTGCGCTCGGCCAGGGCCACGGCTTCGAGCACACGGTCCACCGCAGTGACCTTCCACGCCGGACGTTCGCTGGCCAAAGCGAGGGCGATGGCGCCACTGCCGGTGCCAAGGTCCAGCACCTTTGCGGGTGTGGCCGGCAACAGTTCGAGTGCGGTTTCCACCAGCAACTCGGTGTCGGGGCGCGGGATCAACGTGTGTGGCGCCACTTCCAGGTCGAGCTTCCAGAAACCTTGCTGACCGAGAATGTAGGCCACCGGTTCACCGCTGCGACGACGCTGCAAATACTCGGCGAACGTCAACGCCGCTTCGCTCGGGACGATGCGCTCCGGCCAGGTGTGCAAAAAGCTGCGGGACTTGCCCAACGCCGCCGCCAGCAACAATTCGGCATCCAGGCGCGCCGTGGGCGAGTCGGGCAAATCGGCGGCGCGCAACAAACTGGCAATGATCGTCATTTACTCACCTATCGCTGCCAATTGATCGGCCTGGTATTCGGCCAGCAGCGGCTCGATCACCGCATCGACACCACCGGCGAGGATTTCGTCGAGGGAGTACAGCGTCAGGTTGACCCGGTGATCGGTCACCCGTCCCTGGGCAAAGTTGTAGGTACGGATGCGCTCGGAGCGATCACCGGAGCCGACCAGCAGCTTGCGCTCGCTGGCGATGGCATTGGCGGCAGCGCTGGTTTGCTGGTCGTTGAGCTTGGCCGACAACCAGGACATCGCCCGCGCACGGTTCTTGTGCTGCGAACGTTCTTCCTGACACTCGACCACGATTCCGGACGGCAAGTGGGTGATACGGATCGCCGAGTCAGTCTTGTTGACGTGCTGGCCGCCGGCACCGGAGGAACGGTAGGTGTCGATCCGCAAGTCCGCCGGGTTGATTTCGATCGCTTCCTGCTCGTCCGGCTCGGGCAATACCGCCACGGTACAGGCCGAGGTGTGGATACGCCCTTGGGATTCTGTCGCCGGCACCCGCTGTACGCGGTGGGCACCGGATTCGAATTTCAACTTGCCGTAGACATTGTCACCTTCGACCCGAGCGATGACTTCTTTATAGCCACCGTGTTCACCCTCGTTTTCCGAAAGGATCTCCACCCGCCAGCCACGACGCTCGGCGTAACGCGAATACATGCGGAACAGGTCGCCGGAGAAGATCGCCGCCTCGTCACCACCGGTGCCGGCGCGGATTTCGAGGAACACGTTGCGTCCGTCGTTCGGGTCCTTGGGCAGCAGCATGCGTTGCAGGCTGGCTTCCAGTTCGACCAGGCGTTCCTTGGCTTCGCGGACTTCTTCCACGGCCATTTCACGCATGTCCGGGTCGCTGTCCTTGAGCAAGGCCTGGGCGCCTTCGAGGTCGCCCTGGACCTTGAGCAACTGTTTATAGGTGTCGACAATCGGCTCGACTTCCGCGTACTCCTTGGAATAGGTGCGGAATTTGTTTTGATCGGAAATGACCTCGCCATCGCCAAGCAAGGCGGTCAATTCCTCGAAACGGTCCTGGAGGATGTCCAGCTTATTGAGCAGTGACGCTTTCATTGCGGTTTCTTATCCGAAAAGCTTTCCGATGAGCCCTCATTGAGGGCAAAGAGTTCCTGGGCCATCGCCAGCGCATCGAGGCGACCTTCGGCAGAGAGCTTTTTCAACTGCACGCTCGGTGCGTGCAACAGTTTGTTGGTCAAACCACGGGCCAGTTGCACCAGCACTTCTTCGGCGCTGCCGCCGTTGGCCAGCATGCGCTGGGCTTTTTGCAATTCTTCGTCGCGCAAACGCTCGCTTTGTTGACGATAGGCCTTGAGCACGTCCACTGCCGCCAGTTCGCGCAGGCGGACCATGAAATCCTCGGCACCGATCGAGACCATCTCTTCCGCTGCTTGTGCGGCGCCCTGACGGCTCTTGAGGTTCTCGGCGACCACTTCGTGGAGATCGTCAACGCTATACAGGTAAACGTCGTCCAACTCACCGACTTCGGGCTCGATATCCCGCGGAACGGCGATATCCACCATGAAAATCGGCTTGTGCTTGCGCAGCTTCAGGGCACTTTCCACGGCGCCCTTGCCGAGGATCGGCAATTGGCTGGCGGTGGAACTGATGACGATGTCACTGCGCACCAGTTCGGCCGGAATATCCGACAGCAGCACCGCGTGAGCGCCGAACTGTTCGGCCAGGGTGCTCGCGCGCTCCAGCGTGCGATTGGCCACCACGATGCGCTTGACCCCCAAATCATGCAGGTGACGGGCGACCAGGGTGATGGTCTCACCGGCGCCGATCAACAAGGCCTGACTGCGTTGCAGGTCGCTGAAAATCTGTTTTGCCAGGCTGACCGCGGCAAACGCCACGGACACCGGGTTCTCGCCGATGGCGGTGTCGGTGCGCACTTGCTTGGCCGCGTTGAACGTGGCCTGGAACAGCCGCCCGAGCAATGGACCGATGGTGCCCGCCTCGCGAGCCACGGCGTAGGCCGACTTCATCTGGCCGAGAATCTGTGGCTCACCCAACACCAGCGAATCGAGCCCTGAAGCGACGCGCATCATGTGACGAACTGCCGCATCGTCTTCATGCACATAACTGCTCGCGCGCAGTTCATCGAGGCTCAAATGATGATATTCGGCCAGCCAGCGCAGCACGATATCCGCCGACAGGTGATCCTGTTCTATATAGAGTTCACTGCGATTGCAGGTGGAGAGGATCGCAGCTTCGCGGCTGTCGGTGAGTCGGCAGAGCTGCTGCAGGGCCTCAACCAGCTGCTCAGGGGTAAAGGCCACGCGCTCGCGGACGTCTACTGAAGCAGTCTTGTGGTTAATACCGAGTGCGAGGAAGGCCATTCAAAGTCGCTGATGGTGACGTGAAGCCGGCAATTGTCCTACTTCGTCAGATTCAGAACAACTACTCGATATCTATTGGCTCGGTAGGCGACACCCGGGTTTGCGAGCGGTTCTCGTTTACACTCTGCCCTGTAGGAGCTGGCTTGCCAGCGATGCCCGTTAACGATGATGCGTTCTTACCGGTTAAACGCGGCGCCTTTGAATTCATCGCTGGCAAGCCAGCTCCTACAGAGGGGGCTATAAACCGGAAAATGGCCGGCCGGTTATGTTTGGCCGAAGGCTTGTGTCATGATGATCCGACCGCAGGTTAGTCGTCCTCTTCCTATATGAATAGATCTTCCGCGTTGCTTCTCGCTTTTGTCTTCCTCAGCGGCTGCCAGGCTTTGATGCCGAGGTCGTCGGACGGTACGCCGCCGGCCGAAGACAGCACCCCGGCACCTGAAAAGCCCAAGGTTTACAGCTCATTCAGTGAAGACACCATCTTCAGCCTGTTGAGCGCCGAACTGGCTGGCCAGCGCAATCGTTTCGACATTGCCCTGGATAACTATGTGACCCAGGCCATCAATACCCAGGATCCGGGCATCTCCGAACGGGCATTCCGCATCGCCGAATACCTGGGCGCCGATCAGGCAGCCCTGGACACCGCGCTGATCTGGGCGAAAAACGCTCCGGACGACCTCGAGGCGCAACGGGCCGCAGCCGTGCAATTGGCGCGCGCCGGACGCTATGACGACTCCATGGCCTATATGGAAAAAGTCCTGCAAGGCAAGGGCGACACCCATTTCGACTTCCTCGCCCTGTCCGCGGCTGACACCGATCAAGACACACGCAACGGCTTGATGAAGAGTTTCGACCGCTTGCTGCAGCGCCATCCGAACAATGGCCAGCTGATTTTCGGCAAAGCCTTGTTGCTGCAACAGGATGGGGATTCCCGAGGCGCGCTGAAACTGCTGGAAGACAATCCCCCGGACGACGGCGAAATCGCTCCGATCCTGCTTCGCGCGCGCCTGCTGCAAACCCTTGATCGTGGCGATGAAGCCCTGCCGCTACTGCAAAAAAGCATCAAGAAATACCCGGACGACAAGCGCCTGCGCCTGACCTACGCGCGCATGCTGGTTGAACAGGACCGCATGGGCGACGCCAAGGCCGAATTCTCAAGCCTGGTCCAGCAATACCCGGAAGACGACGAACTGCGTTATTCCCTGGCGCTGGTCTGCCTGGAAGCCAAGGCCTGGAATGAAGCCAAAGGCTATCTGGAGGACCTGATCGCCCGCGAAAGCCATGTCGATTCGGCCCACCTGAACCTGGGGCGCATCGCCGAAGAGCGCAACGATCCGCAAGGCGCGTTGATCGAGTACGGCCAGGTCGGTCCGGGTAACGACTACCTGCCGGCACAACTGCGTCAGGCCGATATCCTGATGAACAACGGCAAGACCGCCGAAGCCCAGCGCAAACTCGCGGCCGAACGTGACGAACAACCTGACTACGCGATCCAGCTGTACCTGATTGAAGCCGAAGCCCTGTCTGCCAACAAACAGGGCGACAAAGCCTGGAATGTCCTGGAAAAAGCCCTGCAGCAATACCCGGACGATCTCAACCTGCTTTACACCCGGGCCATGCTGGCGGAAAAGCGTAATGACCTGGCGCAGATGGAAAAAGACCTGCGAACGATCATAAAACGCGACCCTGACAATGCAATGGCACTGAACGCCCTCGGCTACACCCTCTCGGACCGGACGACGCGTTATGCCGAGGCCAAGGCCCTGATCGAACAGGCTCACCAGATCAATCCGGAAGACCCGGCGGTACTGGACAGCCTCGGCTGGGTGAATTTCCGCATGGGCAATCTGGACGAAGCGGAACGCCTGCTGCGCCAGGCGCTGGAGCGTTTTCCCGACCAGGAAGTCGCCGCTCACCTGGGCGAAGTCCTGTGGGCCAATGGCAAGCAACGCGAAGCCAGACAAATCTGGGGCAAGTTCCTCAAGGAACAACCTGACAGCCCTACCCTGCGCAGTACCGTCAAGCGCCTGACCGGATCAGAGACTCTATAAGATTATGTTTTTGCGCCACCTCATTGTTTTCAGTTTCATCGCCCTGCTCGCCGGTTGCGCGGGTTTTGGCGCCCGTGAATCGCTCGAAGGCCAGGGCAACCCCGCCCAATGGCGCGAACACAAACAGCAGCTCACCAACCTCGACGGCTGGCAGATCGACGGCAAGATCGGCATTCGAGCGCCAAAGGATTCGGGCAGCGGCACGCTGTTCTGGTTGCAGCGCCAGGATTACTACGACATTCGCCTCTCCGGCCCCCTTGGCCGCGGCGCCGCACGCTTGACCGGCCGGCCCGGCAAGGTGTCCCTGGAAGTCGCCAACCAGGGACGCTACGAAGCACCGTCTCCGGATGCGCTGCTTGAAGAGCAGTTGGGCTGGAAACTCCCCGTTTCCAATCTGACCTGGTGGGTCCGCGGGCTCCCGGCACCAGATAGCAAAAGCCGTTTGACGCTCGATGGCGACAGTCGCCTGGCCACGCTCGAACAGGACGGCTGGCAGGTCGAATACACCGCGTATACCGAGCAAAACGGTTACTGGTTGCCCGAGCGAATCAAGCTCCATGGCACTGACCTTGATGTCACGCTGGTGATCAAAGCCTGGCAACCGCGCAAACTGGGGATGTGACATGGACGCCAACCGCCTGACGTTGCCCTCCCCGGCCAAACTCAACTTGATGCTGCACATTCTCGGTCGCCGTGAAGATGGCTACCATGAGCTGCAGACGCTTTTTCAGTTTCTCGATTACGGCGACGAAATCACTTTCGCCGTGCGCGATGACGGCGTCATTCGTCTGCATACCGAGTTCGAAGGCGTCCCCCACGACAGCAATTTGATCGTAAAAGCCGCCAAAAAACTTCAGGCGCAATCCGGCTGCGCGCTCGGTATCGATATCTGGATCGACAAGATCCTGCCCATGGGCGGCGGGATCGGCGGCGGAAGTTCGAATGCCGCGACAACCCTGCTCGGTCTGAATCATCTCTGGCAACTGGGCTGGGACGCCGATCGACTCGCCACTCTGGGCCTGACCCTGGGCGCCGATGTCCCGGTTTTCGTGCGTGGCCACGCGGCTTTTGCGGAGGGTGTGGGAGAGAAACTGACGCCGGTTGACCCCGAAGAACCGTGGTATGTCGTGCTGGTACCGCAAGTCTCTGTAAGTACGGCAGAAATTTTTTCAGATCCGTTGTTGACACGTAACACTCCTCCCATTAAAGTGCGCCCCGTTCCCAAGGGAAACAGTCGTAATGACTGCTTGCCGGTGGTAACAAGGCGTTATCCAGAGGTACGTAACGCTTTGAATTTGTTAGGTAAATTTACCGAAGCAAAACTCACCGGAACTGGAAGTTGTGTGTTTGGGGGCTTCCCAAGCAAAGCTGAAGCTGATAAAGTCTCGGCCCTTCTTACAGAGACCCTTACAGGGTTTGTAGCAAAAGGAAGCAACATTTCGATGTTGCATCGCAAGCTGCGAAGTCTGCTCTAAAGGAACCGATTACAGGGTAATCGTTGCAACAGATACAGGGGCGTCGCCAAGCGGTAAGGCAGCAGGTTTTGATCCTGCCATGCGTTGGTTCGAATCCAGCCGCCCCTGCCATTTTCCTATACTCATCCAGGTTACCCTCAGCCTTCAGGTACTGCGCGTGTCCAAGATGATGGTCTTTACGGGGAACGCTAACCCCGATCTGGCTCGGCGTGTCGTACGTCAGCTGCATATCCCTCTCGGTGACATCTCTGTCGGTAAATTCTCCGACGGCGAAATTACAGCCGAGATCAATGAAAACGTTCGTGGTAAAGACGTCTTCATTATTCAGCCGACTTGCGCTCCGACCAACGATAACCTGATGGAACTGGTAGTGATGGCTGATGCCTTCCGCCGCTCCTCGGCTACTCGTATCACTGCTGTTATTCCTTACTTTGGTTATGCCCGTCAGGATCGCCGTCCGCGTTCCGCACGTGTGGCTATCAGCGCGAAAGTCGTTGCTGACATGCTTACCGTAGTCGGCATCGACCGTGTTCTCACGGTTGATCTGCATGCTGACCAGATTCAGGGTTTCTTCGATATTCCGGTAGATAACATCTACGGCTCCCCGGTACTGGTGGATGATATTGAAGATCAGCGCTTCGAAAACCTGATGATCGTGTCCCCGGACATTGGTGGCGTCGTGCGTGCACGTGCCGTTGCCAAATCCCTGGGCGTGGATCTCGGGATCATCGACAAACGCCGTGAGAAAGCCAATCACTCTGAAGTGATGCATATCATCGGTGATGTCGAAGGGCGTACCTGCATTCTGGTCGATGACATGGTCGATACCGCCGGCACCCTGTGCCATGCGGCCAAGGCCTTGAAAGAGCATGGCGCTGCCAAGGTTTTCGCCTACTGCACGCACCCAGTGCTGTCGGGTCGGGCGATCGAAAACATCGAAAATTCCGTGCTGGACGAGCTGGTGGTGACCAACACCATCCCGCTGTCCGCTGCAGCACAAGCCTGTGCGCGTATCCGTCAACTGGATATCGCACCGGTAGTTGCCGAGGCGGTTCGCCGCATCAGCAATGAAGAATCGATCAGCGCGATGTTCCGCTAAGGGCCCTGCCCTTTTCGAAATGTCTCGTTGACGAAAAGCGCCCCGCCCCGGCATTCCTGTCGGGGCGGGGCTTTTTTGCCCATACCGTGTTCGGCGCTGGTCGCAAACGCCACTCGGTCATGGCTATTTTGGAGATACAACATGAACGATTTTACTCTGAATGCTGAAGTGCGTTCCGACCTGGGGAAAGGTGCGAGCCGCCGCCTGCGTCGTCTCGCAAGCCTGGTTCCAGCTGTAGTTTACGGTGGCGACAAAGCCCCTGAATCCATCAGCATGCTGGCTAAAGAAGTTGCCAAACTGCTCGAAAACGAAGCGGCTTACAGCCACATCATCGAGCTGAACGTTGGTGGCACCAAGCAGAACGTCGTGATCAAAGCCCTGCAACGTCACCCGGCCAAAGGCCACGTGATGCACGCTGACTTCGTACGCGTAGTCGCTGGCCAGAAACTGACCGCTATCGTTCCAGTGCACTTCATCAACGAAGAAGCACCGGTCAAGAAAGGCGGCGAAATCTCGCACGTTGTTGCTGAGATCGAAGTTTCCTGCCTGCCAAAAGACCTGCCTGAATTCATCGAAGTCGACCTGGCTAACGCCGAAATCGGTTCGATCATTCACCTGTCCGACCTCAAAGCTCCTAACGGCGTTGAGTTCGTTGCTCTGGCTCACGGCGATGACAAGGCTGTTGCCAACGTCCACGCTCCACGTGTTGCTCCAGAAGCTGCAGAAGGCGCTGCAGAGTAATTTACTCTGCGCTGCCGGAGTGACCGGAAACATCGCGGACTAGAGCGTAGCGAGAAAGCGGGCGAGAACGCGGAGTTTACATCATGGTAAATGAGCAATTTTCGTCCACTTTCGCCGCTCTCCCTGATTGCGGCGATGTTTTCCACCACTCCAATGAAGGGCCCCTATCGTGACTGCCATCAAACTGATCGTTGGCCTGGGAAATCCAGGCGCTGAATACGAACAGACCCGGCATAACGCAGGGGCCCTTTTTGTTGAGCGCATCGCGAACGCACAAGGCGTGAACCTTGTGGCGGACCGCAAATATTTCGGCCTGACCGGGCGCTATTCGCATCAGGGTCAGGATGTTCGTCTGCTGATTCCCACCACGTACATGAACCGCAGCGGCCAAGCCGTGGCGGCACTCGCCGGTTTCTTCCGCATCAAGCCTGAAGAAATCCTCGTGGCGCACGACGAACTCGATCTGCCTCCGGGCGTCGCCAAGCTCAAGGTTGGCGGTGGCCATGGCGGTCACAACGGGTTGCGCGACATCATTGCGCAACTGGGCAATCAGAATACCTTTCACCGCTTGCGGCTTGGCATTGGCCACCCGGGCGTTGCCAGTATGGTTTCAAATTTCGTCCTGGGTCGTGCGCCACGCGCCGAACAGGAAAAACTCGATGCCAGCATCGACTTTGCCCTCGGCGTGCTGCCGGATATCCTCGCCGGTGAATGGAACCGCGCGATGAAAAACCTGCACAGCCAGAAGGCCTGACTCTTATCCGAGGGGAAACACCATGGGATTCAATTGCGGCATCGTCGGCCTGCCTAACGTCGGCAAGTCCACCCTGTTCAACGCCCTGACCAAATCCGGTATCGCGGCCGAGAACTTCCCCTTCTGCACCATCGAGCCCAACAGCGGTATCGTGCCGATGCCGGATCCGCGCCTGGAAGCCCTGGCTGCCATCGTCAATCCAAAACGCATCCTGCCGACCACCATGGAATTCGTCGACATCGCGGGCCTGGTTGCCGGCGCGTCGAAAGGTGAAGGCCTGGGCAACAAGTTCCTGGCCAACATCCGTGAAACCGATGCCATCGCCCACGTAGTCCGCTGCTTCGAAGACGAGAACGTGATTCACGTCTCCAACAGCGTCGACCCGAAACGCGACATCGAAATCATCGACCTGGAACTGATCTTCGCCGACCTCGACAGCTGCGAGAAACAACTGCAGAAAGTCGCGCGTAACGCCAAGGGTGGCGACAAGGATGCAGTGGTCCAGAAAGGCCTGCTGGAGCAACTGATCGCTCACTTCACCGAAGGCAAGCCTGCGCGCAGCCTGATGAAGAACATGGGCACTGACGAGAAAGCGGTGATCAAGGGCTTCCACCTGCTGACCACCAAACCGGTCATGTACATCGCCAACGTGGCTGAAGACGGTTTCGAAAACAACCCGCACCTTGACGTGGTCAAGGCCATCGCCGAAGAAGAAGGCGCCGTGGTTGTGCCGGTCTGCAACAAGATCGAAGCGGAAATCGCCGAGCTGGATGACGGCGAAGAGAAAGACATGTTCCTCGAAGCCCTGGGCCTCGACGAGCCTGGCCTGAACCGCGTGATCCGCGCCGGTTACGAAATGCTGCACCTGCAGACCTACTTCACCGCCGGTGTCGAAGAAGTCCGCGCCTGGACCGTCCGCGTCGGTGCCACCGCACCGCAAGCCGCAGGCGTGATCCACACTGACTTCGAAAAAGGCTTCATCCGCGCCGAAGTGATCGCCTACAACGACTTCATCCAGTACAAGGGCGAAGCCGGTACCAAGGAAGCCGGTAAATGGCGTCTGGAAGGCAAGGACTACATCGTTAAAGACGGCGACGTGATGCACTTCCGCTTCAACGTGTAAGTTTTTCAGGACGAAGCACCCGCCCAACAAAAAGCCGCGTTTGATACGCGGCTTTTTTGTGCCTGATGAATAGACATGATGCAAACCTGTAGGAGCAAAGCTTGCTCGCGATGAACGATAACGCGGTGCTTCTGACAAAACGCGTAACGGCCATCGCGAGCAAGCTTTGCTCCTACAGGGTGGCGGATCGTCAGGCTTTCTTGGTTCTTGGCAGGAATATCGCCAGCACGCCCAGCAACGGCAGGAACGAACACAGGAAGTACACGTATTCGATGCCGTGAATGTCCGCCAGATGGCCCAGCAGTGCCGCCCCGATCCCGCCGAAGCCGAACATCAGACCGAAGAACACCCCGGCGATCATCCCGACATTGCCCGGCACCAGTTCCTGGGCGTACACCACAATGGCCGAGAACGCCGATGCCAGAATAAAACCGATCACCACACTGAGAATGCTGGTCCAGAACAGGTCAACGTGCGGCAGAATCAGGGTGAACGGCGCGACGCCGAGGATCGAGAACCAGATCACCGCCTTGCGCCCGATTTTGTCGCCGATCGGCCCGCCAAAGAAGGTCCCCGCCGCTACCGCACCGAGAAACAGGAACAGGTGCAACTGCGAACTGGCCACCGACAGGTCGAATTTTTCGATCAGGTAAAAGGTGAAGTAGCTGGTGAAACTGGCCATGTAGAAATACTTGGAAAACACCAACATCCCAAGCACCACCAGTGCGCTGATTACCCGCCCCTTGGACAAGCCGTGAGTCGCCGCTTGGCCTTGCTTGAGCTTGAACAGGTTCAAGTGGTTGGCGTACCAGCGGCTGATCCGGTAGAGCACGAACAGTGCGAAAACTGCAAACAGGCCGAACCAGGCCACGTGCCCCTGACCAAAGGGAATGATGATCGCCGCCGCCAGCAACGGACCGAAAGCCGAACCCGCGTTGCCGCCGACCTGGAAGGTCGATTGCGCCAGCCCGAAACGCCCGCCCGAGGCCAGTCGTGCCACGCGAGAAGCTTCCGGGTGAAAAGTCGAGGAACCGATGCCGATCAGCCCCGCCGCCAAAAGAATCAGCGGGAAGCTGCCCACCACCGACATCATCAAAATCCCCACCAATGTGCAGATCGTGCCGGCAGGCAACAACCACGGCTTGGGATGGCGGTCGGTGTGATAACCGACCCAGGGCTGCAGCAATGAGGCCGTCAACTGAAAGGTCAGAGTAATGAGGCCGACCTGGGTGAACGTCAGGCCATAACTGGCCTTGAGCATCGGGTAAATCGAGGGCAGTACCGATTGAATCAGGTCGTTAATCAAATGCGCCAGCGCCACTGCGCCGATGATGCGCATGACCAGCGGACTGCTTTGTAAAGTGGCAGGCGCGGACTGAACGTTGCTGATAGTCATGAGAAATTCCGGACAACAGAGGGGGTGCACACGGGCAGGTTCGCCAATGTGCCATTTTTCAGTGCAGCCGCGCCATCCCCTTAGCCTGCTAACGACCTTGATGTTCATCGCCGAACAAGTGATAGCGCATAGCCATGGTCTGAATCTTGCCTTGCTTATCCGCTTCAACGCGGCCCCCTTACAAAGGGGACCGAGAATGGGAAGTTTCGCCACAGAGTCGGCCTACAGAGCTGGCGAGGGTGAACTTTCGAGGCCTTTTAAAGGGGCACAATTCGGGGTCATACGCACCCTGATGCACGCCGATAGTGCGTGGTGTCCAAAGGAGTCATGGGGCATGCAGGCTTTTCTATCACCGGGGATCGGACTGCTGGGGCGTTTTGGTTTTGCGCGTAAATTCCAGCTGTTGTTTTTGCTGTTTATCCTGCCACTGGCCGGCAGCCTGTGGATGATCGGTCAGGACTATCGTGACAAATTGAATCTGATCTCCGGCGAACGTGCCGGGGTTCGTCAACTCCTTGCCCTCGATGCGCTCGATAACCTGCTGGCTGCGCAACGTGATCGTGCAGCGCGTTGGCGCGCGACCGAAACCAATCGCCAGCCGACACCCGCTACCCTCGCCGCCATGGCCGCGTTCGATGCCGTTCAACCTGTGGTCGCCCAGGCCACCGCGGATTTGAACAACGCCCTGCAACAGGAAGGCGCCGAGGGCCAAACCCTGACCCGTTATCAGGCGCTGCAAAATGCCCTCAACGGTCTGGACTCCAAGAGCCTGGGCAGCGTCGGCTGGTGGCCGGACGGCTACGACCGCTTCACCAGCGCCCTGAGTGCCCTGCAAGCCTTGCGCGAGCAGATCGCCATGGACAATCGCCTGACGCTGGCACCGTGGCTGGAAACCTACCTGCTGACACAGATCTCCACACAGCATGCGCCGGACCTGATCGAACGGGTCGGACGCCTTGCAGCCGTTGGCCAGGCATCCGTGGTATCAGGGCAATTTACTCTGCAAAGCCGTCTGCAATTGCGCGACCTTCGCAGTCGAATCGGCGATGCCCGGGAGCAGCTCGTCAAAACGGCTGGCCTGCTCGAATCGCGTTTACCCAGCGCCCTGCAAACCTGGGTCGGGCAGTACCACGAAAGCCTGAAACGCCTCGATTCAGGCTTGAAAGTCATCGATGACGGTGTGTTCGGCGGCAGCATTACCCTCAAGCCGGAAGATTTCGAGCGCAGTCTCGACGCCCTGCTCACCGACCTCGCCGCGCTGCGTCAGCAGTCGCTGGTGTCGCTTGATCACCGCCTGGATGACTACCAGGGTTCGGCGATTCGCCAGTTCATCGTCGTGGCGAGCATTTTTGGCTGCCTGCTGCTGGCCGCGCTGTACCTGTTCATCTGTTTGCAGGCATCGATCCGCCGCAGTGCCAGCGGCATCACCCTGCTGGCCGAAGCCCTGCGCGATGGCAATCTGAGTCTGCAAGTACCGGTACAAGGTAGGGACGAACTGGCAGCCATCAGCACCGCTCTCAATGTCGCCGTCGTGCAACTGCGCACCAGCCTGCTGGATGTCGATCACGAGACGTCGCAATTGAGCAACGCGGTGAAAACCCTCAATCATCACTCCAGCGATGCCCTCGGTGAGGTGGAAGCCCAGCAGCTGCAAATCAGCCAGATCGCCGCAGCGGCGACGCAATTGGCCGCCACTTCCCAAGGGGTGGCCGAAAGCTGCGAGCGGGCCTCCGGAAGCGCACAGCACACCCAACGCATAGCCGCCGACAGCAGCCGTGACAGCCAGATCACGACGGCGAGTATCCAGCAGCTCAACCAACGCTTGAATGACACCGCAGCCGCACTGGGTCGGGTCAGTGAGCAAGGACAGCAGATTCAACTGGTGGTCGACACCATTCGTGGCGTCGCCGAGCAAACCAATCTGCTGGCGCTCAACGCCGCCATTGAGGCCGCTCGCGCGGGCGAGCAGGGTCGCGGATTCGCGGTGGTGGCCGACGAGGTGCGCAGCCTGTCGCAACGCACCCAAACCTCGACCGCACAAATCGCCGGCACGGTCGACAGCCTGCGCAGTACGGTGAACGAAGCGGTGAGCCTGATGGAGGCTGCCTGTGGCCAGGCACAGTCCGATGCACAAGCCGTCACCGGCCTCGGTGAGCGCCTGGGGGAAATTGCCATTGCGGTGCAGGGCGTCACCGACACCCTGTCGCAAATCGCCACGGCCGTCGACGAACAGGCAAGCACCGCCGACGAAGTCAGCGGCAATATCCAGCAGGTGGATCAGGCAGCGGTCCGCTTGCTCGAAGGCGCACGGGCAGTGAATCAGGCAGCCGATACCTTGAGCCAGGGCAGCAAGGCCCTGAGCGACAACACGGGGCGGTTTCGTTTGAGTTGAAGCCATCGCGAGCAAGCCCTGTTCCCCTGTAGGAGCAATGCTTGCTCGCGATGGTCGTGAACGATAACGCGCCCTGTCTTAAAGATCGCGTGGTCTGGACCTCCATCGCGAGCAAGCTTTGCTCCTACAGGAAAAGCGGAACCAGGCAACTTCACGCCTGGTGGCCTTCAGATCACCGCTTCCGGAAAGTCTTGCTCCAGTTCGGTCTTCAGCCACTGGATAAACCACGACACATCCGCCGAGAGCTCGGCGGATGGTGTCAATACGCGATAACTTTCCAGTTTGACCTCCGCGTCCAGCACCCGTACCAGCGCGCCACTCCTGAGCTCTTCACGCACCAGCACTTCGTTGGCCAACGCGATGCCCTGCCCGCTTTCGGCCACCGACAGCGCGTGGTCATTGTTGACGTACAGCATGTCCGAGTTCAGGTGCACATCCAGATCATGGGCGGCAAACCACAGGTTCCACCACTCGCCATCATCGACGTGAATCAGGTTGTGTTTCACCAGGTCAGCGGGACTGTTGATGGGGGCGATGCCGGCCAGATAACCCGGGGTGCAGATCGGGAACACCCGCGGGCGGATCAGGCTCGCACGGGAATGGGCATATTGTCCGTCCAGGCCGTAGACAATGCCGAGGTCGGCACTTTTACCGTCGACATCGGTGAAGGTGGAGTTGGGCTCGATGGCGAACTTCAGGCCCGGCCGCAAATGACGCATGACCTCAATGCGCGGCATCAGCCAGCGCTTGGCAAACCCCGGCACCACCATGATGCGCAGCCATCGCTCGGCGTCCCTGGGCCTTGCCTCCTTGCCCGCCTCGATAATCAGCTGCAGGGCCGTCGCAATCTTGCGGTGATATTTCTCACCTGCCAGCGTCAGGGTCACGCCACGGGACGTGCGCTCGAACAGTTGAGTGCCCAGCCATTCCTCCAGCAATTTCACATGCCGACCGATTGCAGGCTGGGTCACGTGCAGCGCCCTGGAGGCTTCGACATAGCTGCCGAGACGGGCCGCCGCGTCAAAGGCACGCACCGCGTTCAGCGGCGGTAAACGGTGATCAGGCATGGTTGCGGGCACCCTTGGCTGTTAAATTATTTAACAGCTCGTATGTTAAAATTGAAGTTTCGCCCCCGCAACCCCTCACTGATAATCGACGCACAGCAAAACAAAAAACAGCTGGCTCAATACACCTGAACACATCTCGATCCTGCCCAAAAAAATAATATCCATGGCCCGACGGCACAGCTGACTTCAGCGTATCCGCAGGCGATGGGGGAATCGGAGGTAACGCATGAATGCCCTGCATTCGCTGCAAACACTGGCGGTGTCCATCCGCTCGGTGCGCAAAGTCTACGGTGATCCGAAGACCGGCCCGGTGGCGCTGAAAAGCATCGACCTGGACATTCGCGACAACGAATTCTTCACCCTCCTCGGCCCTTCCGGCTGCGGCAAAACCACCCTCCTGCGGATGATCGCCGGGTTCGAATTTCCCACCGAAGGCGAGATTCTGCTCTACGGCGAAAACATCGCCGATCGCCCGCCCTTCGAACGCCCGGTCAACACGGTGTTTCAGCATTACGCGCTGTTCCCGCACATGACCATCGCCGAAAACCTGGCCTTCGGCCTCGAATCGCACCCGATGGGCAAGGTGATGACCAAAGCCCAGGTCGCCGAGCGCGTACGCGAAATGCTGGCGCTGGTGCAGATGGAACGCTTTGCCACACGCAAACCGGCGCAACTGTCCGGCGGCCAGCAACAGCGCATTGCACTGGCACGGGCGCTGGCGCCGCATCCCAAGGTCTTGCTGCTCGATGAGCCACTCTCGGCCCTCGACCTCAAGCTGCGCCAGGCCATGCGCGAGGAGCTGAAAACCATCCAGGCCAAGACCGGCATCACCTTCATCTTCGTCACCCATGACCAGGAAGAAGCGCTGACCATGTCCGACCGCATCGCCGTGCTGTCCGAAGGCGAAGTGCAGCAGGTCGGGCGCCCGGAAGACATCTACGAACGCCCGCGCAATCGCTTCGTGGCGGACTTCATCGGCGAAACCAACTTCATCGAAGGCACCGTGACTCGCATCGAAAACGGCCTGGCCTGGTTCGCCGGACCCGCCGGGCATCCGCTGCCGGCGCAGCCCTGCAGCGATGTTCAGGTCGGCGCCAGCGTTGCGCTCTCCGTGCGTCCCGAGCGCCTGCACCTGACGCCAGCCAGCACCGAAGGCGCGCTGCCCTGCCGGGTCGATGCTCAGATTTACCTGGGCACCGACCTGCAATATCAAGTCAGCCTCAGTGACGGCTCGCGCCTCACCGTGCGTACGCCCAACTGCGTCGACCGCAACCTGCGCTTCGCCGTCGGCACCCAGGCCGGCCTGTTGTTTGACAGCGGCAGCGCCAGCGTCCTGCACGATTGAGCCCGAGGATTTGCCATGCACGCGTTACCGATCGCCAATACCCTGGAGCGTCGTCGGGCGTTCCAGAGCTTTCTCGGGGTCAGCCCGGCGCTGATCGCCATCGGCCTGTTTCTGATCGTGCCGATCCTGATTGTCATCGCCTATTCATTGATGGAAGCCAACCCCTACGGCGGGGTGAACAAAGTGTTCAGCAGCGACGCCTACACCTCGCTGCTGTTCGAACGGCAACTGGATGACAGCCTGGCCTTCGCCGATTCCTACCTGCTGATCGCCCTGCGCTCCATCGGCATCGCCGGACTGACGACGCTCATTACCTTGCTGATCGGATTTCCGGTGGCGGTGTGGCTCGCCATGCAACCGGCACATCGGCGCGGCTTGCTGATCTTTCTGATCACGGTGCCGTTCTGGGCCAACCTCTTGATCCGCACCTACGCCTGGATTCTGTTGCTGCGTAACACGGGCGTGATCAACAACAGCCTGATAGGCCTTGGCATCATCGACCAGCCGTTGCAGTTGCTCTACACCGACGGCGCGGTGTTGCTGGGGCTGGTCTACACCTACGCGCCCTTCGTGGTGCTGCCGATTTACGCGACCCTGGAAAAGATGGACATCCGCCTGCTGGAGGCTGCTCAGGATCTCTACGCCGGACGTGTACGTACCTTGCGCAAGGTGGTGCTGCCGATTGCCAGACCGGGAATTCTCGCCGGCGCGATCCTCACCTTCGTGCCGTGCCTGGGCGCGATGATCGCCCCGGAACTGCTGGGCGGCGGCACCCGCATGATGCTCGGCAACCTGATCTTCCGGCAGTTCAGCGATGCACGGAACTGGCCTTTCGGCGCGGCGCTGTCGCTGGTGCTGATGGCTGCGGTGATGCTGGTCCTGACGGTGTATGCCTTGCGCGCCGAACGTCAACGCATTGCCAAGGGAGGTGCATGATGCTGCGTCTATTCAAACGAAACGGCCTGGGTGTGCAGGATTTTCCGGGCTTCGGTGGCTTCAGTTTCCTGTTCTACCTGTACCTCTACGCGCCGATCGTGGTGCTGGTGGTGTTCTCGTTCAACGCCAACCAGTCCGCCACGGTGTGGACCGGGTTCAGCCTGGACTGGTACCGCGCGGCGTTCGCCAATCAGGCCTTGCGCCAGGCCGCCGGCAACAGCCTGTTGATTGCCGTGTGCGCCAGCATGATCGCCACGGCGATTGCCACTCTTGCTGCCCTCGGCACGTCCCGTGGTGCGAAATTCAAGGGCCTGCAACTGTCGATGGGCGCAATCATGCTGCCCTTGGTGCTGCCGGAAATCGTGGTGGGCGTCGCCACGCTGGCACTGTTTTCCACCCTCGGCCTGTCCCTGGGCTACGGCAACCTGATCATCGCCCACACCGTGTTTTGCATCCCGTTTGCCTACTTGCCGATTCGGGCGCGGCTCAACGACATGGACCTGTCGCTGGAGCAAGCCTCGGCCGACCTCTACGCCGGCCCGTGGCGGACCTTTCGCAAGGTCACCCTGCCGCTGCTGATGCCGGGGATTTTCTCCGGGCTGATGCTGGCCTTCATCGTGTCGCTGGATAACTTCGTGATCTCGATGATGGTCTCCCAGGCCGGCACCACCACCCTGCCGATCTTCATCTTCGGCCTGTTGCGCATGGGCGTGACACCCGACGTCAACGCCGTGTCGACCCTGATCCTGGGCGTCTCGGTGCTGTTCGTCAGCCTCTCCTGGCTGCTGGGCAAAAAGAACACCTGAACCTTCTACGTACCGTGGGGAAATAGCATGAGCAAGTTGATTGCAAGCATCGGGACCTCGTTGTTGTTGACCTTGGCCGGCAGCGTTCAGGCTGCGGAAAAACTCAATGTGGTGAGCTGGAGCGGTTACTTTTCGCCGGAGATCCTTGCCAAGTTCCAGAAACAGACAGGCATCGAAGTCACGGTGGATTCCTACGACTCCAACGAAACCTTGCTGGCCAAGCTGAAACAGGGCGGCGCGGGTTACGACGTGGCCATTCCGTCGCACCAGTTCATTCCGATCCTGATCAAGGAAAACCTGCTGGAACGTTTTGACCCGGCCAAAGAGCCCTACTACGCCAGCGTCGTCGATAACCTGAAAAAACCCTCCTGGGACCCGGAAGGCGCCTATTCCGTGCCGTTCATCTGGGGCACCACCAGCGTGGTGCTGAACACCGAACGCTACAAGGGCCCGGCCGACAGCTACAAGGTGCTTTACGAGCCACCGGCCGAGTTGCAGGGGCGGATCAACATGTTCGATTCGGCCAGCGATGAGATCGACATGGCCAGCCTGTACCTGAACATCCCGCTGTGCAGTGAAGACCCCAAGCAGATGCAGCAAGTGCTGAGCCTGCTCAAGGCGCAGAAACCGTTCGTCAAGACCTACAGCTCCAAGGCCGGCTCGATCCGCGAGAACCTGGCCGCGGGTGAAGTCGACATGTCGATGTTCTGGGGCGGTTCGTCGATGCGCGCCCGGGAAATGAAACCCGGCCTCAAATACCTCTACCCGAAAGAAGGCGTACTGGCCTGGGTCGACAACATGGTGATTCCGACGGGCAGCAAGAACCCGGCAAATGCCAAGGCGTTCATCGCGTTCCTGAGCCAGCCTGAAAATGCCGCCATGACCCAGAACTTCCTCAAGCACCAAAGCCCGATCAAGGGTGTGGAACCGTTCCTCGACGCCAGCCTCAAGGACGCCCCGGAGCTGCACATTCCCGAAGGCACCCAGGTGGTGTTCAGCAAGACCTGTGGCGAAGGTGCGATCCGCCTCGCCGACCGTCTCTGGACCAGCCTGATGCGTTGATTTCTACCGCCCCGTCCGGTGACGGGGTGTTTCTCCAGCCGTCCGAAAGGCAGCGTTGCAATGACTTCTAATAACATCAGCGAACTGGTCCTGCTGCAGGCCCATGAACTCGCCGAGCGCATTCGCTTGCGCCAGGTTTCCTGCCGGGAAGTCATGCAGACTTACCTGGCCCATATCGACCGATTCAACCCGCGGGTCAATGCGCTGATCAGCCTGCAAGCGCCGGTAGATTTACTGGCTCAGGCCGACCTGCGCGATGCCGAACTGGCAAGGGGCGACTACCGCGGCTGGATGCATGGCCTGCCCCATGCGGTCAAAGACCTGTCGCTGACCCGCGGCATCCGCACGACACTGGGTTCGCCGCTGTACAAGGACTTTATCCCCGAACGCGACGGGATCATGGTAGAGCGGCTCAAGGCGGCCGGCGCGATCATCATCGGCAAGAGCAATACCCCGGAATTCGGCCTCGGCTCGCAGAGTTACAACCCGCTGTTCGGCGCCACCGGTTGCGCCTATGACCCGAGCAAGACCGCCGGCGGAAGCAGCGGTGGCGCGGCGGCGGCGCTGGCCATGCACCTGGTGCCCGTCGCCGACGGTAGCGACATGATGGGCTCGTTGCGCAACCCGGCTGCCTTCAACAACATCTTCGGTTTCCGCCCATCCCAGGGGCGGGTACCCTTCGATGACAGCGCCGATCTGTTCATCGATCAACTCGGCTACGAGGGCCCTATGGGCCGCAGCGTGCGCGACGCCGCGTTACTGCTGTCCGTGCAGGCGGGTGCCGACGCCCGGGCGCCGCTGTCCATCGCCGAATCCGGCAGCGCCTTCGCGGCACCGCTGGAGCGCGACTTCAAAGGTACTCGCCTGGGCTGGCTGGGGGATTTCAACGGCTATCTGCCGATGGAGAAAGGCATTCTCGAACTGTGCGAAAAGACTTTCGCCGACTTCGAGAGCCTCGGTTGTCATATCGAAGCGGTGCAGCCCGAATTCGCCCCGCAACAGTTGTGGAGCAGTTGGCGGACCCTGCGTCACTGGATGGTCGCCGGCTCTTGGGGGGCGACCTATGCCGACCCGCAAAAACGTGCGCTGCTGAAGCCGGAAGCCTGCTGGGAAATCGAACACGGCTTGAAATTGTCGGCCAGCGACGTGTTTGCCGCCTCCGTGGATCGCAGTAACTGGTACCGGGCGATCTCCCGGCTGTTTGAAGACTTCGATTATCTGCTGCTGCCCAGTGCCCAGGTGTTCCCATTCGATAAAACCCGGCCTTGGCCCACATCGATTGAAGGCGTGACCATGGACACCTATCACCGCTGGATGGAGGTGGTGATCCCCGGCACCTTGTCCGGCTGTCCGGTGGCAAACGTGCAGGCAGGCTTCAACGCGAACGGTTTGCCAATGGGCCTGCAAATCATCGGCAGGCACCAGGCCGACTTCGCCGTCCTGCAATTGGCCCACGCTTACGAACAGGCGACTCGCTGGTTTCAGCGCTGCCCTTCACCGCTGTTGAACGAGGTATTTTGATAAACGGTTGATAGTGTAGAGAAATATTTTAGATTTACGCTTGACGCATCTGCATTCCCAGTGAATAATGCGCGCCACTTGGCTACATAGCTCAGTTGGTTAGAGCATAGCATTCATAATGCTGGGGTCCGGGGTTCAAGTCCCTGTGTAGCCACCAAGTACTAAAAACGGCTTACCGAAAGGTAGGCCGTTTTTTTATGCCTCGAGAAAAGCGACCGCATTGTAGGAGCGAGCCTGCTCGCGATGGTCGTGAACGATGACGCTGGCAGCCTGATGCCCCACGGCGTCCTTTCGTTCATCGCGAGCAGGCTCGCTCCTACAGGTATCAGGTGCGAATGGTTGGCAGCGCCGACAATGCCCGCTCCCAGATCTGCCAGGTCCGCAGCCAGACCATCGCCTGCCAATCGCTATCAGCCGGATAGAACTGTTCAAGCAGATTCAGTTTGATTTCACGCCCCACGGCATCACTCGGATTGCCATGCAAATGCAGCCAGTGGTCATCGCGCAGATGGCGATGCACATCCGCCCCCGGATAGGTCCCGCATTCGATGACGAACGGCATCAACCGCACCTGGGGCAGCGCATCGATCAATGCCTGGGAGGTGTAGCCGGTAGCTGTGGCGGCCACGCCGGTTTCACTGAATGTCTGCGCTCCGGTCTGCAAGGTGTAGAGCCACGGGCCATAAATCGCCTGGGCATCGGCCAGCGCCGGATAGGCCGCTTCAGTAATCGTCAGCAACATCGGATGACCGTACTCGCCGGCACCGGTATGCAGGTCGAAGCACAGGGCGACATCGGCATGAGATACATGCGTCTGAATGATCTGATGCAACGTTCGGTTCGACCAGCTCGGCGCCAGCCCGCCATAAAACAATCCGTCTGGATGCCGGTGCTGACCGCCTTCGACAATCGACATCACCGCCGGCCAGCCATGTTGGCGGACTTGCTCGTCGAGCAGCGCATCCGCGCGATCACGCTCGGGACCTTGAAACTGTGAGCACCCATAGATTTCGTGCAGCGCGTCATAGGCCTGGTTGTCCGGCAACGGACTGTCGAAGTTCAGGTGATTGCGGTTCAGGTCGATATTGTCTTCATTGACCCGGCGCAACCAAGCCATGCCCCAGGGATTGATCGAATGGATCATCACCACGGCAACATCCACCGGCAACGAGCGCTTGCCCAGTTCCTGCAGCCATTTGATCTGACAACCCGAGCCATAGTAGCCCTCGACGCCATGGGTGCCGCTCAGTGCAATCAGCAGGCGTTTGGCGGCAGGATCGCCCAGAACCGCCACGTCGGTGCTCAAGTGCTCGCCGAACGGCCCCTTGAGCGGGTGTGGGTACTCGGTGAGCGTCGCCCCGGCCGCGGTCGCCACCGCGAGGAATTGTTCACGCTGGGAGCGGTAGCTTGGCTGGGTCGGGAACTCGGTGTGCATGATTGCCTCTTGTTGATTTTCTGGCCTGGTTGTTGGCAACGACCCTACAGACATTCCGCCCATTCATGAAGCGCAAAAACGTCTTTGTCACGCGCGCCGGTTTGCGTCACTGCGTGGTGGTCGATAAAGTCCGCTGAATCGTTATCCAACGGACGGAGTGCCCAACGTGCTTTCAGCCTTCCACTTGAGCCGCTTTCGCCTGACAGCGTTGTCGCTGATCGCCACTGCCTTGACGTTGGCTGCCTGCAACGCCCCGCCCTCTTCACCTTCGCAGTCGACGCTGCCGCTCGCACCGGAAAGCGCTTCCGGTTATCGCACCGATCTGCAGACCCGACACGCCACGCAACACATGGCGGCTGCCGCCAACCCACTGGCGGCTGAGGCCGGACGGGAGATGCTGCGGCGCGGCGGCTCGGCCATCGATGCGGCGATTGCGATGCAGGCGGTGCTGACGCTGGTCGAGCCGCAATCCTCGGGCATCGGTGGTGGCGCGTTGATCGTGCTCTGGGATGGCAAGTCCGTGCGCACGTACGATGGTCGAGAAACGGCACCGGCCGGCGCCACCGAGCGACTTTTCCTGCAAGCCGACGGGCAACCGATGCCATTCACCCAGGCGCAGATTGGCGGGCGCTCGGTGGGGACGCCAGGCGTATTGCGCGCCCTTGAGCTGGCCCATCAAAAGCACGGACGCCTGCCTTGGGCGCAACTGTTCGAACCGGCCATCGAACTCGCCTCGCAAGGCTTCGCCATTTCGCCGCGCCTGTATGGGTTGATCGCCTCGGATTCTTCCTTGCGCACTTCACCCGACATGGCCGCGTACTTCCTGAATGCCGATGGCAGCCCGAAAGCCATTGGCACACGCCTGAAGAACCCGGCGCTGGCTGCGGTGTTCCAGCGCATCGCCAAAGAAGGGCCGGATGCCCTGTACAAAGGCGCCATCGCCCAAGAGATCGTGGCCAAGGTCCAGGGCCACGCCAACCCGGGCAGCCTGTCGGTGAACGACCTTGCCGGCTATAGCGCCAAGGAGCGCGCGCCCCTGTGCACCGACTACAAACGCTGGCAGGTTTGCGGCATGCCGCCACCCTCATCGGGCGGGATTGCCGTGGCGCAGATCCTCGGTACCCTGCAGGCCCTGGAAACACGCGACAAACGCTTTGCCCTGGCGCCGATGAAACCGGTCAAGACCAACGCCCCCGCCGGCATCGAACCGTCTCCCGACGCTGTGCACCTGATTTCGGAAGCCGAACGCCTGGCCTATGCCGACCGCGCCCAATACGTGGCCGATACGGACTTCGTGCCTGTGCCCGTCAAAGGCCTGGTGGATCCGGCCTACCTGGCCAGCCGCGCCGCCCTGATCGGAAAGCGCAGCATGGGCACGGCCCAACCGGGTACGCCACCGGGCATTCAGGTGGCTTACGCGACGGATCGTTCACCGCTGCGAATCTCTACCTCGCAAGTGGTGGCTGTCGATGACCAGGGTGGCGCCGTGTCCATGACCACCACCATCGAATCCGCCTTCGGCTCGCATCTGATGGTTCAGGGCTTCCTGCTCAATAACGAGATGACCGACTTCTCGTTCATCCCCGAAGAGAACGGGAAAAAAGTGGCCAATCGCGTCGAGCCGGGCAAGCGCCCACGCTCATCCATGGCCCCCACGCTGATCTTCGACCGCCAAAGCGGTGAATTCGTCGCCAGCGTCGGCTCACCCGGCGGCTCGCAAATCATCGAATACGTCGCCAAAACCACCGTCGGCCTGCTCGACTGGGACCTGGATGCGCAAGCGGCCATCAACCTGCCGAATTTCGGCAGCCGCAACGGCCCCACCGAACTGGAACGAGGGCAGTTCAGCCCGGCACTGATCCAGGCGTTGAAGGACAAGGGGCACAGCGTGAGCGAGATCGACATGACCAGCGGTACCCAGGCAATCGTTCGGGTCAAGGATGCGCAGGGCAAAGCGTCATTGGCTGGCGGCGCGGACCCTCGGCGCGAGGGGGAAGCGCTGGGGGATTGAGTCGTACGCAAGCGTGAGAAAGGGCTTACCGGGAGGTAGGCCCTTTTTTTATGAACATCAGATCCTGATCGCTCTCAAACCCAGCCCGGTCCTACCCGCAAGACATAGCAATTTATGTAGAGTTTGCCACTCGCAATCACTGATAGCTTTAACCCGTCAAGTCTGCTGTCGGAATCTATTGAGCATCAATACGACGCAATCGACGCTGACACCGTCGAGATGGAGTAACCCATGGACATTCGTCCGATTCGCACCGACGAGGACTACCGTGAAGCCCTGAAAAATGTGTCAGCGCAGTTCGACAACGAACCCGAACCCGGCACCCCTGAAGGTGACTACTTCGAAATAATGATTACGCTTATCGAAGCGTATGAATCGAAACATTTTCCGGTGGACCTGCCCAATCCGATCGACGCGATAAAATTTCGGATGGAGCAATCCGGGCTGTCTGCTGCTGATCTTGCGCCGGCTATTGGTCGTACCAATCGAGTCTATGAAGTACTCAATGGCAAACGCGCATTAACCCTGCCGATGATCTGGAAACTCCATGAGCTATTTGGCATACCGGCGCAAAGCCTGATCAAGCCTATGAAACAGGCCTGATCAGGTGCCCGCTGACTTTTGAAATCAGGCCGGCACACCCAAAATGATGTGCGACGCCTTGATCACCGCCGTTGCACTCACGCCGGGAGCCAGGCCCAGTTCAGCCACGGCATCGCGGGTGACGATCGAGTAGACCTCGGTGCCGCCGTCGAGCTGGATGACAACCTCGGCGTTCACCGCGCCATCGGTGACGTGGGTGACCTTGCCTTCAAGGCAGTTGCGCGCCGACAGGCGAATGTCGCTGGAATCGGTCATCAGCATGACCCAAGGTGCCTTGACCAGCGCGACCGCTTCCTTGCCGACCGCCAGGCCAAGGTTCTTCACACTTTCCATCGTGACCACCGCCACCAGTTCATTGCCACCGGGCAGTTTCAGGGATATTTCCGCGTTGACGGCACCGGACTGCACTTGGCTGATGGTGCCTTTGAACACGTTGCGGGCGCTGACTTTCATTGGTTTGTAGCCTCTGATGGTTATTTTTGTATACAACCTACAGCATCATTCTGTCCGAGCGGGCATGACGCAATGTCGCACCCGCCTATCGACTGATTTTCAGCGCCCGTCGAGCCTGGTGTTTTTCCAAGGCCAGTTCGATCAGCCGCGTGACCAGTTCACTGTAGGTCATTCCGGTGGCTTGCCACAGTTTCGGGTACATGCTGATGCGGGTGAACCCCGGCAGGGAGTTGATTTCGTTGATCAGCACTTCGCCACTGTCGGTCAGAAACACATCGACTCGTGCCAGACCGGAACACCCCAGCACCTGAAACGCTTCGACCGCCATGGCACGGATGCGCTCGCTGGCCTCGACGCTGATGTTGGCCGGCACCACCACCTCAGCGGCCTTGTCATCGATGTACTTGCTGTCGTAGGAATAAAACCCGCTGTGCACCACGATCTCGCCACAACCACTGGCAATGGCGCTGTCATTGCCGAGCACCGCGCATTCGATCTCGCGGCCACTGACGGCGGACTCGACCAGGACTTTTTCATCGAACCCCAGTGCCAGCTCGATCGCTGCCAAGTATTCGGCTTCGTCGGTGACTTTGCTTACACCTACGGATGAACCCTGGTTCGCCGGTTTGACGAAGAGTGGCAATCCCAATTTCCCCACCACTTCGTCGAACCGGCTGCGCGCCGCGCTGGTGCGGGTCAGGGTTACGAACGGCGTGACCGCCAGCCCCGCATCCCTCAGCAGGCGCTTGCTGATGTCCTTGTCCATGCACACTGCCGATCCGAGCACATCGGAACCGACAAACGGCAGATCCGCCATGCGCAACAGGCCTTGCAGGCAACCGTCCTCACCGAGAGTGCCGTGGACAATCGGGAAAATGACATCGACATGTCCCAACAGCTCCTGACTGGAGGTTTCCACTAACTGCTGGCTGGCCTTGCCCGGCACGACCGCCAACTCGCGATTGGATTGATTGAGCGCGATCAGGGCCGGATTTTCCTGGTTCAACAGGAAATTCGAAGGGTCGTTAAGGTGCCAGTGGCCTTGTTTGTCGATGCCGATCAGCACCGGTTCGAAACGCGAACGATCCAGGGCATCGACGATGTTTTTCGCCGACTGCAGCGACACTTCATGCTCTGCCGAACGGCCCCCAAAGATAATTCCTACACGCAATTTGCTCATTGCCTGGCCCCAATGTGAATGTGCTTATGGCTCGCGTAGTCGCCACCTTACGGCTGCAAGGTCTTGCCGTCCACCGGCTCGCCGATGGTTAAAAAGTGCCCACCCGCCACATGATGCAAGGTGCGCAACGCGTCCTGGCCTTCGAAGTGCCAACGCCCATCACTGAACACGCGCTCGTCGGCCTGGGCGGCAATCACTTCAGCCAAAAACAGGTCGTACTGTTGATGGTTATCGGGCTCCGGCAGCAATCGACATTCCAGCCAGGCGACGCAGCCATCGAGCATCGGTGCGTCGATCAACTCGGCATCGAAGGTCGGCAGGCCATAGATCTGGAACTTGTCACGCCCCTGTTCCCGAGTCAGTTCCAGCCCGGACGTCGTACCGACGGTTTGCACGATATCGGCCTGCGCGACACAGGGAACGTTCAGCACGAAGGTGCCCGAGGCTTCCAGCAGTTGCCGGGTCCAGGTGGACTTATCCAGTACCACGGCGATTTTCGGCGGTTCGAAATCCAGCGGCATGGCCCAGGCCGCTGCCATGATATTGCGCTCGCCACCATGGGCTGCGCTGACCAGCACGGTCGGCCCGTGATTGAGCAAACGATAAGCCTTGGGCAACGGGACCGGACGGCGGTGGGAAACGCTCATGGGTGTCTGCTCCTGGGGAAAGGAGCCGATTGTAGCGGGTCCTTCCACCTGTAGGAGCGATGCTTGCTCGCGATAGGCGTTTGGAGTACGCGGGCATCCAGGCCGCTCGCGTTATCGTTGAAGACCATCGCGAGCAAGCTCGCGCCTACAGGGGAGCGCCTCAGGTCGATAGCTGGTTGGCGAATTGTCCCACGGCGTTCACCACCTTCTGGGCACCGTCCTGGATCTCGACGATGACCGTGCCCGCCTCCGCCGCGAGCGCCAGGCCCTGTTCGGCCTGGAGCTTGCCGTCGGTCATCAGGGCCACGGCATTGCGGGCCATGTCCTGGTTTTGACGCACCACCAACACGATCTCATCGGTAGCCTGGCTGGTGCGCGAGGCCAGCTGCCGGACCTCGTCCGCCACCACGGCAAAACCCCGCCCCTGCTCACCGGCGCGGGCCGCTTCGATGGCGGCGTTCAGCGCCAGCAGATTGGTTTGTTCGGCAATGCCGCTAATGGTTTTGACAATGGTACCGATCACCAGCGACTGCTCGTTCAGGGCTTCGATGCCATCCCCGGCGGTTTGCATGTGCTTGGCCAGATTTCGCATCACATCCACCGCCTGCGTCACCACGGCATTGCCACGCTGGGCGCTTTGGTCGGTCTGCTGGGAAGTGCCGTAGGCGATATTCGCCGCTTCGGCAACGGCTTGTTCCTGATTGACCTGATCGGTGATCACCGTGGCGAACTTCACCACTTTGTAGAGTTTGTTGTTGGCATCGAGTACCGGGTTGTAGGAAGCCTCCAGCCAAACCGTACGACCATGGCTATCGATACGTTTGAAACGGTCGGCCACGTACTCACCCGCGTTCAGACGGCGCCAGAAATTCTGGTACTCGGCACTGTTGGCCTCTTCCGGCAGGCAGAAGGTGCGGTGATGCTTGCCCTTGATCTGCGCCAGGCTGTAACCCATGCCTGAGAGAAAGCGATCATTGGCGGTCAGTACGTTGCCATTGAGGTCGAATTCGATAACCGCGGTCGAGCGCACCAGGGCACCGATCAGGTTTTCATGTTCGCGGGAGGCTTCGATGGTACGGGTCAGGTCGCTGGAGAAAATCGAGAATTGCTTGATCCGGCCGTCTGCCGAGCGCACAGGCTGCAAGATCGAGCGCAACCATGCCTCCTGACCTGTGCCCCGCAACAGGCGTAAAGCACCCGCAAAGTGCTCGCCACGATTCATTGCAGTTTTGAAACGCAGCTGGAATTCGTCCGTTTTCACATGATCCGGGACGATGTCTTCGATGTGCCGTCCGATCAGCTCGTTGCTCTTGTAGTGCATCTCGCTGAGAAAGTTCTGATTGACCGATTGAACCCGCCCATCAGCATCAAGGGTCAGCACGAGCATCTCGCTTTCCAGACTTTCCTTCACTTGCTGAAGGCTGGAAAGTTCTTCGCGAAGAGCCGACAGCTCTTGCTTCAAGCGTTTATTGAACATGGGGACGCACCGATGGGCTGGGATAGAAAGCGATATGCAGCCTAACCATCGGCCCCTTGAGTCTTTTCTGAAGAGCCTTTCAGCTTTGTCCTACAAAAATAATTGCGGCGCGCCAGCGGGCCCCTTTTGCTTACATCGCGCCAGCAGCCGAGCAATTGGCCATTCTCGGCATCCGCGCGCCGAAATATGCCGCGCTGGTGACGCCCACCGCGCCCATCACCGCGCAGAACATCACGCAGATCCAGGGGCTCCACGGCATCAGACCGATCAACAGCAACGGTGTGATACTCGCCCAGGCGGCGTAGGCAATGTTGTAGGTAAAGGAAATGCCCGAAACGCGAATCCGCGCCGGGAACAAACTGACCATCACCGACGG
Source organism: Pseudomonas izuensis (assembly GCF_009861505.1). GTDB lineage: Bacteria > Pseudomonadota > Gammaproteobacteria > Pseudomonadales > Pseudomonadaceae > Aquipseudomonas > Aquipseudomonas izuensis. Next base: position 16,138 of record NZ_WTFT01000050.1, on the reverse strand, counting down.
CACCGCGCCGACTACACCACAGGCGAGGCCGGCCACAGAATAGGCCAGGCCGATCCAGTTACCGCCACCGATCAGGCAGGCATAGAGCACGCCAACTCCCAGCGGCAGCAACAGGCTGTACAGCATGACAGTGCGCCAGGCGCCGATGCGGTCGACCAGCAATCCGGCGAGTACGCAGCCAATGTTCAGAAACACGATACCCAGTGCACTCAAGGCAAACGTGTGGCTGGCGGTCATGCCGAAGGTTTTCTGCATCATGGTCGGCGTGATGACCACGAATACCACCACCGCCGAGGTCAGCACGCAGGTCAGAATCATCGCCGGCAGCATGGCCAGCCGATGTTCACGCAAGACCGCCCGCAGTGGCAACTCGACCGCCTCCTCGCGTCGGGCCTGCATGGCCATGAACACCGGGGTTTCGCTGAGCCAGCGACGCAGCCAGACGCCAATCACACCGAACACACCGCCCAGCAGGAACGGGTAACGCCAGGCGTAATCGAGGATTTCCGCCGGGGTAAAGGCCTGGGCGAGGAACGTTGCCGTCAAGGCACCGAGCAGGTAGCCAAAGGTCAATCCCGCCTGCAAAAAGCCCAGGGCGTAACCGCGATGCCCCACCGGCGCATGCTCGGCAACGAATACCCAGGCGCTCGGCACCTCGCCGCCTACCGCCGCGCCCTGCAGGACGCGCAGCAGCAACAGCAACAGCGGTGCGAAATAGCCGATCTGCGCGTAGGTCGGCATGATCCCGATCAGCAGACACGGCAGTGCCATCATCAGGATGCTCAGGCTGAAGACTCTCTTGCGCCCCAGCCTGTCAGCGAAATGCGCCATCAGGATTCCGCCAAGCGGTCGCGCCAGGTATCCGGTGACGAAGATGCCGAAGCTTTGCAACAATCGAAGCCATTCGGGCATTTCCGGCGGGAAGAACAGCTGGCTCAAGGTCAGCGCAAAAAATACGAAAATGATGAAATCGTAGATTTCCAGCGCCCCGCCGAGGGCCGCGAGCCCGAGGGTCTTGTAGTCCGAGCGGCTGAACGGCGCCGGGCGCGAATCGATATCGACAGTCATGAAAAGAACTCTGGCACAGGCAAAAACCAAGGCGCCCATGGTCTACGCAAACGCGCCTGCGGACAACCCGTTAGACCAAAGTCCCATAGCCGCAAAACAGCCCCGCAAAAAACCTCCGCTTGATTTACTGTTAACGCCTGTCCAGACGGGCCTCTGCCGCCCCGAAGACCACAACAAACATAAAAATTCGAGGTAGTCCCGTGGCCGCTGATATCGAAGATAGCCGCTCCGCCCGCTTTGCCCTGCGCTGTTCAAACTTTGCCGAACGCTGGTTCCCCGACTCCTGGGTGTTTGCCGCCCTGGCGGTGATTATCGTCGCCGTGGCTACCATGGTCATGGGCGCCAAACCCACCGATGCCGCCATGGCGTTTGGGGATGGTTTCTGGAGCCTGATCCCGTTCACCATGCAGATGGCTTTCGTGGTGATCGGCGGTTATGTGGTCGCCAGCTCGCCACCGGCGGTGAAGCTGATCGATCGCTTGGCGAAACTGCCGAAAAACGGCCGCTCCGCCGTGGCCTGGGTCGCGTTGATTTCCATGGTCGCGTCGCTGCTGAACTGGGGCTTGTCGCTGGTTTTCGGCGGTTTGCTGGTGCGCGCCCTCGCCCGCCGTACCGATCTGAAGATGGATTACCGCGCTGCTGGCGCAGCGGCTTACCTTGGGCTGGGGGCGGTGTGGGCGTTGGGCCTGTCGTCGTCGGCGGCACAATTGCAGGCCAACCCGGCGAGTCTGCCACCGTCGATTCTGTCGATCACCGGGGTGATTCCGTTCACCCAGACGATCTTTCTCTGGCAGTCCGGTGCGATGTTGCTGGCATTGATCGTTATCTCACTGATCATTGCCTACGCCACCGCCCCGGGCCCGAATTCGGCACGAGATGCCAAGGCTTGCGGTGTCGACCCGAGTTTTAACCTGCCACCCTTGCAACCGCGCACCCGTCCCGGCGAGTGGCTGGAGCACAGCCCGCTACTGATCATCCTGCTGGTGCTGCTGGCTGCCGGATGGCTGTTCCATGAGTTCTCGACCAAACCGGCGATCAGCGCGATTTCCGGCCTGAACACCTACAACTTCCTGTTCATCATGCTCGGAGCTTTGCTGCACTGGCGTCCGCGCAGCTTCCTCGATGCCGTGGCCCGTGCAGTACCGACTACCACTGGCGTGCTGATCCAGTTCCCGCTGTATGGCTCGATCGCCGCGTTGATGACCACGGTCAAAGGCGCCGATGCGCAGACCCTGGCCCATCACATATCCACCTTTTTCGTCAGCATCGCCTCCCACGACACCTATGCGCTGTTGATGGGTGTGTATTCGGCGATTCTCGGCTTCTTCATTCCGTCCGGTGGCGGCAAGTGGATCATCGAAGCACCGTACGTGATGCAAGTGGCCAACGACCTGAAATATCACCTGGGTTGGGCCGTGCAGATCTATAACGCCGCCGAAGCCTTGCCCAACCTGATCAACCCGTTCTACATGCTGCCGCTGCTGGGCGTGCTGGGGCTGAAGGCGCGGGACTTGATCGGATTTTCGTTCGTGCAACTGCTGGTGCATACGCCAGTGGTGCTGTTCTTGCTGTGGGCACTGGGGACGACACTCGCCTATACGGCACCGGTGATGCCGTAGAACCAAAAGGGGCCGATATTTTTATCGGCCCCACTCGTTGTCTGATCATGTCTGCTTCAATAGGTATTGGACCTACACGCTGAAAAGGACCTGAGCATGCTCAAACTTGCTGGACTTGCCCTCGCGGCCCTTACCCTGAGTGCCACTGCCCATGCGGACGTCAGCCTGGTGCTGGGCAACACTGAACGCCTCACCCGCCTGTTTTCCTATCCGAACAACTGCAACGTGATTTGCTTTCGCAACTGGACGCTGGAGCAAACCGTCGAGCATTACCTGACCCAAAGCGTGCAGCGCGACGGCTACAGCGATGCGAAGGTGCTGGTCAAAACCGATAACGGCCAGCTCTTCACGAAAATTAGCGGGGTGCCCAACGGTTATGAAAAGCCGCTGGTCGCGCTGCTCGATGCGGGCGATCTGGCCTACAACGGCGCCAGCAAACTGAATGCCGATGGCAAATGGGCCTTTAGCTGGTACCTGTTCCTGCCGCTGGGCATGGCGCTGGAGAACCGTAAAAGCGTCGAGCTGCTGCACTTCCCGCCAGACTATTCGTTGACCCAGGCCCAGGATTACCTGAGGTCCGCCACGACCGATCGCTGGGCCTCGCTGCTGACCGTCAACGGCATCCCGGCCGAACAGACGCCGGGCTACCAGACGATCATCGACATCGCCCCGATTGCCGCCCCGTCCAACGCCGGCAAGGACCTGGAAGGTGTCTACGACTACTTCAAGGACTACCAGACCGCCATGGTCAAGAACGTCAGTCTGACGGCCAGTGGTGATGCGTTGCCGATGGTCGCTTTCGGTGCACCGGTGCGTGACTGGGTCAAACGGCAATACGGGCCGACCGTGAATGTGTTGAGCCTGGTCAACATCAGCCCTGATGCCGGGGTAAAAGTGCCAGTGCTGGGCTCCAACCATCCGAGCTACATCTGGTACGCCGCCGATCCGGCCAACTATTCCGGCAACGATGCAAAAGCCAAGGCCGATTCTGCGGGCCTGAAAGTCATGGGTCAGGACTTGAGTGTCGCCTGCTGGCAGGCCGCCATGGGCCGTCAACCGGACAGCAATCCCGACATTGAGCTGAAGACTTGCACGCAAACCTGGCAAGTTGCCCAGAAAGAGAAAACCTGCGAGCTGTTCTACACCTCGATCCGCAACCTGACGCCCGCACAGGCCGTGGGCAAATGCGCGTCAGCGGCGATCGCGCCCCAGCTCAAACAACTGAAGGCGCCAGCACCTGCCACCGCGACTCCCGTGCCACCGCTATAAAACGATGAACGGGTGTCGTACTGTCAAATATGACAGTGGACCACCCGTTCCATCTGCGAGAGGCTTGTACTGCCCCCATGTGCTGCAGCGCTGACAGGATCGTCAGCCGATGGACGTCGCAGCACCCAGCCGACAAGGATCGTTATGAAAGCCAATGCATGGCGCAAGCCTCTTGCTGCACCACCTGCGGGTGTTTATCCCTTTGCCCGATTGTCTCTTCAGCGCGGATTTCCCTCCCTCGCCGACTTCGAGATCCTCACGAACAACGAGGGCACGCCGGTAGCTGTCATAGCGCGACGGGAGTTTCCCCGAATCAGCCGAATCTGTCGGGTTTCAGGGCATTTGTTGACTTATCGCTGCCGACATACCCGGCAACTCGCGCCCGGCGTACACGCCTACGACCCGAATTTCTGCGGATTGCTGTGGCATTCCTGCGACCCCAATGTCTACCTCGATTTCGGCGATCTGTGTTTATGGGCGCTGAAAGACATTCAGAAAGGCGACCGGCTGACAATGGATTACACCGTCAGCGAAGACAAACTGCTGCGTCAGTTCGCCTGTCGCTGCGGCTCGCACAACTGCCGGGGCTGGATCACCGGCCACGATGAACCCCCGAACGCCGACGGCCAGCGTTTTTTACAACACTGGCGTCGACTGTAGGAGCAAAGCTAGCTCGCGATGGCGGACGCTCTATCACCCTATCCAGTGAATGGTTGACCGCTATCGCGAGCACGCTCAGCGCCTACAAGCCTTACAACGGCTCGAACGGACGCAAGCGATACTGCGGCGGCAATTGTTCAAAGCCGCTGATGGTGGTGTTCAGGCTTTTCCAGCGGCCGTCCTTGATGCCGTAGATGCAGCCATGAATCGAGAGGCTCTGCCCGCGATGCCAGGCGTTTTGCACAATGCTGGTGTGGCCGACGTTAGCCACTTGCTGGATCACGTTGAGTTCGCAGAGGCGGTCGACCCGCTCTTCTTCGGTGGCCAACAGGGCGAGTTCTTCGCGTTTTTCGTAATAAAGATCGCGAATCGACCGCAGCCAGCCATCGATCAGGCCGAACTGGCGATCCTGCATCGAGGCGCGCACACCGCCGCAGCCATAGTGGCCGGTGACAAGGATATGTTTGACCTTGAGCACGTCGACCGCGTACTGAATCACTGACAGGCAGTTGAGGTCAGTGTGCAGCACCACGTTGGCCACGTTGCGGTGTACGAACAGGTCGCCCGGCAACATGCCGACGATTTCGTTGGCCGGCACCCGCGCATCGGAACAGCCGATCCACAAGTACTCCGGCGTCTGTTGGCGTGCCAGCTTGGCGAAGAAGTCCGGATCTTCCTTGGTGATCGCGTCAGCCCAACGTTCGTTGTTATCAATCAGGTCTTGTAAGTCGTGCATGCTGGGAAGCCTCAAGAATGATTCGCTGCTTTGACAGACAACCGCCCGTCGGGGTCACCAAAGAATCGCAGGTGCCTTTGTTGGAATTCTCGTGTGCCCGGTGGGTCCACTGTAGTAAGGCCCACAGTATGAGGCCTACAGCATGAGGAATGGCCATGACTGATTCACGACGCCCATACGATGCGGTGCAACCGGAGCCCATCGATGATAACGAAGACCGCATGGGTTCGGTGCATGAGCTGGATTTCGACGACGAACAGCCCGGCGCAAAAATCGGCGATGAGCTGCCCAAGCATGAACGCAAACAATTGATGCCGCGTGAGCGTGTTCGTAAAGCGGGCATGACCGGTGGTTCAACGGCTGACCATGAATCCACTGACGACGATATGAGCCCTGAAACCCTGATCCGTGAGGATGGTGCACGGGATGCCCATGAAGCCGGTGCGGACAGTCGGGCTGACTGGGACCTGAGCATTGTCGATGAAGAGGATATCGGAGGCGGCAAGGGGCTGGATGAAGCGGAACTGGCGCAGCGCGATCCTCTCGACAAAAAGCGTTGATTGTCGTCCTTCGCGGGCAAGCCTCGCGCCTACAGGATTGGTGTCGAACACAACACGTATGTACGACAAAACCCTGTAGGAGCGGGGCTTGCCCGCGAAGCTTTTTGGCCTCAATCCACCAAGGTGCAGGCCATGACCACCGCATCTTCACGCCCACCCACCGCCGGGTAGTAATCCCGTCGCCGGCCGATCTCATTAAAGCCATAGCGCTCATACAGCTTGAACGCTGCGGTATTGCTGTCGCGCACTTCCAGGAAACACTCCCGGGCATCGGCCTTATAGGCAATCGACATCAAATGCTCCAACAGCGTTAGACCCAGGCCACGGCCCTGATTTTCCGGTTTCACGGTGATGTTCAGCAGATGTGCTTCATCGAGAATAATCTGAACCACGCCGTGACCGACCTGCTGCTGGCCTTCGAACATCAACCAGATCTGGTACTTGCCCAGGCCATCGAGAAAAATTCCGCGGGTCCAGGGGTGGCTATAGGCGGCGTATTCGATTTTCAGTACGGTTTCCAGGTCCGCCTCGGTCATCGGGCGGAACGATACAGCGTCACTCATTCGATTCTTTCCAGCGCGCCATCAGCCGACGCATGGCTTGCCAGACATCAGCTTTACGCTGTGGCTCTTCCATTAATAATTCCAGGCCCGGCAAGGCCCAGACCGAACCCAGGCCTTCGACCTGGAGTTCGCGATTAAACGATTCGGCATTTGCCTCACCGGCAAAACGCACCGCCGGCAGGCCGATCAGCCACAGGCAGACGCACGGCGCATCTTCCAGCCGGGCCGAGAGAAATCCCTGCACGAAGTCGCGGGCGGCTTCCGGACCTTGATCCATGGTGCCTCGGACCAGCAGCGGCCAGCGCACCGGCTCGCCGACAATTTGCGGGCTGTCCGGCAGACCGGCGGTGCGCAACATGTCCTTGAGCAGTAAATAAGCGGGATCGCGGGTCTGGAAGGCTTCGCCTGTGGGTAACTCCACCAGCACCAGGCAACGCCCGGCGCGCAGCAATTGCAAGGCAAAACGCGGTGGTGGCACCGGTGCGACCCTGGCGACGACCGGTGCCTCTTCGGCCTCATCCGCAGGCTTGGCGCCAGTACGCGTGCTTGCCAGCGATGGCCGCGGCACCTCGACCTTCACCCGTTCGGTCGGCTTGACCACCGGTTGCACGGGTGCATCGACCACAGGCGCCGGGGCCACCGGTGCGACGACCAAGGGCTCGGGCGGCTCCAGCAGCTCGGGCCGCGACGGCGCAGCAAAGGGCAATTCGGTGCGCGGCAGCCAGTTGACTACCTGCATGGCGCTCAGATAGGCGCGGCGACGGGACTCGATAAGCAAAGGTCAGCCACTTGTGGATAACTAAAGTGCGGAGATTCTACCGCCCTTCGCTCAAGATCGCCCGCTGTTGATCGATAGACTTGACCTAAAGAAAAGCGACTGCCCGTCCCGAGAGTGAATCGCATCCTGCGTGATGCAGTACAATCGCGGCTTTTAATCGCCAACCAGCCGGCCATTCCGATGATCGAACCCAAGCGCGTCTTGCGCGCCCTCGCTGAACACTGGGCACTTCTGGAGCCTCTGTGCGAGCACTTCGACCAAGGCACCCTGAGCCTCAACGAATTGCGTTCACAGTTGGCCGCCCAGCAACTGGACAGTACGCCACAGGACATCACCAGCCTGCTTGACGTGTGGATTCGCCTCGACATTCTGGTTCCCGTGGCGAAAAGCCCGAACCGTTTCGAGCTCAATGCGCAGATTCACGACTTCCTCGCCTATCTGCGCCGTGAACACCGCTTGGGCCTGTGCCTGGAAATCGAAGCCTACCTGCGCCATCTCGAGCGCTTGGCCGGTTATATCCAGGACGCGTTCGATATCCGCGACGGCAACGATCTGGCCCGCCAGTTGCGCCTGCTCGACATGCGCGTACGTGACGTACTGAAAAAACTCGATAATGACGAACAGGCGCTGGTGGCCGTGGCCGAACGGGCCAAGACCAGCGACCGGCAGATCCCCTTGCGCCAGCGTTACGCTGAAGTGTTGGCGACCTGGGATGAATACGTCGAACCGATGATTGACCTGGTCAACGCCGACGGCGCCTTCGAGCAAGGCGTGCGCAAGGTCGAAACGGTACTGCTGAAGATGCTCAGCGAACAACAGCGCCTCGGCCATCTGGTCGATGACGACATGCTGTTGCGCACCCACGCGCGCATCCTTGAGATGCAGACCAGCGCCCAACTGACCCTGCGTCACGCCCGCGAACTGCTGCTGCCGCTGCGTGAAGAAGCGCGCCGGCACAACGCCGTGACTCGTGGTGCGGCGCTGGCGCTGTCGATGATTCGTCGCAAGGGCATCGATGCCGTACCACAGGCGGCCATGCCCATGTTCACCCGGCCGCAAAGCACCTTTCTCGGCAGTGCCAGTCAGGTCGAGGCCTACGTTTACGCCCTGGCCCGTTTCGAACCGAAACCGGCACGCTTCCCCAAGGCCCACAAGACCCAGAAAGGCGAAGCCCCGCGCGCGCCACGCACGGTGCGGGAGATGCTCGACCGTTGCGAAGACGCCCTGCCGATGCCAGACCTGATGACCTGGCTGCTGGAACAGGAGCCGGACGGCGCCACCGACGAATTGCTGTACTGGTTCTCGCGCCTGTCCCGGGAAAAACGCTTCAAGCGCGAGCGCCTGGAACGTCGCGACTACTTCACACACGAGCACCAGGTCAGCCTGCGCTCCTTCGCCCTGCTCTCGGCCGGCGATGACGCCACCGAGAATTCTGCGAGCACACCACATGCATCTTGATCTATCCGAACTGTCCCAGCTGGCACCGATCTTTCGCGAGCTGTTCAAGGGTTACCACGTCAGCCGCCGTGATCCGGAGCTGTACGCACAGTTGTCGAACTTTCAGGACCAATACCGCACGTTGTTCAAAGCCTTGGGCTTTGAACTGGTATGCGACACCCGTGGTTTCTACTACTTCGTGCCGGACCTCGCTGCGGCCGCAGTGAACAAAACTGCCCAGCGCCTGGCACTGTTCACCTTCATCCTCGTCGAGCATCTGGCCGACCAGGGCCGCGACCCAATTGCAGTGCTGGACGGTGGCAGCCTTGGTCGCGATGAGTTGCCGTCGCTGCTGGAAAAGTACCGCGACCTGTTCATCCAGGCCGAAGTGCAGACCCAGGATGAGTTGGAAGAAAAGATCATGCGCCGCATGACCCAGCTCGGTTTTGCCAGCGAGGAAAACGGCGTCTACCGCTTCCTGCCGCCGATGCACCGCTTCCTCGATGTCTGCCTGTCGGTTCAGCAGGACCGCGACCTCGCCGCCAGCCTGCACAGCGTCTTGCCGCTACCGGCGCCGGTGCTGATCGACGAGGACAGCGACGAAAAACTGCTGCAGACCGACGACCCGCTGGACCTGAGTGAATTTGAAGGTGAAAGCGAAGAAGACGCCCTGGCCCGTGCCATTGCCGAAGAACAGGAGCTCGACGCATGAGCAAGGAACGCTACGGCATCCGCCGCTTTGCCCTATTGAACACCGCCGGCTACAGCCTCGGCCTGTTCCCGCTTGAAGAACCACTGTCGGTCTACGGCGCGAACAACCTCGGTAAATCCGCTTCGATCAACGCCTTGCAGTTCCCGATCCTGGCACGCATGTCGGACATGAGCTTCGGCAAGTACAGCCTGGAGCAATCCCGGCGTTTCTACTTTGCCTCGGACACCAGCTACATCCTGGTGGAGGTCTCGCTGCCTCACGGCCCACACGTGATCGGCGTGGTCGGTCGCGGCCCCGGCGGCGGCTTCGGTCACCAGTTCTTTGCCTACGCCGGCAAACTGGACCTGGCCCACTACCAGAAAAACGACACCTGCCTGCGCCAGAAAGAGTTGTTCACCAATCTCGAACGCGAAGGCCTGAAAGCCTATGAACTGAAGCCGGACGAACTACGCCGCCTGCTGGTCGGTGGTCACACCTCGATTCCGCTGGACCTGACGCTGATCCCGCTGCGCTCCACCAGCGAACAGAGCCTGAAAACCTTCCGCGCGTTGTTCATCAACCTGTTGCACATGCGCGAGATCACCGCAGCCAAACTCAAGCAGCTGTTCCTCGATGCGTTCGAGCACAGCCTGCGTTCCGGTAGCGTGGATTACATCGCCGCGTGCGAAGAAGCCTTCCGTGACGTACGACGCATGGAGCAGGACTACAACTCGCTGGTCGCTGCCGGCCCATTGGTCGAAGCACTGGCCAACGGCGTGAAGCAACGTGACGTACTGCGCGGCAAGCTGCATCGCCTGTCGCCGCTGCTCGACTCGCTGCTCGGCACCTGGTCAGACTACGCCAGTGCACGCAAGGAAGAGCTGACCATTCAGGCCGAACACTACCGTCGCGAGCAGGACGACCTGCAAAACGATCAGCGTGGCGGCACCCAGGAACTGATGCGCCTGGAGCGGGAAATCACCGGCATTCAGCGCTGGCTCGGCGAGTTGTCGGTGCTCAAGCATCGTTTCGCCCTGGTCGATGACGTCAAGGTGCTGGAGCAACAACTGCTTGCCGCCAAGGACGCCCACGATGAACTGGCCGGTGCCTTGGCCCAGTCGCGCCAGTTCAGCGCCGAAGACCTCGAAGAGCGCCTGCGGGACTTGGAAAAACGCCTGAAGTCGGTCAAGCAGCAACTCGATCACGCCGACAACAACAGCTATGCCCGTTTGCGCGAAGAGTTCTCGCAGCAGGACGTCGAGCGCCTGATGCGCCTGTTCAACAGCGCGCTGTTCAGCCTGCCCCTGGGCGAGCATGGCATCGCGCTGGACGACAACGGCGACTGGGTCAAATCCGTGGAGCTGATTCTCGACGGCTTCAAGGGCGAGCGCTTCGAAGTGCCGGGCCTGTCCATCGACCTCTCGCACATCGAACCGCCAGCCCTGCAAGCCTTGGCTGATCGTGCGGCGTTGCGCGATCAGAAAGAGCGTCTGGACAAAGAACTCAAGCAACTGAAAACCCAGCAAGCCGTCGCCGCCGACCGCGCCGCGAGCAAGACCCAGACTGAAGCGCTGTACCAACAAGTGCTGGATGCACAGAAGGCGCTGGAGGATTTCCGTCGCACGCAAACATTGAGCGCCGAGGAAGGCGACAAGCTGGAACAATTAGCGCAGATCGAAGCCGCGCAGGAAGAATTGAAGCGTTCCAGCGATGCGTTCACCGAGCGCGTCCAGCAACTGTCGGCCAAACTGCAACTGGTCGGCCGGCAGATCGCCGACATGGAAGCCAAGCAACGCACCCTCGACGACGCCCTGCGCCGCCGTCAACTGCTGCCGGCGGACCTGCCGTTCGGCACGCCGTTCATGGACCCGGTCGACGACTCCATGGACAACCTGCTGCCGCTGCTCAACGACTATCAGGACAGCTGGCAAGGCCTGCTGCGTGCCGACGGCCAGATCGAAGCGCTGTACGTACAGGTGCGCCTCAAGGGCGTAGCCAAGTTCGACAGCGAAGACGACATGGAGCGTCGCCTGCAACTGCTGATCAACGCTTACGCACACCGTACCGATGAAGCCCTGACCCTGGGCAAGGCCCGTCGTGCGGCCGTGACCGACATCGCCCGGACCCTGCGCAACATCCGCAGCGACTACGACAGCCTCGAACACCAACTGGCGCTGTTCAACCGCGAGATCAACAAGCGTCAGGTGTCCAACCTGCAGAGTTTCCGCATCGTCCTTGCACCGAACAAGGAAGCGCTCAAGCACATCGACCAGATCATCCACAGCGCCGGCCAGTACGAGGAAGGCGAAACCCTGTCGGTGTTCGACCTGAGTCAGAGCGCGGAGCAGGACAACAAGAACGAAGAGGCCAAGGAATATCTGGCGCGGCTGGTGGCCGCCAACCACAACCAGCTCGGCCTCAAGGACTTGTTCGAACTGGCGTTCGAGATCACCAAGGTCAACGGTCAGCCGGTGATCCATACCGACATTGATGGCGCGGCGTCCAACGGCACCACCATGACCATCAAGGCACTGACCAACATGTACTTGTTGCTGCACTTGATGGATCGCGACCTGGCCGGGCGTGTGCGCTTGCCGTACTACCTCGACGAAGCGGCGGACATCGACGAAAAGAACCAGGCAGCCCTGCTGGAAACCAGTCTTCAACTGGGCTTCGTGCCGATCCTGGCCAGTGTGAAGCCGCAAGTCTGCGCCAGTGTCGCCATCGACCTGGAAGGCGGCAGCGGCCCGGCCGGCATCTACATCGACGAAGCAGACTGGAAGTACATTCGTCGTCACGACCTGGTGAAGGCGACGGTCAATGTCGAAGCGGACGAACCGGAGCTGGATGCGGTTTGATTGGCTTTAGTTGATGGCAACAAAAAGGCCGCGATCCAATAGGGATCGCGGCCTTTTTTGTGGGCTTTAGATTTTCAGTGAGTTGAATGGCCCATTCGCGGGCAAGCTCGCTCCCACAGGGTTCCAGGTTGATCACAAGACTGTGATTCACCCAGATCACTGTGGGAGCTGGCTTGCCCGCGAAGGCGTCGTCACAGACAGCCTCAATGTCCGGCTATTTACCCAGGGAGATCTTCGGCGCCCAGGTCAGCCATTCCTCTTCGAACTTGTCGAACAACGGGAACGTCTGCTCCGGCCGTGCCGCACTGCCCATGCGATCGCCGTCCGGTGTGGCAAACGCTACGCCGCCCTGAATCATGGTTTCCAGCGATTCGGTACGCATCGTCGCGCCCTTGAACAGGCCGACATCAAAGTCAAAACCACTGGTGTTCCAGAAGCGGGTACCGCTACGCACCAGGGGCGCATATTTCGGTTCGATCAAAATGCGGATCAACACCCGGTCCGCGGTCTGGCCCAGCTCATATCCGGTCACCTTGCCCACGGTGATTTCGCGATAGGTTACCGGCACCCCGGCCTTCAGTGAGCCCCGGCGGGGAGCGCTCAAGACCAGGCTCAACCCGGCTTCCTGTTTTGCAGCTTCTGGAGGATTGGCCAGCGCGACAAAGTTCTTCTGCGGCCCCAGGTTCTTCGATGCGGGCTGCACTTCGATGTATTGCCCGGTCACCAATGTCTCAAGGTTCGACGTCTTGATCAGCCCCAACTCCGGCTTGACCACCCAGAACTCGCTGCCGACCCGCGCAATACGCTCAGGCACTTCAGTGATGCGTGCTGTCAGCAGTACCGATTGCAAGTCATCGCTGAGATCCACGTTTTCAATCTTGCCGACATCCAACCCCTTGAAGCGAATCGGCGTTCCGGCGCGCAAGCCGTCAGCGCGATCAACCTTGATCGTGATCACTGCGCCTTTTTGTGTGGCGTCTTCATGGCTGGCGAACAACCGGAAACGAGGAATGCGCTTTTGCAAGGGTGCCTTGGCTTCTGGTGTCTCGAAAGCAATGCCACCCGCCATCAGGCTTTGCAACGACTCACTCTTGACTTGAATCCCGCCGGTCAGCCCACCTGTCAGCGTGATGCCGCTGGCGTTCCAAAACCGTGTCGAGGCGTTGACCAGGTTTTCGTATTCCTTCTCGATGTGAACACCGATGACCAATTGGTTTCTCTTGCGCGAAAACTGATAGCTCTGAACCGAGCCCACCTTGACCTGCTTGTAGAGAACCGGGCTGCCGACCTCCAACGAGCCGAGGTTTTCGGTGAACAACACCAGGTGCAGGCCCGGCGAGCGCAGATCCAACGGTGGCGCCTTGGGCCGTGCCACGAATTCCCGTTGCGGCGCTGCGCCTTTGTCTCCGGGACGCACGGCGATGTAGTTACCTTTGACCAGCGCCTCAAGACCCGTAATGCCGGCAAGGGAGATCGAAGGTTTGACCACCCAGAACTGGGTGCCCTCGACCAGGTAGTCTTCGGCCAGCGGGTCCAGCGTCAACTCCGCACTGGCGGCGGATAGATCCGGGTCGATCTTGAGCGCCTTGAGCGTACCCACCTGGATGCCTTTGTACATCACCGGTGTGCGACCAGCCTGCAAGCCTTCGAAGTCACTGAGCTTGACCTTGACCTTGATCCCGGCGGCGGCCGCATCGAAGTCTTCGTAAAGTCGGAACGGCAGGCTCGGGTCGGTGGGCGGACTGTCCTTGCGGTTTTCCGGTGTGGCGAACGCAATACCCCCGGCAACGATACTCGCCAGGGACTCACTGCGGACTTTCACGCCTGACAGATTGGCATCGATGCTGATGCCGCTGGCGTTCCAGAAACGCGTGTGCTTGCGCACCAATTTGGCGTAGGTCGGCTCGATGAACACCTTGAGCTCAACAGTGCTTTGGTCCTCGGACAGCACGTAGCTCTTGATCTGGCCGACCTTGATTTGCTTGTAGAACACCGGGCTGCCACGGTTGAGCGAACCCAGTCGATCGGCTTTGATCGTCAGGTGCAGACCGGGCTGGGCGTCGGACAGTGGAGGTTCTTGAGCGAGCGCTTTGAACTTGCGGGTAGGCTCGCCTTCGCCCGGACTGATCGCCACGTAGTTGCCCGAGACCAGCGTCTCCAGCCCCGTGATACCGGCCAGGCTCACGCTCGGCTTGACCAGCCAGAAACGCGTGCTGGTGCGTAGGTACTGCTCCACATCCTTGTTCATTTCGATGGTCGCAATCACACCTTTGGAGGCGCCTTCGTCATCCAACTTGAGCGCCTTCACCTTGCCAACTGACATGCCTTTGTAGACCACTTCGGTCTTGTTGGCCTGAATGCCTTCGCCGCTTTCGAAGCGCACTTGAATTTCGATGCCGGTCTCGTTGTATGCACGCCAGCCAAGCCAGCCGCCGATGATCAACGCGATCAGGGGCAACACCCAGATGGCAGACCAGTTCGAGGCCGGTCGGGTTTTCGCTACAGGCAAATCAGTCATGGTCGTCGTCCGACTCCGTGTTATCCCAAATCAGTCGGGGATCGAAAGTTACTGCGGCAAGCATCGTCAAAATCACCACACTGGCAAACGCAATGGCACCCAGATCGGCTTCGACACTGGCGAGCCGTCCAAAATTCACGACCGCCACCAGGATGGCGATCACAAAGATATCGAGCATCGACCAACGGCCGATGAACTCGATAAAGCGGTACATCCAGATGCGCTGCCGGGCCGAGAGTGGCTGGCGACGCTGCACGGAATACAACAACAGTGCGATGCCTACCAGTTTGAAGGTGGGCACCAGGATACTGGCGATGAACACCACGGCCGCAATGGGAAACATGCCGTGCTGAACCAGCTGAATCACTCCGGACATAATGGTGCTCGGATCACCTTTGCCCAGGGAGCTCACCGTCATGATCGGCAGCACATTAGCCGGTATGTAGAGAATCGCCGCGGTGATCAGCAACGCCCAGGTGCGTATCAGACTGTTTGGGCGGCGGGCATGGACCAGTGCCCCACAGCGAGTGCAGACCTGCTCGTCGGTATCGGCTTCCTGCCTGTTCAACTCATGGCATTCCGTACAAATCAGAATGCCCGCATCAATCGCCCGCATGGACATCCTCTCCTGATAATGCCTGCCAGATCTGGTGAGGCGACATCACAACCTCCAGCAATACCTGAACCAATAACAATCCTATGAAGCAGGCCAGCCCGAGGCCTACGGTCATGGCTGCCATATCGGCCAGTTTGACGATCGCCACCAGTACGCCCATGAGGTAAACCTCAAGCATCCCCCAGTCTCGCAAATGGTGATAAATACGGTAGAGCAGCAAGCCGTAGCTGCGTCCAATATCAAAACGGATACTCAGCAGGACGACGAGTTGGCAGAGCAGTTTGAGCAACGGGATGCCCATGCTGCACAGGAACACAATCACGGAAACGCTTTGCATGTCCGAATTGAAAAGACCGACAACACCGCTCCAGACAGTATCTTGTGATGACTGCCCGAGTAGATTGAGCTGCATGATGGGTAAAAAGTTCGCCGGCACATACAACAAGAGTGCCGCAATCACTAAGGCGAGACTGCGCTGCACGACATTGTATCGATGGGCATAGAGCTCGTAACCGCAGCGCGGACATAGAGCTTTCTCGCCATGGGCGAGCACGGGCTTGCTCATCAGCAAGTCGCACTCGTGACACGCCACCAAATCGTCCAGTGGTAATTCTGACAGCCCAGGGGTGTCAACCGGATCTGGCATAAAGGCTCTGGCTCCGAAAAAGTTGGACCTATTCTAGTGTCCTGAATCGAAAATAACTGTGCAAATTTGTCCGTAGCTACATCGTGCTTTTCTAGCGCGCAAAACAAAACCCCTACCTG
>NZ_WTFT01000005.1:536-37563 GCF_009861505.1 Pseudomonas izuensis | reverse complement strand
TTCCGGGTAGTCGATGAAGTAACGCACGCTGCGCGCCGAGGTCACACCGCCCGCCGCGCTGGTCATCTGGTTGATGCTCAGGAACGGGCTGCGGCTGTGGTAGTTCATGGCGTAGGCGCCGAACTCGGTGTCGTTGGCCTCCGGCACGTACCAGCGCAAGGCCAGACCGTACTGGCCGCTATCGCGGGCGTCGTTGTCCTTCAGGCGGGGAATGAACGCATCGTCGGTGCCGGCGGCGATGGCCGCCAGGCCACCGGTGTTTTGCGCCACGCCCGGTGGCAAGTCGAGGCCGGCGACCACCAACCGGTCGTTGCAGCCTTGCGGTACGCCGTCGCTGCCGAAGAAGGTGCCGCAGTTGTCGAGGACCGACTTGTCCCACTCCAGCTGATAAAACGCTTCGGCGGTGATGTTGTCGGCCAGGCCCTGGGAGACGTAGAGCAGGTTGACCGGGATCAGGCCTTCCTTGACCTCGGCGCCGGGCCGGCGCAAGGCGGCGACGTCGACCGGGTTGATGCTGTTGATCGAGTTGCCGATGAAGGTACTCTCGCCCCAGCTCACCACCTGCTTGCCCAGGCGCACGTTGCCGACCTGATCGCCGATCGAGTAGTTGTGGTAGACGAAGCTGTCGAGGAACATCGCCCCGGACGACTTGGCCGCGCGGTCACGTCCTGAATCGTCGATGTCGTAGAACGGCCGGTGCTCGTCCATCAGCTCGAAGTCATACCAGTACTTGCCGCGCACGAAGGCACCGCTGTCGCCGTACTTCAGCTCCAGGTCATGCACGCCCTTGAAGATCTTCGAGAAGGTTTCGCCCTTCTTGAAGTTCAGGCGGTTGTCGTCGGTGGTCCGCGAGGCGGATTCGCCACCGGTCACACCCTGTGAGTTGAAGTTGGAGATGAACTGCTTGTCCGGGTCAGCCGTCGACCAGCTGGCGCCGACCGACAGCGATGAATCGAACGTCCCTTGAATCTCCCCGATGTTGAAATCGACCGCGTGAGCCTGTTGGCTCGCGCAAGTGGCAATCGTCACAGCTACGGTCAGCAGACTCGGCTGGAAGACTCCGCGCATTGTTGTTTTTGTCATGCGGTTTCTCCGGTTAAGGATGGCGTGGTGAGAGCCCATGCTAGCGAGGCTCCGGTAAGGTCCTCACACCCGAACGGGTGATTTGGATGAAGCGTTTTCGTCTGGTTTTTCAATGGCGTAACAGCCCGGTTCGGGATGCGCCCGGCGGGCGTTACGCTCGGTGACATACAACCCCCTGCAGGAGCGAGCCTGCTCGCGATGGTCGTTAACGATGACGCGGGTTTTCTGGATGAACGCGGTGTGCTTGAGTCCATCGCGAGCAGGCTCGCTCCTACAGGTTTTTTGCCGATCATTGGCTATTGGTTTTTCCGTAGAGGGTTACGACGCAGGCGCCGCCCAAACCGAGGTTGTGCGCCATGGCCAGGCGTGCGCCTTCGACCTGGCGCTGCTCGGCATTGCCGCGCAATTGCCGGGTCAGCTCATAGCATTGCGCCAGACCGGTAGCGCCCAGCGGATGCCCCTTGGACAGCAGGCCACCGGACGGATTGACGACGATTTGCCCGCCATAGGTGTTGTCGCCGTCCATCACGAACTGCTCGGCACCACCCTCGGGGCAAAAACCCAGCGATTCGTAGCAGATCACTTCGTTCTGGGCGAAGCAGTCGTGGAGTTCACAAACATCGATGTCCTGCGGGCCGACGCCGGCCTTCTCGTAGACCTGCCCCACCGCCGCGCGGGTCATGTGCGTGCCGACCCAATCGAGCATCGACGGCTGTTCGAAATTGAAGGATTCTGGGGTGTCGGTGGTCATCGCCTGAGCGACGATTTCCACGTCACGGCGCAGGCCATGTTTTTTGGCAAAACGTTCGGACACCAGGATCGCCGCCGCACCACCACAGGTCGGCGGGCAGGCCATCAGGCGCGTCATGACGCCCGGCAGAATCACCGGGTCATTCATCACGTCTTCGACGCTGAGCACCTTGCGAAACAATGCAAGCGGGTTGTTGGCGGCATGGCGGCTGGCCTTGGCGCGCACCGCGGCGAAGGTTTCCATTTTGGTGCCGTATTTGTGCATGTACTCGCGTCCGGCCCCGCCAAAGGTACGGATGGCCTGAGGCATGCCATCCATATCATCGGTGAGACCACGCAGAATCGGCAGGAAGCGCTCGCGGGTCGGCGGACGGTCATCCCAATGGGATTTCAGTGCCCCGCCCTGCATCTGCTCGAAACCCACCGCCAGCACGCAATCGGCCGATCCCGACTCGATGGCCTTGCGCGCCAGGTACAACGCAGTGGAACCGGTGGAGCAATTGTTATTGACGTTGACCACCGGGATCCCGGTCATGCCGACTTCGTAGAGCACGGTCTGGCCGCAGGTGGAGTCGCCGTAGACGTAACCGGCATACGCCTCCTGCACCAGGCGGTAGTCAATGCCCGCATCGGCCAGGGCGAGACGCACCGCCTCGGACCCCATCTGCACATAGGTCGGGCTTTCGCTGGGCTTGCGGAACGGGATCATGCCGACGCCGGCAACCAGTACTTTTTCGCTCATGGTGTCACCTGGAAAAATGAGGGGGGAAGGATCACAACTGGCGTGCGATGAGTTCGCGCAGCACTTCGCTGGTGCCGCCAAAAATCCGCGTCACGCGCATGTCGACGAAGGCACGGGCAATCGGGTACTCGAGCATGTAGCCGTAGCCGCCATGCAGCTGGACCATGTCGTCGATGCACTTGCACAGGGTTTCGGTGGCGAACAGCTTGGCGATTGCCGACTCCTGCACCGTGAGGCGACGACGCATGTGTTCGCCGATGTAGTGATCGATCATCAGCCGCACGGCGGTGGCCTGGGCCTTGATGTCGGCAAGCTTGAACCGGGTGTTCTGGAAGTCCCAGACGGTCTGGTTGAACGCCTTGCGGTCCTTCACGTACTCGACGGTCTGCTCCAGCAGGCGTTCGAGTTTGGCGGCGCTGTACAGCGCAATCACCAGGCGCTCTTGCGGCAGCTCTTCCATCAAATGCATGAAGCCTTTGTTTTCTTCACCCAGCAGATTGCCCACCGGCACGCGCACGTTGTCGAAGAACAGTTCTGCGGTGTCGGCGGCATGCTGGCCGACTTTCTCCAGCTTGCGCCCGCGACGGAAACCTTCACGGTCGCACTCGACCATGATCAGGCTGCAACCCTTGGCGCCGGCACTCGGATCGGTCTTGCATACGACCACGACCATGTCGCAGGTCAGGCCGTTGCTGATAAAGGTCTTGCTGCCGTTGATCACCCATTCGTCACCGTCACGCACGGCGGTGGTACGGATCGCCTTGAGGTCCGAACCGGTACCCGGCTCGGTCATCGCCACGGCCAGCACGGTTTCACCGCTGCAGATTTTCGGCAGCCACTGTTGCTTCTGCTCCTCGGTGCCCAGGCGCACGATGTACGGCGCGACGATGTCGGAATGCACACCGAGGCTCCAGCCCGAGACACCGGCGCGATACAGTTCTTCGATCAACACCGCCGAGTGCCCGAAGTCACCGCCACCGCCGCCGTACTCGGCCGGCACGGTGAGGCACAACAGGTTGTGACGACCGGCCTTGAGCCAGGTTTCCCGGTCTACCTGCCCGGCCTTGTCCCACTGAGCCTGCTTGGGCAGGCATTCACGCTCGAAGAAACGCCGCGCGGTTTCACGCAGCATTTCGTGGTCATCACGGTAGACGGTACGGTTGATATGCATCGGGATCTCCAGTGGATGGCCAGGCCGGTGTGCGCCTGGTACGTGAGTCCAATGTATTGAGGGGGGTGGGGATACTCGCCACCCGGATCGGGTAGCGATTGGCGGCTGGCGCAACCAGCCCCTGTAGGAGCAAAGCTTGCTCGCGATAGCGGTGGGTCGGCCGACATCAATGTCGGATGTGACTCAGCCATCGCGAGCAAGCTTTGCTCCTACAGGTATTTATGGCGCGGTTATAAGCGTGGATTGCGTAGCTCGCGCTTGAGGACTTTGCCCGCGGCCGAGAGGGGTAATGTGTCGCGGAACTCCACGCTCTTGGGGCACTTGTAGCCGGCGATGAACTCTCGGCAATACCGGCGCAACTGCGCTTCGTCGACCCGGGCATCGGGCTTGAGCACCACCACCGCATGCACCGCCTCGCCCCATTGCGCATGGGGGATACCTATCACCGCCACCTGCGCGACCGCCGGGTGCCGCACAAGAACGTTCTCGACTTCGGCCGAATAAACATTCTCGCCACCGCTGACGATCATGTCCTTGAGGCGGTCGACGATGAACAGATATCCCTGCTCGTCCATGTACCCGCCGTCACCGGTGTACAGCCAACCGTTACGCAATGCCCGGGCGGTTTCTTCGGGTTTGTTCCAGTAGCCCTGCATGATGTTCGGCCCGCGCACGATGATCTCGCCCACTGTATTCCGGGGAACTTCCCGGCCCTGCGGGTCGACGACTTTCACATTGACGCCCAGCCCGCCACGCCCGACCGAGCGCGACAATCCGCTCTTGCGTGCTTCTGGCGTGTGATTGCACGGCAGATTGCTCGACACCACCGGGCACGCTTCGGTCAGCCCATATGAATGCGACAGCTCGATATCCGGCAACCGCGCCAACACCTGCTCGACCATCTCGCCGGCGCTGGGGGAAGCGCCGTAGGTCAAGCGTTTGAGGCTGCCCAGGTCAAGTCGTTCGAAGTCGGGATGGGCCAGCAACGCGAAGATCATGGTCGGCACCAACAGCGTCTCGGTGACCTTTTCGCGCTCGATCACCCGCAGCACTTCACCCGCCTCGAAACCCGACACCAACACATGGGTTTCACCGGCCATGAACTGGATCAACGCGCGCGCCATGCCGGCCACGTGGAACAGCGGAGCGACGTGCAACAACCGGCCGTCACGCAGCGGCGGCATGTCGACCATGCGCGGCATGCACGCCGACCACAGGTTCCTGTGGGACTGCATGACCCCCTTGGGAAAACCGGTGGTACCGCCGGTGTACATGATGCAGGCCAGGTCTTCGCCACCGCGTCCCGCATCCTCCACCGCTGCGGCTTGTGCAATCAGTTGCTCGTAACCGAGCATGCCCGACGGCACTTCGCCCTCGCCTGCATAGATAAACCGTGGGGCATGGCGGGCCGTCTTGCGGATGCCTTCGGCCAGCGCGGCGAAGTGCTCGTCGACAATCAGGATGCCGGTAGCGCAATCGTCCAGCGAATAGACGATCTCCGGCACGCTCCAGCGGATGTTCACCGGGTTGAGCACCCCGCCGCCCCACCACACGCCCATGATGTATTCCAGGTAGCGGTCCGAGTTGAGCGCCAGCATGCCGACCCGGTCACCGGCCGCCATGCCCAGCGATTGCAATGCCCCCGCCAGGCGGGCGACGCGCTCGCCAAACTGCCGATAAGTCTGGCGACGGACACCGAAGATGGTCGCGAGGTGCTGCGGATTCTGCTGCAGCGTGCGTTGCAGGCATTGGGTCATGTACATGGCGTCAGCTCACACCCCGATCCTTGCCGGCCCAGAACGGTTCGCGCAGGTCACGCTTGAGCACCTTGCCCGCACCTGACAGTGGCAGCGCGGCCCGGAACTCGACGCTCTTCGGAGTCTTGTAGCCGGCGATATGGCGACGGCAGTGTTCGATGATGTCTGCGGCCACCACTTCACGGTCGGGCTTGAGCACGATGACCGCGTGCACCGCTTCGCCCCACTGCTGGCAGGGAATGCCGATCACCGCACACGCGGCGACTGCCGGGTGACTGGCGATGGCGCTCTCGACCTCGCCGGAATACACGTTTTCGCCACCGCTGACGATCATGTCCTTGAAGCGGTCGACGATGTAGAGGTAACCGTCCTCGTCCATGTAGGCGCCGTCACCTGTGTGCATCCAGCCGCCGCGCAGTGCCTGGGCGGTTTCCTCGGGCTTGTTCCAGTAACCGAGCATGATGTTCGGCCCGCGGACCAGCACTTCGCCGACGGTTCCGCGCGGAACTTCGTTGTCGTGTTCGTCGACGATGCGCACGGTCACGCCAAGGCCCGGACGCCCGGCCGAACGCAGACGGCCGTTGGCAATGCCCTCGGGGCCATGGTTTTGCGGGCCGTTGGCGGTAATCGGCGGCGCCGCTTCGGTCATGCCGTAGCCCTGGGTGAACTCGGCATTGGGCAAGGCTTTGAGGGCCATTTCCAGCACGGGCACGGCAATCGGCGAGGCGCCGTAGGTCAGGCTGCGCAGGCAACTCAAGTCATGCCGGGGGAAATCGGGGTGCATGATCAATGCCTGCAACATGGTCGGCACGATCAGGATGTCGGTAATGCGTTCGCGCTCGATGGTCTGCATCACGTCCAGCGCATCGAAGGCCGGGACGAAGATGCTGGGCAGGCCGATCAGCGAGATCAGGATCACCCGCGACAGCGCCGCGAGGTGGAACATCGGTGCAATGTGCAAGGTCAGCGCATCGGCCGGTACCGGCACATCCGCCGCACGGGCCACGGCCGCCGTCCACAGGTTCATGTGCGACAGCATCACGCCTTTGGGCCGGCCGGTGGTGCCGCCGGTGTACAGGATGCTGGCGAGGTCGTCGCCACCCCGGAAAGCGTCGTCGACCGGCGTCGCCTCACGGATCAGTTGCTCGTAGGACAGCATGCCTTCGGGCGCCGGGCCATCGCCGACGTGGATCAGCAACGGTCGCACCCTGGCCGAACCGGCGATCGCTTCGGCCATGGGCAGGAAGGTGTCGTCGATCATCAGGATGCGGGTGTCGCAGTCGTCCAGCGAGTACACGATTTCCGGCACGCTCCAGCGGATGTTGACCGGGTTGACCACGCCGCCGCCCCACCAGGTGGCCAGGTAGTACTCCAGGAATCGGTCGGAGTTCAGGCCGAGCAGGCCGACGCGGTCGCCGGGCTGCATGCCCAGGCGCTGCAGGGCGCCGGCCAGACGGGCCACCCGCTCGGCCAGCTGGGCGTAGGTGTGGCGTCGGTCGCGATAGACGGTCGCCAGGGCATGGGGTTGTTGCTGCAGCATGCGGTGCAGCCCTTGGGTCAGGTACATGTGGCTCTCCTGTGAATTATTGTTGTCAGGCAAGGACGCGGGTGACGGCAGGGGGTGACGTCAGGCACCGGTGTATTTGGGCGAACGCTTTTCGTTGAGGGCCACACGCCCTTCGGCGTGATCCTTGCTGTCGCGCAGCAATCCCCAGTGCAGATGGGCCTGGGTCACGAAGTCCCGGGGTGTCATGTGAGCTGTCTGCAGGGCCAGGCGCTTGATCGATTGCACTGCCAGCGGGCCGTTGGCCGCGATGCGTTCGGCCAGGTCCAGGGCTACCGGCATGAGCCGGTCCGGTGGCAGGAGGTCGATGATCAGGCCGATGCGCAAGGCTTCTTCGGCGTTGATCGGCTCGCCCGTCAGGGCCATTTTCATGGCGTGTGCCGCCGGGACGGAGCGCACCAGGTACTGCACGCCACCCGCGGCCGGAATGGTCGCGTCGCGCACCTCGGGCAAGCCGAACGTCGCGTTGGCAGTGGCGATCCGCAGATCGCATTGCAACGCCAGCTCAAGGCCGGCCCCGAGGCAGGCGCCGTTGACGGCGGCGATCACCGGCTTCCAGATCTCCAGGTCGCTGAGGTCGAACAAGCGCGTATAACCGCCCTCCTCGGCTTCGGTTTCGCGACTTTTCATTGAGCCGGCGACATGACCGGCCGCCGGCAGCAGCGCCTCCTTGTGGCTCGCGCCACAGCAAAACGCGCGCTGCCCGGCACCGGTCAGCACAATGACCCGCACCTGTTCATCGTCCTGACAAGCCACCAGCGTCTTGCGCAGGTGCATCAGGTCGCTCACGGTCAGCGTATTGTTCGACGGTTGCGCATCAAGCGTGATGACGGCAACGTGATCGATGATCTTGAACTGAATGGCCATGGGCCGACTCCTGCGCTCCGGGATTTGGTTTTTGTTGTTCGCGGGCGTTCACGCCTGGAAGTCCCAGGCAGCACTCCTGTGTTGATGCCGTCCAGTAGAACAACCCCCGCGCCGCCGCCCACCACCCGCATCGGGTGGCGAAGGCCCGACACAGGGTCATGAGGTTCAAGCTCTGGGTTACACTCGAAGGGATTCATGCACTCTTAAAACAAAAAAAGATTCGGACAACCCCATGGACAAACACCGCAAGTCCACCGCATCGGACACCCCATCCAGCCCGGTCTCGAATCCGACTCAGTCTCCGATCGTCAGCACCAAACTGATCCCGCCCCGCAACGCGGGACGCCTGATTTCCCGGGAACGCCTGCAAGATCAAATGCTCAAGGCTCGCCGCCAGCGCTGTATCGTGCTCAAGGGCCCGGCCGGTTGCGGCAAGACGTCTACCCTGATCGCCTGGCGCCAGGCGCTGCTGCCACTGGGTTTCGAGGTTGCGTGGTTGACGCTGTCCGCTGATGACAACGAGCTGACCCGGTTCCTGGACTATTTGCTGGCCAGCCTCGGCCAGATCGACCCGACGCTGGTCCACGAAGCCACCCAACTGGAAGGTCGGGGCATCGACAGCGAAGCGGTGGAGCGGACTGTCATTACCTTGGTACGCAGCATGGCCAGTCGCGGCCGCGAACTGGTGCTGGTGCTTGACGACCTGCACCACCTGACCGACGTGGGCATCCATCAAGCCCTGCAATGGCTGATTGATTACGCGCCGACCAACCTGCACCTGGCGCTGGTGTCGCGTACGGCGGTGCCCTTGTCCCTGGCACGCTTGCGCAGCCAGGAGCTGGTGCTGGAACTCAGCCTGCGCGACCTGCGCTTTACACCCGCCGAGTCCGAGCAGTTCCTCAAGGCACAGTTGGGCGAGATCAACGCCCGCGACGCCCGGCAGATACACGAGCTGACCGACGGCTGGATAGCCGGACTGCAACTGCTGGCAGTCAGCCGCAAGAAAAATCGCCCGGCCGCCGTCGACCAGACCCAGCTCCGGGACGATCAGGCGTTCGCGAAGTTTTTCGAAGTCGAAGTGCTGTCGCACCTGTCGCCGACGGACCTGGACCTGATGCTGCTCATGGCCGTCTGCAACCGTTTCTGTGCTTCTTTGTGCGCCGCCCTCAGCGGCAAGCCGGAAGCGGTGCACGAGGCCAATGCCCTGATCGCGCGGCTGGAACGGGACAATCTGTTCCTGATCCCGGTGGACGGTGCCGGGCGTGAAACCTGGTATCGCCTGCACCCACTGCTGCGCGAAACATTGCTCAAGTACTTCGATTCACGCAGCACGACCGAACAGCAGGCGGTGCATGCACGGGCCTGGGTCTGGTTCGATGATCATCAGTATCTGGATGAAGCGGTGCACCATGCCGTCATGGCTGGCGACCCCGATGCCGCCGCAGACCTGGTGGAACAACACGCCGAAGCGCTGTATGCCCATGGCGACCTGCGCATGTTGATCGAATTGGTTCGTCTGCTTCCGTTCGAACAAGTGCAGGCGCGGGTAAAACTGCGCATTCTCAAGGCCCGGCTGCAACTCTATGCCCGGGATTTCGCGGCCTGTGCCCATAGCCTCGATCAACTGCTCCACGACGTCCCCGAAAATGATGTCCATGATCGCTTCATGATTGCGCTGCTGCGCGCCTCCCTGGCCCTGCAACGCGATGACACGGACGCCGCGATGGCTGTGCTGCCGCAACTGCTCGATCCGCCGCCCGGCAGCAACGCCGTTGCGGTTGGCTCGTGCATCAATATCCTGTCGTGGCTCTACATGCATCGGGGTGACTACGAAAGGGCCCGTCAGGTGCAGCTCGACCGCCCTGCCTTGCTGATCAATGGCGAACCGCTTCTGGGCACCACGGCGGGCAGCCTCCAGGGGCGTTGCCTGGTCGGGTTGAGTCACGCCCTGGAAGGCCAGATGAAGCAGGCGGAACGGGTTTATCGCGATGTGCTGCATGAAGCTGCCCAGTGCGGAAAAGCCGGGACCGACGCGACCTACCTCGCCACCGCCCTGCTGGGCGAGGTGCTCTACGAAACCAATGACCTGGACGCCGCGTTCAAACTGCTGGCGGGCTGGGTCGATATTCTTGAGCGGATTTCGATTCCGGACTCGGTCCTGCGCGTGCTCCAGGTGCTGTGGAAGGTGCAGTGGCTGGCCGGTAACCATCAGGAAGCGTTCGCCTTCATCGACCGACTCGATGAGTACGCGATCAAGCTTGGCCTGGATCGCTTGCAGACCTACTGCCTGACCTGGCAGGTGTACTGGAATACTTTGCTCGGCGAGACAGCCGTCGCTCAGGCCAAACTGGCCCGGATGGAGGCCATTGACGCCCGCCACCGCGACAGCGGGCCCAGCGCCTTCAAGGAAATCAACATCCTCACCGAGAACGTGCGGGCGCGTTGGCAAATTCACCAGGGTGACCTGGACGGTGCGCTGCAACGCATTGACCGGCTGATTGAAACCTGTGACCTGCAACGTCGGCAGTTGGCCACCGTTCGCCTGATGGTCCTGAGCGCCGTGATCGAGTCCCGCCGCGATCATCCGGAGATTGCGCGGGCACGGGTGATGGAAGCGCTGCGCCGCGGGCAACGTTTCGGCATGCTGCGCAGCCTGATCGACGCCCACCCCGATGCACTGGACCTGATATCCGACATCGCCGCAAAAGAGGAAAACCTCGACCCGGTGCTGGCGTTTTATGTCGAGCGCCTGCAAGCGGCACAGATCTCGACACCCGCCATATCGACCGGCAAACCGGCACTGGCCGCGCCGGCAAAACCGCTCGCCACCGGCATCGAGCCGTTGAGCGACCGTGAAATTGAAGTCGTGCGCCTGCTGGCCCAGGCCCTGCCCAACAAAAAAATCGCCCGCGCCCTGGGCCTGTCCCCGGAAACCGTGAAATGGCACCTGAGCCATATCTACAGCAAACTCGGCGTCAACAGCCGCGACGAAGCGGTGGCGCGGGTGCGGGATCTGGAATCGCAGGAGGGTGAAACTTAAACAAAATCACTGTAGGAGCGAGCCTGCTCGCGATGACGCCCGCGCATCCAGCATCGATGGTGACTGACACACCGCCATCGCGAGCAGGCTCGCTCCTACAACACCCTCACTACCTGTGGGAGCGGGCTTGCCCGCGAAGAGGCCAGCACAGCCAGCATCACCGGTGACTGACACACTGCCATCGCGAGCAGGCTCACTCCTACAATGGTCCCTGGCGTGCACAACATTTGAGAACACCCCCACTACCTGTGGGAGCGGGCTTGCCCGCGAAGAGGCCAGCACAGCCAACATCATCGTGACCGACACACCGCCTTCGCGAGCAGGCTCGCTCCTACAGTTTTTTGTGCCGCACACAGAATGTGCGTGCTATGTCGATCCACTGTAGGAGCGAGCCTGCTCGCGATGAGGCCGGCACATTCAACATCACCGGTGACTGACACACCGCCATCGCGAGCAGGCTCGCTCCTACAGGTATTGCATAGCGCCGGCAATCAGTGATGTTTACCCCGCCACCCACCTCGGGTGGCGTTCGCCCAAGCCCCCGGACCTATCGTAATCCTCAGCCAACAGGCGCACCTCGCGCCTTGCATCAGCGCCTGGCCCAAGCAGCCGGCCCGTGATCATTGAGGAGTCTTGCGTGCACATCGCCCGAACCGTTTTCCGCGACGACCATGAGATGTTCCGCACCACCGTGCGGCGCTTTTTCGAGCGTGAATGCCTGCCGCGCCAGGCCGAGTGGGACAAGGCCGGACAGGTCGACCGCGAAACCTGGCTCAAGGCCGGTCGCGAAGGCCTGCTCGGCATCACCCTGCCTACCGAATACGGAGGCGGCGGCGGTGATTTCGGCCATTGCGCGGTGTTCAACGAAGAGTTCGCCCGGGCCGGCATCAGCGGCGCCTACTTCGGCATGCACTCCGACGTCATTGCCCCGTACATCAACCGTTGCGGCAACGAAGCACAAAAACAGAAATGGCTGCCCGGCATCTGCGCCGGCGAGATCATCCTCGCCATCGCCATGACCGAACCCGGCACCGGCAGTGACCTCAAGGCCGTGCGCACCACCGCTGTGCGCGATGGCGACGAGTATGTGATCAATGGCAGCAAGACCTTCATCAGCAACGGTCTGACCGCCGACCTGGTCATCGTCGTGTGCAAGACCGATCCGGCCGCCGGTGCCAAGGGCATCAGCCTGATTGCCGTGGAAACCAGCCGCGCCGGCTTCAAGCACGGGCGCAAGCTGGACAAGGTCGGCCAGCACGCCCAGGACACCGCCGAGCTGTTCTTCGACAACGTGCGCGTGCCGGTGGGTAATCGTCTCGGCGAGGAAGGCCTGGGCTTCACCTACCTGATGGGAGAACTGCCGCAAGAACGCTTCTCGATCGCCATTTCCGCCGCTGCCAAACTGGAACGCCTGCTGGAACAGACCACCGAATACGTCAAGGACCGCAAGGCCTTCAACCAGACCGTGTGGGACTTCCAGAACAGCAAGTTCAAGCTCGCCGACATCAAGGCCCAGGCCACCGCCATGCGGGTAATGGTCGACCACTACCTGGGCGAGCACATGCGCCGGCGCCTGACCCTCGAAGAAGCGGCGATCGCCAAGCTCTACACCACCGAAACCCTGTGGAAATGCATCGACGACATGGTCCAGCTGCACGGCGGCTACGGCTACATGATGGAGTACCCGATTGCCCGCGCCTTCGTCGACATGCGCGTCAACCGCATCTACGGCGGCACCAGTGAAGTCATGCGCGAATTGATCGCGCGCAAGCTCTGACCCTCAAAAACAAAAAGGAAAAACTCGATGAGCAATAAGGTATTCGTTGCTGGCGTCGGCATGATCCAGTTCAAGAAACCGGGGACCAACGAGCCCTACGACGTGATGGGTGAACAGGCGATCCGCCAGGCCCTGGCGGATTCGGGCCTGGACTTCAACGACATCCAGCAGGCCTACGCCGGCTACGTCTACGGCGACTCCACCTGCGGCCAGAAAGCCCTGTATCGCGTAGGCATGAGCGGCATCCCGCTGATCAACGTCAACAACAACTGCGCCACCGGCTCGTCGGCGCTGTTCCTGGCCCGTCAAGCCGTGGCCAGCGGTGCGGTGGATTGCGCCCTGGCTTTTGGTTTCGAGCAAATGAACCCCGGTGCGTTGAAATCGGCCTGGACCGACCGTGCCCCGGCCACCGAGCGTGCGCTCAAATTGACCAACGAACTGGTGGGCATGCCCGACCTGCCGACCGCCATCCGCCAGTTCGCCGGGGCCGGTTTTGCGCACATGCAGAAATACGGCACCCGCCTCGACACCTTCGCCAAGATCCGCGCCAAGGCCAGTCGCCACGCGGCCAACAACCCGCTGGCGGTGTTCCGCAACGTGGTCAGCACCGAAGAAGTGTTGGCCGCACCGATGCTCTGGGAAGGCGTGCTGACCCGCCTGATGGCCTGCCCGCCCACCTGTGGTGCCGCCGCCAGCATCGTAGTGTCCGAAGCCTTCGCGAAAAAACACGGGCTGCGCACCGACGTGATGATCGCTGGCCAGGCGCTGACCACCGACCTGCCGAGCACCTACGACGCCAACGACATGATCCGCGTGGTCGGTTTCGACATGACCCGCATGGCGGCCGACATCGCCTACAACCAGGCCGGCATCGGCCCGAAAGACATCGACGTGATCGAGCTGCACGACTGCTTCGCCCAGAACGAACTGCTGACCTACGAAGGCCTGGGCCTGTGCGGCGAAGGCGGTGGCGAGCGACTGGTCTGCGACGGCGACAACACCTATGGCGGCGAATGGGTGACCAACCCGTCCGGCGGCCTGCTCTCCAAGGGTCACCCGTTGGGCGCCACCGGCCTGGCCCAGTGCTACGAGCTGACCCACCAATTGCGTGGCACCGCCGAGCAACGCCAGGTGCAGGACGCGCGCATTGCCGTGCAGCACAACCTCGGCCTGGGCGGTGCCTGCGTGGTGACCGTGTACCAGAAAAACTGACGCGCCCGGCAATCAAAGGAGCCATCCGGATGATCGACAAGAAACACATCGGCAGACAGCTGCCCACCTTCCTCGCCACCGCCGAAGCCGGGCAACTGCGCTTCTTCGCCAAGGCCACCGGGGAAACCAACCCGATCTATTTCGACGAGCAGGCCGCCCGTGACGCCGGTTATCCAAACCTGCCGCTGCCGCCGACCTTTCTGTTCTCGCTGGAATTCCAGATCCCGTCCAACGCCTGGCGTGACGAACTGGGGATCGTCACCGCACGCATCCTCCACGGCGAAGAGTCGTTCCGTTATCACCGCATGGCCTACGCCGGCGACACCCTGCGCTTCGATGTGCGCATCGCCGACATCTACGACAAAAAAGGCGGCGCCCTGGAGTTCGTGGTGCGCGAAACCCGAGTGACCAATCAGCACGGTGAGCACGTTGCGGACCTGCGCAGTGTGCTTGTGCAGCGCAACAGCTGAAGCGGAGAAGACTGATGAACGCGATAAGCCTGGAAAAAATCAACATCGGCGACACCTTGCCGCCGCTCGCTTTGCCGCCGATCAACCGCACGACCCTGGCCCTGTTCGCCGGTGCGTCGGGTGATCACAACGCCATTCACATCGACACCGATTACGCCCGCCGCGCCGGCATGCCGGACGTGTTTGCCCACGGCATGTTGTCGATGGCCTACCTCGGTCGCCTGCTGACCCAATGGGTCGATCAGCGCCAGTTGCGCGAATTCGGCGTGCGTTTTCTCGGCATCACCCACCTGGGTCACCAGATCACCTGCACCGGTGCTGTCGTCGACCGCTTCGAAGTCGACGGCGAACAACGGATCAAGGTCGAAGTGCGCACCACCAATCAATACGGCGAGACCAAGATCGTTGGTGACGCCGTGATCGCTCTGTAAACAAAACCAATCATTGAGGAGCAACACCCCATGGCAAAACTCGACGGCAAAGTCGCACTGGTCACCGGTTCCGGCCGTGGCATCGGCCAGCAAATCGCCCTGAAACTGGCGAGCGAAGGCGCGCGCATCGTGATCAACGACCTGGACGCCGATCCGGCCCACGAGACCGCGGAAATGATTCGCCAGATGGGCGGTGAAGCCGCCGTCTGCCACGGCAACGTCAGCGCCCCGGACTTCGGCGACCGTTACGTCAAGACCGCGATGGACAACTTCGGCGGCATCGACATCATCGTCAACAATGCCGGCTACACCTGGGACGACGTGATCCAGAAGATGAGCGACGAGCAGTGGTACGCGATCCTCGACTGCCACATGACCGCGCCGTTCCGCATCCTGCGTGCCGCCTACCCGATCATCAAGGCGCAAGCACAAGCCGATGCCGCCGCCGAGCGCGAAGTGTTCCGCAAGGTGGTGAACATCTCGTCGGTGTCGGCCCTCAACGGCAACGCCGGGCAGATGAACTATTCCTCGGCCAAGGCCGGTGTGATCGGCATGACCCGTGCCCTGGCCCGTGAATGGGGCCGTTTCAAGGTCAACGTCAACGCCGTAGCTTTCGGTTTCATCGAAACCCGCATGACCAAGGCTGACGCCCATGCCGGCGCCACGGTGAACATCGAAGGTCGTGACATCCGTGTCGGCATCAGCCCGGAAGCCGCCAAGTCGTTCGCCCAGCGCAACCCGTTGGGTCGACCAGGCACCGTGCAGGAAGCCGCCGACGCGGTGTATCTGTTCTGCTCGCCGGAGTCGAACTACATCACCGCGCAGACCATCGCGGTGGCTGGCAACCTGCAATAACCCCGGAAACACCTGTAGGAGCGAGCCTGCTCGCGATGGACGTCAACGATGACGCGCCCTGTCTGAATGATCGCGGTGCCTGGGCGTTTTTCGCGAGCAGGCTCGCTCCTACAGGGGATGTGTGATCCGCCACCTGATCCGGGTGGAGCGTTGTCGCTGGCGTCCTTCGAACATGGGACCGTCGCCCTTCGCGACGCCAGACAACAAGGAGCCAGTCAGATGACTCGCATAACAAAGTGGCTGCCGGCACTCGCCCTGTCCGTCATTTCGGCAACCGCCGCCGCTGCCGACAAACCCAATATCCTGGTGATCTTCGGCGACGACATCGGCCAGACCAACATCAGCGCCTATTCCATGGGCGTGGTCGGCTACAAGACGCCGAACATCGACCGTATCGCCCATGAAGGCATGCTGTTCACCGACTACTATGCGGAGAACAGCTGCACCGCCGGGCGTTCGTCGTTCATTACTGGCCAGTCTCCCCTGCGTACCGGCCTGACCAAGGTTGGCGTACCTGGCGCGCCGATTGGCATTCAGAAACGCGACATCACCATTGCCCAGGCCCTCAAATCCCAGGGCTACGCCACCGGCCAGTTCGGCAAGAACCACCTGGGCGACAAGGATGAGTTCCTGCCGACCAACCACGGTTTCGACGAGTTCTTCGGCAACCTCTACCACCTCAACGCCGAAGAGGAACCGGAGCGTCCGTACTGGCCAAAAGACGACCCGGACTTCGTCAAATCCCGCACGCCCCGCGGCGTGATCCACAGCTACGCCGACGGCAAGATCGAAGACACCGGTGCGCTGACCACCAAGCGCATGGAAACCATCGACGACGAAACCACCGCTGCCGCGCAGGCGTTCATCGAGAAACAGGCCAAGGCGGATAAACCGTTCTTCGTCTGGATGAACACCACGCGCATGCACCTGTTTACCCATGTGCGCGAGTCGATGAAGGGCCAGAGCGGCATGCCGGGCAACGATTACGCCGACGGCATGCTGGAGCACGACGGTGACGTCGGCAAACTGTTGAAAACCCTCGACGACCTGAAAATCAGCGACAACACCATCGTCGTCTACACCACTGACAACGGCCCGAACCAATTCTCCTGGCCGGATGCGGCGACCACGCCGTTCCGTAACGAGAAGAACTCCAACTGGGAAGGCGCCTATCGGGTGCCGGCCATCGTGCGCTGGCCGGGCAAGATCAAGGCCGGTGAGGTGTCCAACGAGATGTTCTCGGGTATGGACTGGTTCCCGACCCTGCTGGCGGCAGCCGGCGACAGCGAAGTGAAGGACAAGCTGCTCAAGGGCTGGGCACCGACTTCCGGCGGCAACAACTTCAAGGTGCACCTGGACGGCTACAACCAGTTGCCCTACCTGACCGGGAAGCAACCAAAAGGCGAGCGCCGCGAGTTCTACTACTTCAACGACGATGGCGTGCTGGTGTCCATGCGTTACGACAACTGGAAAGTAGTGTTCGCCGAACAACGGGAACCCGGTGGTTTTGCGGTGTGGAGCAGCCCGTTCGTGCCCTTGCGCGTGCCGAAACTGTTCAACTTGCGCATGGACCCCTATGAGCGGGCGGACAGTGTCTCCGACCAGTATTACGACTGGACTGTGAAGAACTCCTACCTGCTGGCCGCCGGGGTGGCCAAGGCCGCGAGGTTCCTGCAAACCTTCGTCGAGTTCCCGCCGAGCCAGAAGCCCGCCAGCTTCAGCATCGACCAGATCCGCGCGGCGGTGGATGCGAAGATCGAAGAGAAGAGCAAGGCCCAGGCCAAACCTTGATCAGCGGCCGTCACCTGCCTTGCAGCGGGTGGCGGCTTTCGCTCGCAGTGATTTGAGCTATACCCACTAATCTCCCATTGCAGTTATTCAATTCAGGAGGTTGGCATGAAGTTCAGATATGCACTCGCAATTCTAACCGCCACCGCGAGCCTCTACGGCTGCACCAACTCATCGGGCCATGGGGTAATGGTCCCCTTGAATGCCACCCGGCAAAACGCCGGAGAGATCGGCAATGTCACGCTGGCTGATTGGGACAAGCAAACCGGACTCAGTTTCTTCATCAGTGGTATCCCCAACGGCACCTCGCTGCCGTTGCGCATCTACAGCTTCATCTACAAGGGCAGCTGCCAACAACCCGGGCCGGTCGCCTACGCCATGAACGATCGCGTCAACACCGAGCGCCAGGCCATCAAGGGCTGGGCGTTTTCCAGAAGTGCACCCGTCACCATGGCGACTCTGCTGTCCGGCGGTTACTCCATCGTCGTGCGTTCCGCACCGCCCGATGGCAACGTCGATCTCTTTTGCGGGGACATCCCGCAGGCAAACTCGCAGAAATAGAAAAGGGAGCGGGCGACGCTTGCTGCGTCGCCCTCCTCCCGTCGCCAAAGACGCGGGGCCTTTACTCGGTCACACCGACGATGTGCTCAGGTGCAGGCTCGGCAGAACCGATCGGCGCGTTGAGCAGCAGGAAGTACGCCAGGGCCGAACACAACGCTACCACCGCACTGATCATGAACGCGGTATTGAACGAACCCGAGTACTGGATGCTGAAGCCGGTGACGATCGGCGCGACGGAACCGGCGATGTAGCCCCCGAAGTTCTGGATCGAACCGAACGAGGCCACCCGGCGGCTGTCGACGATGGTATTGACGATCATCCAGGCCGTGGCGCTGGCCATGTTGATGCTGAACAGCGCCAGGCACAACAGGATGATGCAGCCGGTCAGGTCCGAGACAAATGACAGTGGCAAGGTGAACAGCGCCGCCAGCACCAGGCCGGTGATCACGCCGAATTTGCGGCTGGCGAGAACACTTTTGCCACGGCGTACCAGCAGGTCGCAGAAGCGCCCGGCGACGATGGTGCCCACCGCGCCGAAACCATAGGCCAGCGACACCAGCCACGCGGTCTTGTACAGGTTCATGCCGTGCTCGCGCTCGAAGTAACCGGGCAACCAGGTCAAGTGCAGCCACAGCATGTAGATCACACCCATGAAGCCCAGGACCGCACCCCAGGTGCTGCGGTGCTTGAACAGGTCGAGCCAGCCGGCAAAGTAGGACACCTTCGGCGCTTGAGGGTTGGTCACGTGTACCTGGGGTTTTTTCTCGGTGGGCAATGGCTTGCCTTCAGCCGCGAGTTCGGCCAGGTATTGCGCCTTGCTCTTGTAGAAGGTCAGCCAGCACAACGCCAGGATGACACCGAGCGCGCCGGTGATGATGAACATGCCGCGCCAGCCGAAGTTGACCATGAACAGTGTCAGCAAGGGCGGCGCCAGGCATGGGCCCAGGCAGGTCGACGACCAGACGATCCCGGTCGGCGTGCCGCGCTCGTTGGCATCGAACCATTCGGACAGGGCCTTGGCCGCCGAGGGAAACATCGGTGCCTCGCCAATCCCCAGCAGGACGCGCAGGCCCATGAAGCCGGCAAAGCTGTTGACCATGCCGAACGTCGACTGAGCCACCGACCAGGCCAGCAACGAGGCGCCCAGGGCGATCTTGCTGCCCAGGCGGTCGATGATCAGGCCCATCGGCAACTGCGCAAAGGCGTAGGCGATGGAGAAGGCCGACAACAGAATGCCCATCTGCGAAGGGCTGATCATCATGTCCTTCTGGATCGAGGTATTGGCGATCGACAACGCACTACGGTCCAGGTAGTTGACGATGCCGATCAACAGCAGGAAGACAACGGTGAGGCTTTGATACTTCTTCAGTGTGTTCATCTGATGGCCTTTATTATTGTTATTGAAGCGGTTGCAGGTCTACGCATCCCCCCTGTAGGAGCTGGCTCGCCAGCGAAGACGGTGGATCAGTCGACACTGTCATTGCCTGAACGGACGCTTTCGCTGGCAAGCCAGCTCCTACAGGGGACAAAAATCAGGGTTGGCGTGCCGTCACCGCCACTTCCAACAGGCCACGCCGAGCCAGGCTGTCGATCAATGAGCGCAGGCCAAAGTCCCACGGCGGCGCCTGGTCGCTGGTGGTCACACGGTTGCACAACGTACCCAACTGCGGGTTGCTGATAGCCACCACATCGCCCGGCTTGTGGGTGAAACCGTTGCCCGGCTGGTCGCGGTCCTGCTTGGGGGCGAACAGGGTACCGAGAAACAGCACCAGGCCGTCGGGATATTGATGGTTTTCATTGAGTGTCTGCTGGACCAGGTCGAGCGGGTCGCGGCTGATCTGGCGCATGGAACTGCGGCCCTCGAGGATGAAACCGTCCTGGCCTTCAACGCGCAAATCCACCTCCGCGTGACGCACGTCATCCAGGTTGAACGTCTCGTCGAACAGACGCAGCAATGGCCCCAGCGAGGTCGAGGCGTTGTTGTCCTTGGCCTTGGACAACAGCAAGGCGCTGCGCCCTTCGAAGTCGCGCAGGTTGACGTCGTTGCCGAGCATGGCGCCCTGGACCGTGCCATTGCTCGACACGGCCAGCACCACTTCCGGTTCCGGGTTGTTCCAGCTCGACTTGGGGTGAATGCCGATGTCGGCGCCATGGCCGACCGCCGACAGCGGCTGGGCCTTGGTGAAGATTTCGGCGTCCGGGCCGATGCCCACTTCCAGATACTGGGACCACAGGCCTTGCTCCACCAATACCTTGCGCAAGGCTTCGGCCTGGGCCGAACCCGGTACGATTTGCGACAGGTCGGCACCGATGCGGCTGGCCAGGGTGTCGCGGATCGCGTCGGCCTTGGCCGGATCGCCCTTGGCCTGCTCTTCGACGACGCGCTCCAGCAGGCTGGCGGCGAACGTCACGCCAGCGGCCTTGACCGCTTGCAGGTCGATGGGTGCCAGCAACCATGGCTGGTTTTCGTCGCGCAGGCCCGGGTCGCTGTTGTCCAGCAACGCGGGCAACTCGATCAAGGCTTCGGCCAAGGGCAATGCACGCAGGTACGCCACCGGGTCAGCCACTTCAAGCAAGGCCGAGACGGTGGCCACATGGGCGCTGATATCGTGCACGGCACCGGCCTTGACCAGCACCACGGCCGGCCCCTGCCCCGGCAGCCAGACCCGTCCGACCCAACTGCCGGTATTGAATACGGCGGCGTTGTGGCCCAACCGCAGCGGTGCTTGTGCTTTCGATTCGTTTGTCATGTCTGCACTCTTGTTGTCGTTGTGTGTGTCTGTAGGAGCGAGCCTGCTCGCGATGGACGTGTGGGCGCCGTGGGGGTGTCAGGCGCCCAGCGTTATCGTTGACGACCATCGCGAGCGAGCTCGCTCCTACAAAATGCCTCAGGAAAGCGCAGGCAGTTGCAACTGCCCGGCAGTCCGGTTGAGTTCATCGACCACCTTCTGCGTCAGGCTCACGCCTTCGCCCAGGGCTTGTTCGCGCAACTTCAGGCCCGCCTGGCCCGGCAGGCGCACCGGGCGCCCGGGATCGACCGGCCGGCTCGCCAGGATCAGTTTGCTCAGGAACGAACTTTCATCGGTGAAAGCCTTCAGCCCGCCGAAGAAGCGCGGGTCAATCACCACGGCCGTGGCCGAGGCGCCCCACTGGTCCGGGGCGTCCTTGCGCCCATGACCGGCCAATCCCGAGGTCAGCGCCTCAACCAGAATCGCCAGGGCAAAACCCTTGTGCCCGAAGGCCTGGCCACCCAATGGCAGGATGCTGCCCGGCGGCGTGGTAAAAAAGTCGGCCGGGTCGTCGCTCAACCGGCCCTCGTTGCTCATCAACACCGGGTGCGGCAAGGTGCTGCCGGCATCGCGGCACTGGCCGACCAGGCCCAGGGTCACGGTGGACATGCTTACATCCAGCAGGATCGGCTCGCCGCGGGTTGGAATACCGGCGGCAATCGGGTTGGGCGTGTAGACCGGGTCGATCCCGCCATGGGCGCAGACCAGCCCCGCCGACGGGTCCGAGGAATACACCATGGCCACCAGGCCACGGTCAGTGAAGGGTTTCAGGTACGCGGCCAGGCAACCGATGTGCGAGGCGCGGCGCACCACGGCGATACCGATGCCCTGCGCCGTGGCGCCTTTGGCCGCGCAATCCAGGGCGCGGCTGACGCAATAAGGGCCGAGCACATAGTGGCCATCGAACAGCGCCGAAATGCCGCTGTCCGAGACCTGCTCGAGCATCTGCGCACTGGCCTTGACCTGCCCGGTCAGCATACCGCCGATGTAGCGGCTTACCAGGTTGAGACCGTGGGTACGATGCCCCAGCAACTCACCTTCGAGCAGCACGCGGGTCACCACCTGGGCGACTTCGGCATCGGCCCCGGCTTTTTCGAACAGTTGCTCGACGAACGTAGTGAGCGTTGCTGCGGCGTAGCGTTTGGCGTGAGTCATGCTTGCTGCTCCGTGATCCATTGAAGGTCTGTGCGGTGTTGGCCCATCGACCCGTCAGGTCACGGCACCGATTTGCCAGGGCACGAACTCGTTCTGCCCATAACCGTGTTGTTCGCTCTTGCTGCGTTCGCCGGAAGCGATGCGCAGCATCTGTTCGAAGATGTAGGCGCCGCGCTCTTCAATCGTGGTGGAACCCTCGGCGATGCCGCCGCAGTTCACGTCCATGTCTTCTTCCTGGTGCTCGAACACCCGGTTGTTGGTCGCCAGCTTGATCGAAGGTGCCGGCGCACAGCCGTAGGCCGAGCCTCTGCCGGTGGTGAAGGCGATCAGGTTGGCGCCGCCGGCGACTTGCCCTGTGGCCGAGACCGGGTCGTAACCCGGGGTGTCCATGAACACCAGCCCCTTGGCCCGAACCGCTTCGGCGTACTGGTACACCTCCACCAGGTTGCTGGAGCCGGCCTTGGCCACGGCGCCCAGGGATTTTTCCAGGATGGTGGTCAGGCCACCGGCCTTGTTGCCGGCCGAGGGGTTGTTGTTCAGTTCGGCGTTCATGCGCCGGCAGTAGTCTTCCCACCAGTGGATACGCGCGATGAGCTTCTCCCCCACCTCGCGGCTCACGGCCCGGCGCGTCAGCAAATGCTCGGCGCCGTAGATCTCCGGGGTTTCCGAGAGAATCGCGGTGCCACCGGCCGCCACCAGGCGGTCAACGGCATTGCCCAGCGCCGGGTTGGCGGTGATGCCCGAGTAACCGTCCGAGCCGCCGCACTGCAGGCCGACGATCAAGTGGCGGGCACTGACCGGTTCGCGCTGCACCTGGTTGGCCTTGGGCAGCAAGGCCTTGACCTGTTCAATGCCGCTGGCGATGGTTTTCGACGTGCCGCCAATGCCCTGGATCGTGAAGGCGCGCAACTGGTCGCTGGCCTCAAGCCCCTGGCTCTCGAGCAGGCTCTCGATCTGGTTGGTTTCACAGCCCAGGCCGATGATCAGTACCGCCGCGAAATTAGGGTGTACGGCATAACCACCGAGGGTGCGGCGCAACAGGCCCAAGGCCTCGCCGCCGGGGTCCACTGCGCAACCGGCGCCGTGGGTCAGCGCCACCACACCGTCGATGTTCGGGAAGGCCGCCAATGCTTCGGGGTGGATATCCCGGCGAAAATGATCGGCCACCGCCCGGGCCACGGTCGCCGAGCAGTTCACCGACGTAAGAATGCCGACGTAGTTGCGGGTCGCGACGCGGCCATCGGCACGTACGATGCCCTGGAACACCGCTTCAGTACCGGGGAGGGTGTGGGCATCGACGCCAAAGGCGTAGTCACGGGCGAAGTCGCCCATCTCCACGTTGTGCACATGCACGTGGTCGCCGGCTTCGATGGGCTGCGAAGCGAAACCGATGATTTGTCCATAGCGACGCAGGGGTTGGCCCTGCTCCACGCGCCGGGTGGCGACTTTGTGCCCGGAAGGAATCGGCTGGCGCACGGTGATCGCTTCCGCTTCCAGGCTCAGACCCTCTGGCAGGGCCTGCCGTGCAATCAGTACGTTGTCCAGGGGGTTGAGGCGAATCACGGCAGTGTCGCCGGTCCGAGTTCTGGCAATCAGTTGCATGGGACCTCTCAGGGCAGTACGGCTGACTTCTTGTTATGGCGCCGCCCCTTCCGTGAAGGGCGAATCTGCGATAACTGTAAGGAGCCAGCCCTGACATTCCCAATGAGATGATCCGATCAACCGATAACCTGGCGTTATCGAATGGCCTGATCGAGTGACCTTAATCAATCAATCGCCACGCCCTCCTCCCGGCGCTGGCGCGCGAAATCGAGCAGGATGTCGGCGAATTCCCGGGCGGAACCGCTCAGGGGTTCGTCCTTGCGGGTGATGATGCCGTACTCCAGCGGAGCCAGCCGCAGCGGGCTCTGCAGCTCCTTGAGCAGGCCACTGTCGAGCTGCGCAGCCACCATGGACCTGGGCAACATGGCGATCATCGGCCCCGATTGCAGCAATTGCAGGAACATCTGCATCGAGATGGTATTGACGCTATCTGCCGGGGAAGCAATGCCGGCGGCCTTGAATGCCAGCTCCAGGCGATCGCGGATGGGCGTCCCGATCGGGTACAGCACCCACGGCCACTGGCCCAAGGCGTCAAGCGGCGTACAGTCCAGCTCGTTCAGTGGATGACGGCTGTTGACCACCAGGCTGAAGGGCTCGGGCTCCAACGGCAGGAAGTCAAAGGCCTGGCTGTAACGCTCTTCGGTAAAACGGCCGATCATCAGGTCGAGCTTGTTCTGCTCAAGCATGGCCAGCAGGTGGTCGCTGGACTGCTCCACCACCTCAATCGACAGCAATGGGCTGCGTGCCTTGATCGCGGCGATGGCCTGGGGCAGCACCACCGAAGTGGCCGCAAAAATCCCGCCCACCTTGAGAAAGCCATGGCCACCCTTGCGCAGCCGGTTGACCTGGTCGACGAAGGTGTGTGAATCGGCCAGCGCCCCCTGGGCATAGCGCACCACGTACTCGCCAAGCTCTGTGGGCGGCATGCTGCGTGGCAGGCGCTGGAACAGGGCAAAGCCGAACTGCTCCTCCAGGTCACGCAGCATCTTGCTCAAGGCGGGTTGGCTGAGGTTCATCTGGATGGCGGTGGTGTGCATGTTGCGCGTACGTGCCAGGGTGTCGATCAGCACCAGGTGCTTGAAGCGCACCCAGTTGCAGAAGCTGGAATGGGTAATGTCCGACGGCATCGGGGGGTAGTGCCTCTTTAAGGTTCGCTCCTGTAGGAGCTGGCTTGCCAGCGAAGAGGCCATGGCAGGCAACGAAAATCCCGCCCGATGATCCATTCACCGCGCCGCTATTCTCGCTCAGTCGGACCCCAACACTCGTTTTATTTCAGCTCCGTTCTTAATTCGGTTCCGGGCACGAAAAACTTGGTGGGATCATCGACCTTCTTCAGATCAATCAAGGCTCGGCAAACGCAATGGGAGAATTCTTTCTGCAACGTTTCGGGGTCTTTCGATGCCACTTGCGATGCTTGCATGGGTTGTCCCCCGGGCGATTTATAGCAGACACAATTATCCATTCGGGTGATGCCGTACTCAGTTGTGCTCGAACAAGCAGTGGTCAGCAAAGAGATCGCGATAAGCATTGCGAAGCGTTTCATTGGCTCCCCTCCGAGGCGGTTATGAAGGGCTAACGCTAAATAGAACGCAGTGGAGTGATAGCGCCTTCGTCTGCCCTCTGATCAGGCAGGGTGTTGTAACGGCGTGGTGACCGATGAAGGCGGTTTTACACCCTGGACGCAAAGCCCGATCTGCTCAATAAGCCCGACAGAAGAAAGCTTAGCTCTCATTTTCCAACGCTCCATCCACTGGCGGCTGTTGGCGGTTTTCTGCCCTCAACGCTGGTGCACATCCCTGGGTTCCTCGGCCGGGGCCGTAAACCACTTGTCTTTAGGCACCCGCTTATCTTTCTCGGGATCGCCCAGGTAGTGCGGCGACATGATCTGCACGCCGTATTCGTTGAAGACGTCCTGGATATTGGCGTGCAGCATGCTCAGCAGCACGGCACGGGGCCGGGGTTGACTGGGGATGGCCTGCGCCACCAGGCGATATTCGGGATAAAAATCGGAAAGCGCAGTCTGGAAGACCTGCGCCGGCGGTTCTTCGAGCACACCGGGTGTGCGCCTGGCGGCTTCCAGCAACATGGCTTCCACCTGGCGCCACGGCGTGTCGTAGCCGATGGTCACCACCGTATCCACCACATAGCCCGGGCCCTGCACCGTGCGGGAATAATTCTTGGTGACCGTGCCGGTGATCATCGAATTGGGCAAGGTCAGCACTTCCCCCAGACCGGTGCGGATGCTCGTGGTGAACATACCCAGTTCGGTGACCGTGCCTTCGTATTCGCCAATGCGCACGAACTCACCGGGACGCAAGGTTCGGGTGTAGGTCAGGATCAACCCGGCGGCGGCCTGCCCCACCACGCTGGTGGCGCCCAGCGAAATCATCAGGCCGATCAGCACGGACAGGCCTTTGAAGGCGTCGGTACCCGCGCCGGGCAGATACGGGTAGGCCATTGCCAGCGCGAACAGCCAGATCGCCAGGGACGTCAGGCGCTGGGTAGGCTGCAGGGTTTCACGGTTGAGCCAGGTGAAGGTTCCCGGCGTCGCCATGCGCCTGAGCACACGGCGACTGAACGCCGTGGCGCCACGGGCGATGAAAAAAATCGCCAGGGCCACACCCAGCCCGGGTATGGCGCCGACGATGGCCTGAAACAGGTAGCTGACCACCTCGAACAGGTAATTGTTGAGGCTTTCACCCCAGGGCCGGGTGTAGGGAAAACGCGACAGGACAAACCCCAGCCACTCATACGTGAGCAGCAGCAAGGCCAGCCATCGCAGCAGCCAAAACAGGCGGATGACCAAGGGGTACAGGTAATTGGCTTCAATGACCTGTACCCGGCCGACTTTCAACGCCCGAGTGTGCCGATCCATCAATTCGGGCAATCGCGTGAGCAATCGGCGTCGCAAATAAGCCACGCCCCAGAGCAGCGCCACGTACACCGCCGTGGCAATGGCCGCCGCGCCCAGCGAGCGAAGCATCAGTTGCAGGTTCCGCGCCTCCCGGGTTTCCGCCACCACCTGGCGCAGGTGTTCAGCCGCGCTTTGCGCTGCCTGCTGCACAGAGGAAAAGTCCACGGTGTCGACATCATCGGGCGCCACGATAAAGGCGCGCCTGGCCCCCAACAGCACCAGATAACTGTCGTGGATCGGGTCAAGGGTGACAACGGGCTCGCCGTCCTCATCCAGGGTTTCGCCGATCACTGCTTTCGCCCGCTTGACCCGCGAAGCCGGCGCTTCACCGAGCAGCGTGGCGCGGAACACCATGATGCTGCGGTTGGCCACTTTCAGTTCGACGGGATCTTCGACCGGTTTCACGGCGTCCCCGGCCCACAGCAGCATTGACCAGAACAGGCTGAAAACGACCATCGACAAGGCAGGCAACCTGCTCCGCATGCGTCAGTTCCTTACGTCACAGGTTGAGGACAGGGTTAACAAAACGCAGCGTAGTCCAGCGATGAAGGGTTGTCAGATTGTGCCGTGGTCGATATCAAAAGCCGTGTGAGCCGGGATCGAC
This sequence comes from Pseudomonas izuensis, assembly GCF_009861505.1. GTDB lineage: Bacteria > Pseudomonadota > Gammaproteobacteria > Pseudomonadales > Pseudomonadaceae > Aquipseudomonas > Aquipseudomonas izuensis. The sequence continues at coordinate 10,431 of NZ_WTFT01000005.1, read as the reverse complement.
TTGACGCAGAACACCGTTGCTCGCTCCAGGGAAACAAGCGCAACACAGATCCCATGCGCTAACCTGACGCCAGGACTCGACAGCCCAGCCCTCACTCATCGGATCAAGGCCTGCCCTCTATGATCATTTCTTCTGCATCGGACTACCGCGAAGCGGCACGTCGCAAACTCCCCCGTTTTTTGTTCGACTACATCGATGGTGGAGCTTATGCAGAGCATACGCTGCGGGCCAACAGCGCCGATTTGAGCGGGGTCAGCCTGCGCCAGCGAATCCTGAAGAACGTCGAAAGCCTGAGCCTGGACACCACCCTCTTCAACCAGCGGCTGTCGATGCCCATCGTGCTGGCGCCGGTTGGGCTGACCGGAATGTTCGCCCGCCGTGGCGAAGTGCAGGCGGTCAAGGCGGCGCAGAACAAGGGGATCCCGCTGTGCCTGTCGACCGTGTCGGTGTGTTCGATCGAGGAAGTCGTGGCCAACACTCGACAACCGATCTGGTTTCAGCTGTACGTGTTGAAAGACCGGGGCTTCATGCGCAACGCACTGGAGCGTGCGCAAGCCGCCGGGGTGCAGAACCTGGTGTTCACGGTCGACATGCCCACCCCGGGCGCCCGCTACCGGGATGCTCACTCGGGCATGTCCGGTCCGTTCGCTTCTTCACGTCGTGTGCTCCAGGCCATGACTCGCCCCGACTGGGCCTTTAACGTCGGCGTCATGGGCCGTCCGCACGACCTGGGCAATATCTCCAAGTACCTGGGCAAAGCCGTCACCCTCGAAGACTACATGGGCTGGCTGGCCAACAATTTCGACCCCTCGATCAGCTGGAGCGACCTGGAGTGGATTCGCGAGTTCTGGAAAGGCCCGATGATCATCAAGGGCATTCTCGATCCCGAGGATGCCCGCGACGCGGTCAGTTTCGGCGCAGACGGGATTGTCGTGTCCAACCACGGCGGCCGGCAGCTGGACGGCGTGCTTTCCACCGCCAAGGCCCTGCCCCCGATCATGCAGGCGATTGGCAATGATCTGAGCGTGCTGGTCGACTCGGGCATCCGCTCGGGGCTGGACGTGGTGCGCATGCTCGCGCTTGGGGCGAAAGGTGTCTTGCTGGGCCGCTCAATGGCCTACGCCCTGGCCGCCGACGGCCAGCGCGGGGTGGAAAACATGCTGGATATATTCGCCAAGGAAATGCGCGTGGCCATGACCCTGACCGGCGTCACGTCCATCGACCGGATCGACGAGTCCATTCTGGTGCGCAACCCCCTGTAGGAGCGAGCCGGTCGACGCTCGAATGCTCGCGATGGAGGCTCAGGCACCGAGGGCATTCAGACAGCCCGCGTTATCGTTGACCTCCATCGCGAGCAGGCTCGCTCCTACAAGGGGTTCGTCACGGCCACAAACATCAAAAAATTCAGATGTCAGCCTACAAACATATGAATTTTCTTTGATGTATTCCCCTTTTAAGCTCCCATTCACTCCTTTCAGAAGGAGCCCGTTTCGTCGGTACGCCTGAAAACAAGGCGATCCCAACAATAATGTGTCTGCCGACCCAAGGAATTTCTATGTCATCTACGTTCGCACGCCACCGTGCCGGCCGTTGTGCACCCGTCATTGGCGTCATCTCTTTTGGAGGTCAGCGATGAGTGCGTCCCTCAAGCGGCCAAGCGCCGATGAACACCTGCTGCACAGCCAGGGCTACGCCCAGGAATTGCATCGCGGCTTGTCGCTCTGGTCCTCTTTTTCGGTCGGTTTCGCCACCGTATCACCCGTGGTCGGCATCTATTCGGTGATGTCACTGGGCGCGATGAGCGTTGGCCCTTCCTGGGTGTGGATCGTTCCACTATGCCTGGCGTTGCAGTTGCTGGTGGCCCTGGTCTACGCCGAACTGGCCTCGCAGTACCCCCTGGCCGGCGGTTGCTACCAGTGGGTCAAGCGCCTGGCGGGTGATCGTTGGGCCTGGTTTACCGGGTTCATGTACCTGGCCTCGGCCCTGGCGTCTTTAACCACCGTGGCCTATTTGGGCGGGTTCTGGTTATGGCTGTTTTTCACCGGCGAGCCACCCGGCGCCAATGCTCAGGTGTTCAGTGGCGCGGTACTGCTCCTGCTGGGCCTGGGTGTGAACCTGTTCGGAATCAACCCGCTGAAGTATTTCGTCAACGCCGGGATCATCGCCGAGGCGATCGCCTCCATCGGTATTGGCGTGTTGCTGCTGTTGTTTTTCCGCAATCACTCCCTGTCCCTGGTGTTCGAAGGCCTGACTTCTTCACAAGCCGGCGACGGTTCCTACCTGTCCGGTTTCCTCACGGCCATGGCCGTCGGCGGTTGGGCGTTCCTGGGCTTTGACGCCTGCTCGCAGGTATCCGAGGAAACCGCCGACGCTCGCACATCGACGCCACGGGCCATCCTGCGCTCGATGATCCTGGTGGGCCTGACGGTGATGCTCACCGCCTTCGCCGTCACCCTGTCCTACACCGATACCGCCGCCATGGTGTCGGGCCAAGTCGTCGATCCGGTCACACCGGCGGTGGTCGACGCCTTCGGTGCCTGGTCGGAACGGCCGTTCGTGGGCGTCGTGCTAGTGGCGTTCATCGCCTGCGTGGTGTCCGTGCAGACCTACATCGGTCGCGCGGTGTTCGGCATGGCCAGGGATTCGATCCTGCCCGCCTCGGCAGTCCTGCGGCGCGTAGACAAGCGCAAAGTGCCGTTCGCGGCGATGGTGTTCAGCACCTTGTTCGCCAGCTTCGGCCTGGCGCTGGGCCTGAACGCCACTGCGGTGGGTACGCTGATCGCCTTTGGCAGCGGCGGCTTCTTCGTGGTGTTCCTGATCGTGGTGACCTGCGCCCTGCTCGCTCGCCTGAGCGGTAAATGGAAAGCCGAACCGGGTGTGTTCAGCCTTGGTCGCTGGGGTGTGCCGGTCAACCTGGCGGCGTTCTTTTGGCTGGTGTTCGAAAGCATCAACGTGGCCTGGCCACGGGAGTCACTCGCACCACCCGGTGCCCCGTGGTTCCAGGTCTGGGCAGTGATCCTGGTGTTCTCGATTCTCGCGGTACTGGGTCTGATCTACCTGTTCTGGGCCAAGCCGCACCTGCGCACGCTCAATCCCCAGCTGCGCCCGCAATAACCCCCCTCGTCTTGTTGTGCAAGGCGCATCCTCCCTGCGCCTTGCCGATCCGGAGTTTCAGATGTCTGCTCTTCACTATTGGAATTACCCCACGGAAATTTTCTGCGGGCCGGGTGCGCTTGAGTCGCTGGCACAACGCTGCACCTTGCTCGGCATGCGCAATCCTTTGCTGGTGACCGATCCCGGCATGCTGGGACTGGAACCCTTCGCGCTGCTCAAGTCCCACCTGACGCAAGCGGACATTGTGTTCAGCGTATTCAGCGACGTCGCCAGCAACCCGAGCATGGCCGACGTGGCGCACGGCGTTGCCGCGTTCAAGGCGGGCCGGCACGATTCGCTGATCGCCCTGGGCGGTGGCAGTGCCATGGACGCCGCCAAGGGCATCAGCCTCGCCGCCGTCGATGCCCGGGGCCTGGAGCGGTTCGAATGGTCCCAGGTCATGGCGCACTACCCGACCCTCGCGGATTTCCCGCGGTTGGGGCTACCGCCCTTGATCGCCCTGCCAACCACTGCCGGCACCGGCTCGGAACTGGGCCGCGAAGCCGTCCTGACCCAGACCGAACAGAACATCAAACGCGTGATCAGCCACCCGGAATTGCTCCCGGCCACAGTGATTCTCGATCCACTGCTGACTCGCGGCCTTCCGCCAGCCCTGACCGCGGCGACCGGCATGGACGCCCTCACCCATCACATCGAAGCCTTCTGCTCCCCGCTGTATCACCCCATGTCCTCGGGTGTCGCGGTCGAGGGCATTCGCCTGATCCGACAACACCTGGTCGACGCTTGCGAAGATGGCCAAAACATGGGCGCACGCGAAGGCATGCTGATCGCCTCGGCCATGGCTGCCGTGGCGTTCCAGAAAGGCCTGGGCGGTGTGCATGCCCTCGCCCATCCGCTGGGTGCGCGCTATCACAAGCACCATGGTTTGTTGAACGCGATCCTCCTGCCGTATGTGCTGATCGCCAACCGCGAAACCATCAGCGTGGACATCGGGCGACTGGCCCGTTACCTGGAGCTCGAACAGCCTGATTTCGAGGGTTTTCTGGCGTGGGTACTGGTGCTGCGCAAACGCTTGGGCATTCCCCATTCGCTGAGTGAAATCGGTCTTGATGCAGGCGCCGCCGACTGGGTGGGAGAACAAGCCCTGGCCGATATCTCGTCCTCAGACACCAATGCTTGTGCCCTCGACGCCGCCGACTACAGCCAGATTTTCCGCAACGCCGTGCAAGGCGTTCTGCAAGGAGTACAAGCATGATTCCTGCGCATTACATCAATGGCCGCTGGGTGGCTGGCGAAGCCGAAGAGTGCATCACTGTCTACGACCCCGCCCTGGGCCAGCCCTTTGCCGAGTTCATCGGGGCAAGCCCCGCGCAAGTCGACCAGGCCATCGTCGCCGCGCGCCAGGCGCTGGCCGGTTGGCGCAACCTCGCTTCGCCGCAACGGGCCGGCTATTTAAGGGCGATTGCCGAGCAGCTGGAGCAACGTCGTGAGACCTTGATCGCGTTGCAAATGCAAAACAACGGCAAACCCCGTCACGAAGCCGTGGTGGATATCGACGACGCCGTGGCCACGTTTAACTACTACGCAAACCTGGCCGAGGGACTGGACGAGCGGCAGGACCGTGACGTGCCGTTGTCCGTAGCGGGTTTCAATGCCCGAACACGCCTGGAGCCGGTGGGTGTGGTGGGCCTGATCGTGCCGTGGAACTTCCCGTTGGTCACCAGTGCCTGGAAGCTCGCACCGGCGCTGGCTGCCGGCTGTACAGTGGTGCTCAAGCCTTCGGAAATCACCCCGCTGATCGAGCAAGCCTACGGCCACATCGCCGATGCCATCGGCCTTCCGGCAGGCGTGTTGAACATTGTCGGTGGCAAGGCCGAGACCGGTGCAGCACTGAGCAACCATCCCGGCATCGACAAGCTGTCGTTCACCGGCAGCAACGCCATCGGCAGTCAAGTGATGCGCAGCTCGGCCGCCCATTGCCGCCCCGTCACCCTGGAGCTGGGTGGCAAATCCGCCATCCTCGTGTTCGACGACTGCGATCTCGACCAGGCCGTTGAATGGATCGTCGCGGGCATCTGCTGGAACGCCGGGCAAATGTGCTCGGCCACCTCGCGCCTGCTGATACAGGACAGCATCGCCGATGCGCTGGTCCTGCGTCTGAAGAATGCCTTCGAGAAACTGCGGGTGGGCAACCCCCTCACCGATGAAGTCGACATGGGGCCGCTGACCAGCCAGGCACAATGGGCCAAGGTGACCGAGTACTTCGACATCGCCCACACCGAAGGCTTGCAGTGCGTGAGCGGTGGCGACGTGCAACGCGATCCGGGCTGGTTCGTCAACCCGACCCTGTATGCGGACGTGCCGCTGACCAGTCGCCTGTGGAACGAAGAGATCTTTGGCCCGGTGCTATGTACTCACCGTTTCTCATCGGAAGCGGAGGCGCTGGCGCTGGCCAACGACAGTCGTTTTGGCTTGGTCGCCACAGTCATCAGCACCGATCTGGTCCGGGCCGAACGCGTGGCCAATGCGCTGGAGGTCGGTCACGTCTGGATCAACTCGATACAGGCGGTGTTCGTCGAGACCTCCTGGGGCGGGACCAAGGGCAGTGGCATTGGCCGCGAACTCGGGCCGTGGGGCCTGTCGGCCTATCAGTCGGTCAAGCATGTGACCCGCTGCCTGGGCTGACTTGCCTACAAGGCGTGTTCGCTCAGCAGATCATCAATGAAGGCGCGCACCGCTTCGCTTTGCGGATGCCCGACATGGGTGATCATGCTGTGCTGCACTTCATAGCGCAGTGTCTGCGGATGCAGGGCGCGCATTTGCCCGTTCGCCAGCCAGGGCCGGGCGTAATGGGCCGGCAAATACCCCAGGTGCGTCCCGGCCAACACGCCATGGGCCACGGCCTCCATGTGATGCGCCGTGGCCGATGCGCGAAGCGGCGCAACCGGCAACACCTGGTCGGCCGGCAGGAAGCCATGGGTGATCCAGTCACTGGCCTGCATCTGTTCGACACTCGGGTTGTCCACGGTAAACAGCGGGTGTGTGTGGCCGCAGAAAATGCCGATTTCCTCACGGTACAGCGGCTGATAAGCCAGGGTCGGCAATGGCCGGCTGAAATAGGAAATGGCCAGGTCCAGTTGCCCGTCGATCACCGCCAACTCCAGCTCCGTGGGCGAGTTGACGAAGATGTGCAGGTGCATGTCGTGTTCGCGCTGATAAAAACGCGCCATGGCGGCATCGATTCGGGCGCTCGGCAAGGTCGCGATGTTGTCCGCCAGCCCCAGGTAAAGATCCCCCACCAAACGCCCGGCAAGGTCTTGCGCCTCGTCGCGAAAGGCGTCCACCGCGCCAAACAATGCCGATGATGCCTTGAGGATGCGCTGGCCCTTTTCGGTCAAGCGGAAGCCGCCCTTGCCTCGCTCGCAGATTCGATAACCCAGGCGCTTTTCCAGCCCCGAGATGTGCGTGCTAATGTTGGACTGGCTCATGTTCAGCTCGGCCTGGGCGGCCGTGAATCCACCGCATTTGACGACAATGGAGAAAATGCGCAGCAGGCGCAGGTCCATGTCTGTTACGTTTCTGAGCACAGGTTTTCCCTACAAGTGGAAGTGAACAGTATGGGCATTTTTTTTGGGAGGGAGGGACCGCTATTCAACGCCAGGGCCTGATTAGCGTCAATGCTCGACCGACCTTCAACACCGACAGGAATTGATCCATGCGCATCGCCTTGCTGTCCGATATCCACTTGTCCGTCAACGCGATAGCGTTTCCCGAGGTGGAGGCCGATATCGTCGTGCTGGCCGGCGATATTGCCCGGCCGGCCAGGGCCATCGAGTGGGCCAGGGCCTGCCCGGCTCCGATCCTGTACGTGGCCGGCAACCACGAGTTCTATGGCAGCGACCTGGTCTCGACCTACGAGCAGTTGAACAGCTTGTCCCAGGGCACAGGGATCCACATTCTGGAACGCTCGGAGCATGTCCACGACGGCGTGCGTTTCCTGGGCTGCACCCTGTGGTCGGACTATCGTCTGTTCGACGATGCGCAGGACCGGGCCCGGGGCATCGACCTGGCGACGCAGCTCGTGCGCGACTTCAGCCACATCAGGATTTCGCCGGACTTTCCCGACCTGTTCACCCCGGCGGTGTCCCAACTGATTTTCCTGCAGACCGTCGCCTGGCTGGACGACTGCTTCAGCCGCGACAGTACGACGCCGACGGTGGTGATTTCCCATTACGCGCCGACCCGGTCGAGCATCGGCCCGATGTTTGCCGATTCGCCGATCAACTCGAGCTTCGTTTCGGACCTCGAAGAGCGGATCAAGGCGTGGCAACCGGCGCTGTGGCTGCATGGCCATACCCATGGCAGTTTCGACTACCGGGTGGGCAATACCCGCGTGGTGTGCAACCCCCGGGGTTATGCGAAAAATGGCGTGAACGAGAACCCCGAATTTAACGATGCGCTGGTGATCGAACTGGATTTGCCCGTCACTTGAAAAAATGGCTGGGCGTTGTCCCGAACTGCTTTTTGAACATGGTGGTAAACGCACTGGGGCTGTCGTAACCCAGCGCTCCTGCCACGTCGATGATTTTCTCGCCGACGGCAATGCGCTCCAACGCCAGCAGCAGCCGGGCCTGTTGGCGCCACTGGCCGAAGGTCATGCCGGTTTCCTTGTGGAACAGGCGCTGGATGGTCTTGGCATCCAGGTCCAGCCGGTCGCTCCAGTCCGACAGTGTTGAACCATCCCCCGGGTCCTGTTGCAGGGCCGAACAGATCGCCTGAATACGTTGATCCGCCGGTTGCGGCAGGTGCAATGGCAAGGTCGGCAGGAGGGTGAGTTCGTCCACGATCAAGCGCATGATCCTCGCTTCGCGCGAATCCTCGTCTACCGGCGCCGCAATGTTCACGGACGTCTTGATCAGTTCGCTCAGCAGCGCCGAAATGCTCACTGCCCTGGTTTCATCCGGCAGCTGCGGGAATTGGTCCGGCCGCACGAAGACGCTGCGCATCTTCAACGCGCCGACGCAGCGTATCGAGTGCACATGCCCGCTGGGCATCCAGATCCCCCGGCTCGGCGGTACTGTCCACTGGTGCAACCCCGAGTGCACGACCATCACGCCCTCGACGGCGTAGATCAACTGATGCTTGGCGTGGCTATGGGGTTCGATGAACCAGTTTTCCGGGTAATCGGTCGCGCTGGTGCAAACCGCCCAGCTCACTTCGTCCATCTCGATCAGAAATGTTTCCAGTGGCTTGACCATAATGCCTCTTTTGCGAAAGTAGCTGCCCGAATTGCGCGAGACAGGCAATTTCGCGAAATCTAGCATAGCGCCAGGTAGATGCAATGCCCCTTTTCTCCAGCCTGGATGATGTGCGATGTCCTCAATGACGACTCCTTCCGCTACCGCCGCGGTGGCCAGCCAGACCAGCCCCCTGGTCATGCGCGTGATCGGTGCCTGCGCCCTGGCCCACCTGATCAATGACCTGATCCAGGCCGTGCTGCCTTCGATCTACCCGATGCTCAAGGTCAACTACGGCCTGACCTTCACCCAGGTCGGCCTGATCACATTGACCTTCCAGCTCACCGCTTCGCTGCTGCAACCATGGATTGGCTACCACACAGACCGGCATCCCAAGCCCTGGCTGCTGCCGGCCGGGATGGTCTGCACCTTGATCGGCATCCTGATGCTGGCCTTCGTCGGCAGCTTCCCGGCGATACTCGTGGCCTCGGCCCTGGTGGGCATTGGCTCCTCGACCTTTCACCCGGAAACTTCACGGGTGGCACGCCTCGCCTCGGGTGGCCGCTTCGGTCTCGCACAGTCGACCTTCCAGGTCGGCGGCAACGCCGGCAGCGCCTTCGGCCCCTTGCTGGCGGCGGCCATCATCATTCCCTACGGTCAAGGGAATGTGGCCTGGTTCGGCCTGTTCGCGGTATTCGCCATCCTGATCCTGTTTGGCCTCAGTCGCTGGTATCGCAGTCACCTGAACCTGTTCAAACTCAAGCAGGGCAGCCAGGCCACCCACGGCCTTTCCAAAGAGCGCGTGACCTTTGCCCTGGTGGTGCTGGCGCTGCTGGTGTTCTCCAAGTATTTCTACATGGCGAGCTTCACCAGCTACTTCACCTTCTACCTGATCGAGAAATTCGACCTGTCAGTCGCCAGCTCCCAGTTGTACCTGTTCTTGTTCCTCGGTTCGGTTGCAGCGGGAACCTTCTTTGGCGGCCCCATTGGTGACAGGATCGGTCGCAAGAAAGTGATCTGGTTCTCCATCCTCGGCGCAGCCCCCTTCACCCTAGCCTTGCCCTACGTCGATCTGTTCTGGACCGGCGTACTGAGCATGGTCATCGGCTTCATCCTCGCCTCGGCATTTTCCGCCATCGTGGTCTTCGCCCAGGAACTGGTACCGGGCAATGTCGGGATGATCGCGGGCGTGTTCTTCGGACTGATGTTCGGCTTCGGCGGTATCGGCGCTGCGCTGCTCGGGCACCTGGCGGACATTCATGGCATCGAGTACGTGTACGCCCTGTGCTCTTATCTGCCGCTGTTGGGCATTCTGACGATCCTGCTGCCGGCCACCCAAAACACACGGCACGTGTAGGAGCTGGCTTGCCAGCGAAAGCGGCCTATGTGCCGACCTGATTTTCGCGGATGTACCGATTCCCTGTGGGAGCTGGCTTGTCGGGTCGCCGCATCGCAGCGAAAGCGGGTTGTCAGTCAATATTGATGTTGACTGTGCCGCCGTCTTCGCTGGCAAGCCAGCTCCTACAGGGGAACTGGTACATCCG
>NZ_WTFT01000005.1:0-406 GCF_009861505.1 Pseudomonas izuensis | reverse complement strand
CCCTAGGTGGCCGTTACCGCAAGAATGGATATGTACGCGGTCAACAATATTCAGGTCGGCTCGTAGGCCGCCATCGCTGGCAAGCCAGCTCCCACAATGATTATTCGTCGATCCAAAACCCAGGACACCCCCAAAAATCCTGTGGGAGCGGGCTTGTCCGCGATGACGTCAGCACATTCACCATCAACGTCGATTGTCACGCCGCCTTCGCTGCGATTCGGCGACCCGACAAGCCAGATCCTACAGGGGATTGGGTGTATCCGCGAAAGTGAGGTCGGCTGTCAGGCCGCCTTCGCTGGCAAGCCAGCTCCCACAGGGGAACTGGTACATCCGAGAAAATCAGGTCGGCTGTCAGGCCGCCTCGCTTTGGCTTTTCGCGGTGTTCGCACCCTCGAGAGGCCGAGTG
>NZ_WTFT01000049.1 GCF_009861505.1 Pseudomonas izuensis | reverse complement strand
ACCCACCCCGCCCCCAAAACCCCCCCCCCGCCACACCGCCTCCAATCAGTCGATCCGAGCCGCCTTCAGCGACTACAGGTTGAGCCGAGGTCGCGGCGAAGGCGTTCACTGCGAAGATCGAGAAAGCGATGCTGAGGAGGGTTTGGCGTTTCATGATCGTGTGCTCCAGGGTGTTGTCGGTGGGTATGGAGCAGATGTTACGCCGCACAGTTTTTAAGAGAACTTCATTGAGTCAATGGTGACTATTGATGCGGTCAATGGATGCACGGAACCGCTCTATGTAGGAGCCGGCTTGCCGGCGAAGGCGATCTCAAGGGCGCCTTCGCCAGCAAGCCGGCTCCTACAAGGGCCTATCGGGAAATGATCCCGTGATCGATGGCGTATTTGACCAGGGCGGCAGGCTTGTCGATGTTGAGCTTGCGACGGATGCTCAGGCGATGGGTTTCCACCGTGCGTACACTGATGTCCAGTTCCCGGGCCATTTCCTTGTTGTTCAGGCCCTGGGCCATTTTGTACAGCACCTGGCTTTCCCGGGGCGTCAGCTCGTTGTCGGTGCTTTTGTCGGCGATCAGCCGCTGGGCGATTTCGGCGCTGTAGAAGGTGCCACCGCTGGTGATGGCTTCGATGGCTGCAATGATTTCCCGTGACGGGGCATTCTTCAGCACATAGCCGCTGGCCCCGGAGCGCACCGACTCACTCACGTACTCGTAGTTATCGTACATGCTCAGTACCAACACCTTGAGTGAGGGGTACTGGCTACGCAGCACCCGGGTCAGCTCCAGGCCGTTCATGTCCCGCAGGCTGATGTCGACCAGCAGCAGGTCCGGCTGGCAGCGCCCGACCATCTCGATCGCCTCGGCGCCGCTTTCGGCTTCGCCCACCACTTCCAGGGGCGCCATGACGGACAGCAGTGCCTTGATTCCGTCACGGACCAGGGAGTGATCGTCGACCAGAGCGACGCGGATCGGGGAGGGCAGGTTCATGGCAGGCATTCACTCTTGTTGTTTTGGACGGCGTCAGCGTTTGCCGCCGGGCAGTTTCATTGGCAGCAGAACGTCCAGTTCACTGCGTCCCGGCATCGAAACCAGATCAAAGCGGCCGCCAAAATGTTCGACGCGTTCGCGGATATTACGCAGGCCAATGCCCGCGTGGCGACGTTCGACCTGGGCGACGTTGAAACCGATACCGTCATCGACCACGGTCAGGCGCACGTTGTCTTCAGAACCGTGCAGGGTAATGGAAACGTTTTTGGCATGGGCATGACGTTCGATATTGGTCAGGCCTTCCTGGACGATGCGGAACAATGACACCGCTGCGCCATCGACCAGATGGCAGTCGAATTCATTGTCGTTGTAGGTCACCGTGAGCCCGCTGCGCTGCTCGAATTCCGCGGCCAGTTGGCCGATGGCCGCTTGCAGGCCGAGGGTGTCGAGCAAGGATGAGCGCAGGTCGTGGGACAGGCTGCGAACTTCGCCGATGGCTTCGCCCAAACGTTCGGTGGCGTCCCTTAAAATGCCCAGGCCCTTGTCCTGGCCATTCTCCAGTACATGGCTGGCCAGTTCGAACTGAAACTTGATCGACACCAGCACCTGGCTGATGCCGTCGTGCAACTCACGGGAAACCCGCGAGCGCTCTTCCTCTTGTAGGCTGACGATGCGTTGGGTCAAGCGCTGCAGTTTCTTGTCCGCCAGGCGATGCTCGCTGACGTTCAGGGTCATGCCGGTGGCAAACACGAACAGCACCGCCACCAAGGCGACCACGGCAATCGCCATCATCGTCTTGCGGATGCCCGTGGCCACTTCGGCGCGGGCCTGCTGGGTCGCGCGTTCGACGTCTTCAAGGTAAATGCCGGTGCCGAGCATCCAGCCCCAGCGATCCAGCATCACCACGTAGGCGAGCTTGTCGGTCACCTGGCCGGAGGATGGTTTGTTCCAGGCATAGCGTTGAAAGCCTTCGCCCGATTGCGCGCTTTTGAGCAACGCCTGAATCACCGGCAAGCCGTGCGGGTCTTTCATGTCCCACAGGTATTTGCCCACCAGCTCCGACTGCCGCGCGTGCATCAGGCTGCGGCCTTCGTGGTCGTAGACGAAGAAGTAGCCGTTGATGCCAAAGCTGAGCTTGCGCAGTTCCTCCAGCACCTGTTGCTGGGCGTGGGCGTCACCGTGGCCGTCGTCGTATAGCGGCTCGATCAGGCTTTTCGCCATTTCCACGTAGTTTTTCAGTTCCGCGCGCTTGCTCGCCAGAATGCTGTCTTCGATCAACTGCGCCTGTTGATCACCCAGTTGACGGTTCAGGGAAATCACCAGCGCGCAGATAACGGCAATGGCCAACACCAGCGGCAGAATCCCGAGGGCGACGATCTTGTGTTTGAGCTGCATCAGTGCTCCTGGCCGGAACGAGGGATGGCGAAGGCCCGGCATCATATGCCAAACATACGCCCGCGCTGTAGCGCTGCTGGACGGAATGACGGGTGGGTGGGGTGTCTATGCAAAACCCGTAGGAGCAAAGCTTGCTCGCGATGGCGGTGTGTCATTCGACAATGATGGTGACTGACACACCGCTATCGCGAGCAAGCTTTGCTCCCACAGGGTTTTGTATTTTCCAGGAAGGATCAGCGTGTTCTACGTAGAACTACGTAGACGTCACGTACGTAGTAACGCGGATTTATTTGTGGACGGCATGCGCGGATATTGGGCCAGCTCCGCACCGCGGACACAATTATAAAAATTACCGCCGCAGTCACAGGCTGTCGGCAGGAGACCCTCTATGCCCCGTCTGGCTAAACACCTCGCCTGGTTTGCCGTGGCTGTTCTGGGAGCGTTTGCGCTGAGTGTCGTGGCCCTGCGCCGCGGCGAAGCGATCAACGCCCTCTGGATCGTCGTCGCAGCCGTCGCCATCTACCTGGTTGCCTACCGTTACTACAGCCTGTTCATCGCCAATAAAGTGATGCAGCTCGACCCCAATCGAGCGACTCCCGCTGTGCTCAACAACGATGGCCTGGACTACGTACCGACCAACAAACACGTGCTCTTCGGTCACCACTTCGCGGCCATCGCCGGCGCGGGGCCGCTGGTCGGCCCGGTGCTGGCGGCGCAGATGGGCTACCTGCCCGGCACGCTGTGGCTGATCGCCGGCGTGGTGCTGGCCGGTGCCGTGCAGGACTTCATGGTCCTGTTCATGTCCACCCGCCGCAATGGTCGCTCTCTGGGTGACATGGTCCGTGAAGAAATGGGCCGCATCCCCGGCACCATCGCGTTGTTCGGCTGCTTCCTGATCATGATCATCATCCTCGCGGTGCTGGCGCTGATCGTGGTCAAGGCCCTGGCCGATAGCCCGTGGGGCATGTTCACGGTGATGGCGACCATCCCGATCGCGATGTTCATGGGCATTTACATGCGCTACATCCGTCCGGGCCGCATCGGTGAGATCTCGGTGATAGGCGTCGTATTGCTGCTGGGTTCGATCTGGCTGGGTGGGCAGATTGCCGCCGATCCGGTATGGGCCAAGGCCTTTACCTTTACCGGTATCCAGATTACCTGGATGTTGATCGGTTACGGTTTTGTGGCGGCGGTGTTGCCGGTGTGGCTGATTCTGGCACCCCGTGACTACCTGTCCACTTTCCTGAAAATCGGCACCATCGTCGCCCTGGCCATCGGCATTCTGGTGACCATGCCGGAGCTGAAAATGCCAGCGCTGACCCAGTTCATCGACGGCACCGGGCCGGTGTGGAAGGGTGGCCTGTTCCCGTTCCTGTTCATCACCATCGCTTGTGGCGCGGTCTCCGGTTTTCACGCGCTGATCGCGTCTGGCACCACGCCGAAGTTGCTGGCCAGCGAAGGTCACGCCCGTTACATCGGTTACGGCGGCATGTTGATGGAATCCTTCGTGGCGATCATGGCCATGGTTGCTGCCTCGGTGATCGATCCGGGCGTGTACTTCGCCATGAACAGCCCGGCCGCCGTGGTCGGCGCCGATGCGGTTGCCGTCGCGCAAACCGTCAGCAGCTGGGGCTTTGCAATCACCCCCGAAGCGCTGCAAGCGGTGGCCCACGACATCGGTGAAACCACCATCCTGGCCCGTGCCGGCGGTGCGCCGACCCTGGCGGTCGGCATCGCGCAGATCCTCCACCACGTCCTGCCGGGTGAAAACACCATGGCGTTCTGGTACCACTTCGCGATCCTGTTCGAAGCCCTGTTCATCCTGACCGCAGTGGACGCCGGTACCCGTGCCGGGCGCTTCATGCTGCAGGACTTGCTCGGCTCTTTCGTGCCGGCGCTGCGCCGCACCGAATCCTGGACCGCCAACCTGATTGCCACTGCCGGTTGTGTGGCCATGTGGGGCTACCTGCTGTATCAAGGCGTGATCGACCCGTTGGGCGGCATCAACACCCTGTGGCCGCTGTTCGGCATCTCCAACCAGATGTTGGCCGGCATCGCGCTGATGCTTGGTACGGTGGTGCTGATCAAAATGAAACGCCAACAGTATGTCTGGGTGACCTTGCTGCCGGCGGTCTGGCTGCTGATCTGCACCACCACCGCCGGCTTCATCAAGCTGTTCGACGCCAACCCGGCGATCGGCTTCCTGGCGTTGGCGAAGAAATACAGCGATGCCCTGGCCAATGGACAGGTGCTGGCGCCGGCCAAGAGCATTGACCAGATGCAGCACGTGATCTTCAACGCCTACACCAACGCCACGCTGACCGCGCTGTTCCTGTTCGTGGTGTTCAGCATCCTGTTCTTCGCGCTCAAGGTCGGCGTCGCCGCCTGGGGCACCAAGGAGCGCACGGATAAAGAAGCGCCATTCCAGGCAGTACCAGAGGCCTGATTGAGGACTGCAGCATGTTCAATGACCTGAGTCGCCTCGGCAAATACCTCGGTCAGGCCGCGCGCCTGATGGTGGGCATGCCCGACTACGACAACTACGTCGAGCACATGCACAGCAAGCACCCGGACAAGCCGGTGATGGACTACGAGGCGTTCTTCCGCGAACGCCAGGAAGCCCGTTACGGCAGCAAGGCGGGGCCGAAGTGTTGTTGAGTCAATAAAAAAACCGGCTGAATAAGCCGGTTTTTTTAACTCTGTGTTACGTCCTCATCTATGCCGTGCCAGCCAGCTACAGGCTGAACCGCTGCAGAATACCTCCCAGCCCATCGGACATTGCTTTGAGCTCTTGGGTTGTTCGCACGATCCCGCTTTGGGCGGCAGCGTTCTCTTCTACGCTTTGCGCCACGCGTTCGACGTTGCTGGCGACTTGCTCACTGGCTGCGCGCTGTTCCTGAAGCGACAACGAAATGAAACTGACGGCCGCAATGGATTCGTCCAGTGCGCCCTTGATCTTGCTCATGGATTGCCCAGCGCTTTCGACCAGTTTCTGGCCATGGGTTACACGCTCACAACCGGCGGACATGCTGTCCTTCGCTTTGACCATCCCGTTTTGTATGGCATTGACCAAGGTTACGATTTCTGTGGTGGATTGCGCGGTGCGTGCGGCCAGACTGCGGACTTCATCGGCGACCACGGCAAAACCACGGCCTTGTTCACCGGCGCGTGCCGCTTCGATGGCGGCATTGAGGGCAAGGAGATTGGTTTGTTCAGCGATACCCCGAATCACTTCGACAATCAGGCTGATATCCTTTGACTGGATCGCCAGTTGATCGATGTCGGATGAGCTTTGCGCAACCAGACCGGCAATCTGTCCCATCTCCTCGATGGAGGCGTGCATGATCGCCATGCCTTCACCGGTGATTTCGCCGGCTTTCTGTGCGGTGCTTTGGGCCTGTCGGGCATTGTCGGCGATGTGATTGATGCTCACGGACAGCTCTTCTACCGTGGCTGCCATGGAGGAGGCGGTCTCGCTTTGCAGTGCGGCGCTGCTCAGTCCCTGCTCCGATGACGCAGACAATTGCAGCGTGGCGCCTTCGATTTGTTCGGAGGCCTGGCTGATCCTGCCGATCATATCGCTCAGGCTGTGGCGCATCGTTTGGACGGAGTGCAAAACGCCCGTCGATGGTCGTTGTCGATCACTGTGCGTGTGAGCCAGGTTTCCGTGAGCAATGTTCGAACTGATCGAAGCCAGTTCTGCCGGTTCAGCGCCGAGCTGGCGACTCAACATCCTGGAGAAGAACAATGAGTAGCCTGCGCCCGCAATCAGTGCCAATGCCAGAATCAGCACGCAGAGTTGAAGATTGGAGGCGTAGTGGGCCTGGTTGAGTTCGAACTGGTTCCTGGCTTCCACCAGTTGAACTTCGATCAACTCGGAAAACTTGTCGGATAAGGGGTCGATCAGCTGATACAACTGGTCGGTCGCGAAGCGCGCGAGACCCGCGTCGTCGTTCTGGCGCAGCACGCCCTGCAATTTTTGCAGTGGCCCGCGGGTGGCTTCCATCAGTGGGTCGATTTGCGCGATCAGCCGTGTTTCTGCGGCAATCAGTTGCGTCGATTTATAGGCCTGCCACGTCTGTTCGATTTCCTTTTGGGCCTGCTCGATCCGGCTCAGTGATTCCGCTTTGGTGAAGTTGCCGTTGCGCGCCTTGTGGGTGGCGTCAACGATGTTCACTGCATACAGATCGGCGATTTTTTTCAGGTCCCGCAGCGGGACGACGCGATCGAGGTAGACGGTTTCCAGGCTGCGTACGGCGGATTGCATGCCCTTGAGTCCAAGGCCACCAACACAGAGTAATCCCAGCAGTAAAGCGCTGGTCAGCAGTAGAAGATGAGTCCTGATTTTCCAGCTTTCCATCGTCCGGTCTTCCTAAGTCAACTAGTTCAGTTAGTAATCGAAGGGGTAGGGGCTGTTGTTTTTATGCACTAAAGGCATATTGACATCATGTACTGTACGGACGAAAAAAGTCGCCGCTTTACCGGCGAGAAATTACGAATTCGCGACGTTTGACAGAATGCGCTGAAGGAGTCTTCTGACCGGTGCCGCAGGTTGGGCACGGTATCAAGGCGGGGGCGAAGTGTTGTTGATTGACCACAAGACCTGTAGGAGCGAGCCCTGCTCGCGATGAACGCAAGGACAACGCGTGTCCCCAGACAGTACGCTTTATCGTTGACGCCCATCGCGAGCAAGCTCGCCCCTACAGTTGTTTTTGTGCCTACATGGCAATGCGCTTTTGCCGCAGGGCTATGGGGGAATTCAGCAACATCCCCTCGAGATGATCCAGGTGTCGGCTTAGCAGGGTTACAGCCATCGCCGCCTCTCGACGTTCAATCGCATCCAGCATCCCTTCGTGTGCCTGCCAATCGCAATAGCCCTCGACCTGCGCGTCAAACTGCGCGATCGCCAGGGATGTCAGCGGTACCAGGCTATCCAGAAAATGCGCCAGCGGTGCATTCCCCGCCAGCTCTGCCAACGCCAGATGAAACTCACCTGACAGCCGAAGCGCCTGGCCGCGCTCGCAACAGTGGCGTTCGTTTTCGATCATTGCACGCAGGCGTTTCAGGTCTTGAGGACGCTGACAGGCCAGGCGCACCAGCGTGGTCTCGACCAGCCGCCGGGCATGCAGGGTTTGCCGGGTCTGTTCGGCACCGGGTGCCGCGACGCGAGGTCGGTGGTGGGTGCGCAGGATGATGATTTGCTGATGGGACAGGCGCGTCAGCACGCTACGAATTTCACTGCGCCGAGCACCGAACATCTGTCCCAGGCTGTCCTCGGTGAAGCGACTGCCGGGCAGGAGGCGCTGGTCGAGGATGGCGTCGAAGACCCGCGAGTAGAGATCATCCGCCGACAAGGGGAAAGGCAGGTCAACAAGAGTTTGCGGTGACGCGAAGCTGTTCATGGCCTGTCTCCAGTTCCAAGAGGGTTCAACGGCTGAGGTTGTCGTCCGGAATGTTCAATTCGATGCCCATCCGCTGGCCTTCGCGCAGAATGTGACGGCGCATCTCGGCGCTGGCCTGGGCGCTGTTCTTGCTGCGGATCGCGCGGACCACGGCTTCGTTTTCGTCGAGGCGCTCAGCCAGATGTTCGGGTGAGTTGCGCAACACGTCGGCGCTTTGCTTGAGGGCATTGCTGGTCTGCTGTACCACGCTCTGGAAAATCGGATTGGAAGTCAGCGTGAACAGCTCTTCGTGGAACGCGATGTAGGCGTTGACTCCGGCTTCGCTGTCGCCGGCTTCCAGGGCTTCACGCATGTCCATCAGCGTCAGGCGCAGTTGCCCGACTTCCTTGCTGCTGATCGACTGCGCCACCAGGCCGACAATAAACGGCTCAAGGGTGTAGCGCAGTTGCAGTACATCTTCCAGGCTCGCGCCGGCCACCGCGCTGTCGTGACTTTGGCTGTCGCTCAGATTGGCATCCAGCACCACCACGCCTTTGCCCGGCATCGAACGCACCAGTCCGAGGGTTTCCAGCACGATCACCGCTTCGCGCAGGCTCGGGCGGCTGATGCCCAGTTGCTCGGCCAGTTCACGCTGGCCCGGCAACATATCGCCGGAGCGCCACTGACCACGGGCCAGGGCGGCCCGAAGTTTTTCTACCACTGAATTGACGACGGTTGACGAGGTAATCACTGTTCGCTCCAAGTCGCGATAAATGTGCCCGCCCGTGGGGCAGGCACAGTCTGTTTAAAATTCCTGCTGATGCGCCGGGACACCCGGTTTTCTCGGCTGGAAGGTATACCCCACCTGACCGGAAAGCACTTTGTTTGCCCGCTGGACATCGATGTCTTTTTCCCAGCGGGCGATGGCCACTGTGGCGACGCAGTTGCCGATCAGGTTGGTCAGTGCCCGGCCGATGCCCATGAACCAGTCCACTGCCAGCACCAACACCAGGCCGACCACCGGAATCGCCGGGATGGCCGTCAGTGTCGCCGCCAGAATCACCAGCGCCGAACCGGGAATCCCGTGGGCGCCTTTGGACGTGATCAGCGACACCAGCAGGATGGTCAGCAGGTCGGTCATGGCCAGCGGTGTGCCGGTGGCATTGGCGATGAACACAATGGCCAATGTCAGGTAGATCGAAAAGCCGTCCAGGTTGAACGAGTAACCGGTTGGAATGACCAGGCCGACCGTCGAACTGCCGATGCCCAGATGTTCGAGCTTGCGCATGATTTGCGGCAGTACGGCGTCGGAGGAGGCGGTGCCCATGACGATCAGCAATTCCTCGCGCAGGTATTTGAGCAAGGGCCACATCCGCAAGCCAGACAGGCGCATCACCAGGCCGAGAATCAACGACACGAACGCCACGCAAGTCAGGTAAAACAGGCCGACCAGGCTGCCCAGATGCTGCAGCGAGTCCAGGCCATATTTGCTGGTAGTGAAGGCAATTGCGCCGAACACACCAATCGGCGCCAGGCGCACGATCATGCCCATGATGCGGAAAATCACATGGCTGAGCTCATTGATCAGCCGTGAAATGCCTGACGCCGCTTCGCCCACCAGATTCAGGGCACTGCCGAACAGCACCGAAAACAGCAGCACCTGCAGGATGTTGTTGTCGGCGAACGCACCGATGACCGAAGTGGGGATCAGGTCCATCAGGAACTGCGTGGTGGTGTGCATATGCTGGCTGCGCTGGGCGATGTCGCCCATATCGGCGGCGGACAGCTGATCCAGATGAATGTTGGCGCCGCTGCCAATGCCTGTACTGAAGGCGAACACCAGGCCTATCACCAGGGCAACGGTGGTCAGCACTTCAAAGTAGATGACCGATTTCAGGCCGATGCGTCCAACCTTCTTCAAGTCGCCGGCGCCGCTGATGCCGCTGACTACCACGCAGAACACGATCAGGCCGATGAGCATCTTGATCAGTTTTATGAAGCCGTCGCCGAGCGGTTTGAGCTGGGCGGAATATTCGGGAAGGGTCAGCCCGCAGACGATGCCGAGCACCAGTCCGAGAACCACTTGAAGGAAGATTGAACGCGAGCACCATTTGAGCATGGGAGGAATCCTGGTCGGTGTCCTGGCAGCCGTGCGCAACGCGCATCAACATCAGGACTTAATTATTGTGGTCTTACCGGTATGTCCAGTGCAGGCGCAGTTTAGGCTGGGATTTTGGGTGATTACAAGGGGGAATGGAAAAATTGGCATGACCGGTCTGACCAGTTGATTTCGTCAAAACGGCTTTGGGAGGTCAGCGCGAACGCCGAAGATCGATACAAGGGGCGTAGGGACTATTGTCAGCCATTGATCCAGGCCGCTCGACGATCCGAATCATCGTCTGCACGATCAGCCACCTTGGCCTTGTGAATCAGGCGACAGAGGATCGCAACGATTGCGACTGCCAGCAGTGGCCAGTAGATCAGGGCTTTCAGGAACATGGCGTTTCCTCATACGGCAAACACGTTTCATGAACGCCGGCGTCCTTCCAGCAGAGAATCGGTTTGATTATCGTACGCTTTCATGACAATGCCGAGTGAGTAACCGAAGCACCGTAAGTTCTGTGGGAGCGAGCCTGCTCGCGAAAGCGGTGTGTCAGGCACTAGAAATGTCGAATGTGATGCCGTCTTCGCGAGCAGGCTCGCTCCCACAGGGAGTTACGATTATTGCGGATTGCTTGTCGGGTCGAATCAGAGCAGGGGAATGCTGTAGCTGACGATCAAGCGATTCTGGTCCTGATCCCGGGACGCCTGGCTGTGGGACTCACCGTTGCGCCAGCCGAACCCGAGCCCCTTGAGCGTGCCGGATTGCAACACGTAGTCGAGGCTGATGTCCCGTTCCCATTCCTTCTGCGTCGAACCGGTCGTGGTCTTGATGTTGTCGCCGCTCAGGTAGATGACCGAAGCCTTCAGGCCCGGCAGGCCGAGGGCCGCGAAGTCGTAGGCGTATTGGCCGAACGCGGTGCGCTCGCCGGCGCGGGTGAAGGTCTGGATCAGGCGGTCGGTGTACAGGTACAGGCTGGCGCCCCCGGCCCCTTTGTCCGGCAAGCCGCCCTGATTGAGTTGGGTGAAACCGCTGCCGCTGGACACACTCTGGTAACCGGCGGTAAAGGCGTGGGCACCCAGGGCGTAAGTCAGCGCGGCGCTCCAGGTGCGATTGTCGATCTCGCCATCATTGCCCTGGGTGTAGCCGCTGATCCGGTAGCCGGATGTGCCACTGCTGTTTTTACCCGACGCATCGGTATTGAAATAACGCAGGTCGGTTTTCAGCGATTGATTGTCTGCGATTGCCAGTACGTGGATCAGGCCGAAAAACTGTTGGGTGTAGTAGTCGTCCAGGTGCGCGTAGTAGTACTGCGCGGTCAGGTCCCTGGTCACTTTCCAATCGCCGCCGGCGAAATCGAATCTATTGCTCTCCCGGGTACCGCCAGTGGCCGCCAGGCCGGTTTGATCGCTGGAGCCGCGGCCCGTCGCGTGCTCGATGCGCCCGCCGATGAGGGTCAGGTCCTTGAACTCGCTCGACGTCAGTTGGCCGCCTTCGAAGGTCTGCGGCAACAGCCGACCGTCGTTCGCCACCAGGATCGGCAGCTTCGGCATCAGCGTGCCCAGGCGCAGTTCCGTTTTCGACAGTTTGACCTTGCCGGTCAGGCCCAGGCGACTCCACTCATCGACGGCGCTGTTGTCGCTGTCGGACGGAATCATGCTGCTGCCGACGTGGCGCCCCTTGCCGCTGTCCAGCGTCACGCCCATCAGGCCCAGCGCGTCGACACCGAAGCCGACCTGGCCATCGGTGTAGCCCGACTTGTAGTCCAGCAGGAAACCCTGCGCCCATTCTTCGGTCTTCGAAGGGGCGGCGCTGCCGTCGCGGTTATCGTTATTGAAATAGAAATTCTTCAGGCCCAGGGTGGCTTTGCTGTCACTCAGGAAGTCTGCCTGTGCCTGGCCGCCAAGCACGATGCCGCCCAGTGCCAGGGTTGCCGCTATGTGTTTACTGCTCATGTAGATCGCCCGTTTTTTATCGTTGGAAGTGGGGAGCTCCCACCGTGATGGTGGGAGAGGCAGCTGTATCCGTTAAATACCCAGCACGTTGGCGCCGATGCACGGGTCGATCCCGCGTTCCAGGCGACGGGGGTGCACGATGACGGTGATTTCCATCGAGCCGGTGGTGACCTCGAAGTCGAGGATGTGGCCGCCATAGGCCTGGAATGTGCTGTCGCCGGCTACGCCGTGCATATGAATCGAAGGCTGGTCGTTCTTCCACGCCACGGAGCCGGTGATGCTGGCCATCTCGACGCTGTTGAAGACCCTGGCGTCGAAGTCTTTTTTGTCCTTGTTCCAGAAGCCGAACTTCACGTTGCCGAAACCGATGCCGCTGATCGAGGCACTGGGGATTTTTTCGGCGATGGCCAGTTTGGTCAGCTCCTTGAAGGCGTTGTCACCCATGCGCAAGACCATGAGATAGCCGGTGGCGGTTTTGGTGTAGCGCGGGGTGGCTTCGGTTGCGCATTGCATGGGCGTGGTCGTCGCGGTGGGCGTGGTGTCGGCCAGGGCCGATTGGGAGAGACTCGAACTGATCAGGACGCTGGCGCTGATGGCCAACATCATTTTGGACAGGCGCTGTTTCGGTTGACGTTGCACTTGCATGGGACTTCCTCTGTTGTTGTTTTTGTAGGGATGAAGCGTTTTTTAGGCGCAGCGTTGCCCGGCGCCTGTGGGAACAGGCGCGGCTGTTATGGGATTAACAGTGGGCGTTGAGTGGTCGCAGGCTTACAGTGCTTCGCGACTCATGACACCGTCCAGCAACCGGGCAATGCCCAGCGGGTTGGCATTTTTCAGCGCATCCGGCAGCAGGCTGTCGGGGCAGTTCTGGAAGCACACCGGACGCAGGAAACGGTCGATCGCCAGGGTCCCCACCGACGTGCCTCGCGCATCGGACGTGGCCGGGTAAGGGCCGCCGTGGACCATGGCATCGCAGACTTCAACCCCGGTGGGGTAGCCGTTGAACAGCACGCGCCCGACTTTTTGTTCCAACAGGGCCAGGACATCACCCAAGGTGTCGAGCTCGGTGTCTTCCACCATCAGGGTCGCGGTCAACTGGCCGCGCAAGCCGTGCAGGGCCTGGATCAATTCGGCGTGGTCCGCCACTTCGACGACGATGGTGGTCGGGCCGAAGACTTCCTCCTGCAACAGTTCGTCACCGTTGATCAGCAGGCTGACATCGGCCTTGAACAGTTGCGGCCGTGCCTGGTTGCCTTGTTGTTCGGCGCCCGCCAGGCGGGTCATGCCGGGATGAGCACCGAGGTTTTCCAGGCCGTGGCAGTAGCTTTTCAGCGCGCCGCTGTTGAGCATGGTTTGCGCCGGTTGCTCGGCCATCACGGCGGTAAAGCGTTCGAGGAATGCCGAGAACTCCGGCGAGCGGATACCCAGCACCAAACCCGGATTGGTGCAAAACTGCCCGGCACCCAGCACCACCGAAGCGGCCAAATCTGCAGCGATCTTGTCGCCGCGTGCCTTGAGGGCTGCGGGCATCAGCAGCACCGGGTTGATGCTGCTCATCTCGGCGAACACCGGGATCGGCTGCGGACGGGCCGCCGCCATGTCGCACAGCGCCCGGCCACCGCGCAACGAGCCGGTGAAGCCCACGGCCTGAATCGCCGGATGCTTGACCAGCGCCTCGCCGACGCTGCCGTAGAGCATGTTGAACACGCCCTTGGGCATGCCGGTCTGCTCGGCGGCGCGCAGGATCGCGCCGGCGACGCAGTCGGCGGTCGCCATGTGGCCGCTGTGGGCCTTGAACACCACCGGGCAACCGGCGGCGAAGGCCGCGGCGGTATCGCCGCCGGCGGTGGAGAAGGCCAGCGGGAAGTTGCTGGCACCAAACACCGCTACCGGACCCAGGCCGGTGCGGTATTGGCGCAGGTCAGGGCGGGAAAGGGGTTGGCGTTCTGGCAGCGCACGGTCGATGCGCGCACCGTGGAAGTCACCGCGACGCAGGGTCCTGGCGAACAAGCGCATCTGGCCGCTGGTACGCGCCCGTTCGCCTTGAATGCGACCGGTGGGCAGGGCGGTTTCCCGGCAGACCAGGGCGATGAAGGCGTCATCCAGCACGTCCAGTTCGGCGGCGACGGCATCGAGGAATTCGGCGCGGCGTTCGGCCGACAGATGACGGAAGGTCGGGAAGGCACTGGCAGCCGCTTCGGCGGCGGCATTCACTTCCTCCACGGTCGCCGCATGGAAACGATAGGGCAGTGCTTCGCCGGTGCTGGCATCAAAACTTTGCAGGGTGGTGGTGCCGTTGGCGGAACGGGTGCCGGCGATGTAGTTGTGGCCTGAAACTTCAAACATGGGAACTCCTTAAGGGCTGTTCAAATGAGTCGGTAGAGGCGACGGGCGTTGTCATGGAACAACGCCAGCCGATCGGTGACAGTTCGGTCGCGGACGATGGTCTTGAAACCGTCGAGAATCTCGCTCATGCCGTTGACCACGCCATCGACCGGGTAATTGGTGGCAAACGCACAGCGGTCGACGCCGACAATCGAAATCGCGTCGTTGACCACCACGCGGTTTTCTTTGACGGGCCACGGCTTGCCTGGGATGCAGATGCCGGAAATTTTCAGCGCCACGTTCGGCTCCCGGGCAAGCCGTTCAAGATTGCTACGCCAACCCGCCAGACCTTGTTCGGAACGATCCGACGGCAACGCCGTGTGATTGACCACAAGGGTCACGTCGGGAAAGTCCCTGGCCAGCTCGGCCGCTTCCGGCAGGTGCCACCAGGGCGCCTGCAACTCGAAGTGCAGGCCGTTGTCCGCCAACAGGGCGTAGCCGTCCCGCCAGCGCGGATCGCGCATGGAACCGGGCGCGGCGAAATCTTCGCGCCAGGCTTCACGGTGGGTGACCACCGGTTTATGGCGTATGCCGCGCACCAGCGGATGTCGGGCGTACTGGCGCAATAGGTCGGGTGCGTCTTCGCGGTCGAGCCAGGCCTGGGCCACCATGGCGGCCAGGGTCGGTTCATCCTCGGCCAGCGACTCGACAAAGCGCACTTCATCCAGCGGTGTCGCCGGGTCCCACTCGCCCTCGATCAGCACGGTCTGGACGATCCGGTGAGCGCCGGTCAGACGGCGATAGTCCGGGGGCAGGAAGTTGCGGCAGATCGACGAATAGTCGCCATAGCGAAACGGGCGCAGCGGGCGATCGTTCAGCCATGGGTAGTAATGCGCATCGATGTCGAAGTAGTGCTGATGGGCGTCGATGATGGGCAAGTCGGCATCGTCGCCGCTGGCCAGGAAGCGTGCGCGCCAATCAATGTTGCGCTGCTCATCCATGGGCGGTCTCCAGGCGATAAAAGCGTTGGGCATTGCCGGCGAACACCGCTTCCTGAACCTTGCGACCCATGGGCGCGAGCATCGCGGCCACGCCATCGGCGAGGGTGTCGTAGGAAGCGCGCAGGCCGGCCACGGGGAAATTGCTGGCGAACATGCAGCGTTCGGCGCCGAAGATCTCCAGCGCGGTGAGCACCACGATGCGGTTGTCTTCAAGGCGCCATGGCGAATCCTTGAGGCCGAATTCCGAGAGCTTGATGTGCACGTTGGGTTGCAAGGCCAGGGCTTCCAGGCCCTTGCGCCAGCGCGCCATGCCTTCAGGGCTACGGTCCCAGGCGAAACCGGTGTGGTTGAGGGCAATGCGGATCCGCGGAAACATCGCCGCCACTTGCGCGGCTTCCAGCAGATGCCACGGCGGCACGCGCAGGTCCCAGGACAAGTCGTAACGCTCCAGCAGGGCAAAGCCTTCCAGCCACTTGGGGTCCTGCATCGTGCCGGGGGCTCCGGCTATCGAGACGTCCGGCGAGGCCGAGGTCACCGGCTTGGAGCGGATGCCTTTCACCAGTGGCCGGGCGGCCTGGGCGGCGAGAATCTCGGCGCTGTCTTCGCGATCGAACCAGGCGTGGGCGACGATGGCATTGGGAAAACCGTAGCGGGCGTTCACCTGTTCCAGCCAGCGGGTTTCGGCGACCTGTTCGTCACGGGCGCGCTCGGCCTCGACATGCACGGTGCCGATCAAGCGTTGGTTCCGGGTCAACGCGAGAAAATGCTCGGGCAAGAAGTCGTGGCACAGGGAGTGGTAATCGCCGAGGAAAAAATCCTCGTGATACTCGTCCTGCAACCAGGGATAGCGGCCGCTGCCGAGGTCCCACAAGTGATGGTGGGCGTCGACCATCGGCAGCGCATCCCCGGCCGCGAGGTTGGGCAAGCCATTGCGTTCGTGCAGGGTGATCATGGCAACGTACTCAGCGTGACGCAGTGAGGCGTGCAGGGCTGAGCGCGTCGTCATCGACTTCGCCAGCCTCGGCAGCCGCGGCCTTGGCCTGGACGCGGCTGCGCAGCTTGGCGACATTGACCACCACCCGCGTGTGCGCCGCCGTCGCCACCAGTTCCATGTCATCGCGCACTTCGACATTGAAGGTGACGCTGCGGCCTTCAATGCGGGTGACGGTGGCGACGATGCTCACCGACATGCCCAGCAAGGTCGCGCCGACGTGGCGGATATCCACTGCCGCGCCCACGGTGTTTTCGCCGTCGTCGAGGAAGGTCAGCAGGTAGTCCAGGCAGGCCTGTTCGATGTCATCCACCAGGCGCGGGGTGGCGTAGATGCGCAAGTCCTCGCCGAGAAACGAGATGGTGCGCGGCGAGTCGACGATCAGCCGGCGTTCAGTGGTGGCGCCGGTTTCCAGCGTGGAGAAATTCATAAGCAACCTCGTGTTTGAGTGCCGGCAGTCGAGATCGCGACCACCGGCAGGAGTGTCAAAAGGTGATTCAGGACGGCAGGAAACCGATGGAGATCCAGGGCACGGCGATCAGCACCCCCAGCGCTACCACCAGCGCACCGAGGTACGGCCAGACCCGGCGCATGGCACCGCTCGGGTCAACCTTGGCGATGGCGCAGGCGGCATAGAACCCCACGCCGAACGGTGGCGCGAACAGGCCCAGGCCCATGGCGAAGATCGCGACCATGGCGTAGTGCACATCATTGATGCCCATGGCCCTGGCAATCGGGAACAGCAGCGGCCCGAACAGCACAATGGCCGGGATGCCTTCCAGGAAACTGCCGAGCAGAATGAACGCCACGGCGGAGATGATCAGGAAGCCCAGTGCGCCACCGGGTACGGTGGACATCACCTGCGCCAACTGATGGGAGAACCCCGATTGGGTCAAGGCCCAGGCCATGGCCGTGGCGCTGCCGATGATGATCAGGATCGCGCCGGACAGCGACGCGGTGCTGACCAGGATCGGGTACAGGCGTTTCCAGTCGAAGCAGCGGTAGCACAGCAAGCCGACGATAAAGGTGTAGGCCACGCCTATGGCGGCCACTTCGGTGGCGGTGGCGACGCCTTCGACCACCGCGGTGCGGATCACGAAGGGCAGGGCCAGTGCCGGCAGGGCGACCAGCAGCGAATGGCCGATTTCCTTGCTCGAAGCGCGTTTGCCGGTAGAGGCCTCGCCTTTGCGGTTTTTCCACCAGATCACCACGGCCATGGCAATCGCCCCCACCACCGCCGGCATGAAACCGCCGGTGAACAGCGCGGAAATCGACACGCCGGTGACCGAACCGATGGTAATCAACACCAGGCTCGGCGGGATGGTTTCCGACATTGCTCCGGAGGCATTGAGCATCGCCACCAGTTCGTTTTCATCCTCGCCGCGTTTCTTCATTTCCGGAAACAGCGCCGGTGCAATGGCCGCCATGTCGGCCGCTTTCGAGCCGGAAATCCCGGAGATCAGGTAGATCGCACCGATCAACACATACGACAGACCGCCACGGACATGGCCGATCAACGAGCACAGGAAGCGGATCATCGCCCGCGCCATGCCCATGGCTTCAATCAGCGCGCCGAGGAACACGAACAACGGAATCGCCAGCAGGATCAGGCTGGCCATGCCCTCGTCCATGCGGCCCACCACCAGGGTCAGCGGTGTGCTGGTCATGGTCGACAGGTACGCCACGGTGGCCAGGCCGAACGCGACCATGATCGGCACGCCGATGACGATCATGCCCATCACGCCGATCATGAAGAACACGATCAGGTTCCAGTTGCCCATCAGCAGCAGGGTGCCTTCACCGGCCCACAGCAACGCCGCCAGCGAACCGAGCATCGCCACCGACACGGTGAAGTCGATCAGCCGTGCGCTGGTCAACAGCCGCGCCACGCAGGTCAGCAACATCAGGCTCAGGCCGACGGCAATGGCCGACACGCGAAACGCGTTGGGGATTTCCAGGGCGGCGGTGGTGATGATCCATTCATCGCTGACGAACTCCCAGGCCGGCGAGAACAGCATCACGATGAAGGTGATGACGATCACCGCGCCGAAGGTGTCGACGAAGGCGCGTTTTTCCGCCGGCAGGCGGGCGATGAACGAGGTCAGGCGCATGTGCTCGCCGCGTCGCATCGCCACCACCGAGCCGAGCATCGCCAGCCACAGGAACAGCAGCGACGCCATTTCGTCACCCCAGACAATCGGCTGGTTGAGCACGTAACGGGAGAACACGTTGCAGAACAGCAAGGTGACTTCCAGGGTCACCAGCAACGCGGCGCTGCCTTCGGTCGCCCAACGCAGGGCGGTATCGAGCACGCGACCAAGGCGCAGTGCGGTGTGGCGTGGGCTGAGTCGTTCAGCAGCAGAAACGTCCGTCATCGGTATCGGGTTTTTCATGACTGTGTCTCCGGCTCAGGACAATTGACCTGCGTACTGCTCAAGCAGGTTCCAGGCTTCGTCGCCGTACTTCTGTTTCCATTGGGTGTAGAAACCTTTTTTCTGCAGGTCGGCGCGGAACAGCGAACGGTCAACCTTGTTGAAGGTAATGCCGTGGGCGGTCAGCGACGGTTCCAGGCTGGCATTGAGGTCGATCACTTGCTGGCGCTGGACCAGGGCGGCGGCGTTGATCTGCCGGGAGACGATTTCCTGCACATCCTGGGGCAGTTTCGGGAAGGTCTTGCCGGAGCCGAGGATCCAGAAACCACCCCAGATGTGGTCGGTCAGGGAGCAGTATTTCTGCACTTCATAGAAACGCGCCGACTCGACCACCACCAGCGGGTTTTCCTGGCCGTCGACGACCTTGGTCTGCAACGCCGAGTAGGTTTCGTTGATGCTGATGCCGGTGGGGGCGGCGCCCAGTGCGCTGAACATCGAGGTCCACAACGGGCTGACCAGTACGCGTAACTTGAAGCCGGCGAGGTCTTCGGGGGTGTTGATCGGGCGGGTCGAACTGGTGATCTGGCGGAAGCCGTTGTTCCAGACTTTCTCCATCGGGATCAGGCCGACCTTGGTGGTCTGCGCCCGGACATACTCGCCCAGTTTGCCGTCCAGTGCGGCCCAGACACTCTCGTAGTCCTTGAAGGCGAACGGCATGCTTTCGATGGACATCGCCGGGACCAGGGTTGAGAGGATCGCACCGGGCAGGGGAATGAAGTCCACCGCGCCGGCGCGGACCTGGGACAGCATGTCGGTGTCGCCACCCATGGAGGCGTTGGCATACACCTGCAAGTCCACAGCACCGTTGGATTCGGCCTTGATCGCCTCGGACGCGGCCTTCATCTGTTTGTTCAGCGGGTGGGTGTCGGGCAGGCTGCTGCTGTAGCGCAACACGATGGGTTTGGTGGCGGCAAACACGCCGCTGGTGGGCAGCAGGCTGGCGGCGAATGCACCGCCAACGGTGACGCCGGCACCGACCAGGAAAGATCGGCGGCTGACGGCTTCGGTCAAGATACGGCTCATGTTGTTCACCTTTTTGTTTTTGTTGTTGTTCTTGTAGGAGCAAAGCTTGCTCGCGATGGTCGTTAACGATGGCCAGGGCTGCCTGGATGCAAACGGCGCCTTCACCACCATCGCGAGCAAGCTTTGCTCCTACACGGATCACTGTTTTCTGTGGGAGCGAGCCTGCTCGCGATGGACCTGAGCGCGCCGCGTTTATCCAGGCACCCCTTGTCATCGTTAACGTCCATCGCGAGCAGGCTCGCTCCTACAGGTGGGGGTGTTTTCAGGATGCGAGTGCCAGCACTGCCTTGCTGCGAATCAGGTCGTCGATTTCGTCTTCGGCGTAACCGCTTTCTTTCAGCACCTCGCGGGTGTGTTCGCCGAGCAGCGGCGCCGGGCGGCTGGTTTGTGGCGGGGCGTTGTCCATGTCGGAAAAGTGAATCGGCAGGCCCATGCCGCGCACGCGGCCTTCGGTCGGGTGTTCGGTTTCGACGACCATGCCGCGTGCTTTGGTTTGCGGGTGGGCGAGGGCGGCGGCGATGTCCAGGACCGGTCCGGCAGGCAAGCCGAGGCTGTCGAACAGCACCATCCATTCATCGGTGGTGCGGGCCACCAGCACTTCGTTGAGGATTTCCACCAGGGCCAGGCGATGCTCCATGCGCAGGGCATTGCTGGCGAAGCGCGGGTCGGCCTTGAGTTGCGGGACCGCGAGGGCTTCGACCAGGCGTTCGTAGTTGGCCTGGTTGGCGGCGCCGATGTTGATCCAGCCGTCGGCGGTGCGGAACACCTGATACGGCGCGCTGGTGGAGTTGGCCGAACCCATTTTCGGCAGGATGGTGCCATCGGCAAAGTACGCCGCCGCCGGCCAGAACATCTGTTGCAGGCCGGCCTCGAACAGCGAGGTGTCGACCATTTGTCCCAGCCCGGTTTTCTGTTTGGCGGCGTAGGCGGCGCAGATGCCGAGGGCGGCGAGGATGCCGGAATTGATGTCGGCCACCGGTGAACCGGCCTTGACCGGCTCACGCCCGGCTTCACCGGTCATGCTCATCATGCCGCTCATGCCTTGGGCGATCAGGTCGAAACCGCCCTTGTCACCGAACGGGCCGCTGCGGCCGTAACCGGAGATCGCGCAGTAGATCAGTCCCGGGTTCAGGGTTTTCAGGGTGTCGTAACCCAGGCCGAACTTCTCCATGGTCCCGGCACGGTAGTTTTCGGTGACCACATCGGCGTCCATCAGCAGGCGGCGCAGCACATCGCGACCGCCGTCGGTCTTCAGGTTCAGGCCGATGCCGCGCTTGTTGCGGTTAACTACCATGAACGAGGCGGACTCGCCGCTGG
The DNA here is from genome assembly GCF_009861505.1 of Pseudomonas izuensis. Lineage (GTDB taxonomy): Bacteria > Pseudomonadota > Gammaproteobacteria > Pseudomonadales > Pseudomonadaceae > Aquipseudomonas > Aquipseudomonas izuensis. The sequence continues at coordinate 85,592 of NZ_WTFT01000049.1, read as the reverse complement.
TCATGATCGGCGAGAAGCGCCGGGAGTCATCGCCGTCGGGCACTTTCTCGACCTTGACCACGTCGGCCCCCATGTCGGCCAGCATCATGCCGCACACTGGCCCGGACATGATGTGAGCCAGCTCTACTACGCGCATGCCTGTCAGCGGTCCCATGTCATTTACCCTCGAATTGTGGTTTGGCTTTCGCGATGAAAGCGTTCAAGCCGATCTGGAAGTCGTCGGTGTCGTAGCAGAAGTAGCTGTGGTCGATCTGCGCAGCAGTAGGCGCGTGACCGGCTTCGAGCTGGCGCGCGGCCTGGCGGTGCCAGCGGGCAACCAGCGGCGCGCCGTTGGCGATGCGCCGGGCGGTGGCGAGGGTTTCGCTTTCGACGTCGGCATCGGCGACGACCCGGGTCACGAGGTTTTTCACGTAGGCATCCTGGGCATCGAGGATGCGGCCTTCGAGGAGGATTTCCAGGGTGGTCGAACGCCCGGCCAGCGCCACCAGTCCGGCCATTTCGTCATAGGACATGACCAGGCCCAGCTTGCCGACCGGCGCACCGAAACGGCTGGACGTGCCGCAGATGCGCAGGTCGCACAGCGCCGCGATCTCCAGGCCGCCGCCGACGCAGACGCCGTGGATCATCGCGATCACCGGGTGCCGGCAGTCGGCAACCGCGCGCATCGCCGCCGAGGTGACTTCGGCATACACGCGGGCTTGAGAGGGGTTAGCGCGCACGGTCGGAAACTCGCCGACGTCGGCGCCGGCGGCAAAGGCCTGTTCGCCTTCACCGCGCAACACCACGCAGCGCACGCTCGGGTCGGCGGACAGTTCGCTCATGACGTCGCCCAGGTCCTGCCACATCGACAGGTTGAGGGCGTTCATTTTTCCCGGGTTGCTGAGGGTGACAATGGCAAGGCTGTCTTGCCGTTCGAAAAGGACGGTGGGCTTCATGGTTGTTCTGCCATCGCGACTTCACGTTTCACGAGAACGTAAGCGTGATTGCCGCGATGGCGTGGCCTCCTGAATTTTTATTGTTGGAAAGCGGCAGGGTGCAGCGGTGCGTTACAGCGATTGCCGCAGCATCGTCAGGTAGTCCGCACTGGATGCTTCGCGCGGGTTGGTCTTGTGACTGTGATCGTGCAGCGCGCCCTCGACGATGTGGTCGAACAGGCTTTCGTCGACGCCGATTTCGCTCAGTCGGGTCGGCAGGCCCAGGCGGCGGGTCATGTCCTCGATGGCCGAGCCGATGTTGGCGTCGGTGGCCAGGCCCATGGCGTGTCTCAGGCGTTCGAGTTTTTGCTCGCCGCGCACGGTCGGGGCGTCGGCGTTGAAGTGCACCACCGCCGGCAGGAAAATCGCGTTCAAGGTGCCGTGGTGCAGTTTCGGATTGATGCCCCCCAGGGCATGGGACAGGCTGTGCACGCAGCCCAGGCCTTTCTGGAACGCCAGTGCGCCCTGCATCGATGCGCTCATCATGTTCAACCGCGCCTGGCGATCGCCGGGTTCGGCGGTGGCGCGTTCGATGTGGCCCCAGGCACGCCACAGGCCGTCGAGGGCGATGCCGTCCGCAGCCGGGTTGAAGGCCGGCGCCATGAAGGTTTCGATGCAATGGGCGATGGCGTCCATGCCGGTGGCGGCGGTGAGCATCGGCGGCAGGCCGAGGGTCAGTTCGGGGTCGCAGATGGCCACGCGGGGCACCACATAAGGCGAGATCACGCCCACCTTGCGACCATCGTCGAGAATCAGGATCGCGCCCCGGCCGACTTCGCTGCCGGTGCCGGCGGTGGTCGGGATCGCGATCAGCGGCGCGGTGGCCGAGGTGATGCGCTCCAGGCCGCCTTCGATGACGGCAAAGCTTTGCAATGGGCCGTCATGGGTGGCGCACACCGCCACGCCTTTGGCCAGGTCGATGGATGAACCACCGCCGACTGCGATGATGCCGTCGCATTCACCGCTGCGGTATCGGGCGACCGCTTCACGTACGGCGTGTTCGTTGGGGTTCGGTGGGGTCGCATCGAAAATCGTGTAAGGGTGGTTGGCGCCGAGGGCGGCGATGACCTTGTCGACGATGCCGGCATTGCGCACGCCCAGGTCGGTGACAATCAGTGCGCGGGTGATGCCGGCGCGGTCGGCTTCGGCGGCCAGGTGCTCGAGGCTGTCGTAGCCGAACTGGATTTTGGTGACGTAATTGATGAGGGACATGATTCACCACAAGTTATACAGGATTGTTATTGTCGCGATCGGTTCGTGGCAGCAGCGCCGTGGCACTATGGTCAAACCCATTGCATTGCCTGACTGTGGAGCGGACTATAGGGCCGTCGGGGTGACCCCGATACTGACAACTTTCGATACCTCTATAACTTTTAGTTAACCCTGATGACGCCCTCACTCAACTCGATCATGTCCCGTTTGCACATCAAGCAACTGCGCTTGTTGATAGCCCTTGATGAGCACGGCTCCTTGCTGGGCGCGGCCAAACAGGTGGCCCTGACCCAGCCCGGCGCCAGCAAGGCGTTGCAGGAAATCGAAACCACCTTCGGCACCTCGCTGTTCACCCGCACTAACCGCGGGCTTGAACCAAACGATGCCGGACGCTCGGTGATTCGTTACGCCCGGTTGATCCAGACTGACCTTGCGCACCTGCGTGAAGAGATCATCGGCATCATGAGCGGCGAGGGCGGGCGGGTGTCGGTGGGCACCATCATGGGTGCCGTGCCGCTGCTGACCACCGCGATCAGCCGGGTGATCGCCGACAACCCGAAAATGTCCGTGGAGATCGTCGAAGACACCAGCGCCGCGCTGCTGAGCCAGCTCGACGCCGGGCGGCTGGACCTGGCGATCTGTCGCACCACCATCAGCACCACGCCGTACCTGTATGAGAGCGCGACATTCGTCGAGGAAACCCTGGCAGTGATCGCCAGCACCCAGCATCCGTTCGCCTATGCCAGGCGACTGACCCTGAAGGATCTGGTGGATTACCGCTGGGTGGTCTACCGCGCCAACATGCCCATGCGCCTGCTGCTGGAGCGGGAGTTTCACGAGGCCAATCTGCGCTTTCCGGTGCACCTGCTGGAAACCACTTCGGCTTTCGCGACGCTGTCGTTGTTGCAGGAGAACCCGACGCTGGTGGCGCTGGTCTCGACGGACGTGGCCAATTTCTGTTCCGGCTACGGCTTCACCACTACGCTGCCGCTGCCCATCACCTCACGCAGCGAGCCCTATGAACTGGTATCGCGCAAAGGCGTGCCGGATTCACCGGCGGCCAGGTTGCTGCGCCAGGCACTGTTGAATCCGGGCTGATCCGCTGTTTTTTGCGGCAACTGCCCCTTTGCGCAGTGAAGGGCATAGCTCTAGAGTCGGACAGGCATCTTCAGTGGACGTCAGGTCATGTACAGCACGCGGGAAACACCGGGCAGCGCCCGGCAGTTTCACGACCGGATCTATGCCGGCGAGATCATTCGTTTCACCGATTTGTCCCCCATGGCGTCGCTGGTGGCATTCACCCGTGAATGGCTCGAAGAGGCGCTGTATCCGTGGTCGCCGCAAGAAATCCATCGGCACCTGAGCCACGGGGAACAGACCGAACGTTTTTCCCAATACCAGAATGCTTTCGCCAGCTGCGCCGAGATCCAGCTGCGCTGGCTGGCCGTCGTGGAGAGCCTTGGAATTGACGCTGATGCCCTGGCCTGCGATCGCCTGCACCTGCGTTTTCAGCCACACCGTGAACCGCGTCACGTCGCGCCACGCGCCCGCACCACGGCCACCATCGCCTTTCACCGCGACACCTGGGGCTCGAATCTGTATGCGCAGACCAACTGGTGGGCGCCGATTTACCCGATCACCACGGGGCGGACCTTCGCCTTGTACCCGCATCTGTGGCAGCGCCCGCTGCTCAATTCCAGCGCGGATTTTGACATGCGCGCGATTCTGCAACGCTCCCATCGCGACGGTCGCAACGCGGTGGATGCCGATGAAGCCATCCCGCATCTACTGGAGGCGGTTGATCCACAGCAGGGTATTGTTGTCGATATCGCACCTGGCAGCCTGATTGCCTTTTCCGGGGCGCATGCCCATGTCGGCGTCGGAAACAGCACCGGGTTGACGCGGATCTCCTTCGAAACCCGCTCCGTTTTGATCGATGACCTGTTGGCTGGATTGGGGGCTCCCAACGTTGATGGCCGTGCGCCGTGGATGACGCCCGGGCTGTTTCGGCGGATGAGCGATGGCAGGCGCCTGAATGAGATTCTGGGGTGTGGGTTTATCGAACCCTACACCCATCCAGAACACCACTAGATCCCTGTAGGAGCGAGCCTGCTCGCGATAGCGGTGTATCAGGCAACAATTCCATCGACTGACACGCCGCTATCGCGAGCAGGCTCGCTCCTACAGGGGGCCTTGGCTGGCATGAAATCGCTTGTTCAAATCAAAACCGGGATAGCCGTTTGCCATGCGTATCGGTATGCTCATCGCGTTCACAAACGCCAATGATTAACAACCACAGTGAATCCATGAGCCAATCAGACTCGCGTGCGAATGTTCTAGCGCTTTATCCGGAAGACTCCCGCGAGGCGGCGGCGCTGCTCAAGCAAGCCGTACCCCTGATGGTTCGCCACAATATCCCGCCCAATCCGGTGCATTACGCCCTGTGGTACACCTACAGCAAAGGCCAGGACCCGGAACTCAATCGCCATTTGGATCGGGTGGTCAGGGACTTTGACGGTTGCCCGCCAGAGTCCGCGACCCGGCTGTTTCGCGAGTACATCATCCGTGACGAGCTGGAAGATGCCCGCGCCGGGCAACAACAGGTCATCAGCCTGGTCGATGGCATGGAGCGCGATGTCTCGCGCAGTGTGAAGGGCAGTGCCCACTTCCAGCACCGTCTCGGGCAGTGCCTGGAGATGCTCGAGGAGCCGGTCAGCGAGCGCTTGCCGGGTATCTTGAACGAGCTGCAGCAGAGTACCCGGCTGATGCAGAGTCAGCAGGAGCAGTTCCTTTCCCAACTGCATTCGGCGCAAAGCGAGATCAAGACCCTGCGGGACAAACTGGAGCGCGCGCAACTGGCCGCGACACTGGATGGCCTGACCGAGCTGCTGAACCGGACGGCCTTCACGCGCATGCTGGAGCAGGCCTTGGCCAAAGGCTCCCGCAGTGTCGCGCTGGTGATGCTGGATATCGATCACTTCAAGCAATTCAACGATCAATACGGCCACCCGCTGGGTGACCGGGTGTTGCAGCATGTCGGCCAGGTGCTGCGCAGTGCGCTGGCACCCAACGCCTTTGCCGCGCGTTATGGCGGCGAGGAGTTCTGCGTGGTGCTCGAAGACTGCGCCAATCTCGACAGTGCCTGCGCCTTCGCCGAGCTGTTGCGCCTGAAGGTCCAGTCGTTGCGGATCAAGGCACGGGGCACCGACACCGTGCTGGACACCATCACCGCGTCCTTCGGCGTGGCCTTCGTGCAGCTCGGTGACAACCTGGAAAGCCTGTTGACCCGCGCCGATGACGGGCTGTATCAGGCCAAGCGTAATGGGCGCAACCAGGTGTGTGCGATGCACAAAGCCCCGGCCTGACCACCTGCCACCCTGTGGGAGCAATGCTTGCTCGCGATGACGGCAGCACAGTCACCAAGGATGTTGTCTGACCGACCGCCATCGCGAGCAAGCTTTGCTCCCACAGGTAACCACCGGTCTTACCGTTTATTGACCGTCCATGCTGCGTGGCAGACCAAGTGGATTGAGCTCTCGCAACGCCTCAGGCAGCAACGCATCCGGAAACCCCTGGTAAGTCACCGGGCGCAGGAAGCGTTCGATGGAGGTCATGCCCACCGAGGTGAATCGGCTGTCCGACGAGGCCGGGAAGGGGCCGCCGTGAATGGTGGCGAAAGACACTTCCTGCGGATGGGCAAAGGCGTTGACCACGATCCGCCCGGTGCGCCGCTCCAGCACCGGCAACAAACGTCGAGCCAGGTCCAAATCCGCCTCCTCAAGGTGCAGGGTTGCGCTGAGCTGGCCGCGCAACGAGCGGGCGACCGCGAACATTTGCGCCTCGTCCTTGACCTTCACCAGCAGTCCCGCCGGCCCGAACACTTCATGGGCCAATGCGTTTTCGGCCAGGAAACGCTGGCCATCGACTTCAAGCAGCGCGGACCGGCCATCCAGATCGGCATGGGCCACCGAACCCACGGCAACCAGGCTTGCACCGGTGCTTTGCAGGCGATCGAGGCCGCTGAGGTAAGCCCCGTGAATCCCCGGTGTCAGCATCGGACGCGCCGGTGCATCGGTCACACGCTTGATCATGGCGGCGCGCAACGCCTCGAAACCTGCACCTTCGACCGCGATCAGGATCGCCGGCTTGAGGCAGGCCTGGCCGACATTGACCAGCATGCGCTCGACGAATCCGTCACCGATCTGCGCACCGCGCGCGGCGAGTGCCTGGGGCAGGATGAACGTGGGGTTGACGCTGGTCATCTCGGTAAACACCGGGATGGGGTCGGGGCGCAGTTGCGCTCGGCGATACAGCGCCATGCCGCCCTGTTCCGAGCCGGTGAAGGTCACGGCCTTGATCAGCGGGTGGTCGACCAGGGCTTCGCCGATGGCGTTGCCGCCGCCGCGCACCATCGAAAACACACCTTCCGGTAAACCGCTGTCCTGCACGGCCTGGCGGATGGCTCGGGCCTGGATTTCCGAGGCACCAGGGTGAGCGTTATGGGCCTTGACGATGACCGTCGCGCCCGACGCCAGCGCCGAGGCGGTGTCGCCACCGGCAACCGAATAGCTGATGGGGAAATTGCTCGCGCCGAAAACAGCCACCGGGCCGATGGCGATTTTCTGCAGGCGGTGATCCATGCGCGGCCTTGGCTGGCGGTCAGGTTGTGCCGGGTCGATGGCCAGTTGCAGGAAGCGTCCTTTGCGCACGACATCGGCAAATTGGCGGAACTGGGTGGCCGCTTTGGCCGCTTCGCCCTGAAGCTGGGCTTCGGGCAGACCGGTTTCCAGTGCAGCCCGTGCTGCCAGCTCCTGGCTTACGGCATCGAGATTGTCGGCGATGCGCTCAAGGAATGCCGAACGTTCGGCCAGCGAGGTATGGCTGTAATGGTCGAATGCCTCGTCGGCCAGGTTCGCCGCCTTGTCGACATCCGCGACACCACCGAAGGCGAAGTCCGGCTCGATGAGTTGGTTGGTGGCGGGGTTAAGCGCCTTCATCGTCCCTTCGCTGGCAGGGACTTCGCTGGCGCCGATCAGGAGGTTTCCAGTCAGTTTCATGTGTTGTCTCACGGCTTCAGGGTGGCGATCAGTTGTTCGGTGGTCACAATCGAATGGGCGAACGTGGGGCCGTTCAGCTCATGGGCGGCGTGCATCATTTCCGGCTTGAGCGCGGCGGTGGCGTCCCGCACCAGGGTAACGTGGTAACCGAGTTCCTGGGCGTAGCGAGCGGTGGCTTCGATGCAGGTATTGGCCAGCAGGCCGACGATGATCACGTGGGTGATGCCTCGTTGCTTGAGGCGAAAATCCAGGTCGGTGTTGGCAAAACCGCTCGAACCCCAATGCTCCGAAACGACAATGTCGCCGTCCTTGGGCGCGAAATCGGGGTGCCATTCACCGCCCCATTCACCACGGGCGAAGTGGTGCATGTGCTGGATCTTGCATTGGCTCGGGCTTGGGTGATCCCAGTTTTCGTAATCGCCTTTTTCCCAGCGACGGTGCGGTACGATGACCACCGGAATGTCCAGGGCACGGACCGTGCGGTCCAGTGTGCGCAGGTTGTCGAGCAGGCCGACTTGCTCGGCGATCGGTTCGATCAAGGGGTAAACCTTGCCGCCTTCGGAGAGGAAATCGTTGTAGGGATCGACCAGCAGGTAGGCGGTGCGATCAAGCGGATAGGCAGCATTCGACATGACGAGTTCTCCAGGAATGTGGGCTGACCCGTGCCATGGGCTTGCCCCGGCATGGTGTTGATATGATAATCATAGTTACTGTGAAAGAGGCAAGCCTGCATGGCAGTAAAAAAGAGTAGTCCTGAAACTTTGTGCCCGATTGCACGGGCCGAGGCGGTCGTCGGAGACCGATGGACGGTATTGGTGCTGCGCGAATTGTTCATGCGCAATCATCGATACGACGAAATCCAGGCGCAGACCGGAGGAACGCCGCAGATGGTCGCGGCACGCCTGAAAAGCCTGGAGGCTGACGGGATGGTCGAGCGCCGTGCCTACAACGAACGACCCAAGCGCTACGAGTACCACCTCACCGCCAAGGGCGAGGCGTTTTATTCGGTGGTGCTGGCCCTGCGTGCCTGGGGGGAAGCCTGGTGTAAATCGGCAGAGGAAGGGGTGGCCGTGCGCTTCACCCACCAGACCTGCGGGCACCCTGCCGGACTCGGGCCGCTTTGCGAGCATTGTGGAGAGCTGCTGCGCCGTGAAGAGCTGATCAGCGAGCCCTCAGAGGCCTATGCCCAGGAGCGACTGGCACGGCGAGAGGCGTTCAAGGCGTGATCGCGCGGCGAATCCTGTGAACGGGAACCTGTAGGAGCAAAGCTTGCTCGCGATGGCGGCGTATCAGGCGACATCAATGTTGACTGTACCGACGCCATCGCGAGCAAGCTTTGCTCCTACAGGTAATCGTCTACCGCGAGCTCATAACTATTCGTTCGAGTAATAGTGACAATCACCGATCACAAGTTCTGTTGTATCCGGGAAACAAGGAAAATCGCACCCACCTAAAACGCTCTTAAGGAACCGGCGCGATGAACCTTCATGCCCGACTGGCTATTGCCGCATCCCTGCTGTTGTCGGGCTGTGCCTCCACGCCAAACGACCCGACGCTGACCTTGCAGACGAAAAAAGCGCCCGCGGATTACGCGAATTGCGTTTTACCGAAACTGCAGGAAAATTCGCTGCACGCGACCCTGTCGGAAACCCAGCGCAGTTACCGGATCGTGGTTTCAAGCAAAGTCGCTGCAAACGATGTGCTCGAGGCCTACAAGGCGTCGAACGGCGGCAAGGTGTTTTTGTACGAACGCGCACTGCTGGCCTCGACGTTCGGGCCTTCGCGACTTGAACGCGCTGCCCAGGAATGTCTGTAGGCGCTGGCAGAAAATTCCCGCTTCCATCCCCCCGACACTCGAACCGGACGTGTCTGCGCGGCGCTCGTAGCCGCATTCTCTTCTGATTGAACAAGTGTTCATTTAGGTTGCATCGAGGCCTTGCGCCTCGATATAGTGGCCAAATAATATCAATTATAAATCACTTGCCAGCAGGGCTGCTGCACTCACATTTTTGCGCGGGCTGTGCTGGCTGACGTATCGCTCATTCGAGAATGCTCATGCCCAATCGCTCACTGCACTTCAAGCTGTTCTGGACCGCGCTGACTGGAACCGTCGTCGTCATGGCGCTGCTGCTGGGTTCCATCGCCTACATCGCCTATGGCTCCTCCGTCAAAGAAACCTTTGCCCTGGTCGATACCATCGTCAAGGCCAATGCCAAGCAAGTGGAAGTCGAACTCGGTGCCGGTTTTACCGTGGCTGAATCCCTGGCCAGTGTCGCCACGGCGATGCAGCAACAACAGGTCGACCGCAAGACCGCCGATGCCCTGACTCGCCAGCTGTTCGAGGCCAACCCCAAGCTGCTGGGCCTTGGGCAGTATTGGGAGCCTAACGCGTTCGATGGCAAGGACAGTGAGTACGCCAACCAGCCCAATCATGACGCCACGGGCCGTTACCTGACCTACTGGAACCGTGCCGCAGGCGCGGTGAAGTCCGAAGCATTAAGCGGATACAGCCCGGAGAATGCCGACAACCAGTATTACTACCGGCCACTGCACACCCGCCAGCCATGGGCGTCCGAACCTTTTGCCTACAGCACCGGCAGCGGTCAGCAGGTGATGATGGTGTCGATCATGGTGCCGTTGTTGCAGGGCGGCAAGGCGGTGGGCGTGGCGGGGGTCGATATCCCGCTGGAAAGCATCAACCGCCAGCTCTCGACCATCGATGCCTACAAAGGCTACGGCGCGCTGGTGTCCAGCGATGGCTTGTACGCCAGCCATCCCGACGCCAAGCGCCTGAGTCAGCCGGCCAATGAATTGCCGACTGCCGCCAAGGATGCGATCAAGGCCGGCCAGCCCTACAGTTTCGAGCGCGATGGCTGGGGCTATGTGCTGCAACCGGTGCGTATCGGCAAGGCGCCGAACAACTGGGCGTTGATGGTGGCGTACCCGTTGGCCGAAGCCATGGCCGGCATTAATCATTTCCTCTACACCGCCGTGATCATCGGCCTGGTGGCGTTGCTGGTGCTGGCCATTGTGCTGTGGCATTTGCTGGCGTGGCAGATTCGTCCGTTGTCGGGCCTGACGGTCGGCATCCAGGCCTGGGAGGGCGAGTTGGGGTTGCGCTTCGAGCAGCGCAGCGGCGATGAAACCGGCAAGCTGGCAGGGGCGTTCAACCAGTTCATCCAGCGCCTGGGCGATCTGGTGGGCTCGATTCGCCACAGCAGCACGGCGTTGATGCAGATCTCCAATCACCTGGGCGATACCACCCAGGCCGTCGCCGAACGGGCGACTTCGCAGCACACCGCTACCGAGGAGATGGCCAGCGGCGTCACGGCACTGGCGCACTCGGTGACCGAGATGTCACAGCAGGCCGAAGATGTGGAGCAACTGGCGCGCAACACCGAAATGCTGACCACGCACATTTCCGGGGACATGAGCCAGACCCTGGCCGGCATCACCCATATCGACCAGACCATGGACGTGGTCGCCGGCGCGGTGGGCGATCTGGAAAAACGCTCGCAGCAGATTGCCGGGATCATCGCGGTGATTCGCAGCATCGCCGACCAGACCAATCTGTTGGCCCTCAACGCGGCGATCGAAGCGGCGCGGGCAGGGGAGCAGGGCCGTGGTTTTGCCGTGGTGGCCGACGAAGTGCGGCAACTGGCGGAACGCACCAGTCGCTCGACCGGTGAAATCGGCGAGATGATCGGCGCCATCGGTTCGGACGTGCGCAACACCGTGGCCAACGTCCAGCAGGTCGGCGAAGCGGTGCGCCAGGGCGTGGTGCAACTGACCACCTCGGCCCAGGGCGTGGATCAGATCCGCCAGCATGCCCAGGATATCCTGACGCGCATCAGCGAAGTGGCACGCCAGACCCAGAGCCAGGCGGCGACCGGTGAGCAACTGTCCGTGGCCATCCAGGGCGTCAGCCGCATCTCCGAACAGAACGACCAGGCGATCCGCAGCCTGCTCGATCAGTCGGTGCAATTGCGCGATCAAGCCGGCTCGCTGAGCCGGCAACTGACGCAATTCAGGGATTAAAAGAGCCACTCCTGTAGGAGCAAAGCTTGCTCGCGATGAACGTCAACGATAACGCTCGCTGTCTGAATGACCGCGTTGCCTGGACGTCCATCGCGAGCAAGCATTGCTCCCACAGGTGATCATCCTTGAGCCCTCAGACCTGCCAGGCATCGATCACCGACGTCAAAAACTGCTTCGACAATTCAGGCTTGTCCACCGCACGGGCAATCATCATGGCCCCTGCGATCGAGGCAATGACCTGCAGCACTTGCTGGTGTTTTTCCTCCTGAGTCTCGCCTTCCACCAGTGGCATCAGTATCTCGATCAAGCGCTCGAGGCCCTGGGTGAAGGACTGGCTGACGGTGCCACCGGTGCGGGCGACATCGACCGCCAGCGCGGGGATCGGGCAGCCTCCGGTCCAGTTGTCCAGGTGCTTCTGGGTCAGGTATTTCTTCACCACCTCCGGGATCGATTTGGCGTCTTGCCAGTTTCGTATGGTGGTCTCGAACGTCCGGGTCACGGCCTCCGACGCCAATTGTTCCTTGCCGCCGGGGAACTGCCCGTAGAACCCGCCATGGGTCAGCCCGACCGAGCGTGAGAGCTCGCCGATGCCGATGCCGTCGATGCCTTTTTCCCGGTACAGCCGGGAGGCGGCGGTGAGGATCGCTTCTTTGTTCGCCGCGGCTTGGTCTTTCGTCACTTTCATGAGCTGCTCCTGAGGCCAGGTATGCCTGCCGTGTGCACGTCGTCGCCAAATGTCTTGTAATGATTATGGTCGTAATATATCGTCGGCGCAAATACCAGGTGGACACGTTATGAAACGTAATGATCTGCGCAGAATCGACCTGAATCTACTGGTGGTTTTCGAAGTCCTCATTCAGGAACGCAACGTCACTCGTGCGGCGAGGCGGCTCTCAATGGGCCAGCCGGCTGTCAGTGGCGCACTCAGGCGTTTGCGAGCCTTGTTCAACGATCCCTTGTTCGAGCGCGCCGGGCGGGAAATGCAGCCCACGCCCCGCGCCATCTCGGTCGCGCAGGCACTGGGCCCGGCATTGGATTGCGTGTGCAGCGTGATAGGCAATACCAAGGCTTGAGCAGGACAGTTGTGTTTTTTTGCCCATATACATGACGATCATCATTAATAGTAATACCCAAGTTCACCCTGTTCGATTCGTCGACGCCTCGCGCGAGGCCGAGACTTCGAAAATCCTTCAACCGTCTGGCGGACACCACCCATGGCACAGTCACTCAAAGCTTTTCGTTACCCGTTTGCCGCATTGGCCCTCACGATGCTCACCGCCTGCGACCGCGCGCCAGTAGCCGCCAATGCGCCAGGGGCGCCCCACGTCACGGTTGCCAAGGTCATCGAGCAGCCCATCACCGAGTGGGACGAAGTGACTGCGCGCCTTGAGGCCCCGGAAACCGTCGAAGTCCGTCCACGGGTGTCGGGACAGATCGAACAAGTGGCCTTTACCGACGGCGCGTTGGTGAAGAAAGGTGACTTGCTGTTCCAGATCGACCCACGGCCGTTCGAACACGAAGTGCATCGTTTCGAAGCCCAACTGCAACAAGCCAGGGCCACGCTGGTTCGCACTGCCAACGAAGCGCAGCGCGGACAGCGTCTGCTGGGTAGCAATGCGATTTCCGCCGAATTGGCCGATACCCGCACCACCACCGCGCAAGAAGCCAAGGCCGGTGTCGATGCGATCCAGGCGCAGCTCGATCTGGCCCGCCTGAACCTGAGTTTCACCCGCGTCACCGCGCCGATCAGCGGGCGTGTCAGCCGCGCCGAAATCACCGCCGGCAACATCGTCACCGCCGACACCACGCCGCTGACCAGTGTGGTCTCCACCGACAAGGTCTACGCCTATTTCGACGCCGACGAGCGCCTGTTCCTCAAGTACGGCCAGCTCTCCCGCCAGGGCCAGCGTAGCCAGACCACACCGGTGTACATGGGCCTGTCGAACGAGGAGGGCAATACGCACCTGGGGCAGATGAACTTCGTCGACAACCAGGTCAACCCCAAGACTGGCACCATCCGTGGTCGCGCGGTGTTCGACAACGCGGATGGCCAATACACCCCCGGCCTGTATGCCCGTCTGAAGCTGGTGGGCAGCGCCGCCTATGCCGGCCTGCTGATCAAGGACGAAGCGGTGGGCACCGACCTGGGCAAGAAGTTCGTGCTGGTGATCGATCAGGACAACAAGGCCGTGTACCGCAGCGTCGATCTGGGGCCGAAGCTTGAGGGCCTGCGCATCGTGCGCAGTGGCCTGCAGAAAGAAGACCGCATCGTCATCAACGGTCTGCAACGGGTCCGTCCCGGCGCGGTAGTCGCCCCGCAGGATGCGCCCATGGCCGACCCTGAAACCGTCGCGACCCTGACCCGCCAACGGCAGGCAATCGAAGCCGGCAATCAACCGGCCATCCAGGCCCCGGCCTCCGTCAAATCACCCGCACTGGTGAAAACGGATGCTGCGGTTTCTCCTCGCGGATAAGGGAATACCGACATGAAATTCTCTCAGTTCTTTATCACGCGACCGATCTTCGCCGCGGTGCTGTCGCTGCTGATCCTGATCGCCGGCGCCATCGCGCTGTTCCAGTTGCCGATCAGCGAATACCCCGACGTCGTGCCACCCACCGTGGTCATTCACGCCAACTACCCGGGCGCCAACCCCAAGGTGATTGGTGAAACCGTTGCTGCACCGCTCGAACAAGCCATCACCGGCGTCGAGAACATGTTGTACATGTATTCGCAGTCCACGGCCGATGGCAGGCTCACCCTCACAGTGACCTTCGCCCTGGGCACGGACCTGGACAACGCCCAGGTGCAGGTGCAGAACCGCGTGACGCGGACCGAGCCGAAACTGCCCGAGGAAGTGACCCGCATCGGTATCACCGTGGACAAGGCGTCGCCCGAGCTGACGATGGTGGTGCACCTGACCTCGCCGGACAAACGCTACGACATGCTGTACCTGTCCAACTACGCGATCCTCAACGTCAAGGACGAGTTGTCCCGCCTGAACGGCATCGGTGATGTGAAGATGTACGGTATTGGCGACTACTCGCTGCGTATCTGGCTCGACCCGAACAAGACTGCTTCGCGCAACCTGACCGCGACCGACGTGGTCAACGCCGTGCGCGAGCAGAACCGTCAGGTCGCGGCTGGCCAACTGGGTGCGCCCCCCGCGCCCAACGCCACAAGCTTCCAGTTGTCGATCAACTCCCAGGGCCGTTTGGTCACCGAAGAAGAGTTCGAGAACGTGATCATCCGCAGTGGCCCGAACGGCGAAATCACGCGCCTCAAGGACATTGCCCGGATTGAACTCGGTTCCAACCAATACGCCTTGCGCGCCTTGCTCAATAACCAGGAAGCGGTGGCGATGCCGATCTTCCAGCGCCCGGGTTCCAATGCCATCGACGTTTCCGATCAGGTGCGGGCGAAGATGGCCGAGCTGAAGAAAAACTTCCCCGAAGGCATGGACTACGAGATCGTGTATGACCCGACGATCTTCGTGCGCAGCTCGATCGAAGCCGTGGTCCATACACTGTTCGAAGCACTGATTCTCGTGGTGCTGGTGGTACTCCTGTTCCTGCAAACCTGGCGCGCCTCGATCATTCCGCTGGTGGCGGTGCCGGTATCGCTGATCGGTACTTTTGCCGTGATGCATCTGTTCGGCTTCTCGTTGAACGCCTTGTCGTTGTTCGGCCTGGTACTGGCCATCGGGATCGTGGTCGACGATGCGATCGTGGTGGTGGAGAACGTCGAGCGAAACATCGAGACGGGACTGGAACCGATCGAAGCCACCAAAAAAGCCATGGGTGAAGTGACCGGTCCCATCATCGCCACGGCGCTGGTGCTGTGCGCGGTGTTCGTCCCGTCGGCGTTCATCTCCGGCCTGACCGGCCAGTTCTACAAACAGTTCGCCCTGACCATCGCGATCTCGACCGTGATCTCGGCGTTCAACTCGTTGACCCTGTCGCCAGCCTTGGCGGCGGTATTGCTCAAAAGTCATGACACGCCCAAAGACCGATTCTCCAAAGTGCTCGATCGCCTGTTCGGTGGCTGGCTGTTCAAACCCTTCAACCGATTCTTCGAAAAGGCCGGCCGCGGCTATGTGATGACCGTCGGCAAAGTCATTCGTGGCAGCAGCGTGGCATTGCTGGTCTACGCCGGCCTGATCGCCCTGACGTACATGGGTTTCAGCACCACACCGACCGGTTTTGTGCCGACCCAGGACAAAAAATACCTGGTGACTTTCGCGCAATTACCGGACGCCGCCAGCCTTGATCGCTCGGAGTCGGTGATCCGTCGCATGAGCACCATTGCCATGAACGAGCCGGGCTTCGACAGCGCCGTGGCATTCCCCGGCCTGTCGATCAACGGCTTCACCAACAGCCCGAACGCAGGGATCGCCTTCATCGGCTTGAGTTCTTTTGAGGAACGTAAGGATCCAAGCCTGTCAGCCAAGGCGATTTCCGCTTCGCTCAATGCCAAGTTCGGCGGCATTCAGGACGCCTACATCGCCGTGTTCCCGCCGCCGCCGGTTCAAGGCCTGGGCACCATCGGTGGTTTCAAACTGCAGATCGAAGACCGGGGCAACCTGGGCTATGAAGCGCTGTACAAGGAAACGATGAACATCATTGCCAAGAGCCGCAGTGTTCCGGAACTGGCCAACCTGTTCACCAGCTACACCGTCAACGTGCCACAGGTCGAAGCTGCCATCGACCGGGAAAAAGCCAAGACCCACGGCGTCGCCGTCAACGATATCTTCGACACGCTGCAGGTGTACCTGGGGTCGTTGTATGCCAACGACTTCAACCGCTTCGGTCGCACCTATCAGGTCAACGTCCAGGCTGACCAGCAATTCCGCCAGGAGCCGGAGCAGATCGGTCAGTTGAAGGTGCGCAACGACCACGGCGAGATGATTCCGCTGGCGACCTTCGTCAAGGTCAGCCCGACCTCGGGCCCGGACCGCGTGATGCACTACAACGGCTTCATCAGCGCAGAAATCAACGGCGCGGCTGCCCCCGGCTACAGCTCCGGCCAGGCCCAGAAGGCCATCGAAAAACTGCTCAAGGACGAACTGCCCAACGGCATGACCTACGAGTGGACCGACCTGACCTACCAGCAGATCCTCTCCGGCGACACCGCGTTGCTGGTGTTCCCGCTCTGCGTCTTGCTGGCGTTCCTGGTGCTGGCAGCGCTGTATGAAAGCTGGAGCCTGCCATTGGCGGTGATCCTGATCGTACCGATGACCCTGTTGTCGGCGATTGCCGGGGTGATCATTTCCAAAGGCGACAACAACATCTTCACCCAGATCGGCCTGATCGTACTGGTGGGCCTGGCCTGCAAGAACGCCATCCTGATCGTCGAGTTCGCCAAGGACAAACAGGACGAGGGCCTGTCGCCCCTGGACGCCGTACTGGAAGCGTGCCGCATGCGTCTGCGGCCGATCCTGATGACCTCCATCGCGTTCATCATGGGCGTTATCCCGTTGGTGACCTCCACCGGCGCCGGTTCCGAAATGCGTCGGGCCATGGGTGTGGCCGTGTTCTCCGGCATGCTCGGCGTGACCTTCTTCGGCCTGCTGCTGACACCGGTGTTCTTCGTCCTGATTCGCCGCTACATCGAACGCAAGCAAGCGCGCAAACAAACCCGTGCGCTGAACCTGGAGGTGCAACCATGAATGCTCTGAAGCTTTTTTTACCCAGCCTTCTGGTGACCGCGCTGGCCGCCTGCACGGTGGGCCCCGACTACAAGGCCCCGGACACCGCACCGGCCAATAGCGTTTATGCGAAAGCAAGCAACTACGATCAATCGCGATTTGAATCGGTGTGGTGGCAACAGTTCGACGACCCCACGCTGAACCAGCTGGTGAGCAAATCCCTGGAAGGCAACCGCGATTTGCGCGTGGCCTTTGTTCGCTGGAAAGCGGCGCGGGCGATTCGTGACGACATCAGCAACGACAACCTGCCGGTGGTCACCAGTCGCGCCAGCAGCCAAATAGGCAAGGCGCAGGTGCCCGGCCTGACGGACAAACGTGTGAACATCGAACGCTACGATCTGGGCCTGGACATGGCCTGGGAAATCGACCTGTTCGGACGCATCCAGCGTGCACTGGAGTCGAGCGATGCCCAGGAAGGCGCGGCAGCGGCGGATCTGTTTCAACTGCGGGTGACCATGATCGCCGAGTTGGTGGACGCCTACGGGCAACTGCGCGGTGCGCAACTGCGGGAAAAAATCGCCCTGGCCAACCTCAAGAACCAGAGCGATTCACGCGCTGTGACCGTCAGTCTGCGCGATGCCGGCGTGGGTAACGAACTCGACGTGGTACGCGCCGATGCGCGGCTGGCTGCCGTCGAGGCCAGCGTGCCGCAACTGCAAGCGGAACAGGTCCGGCAGAAGAACCGCATCGCGACCTTGCTCGGTGAGCGTCCGGATCAATTGAGTGTGTCCCTGAGTCCGAAGGACCTGCCGGCCATCGCCAAGGCACTGCCCATCGGTGATCCCGCCGAACTGCTGCGTCGCCGCCCTGATGTGCTGGCGGCCGAACGCCGGCTCGCCTCCGCCACGGCGGATATCGGCGTCGCCACCGCCGACCTGTTTCCCCGGGTCAGCCTGAGCGGCTTCCTGGGCTTCACCGCCGGACGCGGTTCGCAAATCGGCTCCGCCGCCGCCAAGGCCTGGAGCTTGGGCCCGAGCATCACCTGGGCAGCCTTCGACCTGGGCAGCGTACGAGCACGCATCCGCGGTGCCGACGCCAACGCGGAAGGCGCCTTGGCCACCTATGAACAGCAAGTGCTGCTGGCGCTGGAAGAATCGGAGAACGCCTTCAGCGACTACGGCAAGCGCCAGCAGCGGTTGTTGTCGTTGATCAAGCAAAGCGAATCGAGCAGGGCGGCGGCGGACCTGGCCGAAACCCAATACAAGGAAGGCGCCGTGGACTATCTGGTGCTGCTCGATGCCCAGCGTGAACGGCTGAATGCCGAGGATGCGCAGGCCCAAGGTGAAATCGATCAATACCGGGGTATCGTCGCGATCTACAAATCGTTGGGAGGCGGGTGGGACAGCGGTGGCAACAAGGTGGCGACCAGGAACTGAAATCGGTCTCTACATTATTGTAGGAGCGAGCCTGCTCGCGAAAAACCAACGGGCGCCGAGGGGTGTCTGGTTTTACGCGTAATCGTTCACGACCATCGCGAGCGGGCTCGCTCCTACAGGTGGGGGCTGTTGCTTTTCCTTGTAGGAGCGAGCCTGCTCGCGAAAAACCAATGGCCGCCGAGGGGTATCTGGTTTTGCGCGTAATCGTTCACGACCATCGCGAGCGGGCTCGCTCCTACAGGTGGGGGCTGTTGCTTTTCCTTGTAGGAGCGAGCCTGCTCGCGAAAAACCAACAGGCGCCGAGGGGTGTCTGGTTTTGCGCGTAATCGTTCACGACCATCGCGAGCGGGCTCGCTCCTACAGGAGGAGGCTGTTGCTTTTCCTTGTAGGAGCGAGCCTGTTCGCGAAAAACCAACGGGCGCCGAGGGGTGTCTGGTTTTACTCGTAATCGTTCACGACCATCGCGAGCGGGCTCGCTCCTACAGGAGGAGGCTGTTGCTTTTCCTTGTAGGAGCGAGCCTGCTCGCGAAAAACCAACGGGCGCCGAGGGGTGTCTGGTTTTGCGCGTAATCGTTCACGACCATCGCGAGCGGGCTCGCTCCTACAGGTGGGCGAAACAGGGTTTTGTCAGTCTTTAAACGTTTTTTGCAGTGTGTGTTTAAACACCATCAAGATTACTTCCTGAAAGCCACAAAACCTTGCGTCGTTGCCTACCGTTACGCCAGAATCCGCCGGCTTGTGCGCCTTGGGGTCGCTCGGTAACTTGATTCGTGTCACTGCCCATCAGTGATCGGGTTTAGCAGCCCGTGGTATTAGAAGGTCGCACGAGTGTCTATCAGACAGGCGTTTCCATGCCTGCATTTGATGGTGGCTGTGCGCAGGGCGCCCTCGGGCGCGCCGGCTTTCTTCTTTTCCCCGGTCTGCTAACCTGCGTACAGCCGCCACCCCCCGTTTAGCAGCGATGGTGTGGCCGGCTCACAACAGGAAAAGAAATCATGTTCAAGGTCACACCCAATCCCCCGAACACCGATCCCGCATCCCCATACGAACCCGATTCAAACAAGCTCAACGATGCCACCGAACGTGCCCTCGACTACCACTTCCCTTCGACGGCCGACATCAAAGCCACACCGCGTACACCCAGCACACTGTTCACCGTCGACCCACAAGCCACGACCGAAACCCTGATGGTGTATCTGGTCGAGACGCTGGCGTCGGTCGATGTGATGGTCCATCAGTTGGTGGACCATCTGGACGGTGGTGACCGCAATGCGCTGTTGGGCATTTCCAACAGCATCATGCTGGCGGAGATCACGGCGAACAGGGTGCTGGATCAGATTGATCCGGCTGAGTAGCGCGTTTGTCGTGATGCTCCTCTGTGGCGTGGGAGCAAGTTTCCGCGCCACAGGTATGTGTTTAGAAGTAGAAGAGAGACGGATCTATCTAATGCATATGAACGACTGTGAACTCGCTTCAATAAGGAAATCAGAATGATCACTGCACATGTTTTCATCGCCACCAGCCTGGATGGCTTCATCGCTCGGCCCGATGGTGACATCGACTGGCTTTTGCAGCGTGACGATCAGGCCGAGGATCATGGCTACTCAACCTTCATCGCCGATAAAGATGTGATTTTGATGGGGCGAGGAACCTACGAGAAGGCGCTGACTTTCGATACATGGTTCTACGAACTGCCTGTCGTGGTGCTGTCTGAACAACTGGCCGACTCGCCAGTACCCGAGGCGTTGAAGGGCAAGTTGCGTTTCTCTAACCTCGCACCCCGGGACGTGATGGAGGAACTGGCGGAGCAAGGCGTGCGCCGGGTATATGTCGATGGCGGGCAAGTGGTGCAGTCATTCCTGCGCGACGGGTTAGTCGCCGATATGGTGATTACCACAGTTCCTGTCCTGATCGGATCGGGAAGGTCATTGTTTGGCTTGCTCAGGCAGGACATTGGATTGACCCTGGTATCCAGCCGCAGCTTCCCTTCGGGATTGGTGCAGTCGACTTACGCAATAGAGGTCATTAAATAAAGGATCGCAACCTTCGACATCTCCTGTAGGGAACCGAGTAAACCTGTAGGAGCTGCCGAAGGCTGCGATCTTTCGGGACCGCTGCAAAGTCAAACGGGGCGGTACGAGGTTTCGCTATATCCCCTTAAACCCTCACCACAACCTTCCCAACCTGTTGGTTAGCCTCAATAAACCGATGCGCCTCCTGAATCTCGTCAAGCGTAAAAGTCCTGGCGATGATCGGTGAAAGCGCCCCCGATGCCAGGCCGTCGAGAATGAATGCCTTAGCCCGGGACAGGGTGGCCGGGTCCGAGACGATTTCCGCGTACAGATAGCCCTTGAGGGTCAGGCACTTGCCTAGCACCGTGAACAACGGGAACGGCGTGGGCTCCGGGCTCAACGCGCCGTACTCCAACAGAATGCCGCCCTTGGCCATGCTCTGGGTAAGCGGTTCGAAAGAAGGCCCACCGACCGGATCGAAAACCACACGCGCCCCTTTGCCGTCGGTCAGGGCCATGACCCGTTCAACCATATCTTCTTCATCGCTGACGATGACATGCGCGGCACCGGCGTCCAGCAATGCCTGTTTTTTAGCGCGGGTGCGAGTGATGCCAATCGCAGTGGCGCCGACCATTTTGGCAATCTGAAAGGCAGCCAGGCCGACGCTGCTGGAGGCGGCGGTGACCAGCACCACGTCGCCCTTCCCAAGCCTTGCCTGTTCGACCAGGGCGCCCCATGCCGTGACGTATTGCATCCAGGACGCAGCGGCTTGTTCAAAGGAAAGGTTTTGTGGGTGTTTGACCGTGAGGTGGGCGGGAACGTTCGCCAGTTCGCCATAGGTGCCCCAGCGGGCAATGTCCAGCGGCGGGATCACACTGACCGCATCGCCGGCACTGAAGTCGGTGACGCCAGCGCCGACGGCAACCACGACACCCGCTGCCTCGTACCCCAGTCGGCTGGGAAATTGCGCTTCCTGTAGATAGGCGTGATTGCGGAACATGACTTCTGCCCGATTCAACCCAATGGCTTTGACTTCAATTTGCACTTCGCCAGGTCCAGGCGCAGGCACATCGACCGCCTCCAGTTTCAAAACGCTTGCGTCACCGTATTCATGAATTCTGACAATGCGTGCCATGGTTACCTCTTCTTTGATTGATCAGGCCGTCAATTTAGGCTTTGGCCAGCGTTGGATAAAGGCCTAGGATGGCGCAACACTAGAAACAAAGAGTTTCCAATGGATCGCCTCACGTTGATGGCCACATTCGTCAAGGCGGTGGAGTTGGGCTCCTTCAGCGCGGTAGCGAACGAGCTCAATCTGTCCCCGCAACTGATAGGTAAGCAGATAAAAATGCTAGAGCAGCATTTGGGCGTGTCTCTGCTCCATCGAACGACCCGCAAGCAAAGCCTCACCGATTTTGGCCGTACGTTCTATCAGCGGGCAAAGATGATTCTTGCCGACATGGAAGCCGCCGAGGAAATGGCCGCCGTGACCCGGGGCGTACCCAGCGGCCGGCTCAGAATCAATGCCCCGGTCACATTTGGCGTGAGTACCTTGTCGCCCCGCTTGCTGGAATACATGGTCAGGTATCCGCAGGTGTCCGTGGATTTGACCTTGTCGAACGAACTCGTTGATCTGGTCGAAGGCGGCTACGACGTTGTGTTTCGAATAGGCGATCTTGCGGACAGCGGTTTGAAAGCGCTGCCGCTGATGCCGTATCAGATGGTGCTGTGTGCTGCGCCATCCTATCTGGCACGTCGGCCTCCCATCACCACACCTTGGGACCTGCAGGAGCACGAATGCCTGGCCTTTGCCTATTCGGACGGGCGCTCACACGTTCGCCTCGAAGGGCCGCAGGGCTCTATCGAAGTGCCGATTAAAAGCAGATTGACGATTAATCAGGGCGATCCATTGCTCGCCGCAGCCGTGGCGGGACTGGGCGTGGTGCTATTGCCGTCAGAGTTGGTCAAGGATGCGCTGAGAAGTGGAACATTGGTGAATCTTCTGCCGCATTACAAAGTCCCCGTCTCCCCGATGAACCTGTTATATGCGCCTGACCGGCGGCTGACGCCCAAACTTCGAAGCTTCATGGACTTTGCAAAGACTGCGTTTGGGCCAAATGCGTGACTCGACTATCGGTCCAGCAAAGGCGCCAGCAGTGCACACATGCCGCGCCAGTGCGAACCCTCCCAGTAAATCCGTTGGCAGCCATCGCAGCGCAGGAACTGCGAATAGAGGGCGGCAACCCGTGGCGGCACCTGCGGGCGGGCCAGTTCCGGGCTGATCTCGTGCAGCGGCAGGTTGCAATGAAGGCACAGGCTGAAGGGTCGCGCGCTGCGCGCCAGGTCAAGGCGCTCGTAGATTTCGCGCAGTTGCAGCGACGGTTTCAGGGCATGCACGTAACAGCCGTGGCTGATGATCCGCCGCTTGAGCAGTTCGCGGTCGCGGGTCAGCACGATGCGTCCCTGCTGCGCAGCGATCTCGGCGATCTGGCCATCTTCGAAGCCATTGTCGTAGAGGGTGTCGAAGCCGCTCATGCGCAGCAGGCTGGCCAATCCGCCAAGGTGCGCATCCGCGACGAAGCGCAGTACCCGCAGAGGTTGCGTACGAACCTTGAGCAGCGGGCTGATGTCCAGTGATTCGAACTTGGGGTACACCGCCAGCCGGTCACCGTCGAAGATTACCCGCTCGAAACCCGCCGACTCGCCATTGAGCAGCACCAGTTCGACCTCCGTATGCGGCACCCCGAGCGCCTCGATCATGTGCTTGACCGTCGCCCCTTGCGCGCACTCGCAGGTGAAGGACTGCCGCCGCCGGTCGGCCGGCAGGAAATCGTTGAGCTCCTCGTAGAAGCGGAAGGTTGCACGAGTCATGCTTAACAGTATGGCAGGGCTGCGGGATGTGCGAGTCCGGTCTGGACATCGACGCCGGCAGGCATGAATGCGATCGGCACCGCACAACCAAAACAAAACCATTGAAAAAACCCGCTATAACCTTTACACGGAAAGATCGCTGGCATATTGCTAGTAATTGGAAATGAGTATCGCCAATTCTTGGCTCTGGGAGCGCTGATGAGTTTTCGTCCATTGACCGACTTCCCGCGGCAATCGAACGATTGCGACGTTGTCGCATCTCAACCAAAAGGGAACCTGGATACGGTCAATATGGCCTACGCTGGCAATCAGGACGCGATCGAGCAATTGCTGGACTCGGCACGCAGCTGGGCGCACACCACGTCGTGGGTGGTTTATCGCGCCGGTGAGCAAATGCACTTGGTCGGGCAGGGCGACCCGCGGGTGCAGTGGCCGTCCAGTGTTGCCAATGAAGAATTCGAAGCCTTTTGCCTGACCCGGCGCTTGCACCGCTGGCCGACCGGCAGAGGTGAAAGTGTACTGGGTTGGCTGCTCGCGCCCGTCAACGATGCGGCGCAGCCGGCGCTCGCCGATTTTGCCCGGCGCCTGGGTATCGAGGTGCAAACCAATACCCTTGCCCGTGCGCAGTTTACCCAGCGTGTGCTGTATGAAATCACCTACCTGGCCAGTTCGACCCGCGACCGGTCAGTGTTTCTGGTGGGGGTCCACAAACTGCTCGCCAGCCTGATAGACGCCGAGAACTTCTATCTCGCGCTGTATGACCCGCACAGTGGCAAGATTGACTACCCGTATTACGTCGACATCATCGACGTCGATGCCCTGGAGTCCGAGAACTACGAATACCTTGACCCGTCGCACCTGTCCTTGACCGGCCAGGTGTTGACCAGTGGCCAGCCGTTGCTGATCGACGCCGCCGGCATTCTCGTGGCTCAGGCCGAGGGCCGTTTCTATTGCATCGGTGATCGCCCCGAGTTCTGGATGGGCGCGCCGTTGAAAAATGCCTCGGATGAAGTGTTTGGCATGCTGGCGATGCAGGTCTACGACGTTTCTCGTACCTACAGCGCCGAAGACCGTGCGTTGTTCCTGGTGGTGGCCCGCCACGTGGCCATGGCGCTGGACCGGCTTCTGCACCGGGCTGACCTGGAAGAGACGGTGATGCGTCGCACTCTGGAACTGTCGGCACTCAACGACGCATTGAGGCAGGAAGTGGCAGACCGGGAGCGCGCCGAACATCTGCAGAGTGCGCTGTTCCAGATTGCCGAGCTGTCGAGCCAGCCGGGCGACATGGCGGAGTTGTTCCAAACCCTGCATGGCATCGTCGGTGATTTGCTGTTCGCGCAGAACTTCTACATTGCGCTGTTCGACGACGCGACCGGTGAGGTGACCTTTCCGTACTACGTCGATGAGCGGCAGACCACCTGCCCGGCGGCGCGGCGTGGACGCCGGGGTTTGACCGAGTACGTTATCCGTCAGCGTCGGCCCTGCCTGATTGACGTCGGCGAAGCGGAACGACTGACGACGCAGGGTGAAATCGAAATCGCCGATGAGTACTACCGATCCTATTCCTGGCTGGGCATCCCCCTGTTCGATGGCGATGTGGTACGCGGGGTGCTGGCGGTGCAAAGCTATACCTCTCAGGTGCGCTATACCCTGCGTGACCAGGAACTGCTGACGTTCGTATCGCGGCACATCGACACCGCGTTGTCGCGACGTACCGCCGCCGAAGCGATCCATGCCGCCAACCTCAAGCTCGAAGCCCGGGTGCAGAGCCGTACCCGCGAGCTCGATCACGCCAATGCCAAGTTGCAACACGAAAACTCCCACGATGCACTGACCGGGCTACCAAACCGCACCTACCTGCAACAGCGCCTCAATCAGGCCTGGTCGCAGTTCGGCAGTGAAGGCGGGCATCTGGCGGTGATGTTCATCGACCTCGACCGTTTCAAGATGGTCAACGACAGCCTCGGCCACCATTTCGGCGACCTGCTGTTGATGCAGGCCGCCCACCGTCTGCGCGGTTGCCTGCGCGAAACCGACATGCTGGCGCGCCTGGGGGGCGATGAGTTTTCAGTGCTCGCGCCCGAGGCGCCGCTGGACGTCGTGATCGATATCGCTGAACGAATCCTGGTGGCGTTTGACCTGCCGTTTTTCATCAATGGCCATGAAGTCTTTTCGTCCTGCAGTATCGGTATCGTCAGCGCCGACACCCAGTTCCATCTCGAGCCGGCCGACTTGCTGCGCGATGCCGATGCGGCGATGTACCGGGTCAAGTCTGCCGGGCGCGACAGCTACGCGGTGTTCAACCAGGAAGTGCGCCGTGAAGTCTCGGACCAGGTCGAGCGGGAAGGGGCCTTGCGCAATGCGCTCAAGCGGACCGACGAACTGCTGCCGTATTTCCAGCCGATTGTCAGCGTCGAAAGCGGCGAGCTGTTGGCCCTGGAAGCGCTGATCCGCTGGCACCCGCCTGGCGGCCGGGTGATCGCGCCGGGCGAGTTTTTGCCGGATGTCGAGGGTTTGCGCCTGATCGGTCGGCTGGACCTGTACATGCTCAACAGCATTGCAGCGATCCTTGCACAACCCCGGCACGCCCATTGGCCGCCGGTGCACGTCAATTGTTCCAGCTACAGCATGACGCGTCCGGATTTCGCCAGTGATGTGCTTGCACTGTTGGTGCGACACGGCGTCTCGCCGTCAAGGATCTGCCTGGAATTGACCGAAGGCGCGCTGGTCGCCGAACCGGCGATTGCCCGGCAGACCATGCAGCAATTGGCCGACAAGGGCATGTCGGTGGTGCTCGATGACTTTGGCGCGGGGTTTTCATCCCTGAGTTATGTGCATCAATATCGCTTCAGCGGCTTGAAGATCGACAAGTCGTTCATCCTTGAACTGACCACCAGTCCCCGCAGTCGCGCAATCGTCCGGGCGATTGTGCGGATGGCCGAATCACTGGACCTGAGTGTGGTTGCCGAAGGTGTCGAGGATGAAGCGACGCTGGATTTGCTGCGCGAAATGGGCGCAGGACAGGCTCAGGGTTACTATTTTGCCAAGCCCATGGGGTTGGAGGCCTTGCTGGCGAGTGCGCTGGTGGATCGATAGGGTGTTCCTGCGGAATGCCTGTAGATTCCGGTGGTGTTCAAGCTAAAGGGATCAGCTCTCAGGGGTAATGCTCGAGTCGAGACTGGATTCGGCAGCCAGTTTCAATCGGTCAGCTTTACAAATGTATTTAGGCTTGCTTTTCGGTGCCAGTTTGGCACTGGCCTTTTTGGCGTTTGCCTTTAACAGCTGATTTATTTTTTTGCGACGATTCATGTTTTTCTGCTCGGCTTGTAAATTCTTGAATGATATCAGCTTGAATATTAAACCAGATCCTGTCCGCTTCTGACCCATTTCAGGCAGTCAACTCGTGGACCGGACTGTGCCATTGGTAGGATCTCCCTCAGAGAGTATCTGAGTGAGGCGTTCACGCTCCTCAATTCCTGGCAGCACACCAGTAGTCGTCGCCTCCAGTACAGTGACACCATCTGCATTGACTATCCTGACTTCGGCCTTTGCGTGACCCCGTTCATCAATATCAGCGATGAGCCAGTGGCAGGTGCTCTGTTCTCCCGCATACACAGGTCGTTTGAATGCGAAAGTCATCCCTGTGAAGGTGCATTAACCCAGCAGTTGTTCGGCAAACAAAGCCACTGCGATGAGGATCATGGCCGCTCCAGAAAAACGACTGACGAGGTGAGCGGCGGCTGGGCGTGCCCGAAGAACAACCTGCGAGCCAAATCCGACCAGAAGGTAGATCACGCCACAACTGAACGTGTGGACGAGCCCGAGCGCAATCATCTGCATCGGTACAGGCCAAGGTGCAGTGGCGTCGGCAAATTGAGGCAGGAGCGCCAGGAACAGCAGGAACACTTTTGGATTCAGCCCGCTGACACAAAGCCCTTTGAGCGCCCAGCGCGTCCATGAGCCTGACGCCTGAACTTCATCCACCACGTGCGGTGTGGAAGGGGACACGAGCATGTTGATGCCCAACCAAAGCAGGTAACCCGCCCCAGCCATCGTCAGCACCGACAGGGTCACAGGGTGGTTGGCGACCAGGGTGCCAACACCACCGGCTACCACCATTGTGGCAAGCAAATGGCCGGATAGCAGTCCGCCCACAGCGGGTATGACGACTCGATGCTTCAAGCCGGCGGATATTGCGTAGGCCCAATCGGCTCCGGGCGTGATGACGAACAAAATCGACACCGCCCAGAAGGCAACCAAAACACTGAAGGTCATGGCATCACCTGAGCCAGTTCATGATTCGCCGCGTAATTCATCATTCCACCTCTCAAATCAAAGGCCGTCCCTCTGGTTCTCTTAAGAGGTGTACGGTCATTAATGGTTAGGGGAAGATTAATGAAATATGGTTAGAATTAACTTTCAAAGATGGTCGTATTGATGTTGTAGATTGGGAGATTGTTCTACATGGACAGAATTGATCGGAAGATTCTTGCTGAGCTGCAAAAGGATGGTCGCCTTTCGGTCACTGAACTTGCCGAACGTGTAGGCCTGAGCCTCTCTCCTTGCCATCGGCGCGTGCGGGCACTGGAGGAGTCCGGTGTGTTGCTGGGCTATCGCGCGCAACTTGATCCCGTCGCGTTGGGCCTGAATTTTTCTGCCATGGTGTTTGCCACCCTTCGAGAGGGTGACCGGCAAGCTGTCGAGGCGTTCGAGACGGCGCTCATTGATATACCTCAGGTGGTCGATGCCCAGAGGTTATTTGGGGAACCGGACTACCTGCTGCACGTCATTGCCCAGGACTTGCCAGCCTTTCAAAGACTTTACGATGAGAGCCTTTCGACCTTACCCAATGTGCAACGGCTGACCTCGACCCTGGTCATGAAGCGGGTCATTCAAGACAGACCGCTTCCATTGTGATTGGCGTGGCAGGCCTTCTGTTTCTTGCAGGATTTTATGGGGTTTGGGAACGACTGCCTTTGGCCACATCTGCCTGTCATGAAGGACCGTTAACGACTGTGGATTCACAATGTTTATGTATCCTGCACACCTTGTGGCTCGTCGGTTTGGCATCGATCCTCCAACGGGTGTGCGATCGAATCTCCGGATAGCTTGCGCATTACCACGTAGAACACTGGCGTCAGAAAGAGTCCGAAGAGAGTGACACCCAGCATGCCCGAAAATACCGTGACGCCGGTGGCCAGACGTATCTCTGCGCCGGCACCCTGGCCCAGCAGCAATGGCACGGACCCCGCGATGAACGCGATTGAGGTCATGATGATCGGGCGCAGACGCAGGTGGCACGCTTCGATGGTGGCATCGAGGGTTTCTCGTCCCTGCATTTCCAGTTCCCGCGCGAACTCCACGATCAGAATGGCATTCTTGCAGGCCAGTCCCATCAGCACGACCAGCCCCACCTGCACGAAGATGTTGTTGTCGCCACCGGTCAACCAGACGCCGATGAGCGCAGAGAAGATTGATGCCGGTACGATCAGGATCACCGAGAACGGCAGAATCCAGCTTTCGTACAACACAGCGAGGGTCACGAACACCAGCAGGATGGCCACCGGAAAGACGATGATCGCGGAGTTGGACTGGGACACTTCCTGATAGCTGAGGTCTGTCCATTCCAGTTCGATTCCTACTGGCAAAATCTTCGCGGCGATTTCAGTGATCTTCTCGATGGCCTCGGAAGATGACATCACTGTGGGATCGGTTCCTCCAATGAGATCGGCAGCCGGATAGCCGTTGTAACGGATGACCGGGTCGGGCCCGAAGCTCTGTTCGACTCGTATGATTGAAGAGATGGGTACCATGGCGCCCTGGCTATTGCGCATCCTCAGGTTCTCTATGTCACTGACTTTCTGCCGGTAGGCCGAATCGGCCTGGACCATGACGCGGTATACGCGGCCGAACTTGTTGAAATCGTTGACGTACACGGCGCCGAGATAAGTCTGCAAGGTTTCGAAGATGTCCTTCACGGAAACGCCTTGGACTTTGGCCTTTACCCGATCCACCACAACCTCGAGTTGGGGGATGTTGGCCTGGTAGGAAGTCACTGGATAGAACATGCCGGGCGTTGCGGCGATCTCTGCCTGAAGTCGCGTCAACGCGCCGTTAAGGGCGGGGAAGCCGAGGCCTGCACGGTCCTTCAGGTAGAGGGAGTAGCCTGAGCCGTTGCCCAGCCCCTGGATCGGTGGCGGCATCAGGGCATAGGTGTAGCCGCCCTTGATCTTCGAGAATTTTTCATTCAGTTCCGTCGTGATCTCCGTCGCGCTCCGGGTTCGCTCGGAGAATGGCTTGAGTACCACATAGGAGGCCGAGATGTTCGGGGTGTTCACCGTCTGCAGCGCGTTGAAGCCAATGTAGTCGGATACCAAATCGACCCCTTCCGTGGAGCGAGCCGCGTCACTCATCTGCCGCGCCACTTCGGCGGTGCGGGAAAGCGAGGCACCGCCGGGAAGTTGCGCGCCACTGAAGAGGTAGAGCTTGTCCTGGGTCGGGATGAAGCCAGAGGGAACCTGATTGAACAGGTATGCCGTGCCGCCCAGCAGCACCAGATAGAGCGACAGGAAAGTACCCCGACATCCAAGCGTCCTTGACACCGATCGACCGTAGCCGTCGGAGCTTTTCAGGAAGAAGCGATTGAACGGTTTGAAGAGCCAGCCGAAGCAAGCAGCGATCAGCCGTTCGAACCTGTCTTTCGGCACGCCATGGGGTACCAGCAGCCTGGCGGCCAGGGCGGGCGATAGGGTCAGTGAATTGATCGCAGAAATGACCGTGGAAATTGCGATGGTTACCGCGAATTGCTTGTAAAACTCCCCGGTAATCCCCGATAGGAACGCCATTGGTACGAAGACGGCACAGAGCACCAGCGCAATGGCGATGATTGGGCCGGACACTTCCTGCATGGCCTTGTGGGCGGCCGCCTTGGGCGTGAACCCTTCGGCGATATAACGCTCAACGTTCTCGACGACCACAATGGCGTCGTCGACTACGATGCCAATCGCCAGTACCAGGCCGAAGAGGGTCAGGGTGTTGATTGAGTAGCCCAGCAGAAGCAGGAACAAGAAGGTGCCGACGACGGACACCGGCACCGCTGCCAGAGGAATGAGTGAGGCCCTCCAGGTCTGCAGAAAAAGGATGACGACCAGGATGACCAGGAACACGGCTTCGATCAGGGTCGTCTGTACAGAACTGATCGAGTCCCGCACGAAGGTTGTCGGGTCCCACACTGCCTGATACTCGACGCCTTCGGGAAAATCGGTGGACAATTTGTCGAGCTTGGCATACACCGCGTTGGCCACCTCCAAGGCATTG
Source organism: Pseudomonas izuensis (assembly GCF_009861505.1). Classification (GTDB taxonomy): domain Bacteria; phylum Pseudomonadota; class Gammaproteobacteria; order Pseudomonadales; family Pseudomonadaceae; genus Aquipseudomonas; species Aquipseudomonas izuensis. Next base: position 55,030 of record NZ_WTFT01000049.1, on the reverse strand, counting down.
GCTCCCGGAGTAAGGAAGACACCAACGGTGGTGGCATGCTGGCCGTTCTTCTGGACGCGCATGGTGTAGTCGCCGGAGCCCAATTCGACACGCGCCACATCGGCCACGGTCACGACCTGACCCTGATCACCCACCTTGAGCACAATCTGCTTGAACTCGTCTGCGGTTTTCAACCGGCCTCGCACGCTGATGGGGATCAGAAAGTCCGTGGAACTCGGGGAGGGCTCCGCGCCGAGCTGGCCAGCGGAAGCCTGGGCGTTTTGTTCGCGGATCGCGTTCACCACGTCGGACACAGCGAGCCCACGGGATGCCAGCTTGTCCGGGTCCAGCCAGACGCGCATAGCGTAGTCGCCGGCACCGTAAAGCCCGACGTTACCGATGCCCTGGATTCGGGAAAGCTCGTCCTTGACGTTGAGGGTCAGATAATTGCGCAGGTACAGGGAGTCATACTTCGGGTCCTCGGAGAAGAGGCTCACATACATCAGAGGCGTAGGTGACTGCTTCTGGGTGGTAACGCCATACTGGCGCACTTCCTCTGGTAGCCGGCTCGTTGCCTGGTTGACCCGGTTCTGCACCCTTACCGCAGCGGTATCAGGGTCTACCGAAGGAAGGAAAGTCACGATGATCTGCAGAGTGCCGTCTGAGCCCGAGACGGACTTCATGTACATGATCCCCTCGACCCCGTTGATAGCTTCCTCCAGCGGAGTGGCGACAGTTTCCGAAATTTCCTTGGGATTGGCGCCGGAATAGACGGCACGCACTACCACGCTGGGCGGCACCACTTCCGGATACTCGCCCACCGGAAGCTGTGGAATGGAAACCAGGCCCAGCGCGAAAATCACCAGCGAAAGGACAATCGCATAGATGGGCTTTTCAATGAATATCTTCGAGATGTTCATGACGGCTTACCTGCGGCTACATGGTAACTTCGATGGGGGTCACAGCGGAGCCCGGTATGGGTATCCGATGCAGGCCGTTGACCACGACGCGGTCATCTCTGGAAATGCCTTTCGTAACGATGCGCAAGCCTTCGTCGGTCAGCCCGCCGAGAATGATGTCCCGGCGACTGACGGTGTTGTCGAGGGCCAGTACATACACGTACTTCTTGTCCTGGTCCGTCAGGATCGCCTTGTCGTTCACCAGGATGGCTTCTGTCCTGCCGACGTTGGCCAAGCGCACCCGCGCAAACAGGCCGGGCGTGAACCTGCGCTGGGAGTTGTCCAGGGTGGCTCGCGCTCGGATGGTGCCGGTCTGGGGATCAAGCACGTTGTCGAGGAAGTCTGCAGTGCCCGAATGTGGGAAACCTTCTTCGTTCGCCAAGCCCACGCGGACGGAGAGCCCGGACTCAGTTTCCTGGTCCCGCGCATGGTTCAGGAAGCTTTTCTCGTCCGGGTCGAAGTAGACGTAGATAGGGTTGATGGATACGACCCGGGTCAACACCGACTGGTCGGCGACGGCCAGGTTGCCGAGGGTCAGTTGCGCGGTGCTCACCTTGCCGTCGATGGGCGAACGGACCTTAGTGAACTCCACATTGAGCTTCGCTACCGCGACAGCGGCTTTGGCTTCTCTAACCGCGGCTTCGCTTTGCAGCAGGGCTGACCGCTTGGTATCGGCAGCATCCCGGGAAATGGCGTTTGTGGGTAGCAGTCGCTGGGCGCGCTGGTCCTGGGTCCTGGCTAGCGTGAACACTGCTTGGGCCTGTTCCAGCCGGGCCAGTGCACTATTCAGTTCAGCTTCGAAGGGACGAGGATCGATCTCGAAGAGCAGGTCGCCGCGCTTTACCTCGCTGCCCTCCTCGAATGCGATCTGGCGAATGTAGCCACTGACCCGCGGACGAATCTCAACCGCGTCGGTAGCGGTAATCCGCCCATTGAATTCGCTCCATTGTTGGGTTTCCTTATGCACGACTCGCGCGACATCGACACTGGGCGCCACGGCCGAAACCTTGGAGTCGGCCACACCTTCCTTGCAGGCGGTCAACGCCAGAGACAGGGTTGCCAGTAGGGCGATGGCAGGGAGCTGGCCTCCAGTTGATGGGAAGTAGTTCCGGACAGAAAGTTCTTTGAACCAGTTGGGATTGTTCACATTAGTTCTCCGTCCGCATTGTGTTTGCGGGGCATAAAAGAGTTACTGTCTGGTCATACTCATTAGGCCGTAATCAACGCCTGACGAAGTCCTTAAGGGGTTAGAACAAGCACCCCGGCACGCGGGTTTCCGGCCCACCGGAACAACTTGAAGGGAAACGCGCTGAGGACTACCCAGTCGTTGATGGTAGAGGCTTGGCGGGTATCGCTCTGCGCGATCAAACGGTCGCTACCACCTTCGGCGAATACGGGGGATGCGATACCCACCAGTGCACAGATGAACAAGGCTTTGAGCGTTTTCATATCAATCTCCAGAGCGTGAAGTTCGAGTACCGGCGGCGCTCTCGTACCCAGTGAAGTTCTGTGAGAGCGCTAATTTTTGTGCATACCCAGGCCTTGCGTCCCACTCGAGTGCGGGATGCAGTAATGCCGGAAAACTTCGAATTACGGTTTCAGTTGAATGGGCTGGACCAGTGCTTCCTGACCGTCCGACAGCAACCAAGCCACCAATGAAGCCGGTTCGGACGAACTGGCATTGCGGGTGATGCGGTGCAATTGGCCGGGGCTCTCGTACCAAGCGTCTCCTGCCTTGAAGCGTTGCGGGGCCTCGCCGTCGAGGGCTGATTCCACTTCACCGTGGAGCACCACCACGAAAACGTGCCCAGGATGGCGATGCGCCGTCGAGGTGGCTCCGGGTGCAAAGTCGACGCGAAGCGCAGTGGCGCGCTTGAAAATCTTGAGCGGCAACTCAGTCTGGGCGACGGGTGTGACCACCTCGTCTCCGGCACCATCGCCGCTTCCATGGGCCAGGGCGACCGTACTGAGCAACCCCATGAGCGCGATTCCGATCGACTTGATCAGCAGGTTCATGAGGCTTGCTCCGGCTGCATCGCAAACCCGACGCCGAAGCGGTTCCAGGCGTTGATCGCGGCGATGACGAAGGTCAGTTCGGACAGCTCCTGTGCGCTGAATACAGCGGCCACCTGCTCGTAGATTTCGTCCGGTGCATGGCAAGTGGCAACCAGCGTCAGCGTCTCGGTCCACAGCAGGGCGGCGCGCTCCCGCGCGTCGAAGAAGGGGGTTTCCCTCCAGGCGCTCACTGCCATCAGGCGCCGAAGACTTTCGCCCTCCTTGGTCGCGTCGCTGGTGTGCATGTCGATGCAGTAAGCGCATCCATTGATCTGTGAAGCGCGAATCCTTACCAACTCACGCAAGGAGCGTGGCAGTACCGACTCGGATGCGGCTTTCTCGAGACCGAGCATGGCCTTCATGGCTTGCGGAGCGGCTTGGTAGTAGTTGAGGCGTTTGGAACCCATCGCTAATTTCTCCAAAGTGGCCGACGGTTCTCGGCACTGGAGTCGACTTTATTGGACGAAATTCTGCGGATAAACTGGCTTGAATCGTTTTTACTGTGCGTTAACTCGGATAATCATGGCCTTCGATCGATTAGAAGCAATGCGCGCCTTCTGCCGGATAGTGGAGGTGGGGAGTTTCACCCGGGCGGCGGAGGCACTGAATGTCGCCAAGACCACCATATCCGGTCAGATTCAAGGGCTGGAATCACTGCTGGGTGTAAAGCTGCTGCACCGGACCACGCGTCGTGTGACACCGACAACCGACGGAGCGGCATACTACGAGCGCGCCCGCACGGTGTTGGATGATCTCGACGAACTGGAGACGTCAGTTGCTCAGAGCCGTAGCGTGGCCCGTGGCAGGGTGCGGGTCGAAATGCCTTCTGGTATCGCTACACATCTCATCATTCCATCGCTACCGGAGTTCATGGCGCGGCATCCACAGATTGAACTGGATATCGGTTGCAGCGAACGGGTGGTTGATCTCGTGCAAGAAGGCATCGACTGTGCCTTCCGGGGTGGACTGGTCACAGATCAGGATTTGGTGTGTCGCCTCGTGGGGATGATGCCGTTCTGCCTCTGCGCGTCGCCTGTCTACCTTATGAACGCCAAGCCCATTCTTATGCCGGACGATTTGCAGCTTCAGCGATTTCTAGGTTTTACCTTTCCCGTCTCAGGCAGGCAGTTGATTCCGGTGCTTCATCAAGGCGACGACAGCTACCGGGTCGAACAGAGGCCGGCAATGCGGTTCAACAATGCGAACGCATACATCGCGGCCGGGTTGGCAGGTCTTGGCATCATTTCGGTGCCACGCGCGGAGGCGAGCCTCCTTTTTCAGGCGGGGACGTTGATTGAGGTCCTGCCTGACTGGGAGATGGCGGGCATGCCCATCAGCCTTGTGTACCCCTCGACGCGGCATTTGTCTGCGCGGGTCCGCGCCTTCGCGGAGTGGGGAGCTGCGTTAATGGCCAACGATCCGTCCTGGACTATGAAACGCTAGGTCGGGAGCACCTGCTTGTTGACGGCGAAGTGCTGTTTGGCTCAATCAAGTGAATCTTTGGGGGACCTCAGCGGGGTCGTGCTGCGACGGACCCTCAATAGCAATTTCCTGGTCACCCATTGGCGGATCGTAAGCCCAGAGTTCTCACTTCCATGAGAGAGAGACCAATTGGGCGTTTGACGAAGTGCGCCGAACAGTGTCTCGGGCTTGCTTAGGCTGGCATGCCGTGCGGGGCGGAAAAGTCCATGCTCATTATCCAGCCATTCATCAACAGCGATTGAACAATCCATTCAGCTTCTCTGCTGCACGGGTCAACGGAGAGCGTGAGTAACCATAACCGTCCATCGTCGGTCTGACGCTTCAAAGCCCACACACCTTCAGGTAGCGATTTTTCCAAGCAGTGCTCTATGTAGGACTGGACTTGAGGGTGAGTGGTGATCTGAATGAATGCGCTCATGTTTGAACCTCAGTTGTTTAGCTAGCCAAGTCCATCCGCAACTCGTGCGCGAACTTACACTTCAACGCCGCGCAAGAGTGAGGCGACGAGAGCGACAGGACTGCTTCAGATGCGGCTTTTTCGAGCCTGAGCATGGGCTTCATGGCTTGCGGGGCGGCCCGGTAGTCGTTAAGAGGTTTGGAAATCATTGCTAATTTCTCCAAGGTGGCCGACGGTCCTCGGCGCTGGAGTTAACTTTATTGGTCGAGAATGTATGGATAAAGAAGGGCTTTTCGTTTTCATTGTGCGAAAACCAGGATAATTCTGATGCTCGACTTCCAGGACTTTCCCCCCAGCCTTGCTCAACAATATCCGGACGTCCGTATCCGTAGCGCTTGCCCAGTAATTCGTCCCGAAGCAGTTCGATATTTCGCATCGGCACGAATATCGTCGAACCCGGGCTGGCATCGCCATGATGTTCAGAAAGATGGAGCTGCAGGCCGTTTCGGCTCAGTCCCAGATACAACGGTAGATCGGCTTCGAAACGGTGCTCGAATTCGATGCTGAAACCCAGAAAATCGAGATAAAACTCGCGGGTCTTGGTTTCGTCAAACATCCGCAATAGGGGGACGGGTTTGTCGAACGTAACAGTGGAGTAGGGCTGCTACTGAGTGCGGCAGTTCCCGGTCACTTGTTATTGGTACGGATCAGGAGTCCACTATTGACCGACCACTGCCGGTCAGAACGGGCGGGAGTCCTGAAGCTATGCGGGTCGTCGATCAATGGTGACCCATTGTTCGCGCTGCGTCCGCCCCTGGAGGGCCCAATGCCGGCCATCACCACGCGCATGGTGGCGTTGTTTGTTCTTTGCCTGACGCTTGAAGTGCCGGCCCAGAACAGCACCTGCCCGGCTGGCCAGAAACAAGTGTGCCTGGACAGCTGCATCTGCCTGCCGGACCTGGGACCGCTGCTTGGCCCCCTGCCTGATGACATCCACCAGATCGCGGCGCCGGCCCTGGCGCTGTGGCTGACCCAGGCCCGCGCTGAAGCCGCCACTGCCGACCTTCAACCCATTCCACCGCACCTGCGCGAGCAACTGCTGCATTGGTACGACCCCGGCGTCCTCGATGCCGCGCGCTACAAAGTCAGCGACAACGGCCAGTTAAGCGCCGCCACGGCCATGCTGCAAAACCCTGATGTCGGTGCGGTGACGCTGATCGATATCATCCTCTTCCGGGACACTCAAACCGCAGAGCAGGACATCGCGCTCTGGGCTCACGAGCTCAAGCATGTGCAGCAGTTTCAGGAGTGGGGAGTAGAAGGATTTGCCCAGCGGTACACTCAGGATTTCAATGCCGTGGAGTCACCGGCGTATGACATACAGGCCGAGGTCAGACGATCGGTGCGGCAAGGGACTCATTGACGGGCCGCCTGGGCCTGCGGATTTAACCCGCCTCATGCCTGGCTGCCACAATCACTGTTTGTTTGGGAGATTCGCTTTGCAGACTATCCGCCGGGCTCGACAGGGTGATGCCGAATGCATCGCCTTGCTGGTCACCGAAGCCTACACGCCCTACATCTCCAGGATCGGCAGAAAACCGGCGCCCATGCTGGAGGATTATCGGCAGGTACTGGTTGATACCGATACGTTCGTGCTGACGGAGGGGGCTGAAATCGCGGGGGTACTGGTGATGAGCCGGGAGCACACGGAACTGCTCCTGATCAATGTCGCGGTGTCGCCTCGCTACAAAGGCCAAGGCTTGGGAAAAAGATTGATGGCGTTCTGTGAGCAGCATGCACAACGCTCCGGATGCGAAGCGGTTCGGCTCTACACCCATGAGCTGATGATCGAGAACATTGAGATCTATAAAAAGCTGGGCTACCAGGAAACCCACCGAGCCACAGAAAATGGCTTCTCCCGGGTGTTCATGCGCAAGGCGCTGGAGGTTGGATAATCAGGGGCAGGGCCGGGAACGCTTAGCGCCCGCGTTTCTGGTCACGCGGCATCAAAGGCTCGGGAGCAATCGCCTTGGCTGCAGCCAGCACCAGGCCGCGCAACCACTTCGAGGCTTGTGAGCGATGTTTGCGGGCATGCCACAACTGGTAGTACCTCAAGGGGGGAGCGGGCACCGGAAAAGGCTCGATACGCAGCGGCAATAACTCGGTGTAATGCTTGGCAAACGACCGGGTGGTGGTGAAGATCAGGTTCGATTTGACCAGTACATAGGGCGCGATGCAGAAGTAGGGCAAGGTCGTCGTCACCCGTCTTGCCAGATCACTCTTGGCCAGTTCAGCGCCAATGGTGCCTTGCCCGGAAGCATTGTGTGTCATGACGGCGAGATGGTCCGCGTCCGTATAGGCTTCCCGCGTCAGGCAACCTGGCCCGATGGGGTGTTCTTCGCGCATCAGGCACACCAGATCATCGTCGCATAAGGGTTGCAGATGGAGGTGATCTGCCGGTGTATTCCAGTTTCCGATCACCAGATCCAGATAACCATCCTCCAGCCCACGTGAGTATCCGCCATCGGCTTGCAAGTGCGTCAACTCCAGCGTGGCAAAGGGTGCGTGCGCATGGAACCGCTCGATGATGGCCGGAACAAAGAAAACGCTCAGGTAATCCGGGGTGCTGATGCGAAAGGTCTGCCGGGTTGTGGCAGGATCGAACCGGTCGAGCGGGTGCAGGATCTGCTCGATCCCGTCCAGCGCCTGGGAGACTGGCTCGATCAAGGTCTGGCCGTGTGCGGTCAGCACCATGCGGCTGCCGCTGCGCACGAGCAATTGATCGCCAGTCAGCTCACGCAGCCGACGCAGGGCAACACTGATGGCCGGTTGAGTTTGCCCAAGCAACTCGGCCGTACGCGAAACGCTGCATTCCGTCAGCAGGGTATGCAAGGTCCGCATCAGCTGGACATCGAAGTTGGGCAGGGAGTTTGGCACAGCAGCCTCGGTTCTGATGAGTCATAGCGCTATATAAATGATGATATAGCGATATGTCTGGAGGCGTCCATGCAAAGACTCTGCTAGCGCCAGTCCGGCAGCGTTTTCAGCAGTTCGGTTTTTTCTTGCGTCGCAGCCCCCATCAGCACGAAGCCAGCCATTCGATGTTGCTGATCGTGGTAGATGGACTTCACGTTCGCGATGCCTCTGTCGCAAGGCTCCATCCGTTGGGTGGACCACAGCCCCTCGCTGTCCATCGGCGACGCCACGATCGTCGGCAGGACACTGGTCTTGATGGTCACCGGCATGGCGGGATAGGCGACCGGGGTGGGCTGGCCAGCCAGCGTTCGGGCCAGGGCGCGGGCCTGCAGCATGATGGGCATGACGTAGGGCAACACCAGGTCATGGACTTGCGCGCAATCGCCCAGGGCATAGACGTTACTGGCGCCCGCGCGCAGGCAGGCATCGGTAATGATGCCACTGGACACGGCAATACCCGCCGCACGCGCCAGGTCGACCCGCGGTTCCAGTCCGATGGCGCACAGCACATGGTCCACCTCGAGCACGTGGCTATCAGCCATTTGCAGTTGCAATCCCTTGTCGGTGCGGTGAACGGCGACCGGTGCATTGCCAAGCTCCAGACGCACGCCAATGGACTTCAACGCATTTGCCATTTCGTCCCCGGCCTCCGTTGGCAGCAGGCGACTCAGTGGCCAGGTGGCGCGGTCGACAACCCACACCTCATGGCCAGCATGGCGCAGGTCGTTGGCAAACTCGCAGCCAATCAGTCCGGCACCCAGAATGGCAATCCGACTTTCAACGCCGATCTGCTGACGAAAGGACCGGTAATCTTCCAGATCGTTGACCGTGATGATGGATTCCACTGCGTCGCCTTGCAGGGCAGGGCGGCGCGCATCGGCGCCCAATGCCAGCACCAGCGCGCTATAGCGGTATGGCTGGCCATCGATGTAGACCCGTTGCGCCTCGGGGTCGATCTGTTCAATCGACATGTGGGTCTTGATCTGCGCTTGCAGTTGCGTCGCCATCTGCCCGGCGCTGAACGTGACAAGCTGATCCGGCAGGCGCCCTGTCTGGAAGGCATTGGACAGCGCGGGCTTGGAGTAAAACTCCCCGCCATCGCGCGTCACGATCATGATCGGTATCTCGGTGTCCAGCTTGCGCAGCTCACGGGCCACGGTGTAACCGGCCAGACCCGATCCCAGAATGATCACCGGGTCGGGTTGGCTCGCCGGGTGATTTACAAGTGCATCGACCGGGACCCGGATCATCTCAAAATCGGCCTTGCCCACGCCGCAATCCGGGCAGAACCAGTCGTCCGGCACGTCCTCCCAACGGGTACCCGCCGCGATGCCGTGCTCCGGCATACCGGTGGCTTCATCGTAGACGAAGCCGCACACAAGACATTCCCACTTATACATGGTCGTTGCTCCCATCAATCGGTTGGCAGTCAGGTCATCAGCTGGTGAAGGCACGGCCCAGGCCGAGCGCCCTCAAGGCGCGGCGATAGGCGGTGGAGGAGCGATCGGCGGGAATATGGATTTCCAGCGAAAGGTCCAGCGGCAAGTCTTCCGGGCGGCACAGTTCGACGATGTCGCGGTCTTCTTCGAACACCTGCTGGTTGAAGGCGTACACGTCATCCAGCGGCATCTCCTTGTCGAAGTTGCGCGTAATAGCGCAGAACATGCGTGTCTTGCGCGCCGAGATCGGGCTGGCCGCGTTCAGAATCACCAGGCGGTGTTCCGGATCGGGAAAGTTGACGGTCAACCGGGCGGTGAACGGCGCAAAGACATCGAAGGTGCGGCTCCAGAGAAAGCCTTCCGGGGCGCGGTGCTGCATGCTCTTGGGGAAATTGCTGACGCTACTGATGTATTCGGCGTGCAACCCGTACGGCGTGACTTCGGCCTTGTAGGTGGGCACCACCGGATTGTCGCGTTCGGCAAAGGCTTCGTGGTGAATCCAGGCGAAGTGGGCGACGTCGATAAAGCCCTCCACCTGGCGGCCGGCCGAGGCGGCGATGTCAATCGAGGGCGGAAGGATGCGCTGGAAGTGGTCGTCATGCCAGGACGGCATTTGCGCGAAGGGCGCACTGGTGCCAGACATCAATACCCAGATCATCCCGTAGTCTTCGCGGGTCGAGTATATCTGGATGCGATGGCGCTCGGTGAGATTGGCATTGGGCTCCGATGGAATGCGCGTACAGCGGCCATCGGTGCCGAAGTGCAACCCGTGATAGGGGCAAATGATGTTCTCGCCCTGAACCCAGCCCTTGCTCAGTGGCGCACCACGATGACTGCAGATATCGCGGGCGGCATTCAATTTGCCGCCTGCACGGTAGAGCACGACGGGCTCGTCCAGCAGGGTGACGGCATACGGCTTGTCGGTCACGTCCGCTGAAAAAGCGACGGGGTGCCAGTGCTGGCTGAGGATCTCGCGATCTTGTGCGGTGAAGGTGCTGGTTTTGGTGATCGGGTTCCAGGTAACAGACTGGCAGGCGATGGCGGCCGTGGACATTTCAGTTCTCCTTGACATGGGAGTGACACCGGGGAAGTACGCAGCCCATGCTAGAGAACCGGGCCAACCTCGCCCATGTCGTGAAGAACATGTTCGTTATGTGAAATTCCTTATGTAGGCTTTTACGTGGCAAGCCATGGCACGCCGGGTGATGGCTGCGCGCTTGCACGGACTTGCCCACCCATTTGCATTCGACCTAACCAGCCATTTGCATCGGATTTGATCAGCAAAATTTGTGGTAATGACCGGCAGAGAACGATCCATCTCGGACGCTCGACCGATTTGAAACGGATGATCCATTTGCACCCACAAACGGACGCCCACACGCGCTAAATCTTTTCCCACAAGTCGAACCAAGCTCCGGAAAGGGCTTCAGGCCCCGTCATTTTTTTTGGCAGAAGTCCCGGCGTGCCGGTGGAGGAACTCGACCTCCGTGCGCAACACGTCAGCAAATCCTGCCCCACCTTCGTAGACGTCGTAGTGACCACCGGCGCTGCGGAACAATTCAGCCCGTGGTGCCCTGCGTGCGACCTCAAGCGCGGCAGGCACCGGCGCGATGGCGTCTGCCTGCGGGACGACCAGCAGGAAGGGAACACGCACTGAAGCGGCGCGGCGCACGGGGCGGCGCCACGAGAAGCTCAGCAGAGACCGCGCGGCCACGCGGTCGTGCCATGGTGTCCCATCCTTCGGGGTCATGAGCCTCTCCCCGAACAGGCCGTCAGGCGTGGCACCAATGGACAGATCTCCGGGTTTCCCGTGACCTGCAATGTAGATCGGCTGGCGGCCGAACAGGGAGCCGAAAAGATCGAGCAACGCCAGCCCGAAGAGGCGAATTCCGATCTTGGGTGGGGCCATCAACGCCGCGGCCAAGCCGTCGGTGAGTGGGGCCTGAGCGATCGCTCCAGCCACACGAGTGTCACAGGCAGCCAGTTCGACGACATGCATGCCGGCAAACGAAGTGCCCCAAACAATGACCTGGCGTGGGTCGATGTAAGGCTGCGCAACGGCCCAGCCGATGACGGTGCTGTAGTCCGCACGTTGACGCGGGACGGAGAGTACTTCGCGTGGTTGTCCACCGGAGCCTCCAAAATTGCGGTAGTCGAAGGCGATGGCGACGAATCCCTCCTCGCGAAAGCGCTCGGCGAACGGGGACAGTCCTCCTGCCTTGATGGCGCCGATGCCGTGGGCCATCACCACGACAGGGTGGGGGCCACTGCCTGCAGGCAGGTAGACCCACGCTTCGATCGCGTCGCCCGACGCCGTCGGAATCTGTACGGTGATGCGCGTGGGGGCAGGATTGTTGGGGGTTGTCATGGTCATTACCTTCCAGTCATCAGAGTTCAGTGGCCAACGCCACTGACGGCGCGGTACTCGACACCGCCGCTACGCGCCAGTTGCACGAGCAGCACTACGAGGCCCAAGGCCGAAATCAAGGCACCCGCGAGGCCGGTGTACGTAACGCCCAGCGTGCCGAGCGTCGTACCGCCCACCAGCGAGCCCAGCGCGATACCGGAGTTGAACCCGGCGATGTTCAGTCCGGCGGCCACACTGTGGGCGTGCGGTGCATGCTGTTCGGCAATGCCGATCAGGCGGGCTTGCAGGGCCGGCACCGCGGCGAAGGTGAACATGCCCAACAGTGCGACCAGGATGCCCATCGCGACCGCTGATGAGGCGAATCCCCACATGCCCAAGGTGATGATCGCAATGCCGGCGATCAAGGCTACGCTCGCCCGGTTTACCCCGAGTCGGTCGCTCAGTTTGCCGCCGATCACGTTGCCGATCGCGGCAAGCACGCCATAGACGAGCATGAAGATGCCGACGGTGTGGCTGCTGACGTGCGTCACCTCAGTGAGCAGCGGGGCGATGTAGGTATAGGCCGTGAACGAGCCGGCATAGCCCAGGACCGTCACGAGGGCGGCGAATAGCAGGACCGGGTTGAAGATTGCCTTCAAGGCCTGGCCCACGGAGTCGGATTCACGGCTCTGCGCCTTTGGCGGTTCCTTCATGCCCAGCAACAAGCCGAGGAAGCCCAATGCACCGAATGCCCCGATCGCGCCGAGCACCGGGCGCCAAGAGATCACGCCCCCCAGGTAAGTGCTGACCGGCACGCCGACTGCCATGGCGATGGTGAAGCCACCGAACACGACGGCCACCGCGCTACCAGCCTTCTTCGGGCCCGCGAGGCGCGCCGCCGTGCTGGAGGCAACCGCCAGGAACAGACCGTGGCCCATGCCTGCGACAAAGCGCGCGATCAGCAGGGTAGACAGATTCGTCGCAATGGCCGCGGCCAGGCTACCGACGGTGAAGACCAGAACGGTCGTCAGCATGACGCGCTTGCGCGACCAACCTGCAGTCAAAGCCGTCAAGACCGGGGCGGCTAAGGTTGCGCCCAGTGCATAGGTAGTCACGGCGCTGCCGACCTGTTCGATATCGATATTCAGGTTGTGCGCCATGACGTCGGTCAGACCGATGGGAACGAACTCCGCAAGGCCGAGGGCGAAGGCACTGAGCGTGAAGATGTAAACGACAAATGGCATGAGGGATCTCTCGACCGTAATGTAGGCGGCGTGATGCCGCGACTGGCACGAATCGTAGAGGTCCCCCAGGAATTGAAAAAATTACTATTTCTTCCCCATTGGATAAATTTTTTTATCGCTCGACCAGGCACTACCCGCGTCGTACCCTGCCGTTATCACACGGATCCCTGTCGCGAGGGTGTCGCGGGCTGCGACACGATGACTTCATGAGCCATCTGGACCATCTTCGGACCTTCATCGAGGCCTATCGGCTGCAGTCGTTCACCCGGGCGGCGGAGGCGTTGAGCATGACGCAACCTGCGGCGTCCCAGCACATCCAGGCATTGGAGGCATTTGTCGGCAAGCCCCTGTTCGTGCGGCGTGCCCGAGGCGTCACGGCGACGGAGGCGGCCGATGAGTTGGCACGTGCGATCGGACCAATGCTCGACGGCCTGGAAATGCGACTGGCCTCATACCGCCTTGGCAGCGAGGGGGGCGGCACCCTACATATCGCCGGACCCTCCGATTTCATCTATGCGAAGCTCGCAGCGGGGCTGGCGCCATTGATGGCCCAAGGCTTCAGGATCCGCGTGCATACCGGCAACCGGGAGCGTATCTACAACCTTCTCAATGCCTCTACCGCCGACCTGGCAATCACCGCCTCCATGCCGGATGAACATTCGCACGGATTCGCCAGGCTGCTTACCGAGCGTTTTCTCCTCGTGCTGGCGCCGCAGATTGCCAGCCAGCTCGGCAAACACCCGACTGCGGAGCGGCTGGCGAGTCTCCCGCTCATCGCCTATGACGAGGACTTGCCATTGATCCGGCCGGTCTGGGCAGCCATGTTCCAGTTCGCGCCGACGCTGCAGGCGGCGCTGACCATCCCCGATCTTCGCATCGTCCAGGATCTGGTCATCAAGGGGCAGGGGTGGAGCGTGCTGCCCGACTACCAGTGCGCCGAAGCACTGGAGTCAGGACGACTGGTTTCGCTCACCCCTGGAAAAGACGCGCCTACCAACAACCTGTACCTGGTGTGGAACAAAGCCTCGATGCGCAATCCGCGCATCGTTCATGCGCGCGATTTCATCCTTGGGCTTTTCAGCTCGAGCGCCAGTTTGCACTCCTCCTGACGGGGCGCTGTCGAGTTAGCCGTTCGACCCTGGCGATCCGCAGCCGACGGTCATCTGTCCTGCTAACTAAGTCGGCCAGGTGGGTAGTGACTGTTTTTCGGCCCGGAGAGGCGGTTTGAATAAGTACGTAACGGTAATGGCGAACGGCGGCAATTGGCCGATTACAGCCTGTCGCGAAGGGCCGTAGTCGACCCATAGCTGCCCCTCGTGAAGGACAGCTATATGCGAGATCAAACCTTTGAAAATAGACTCGTCGCTAGTGAGCTTTTTTCAATTTCACTTGCGAGTCTGAGAACAGTCTCCTCATCACCAAACTTTCCAACAATTTGCATCCCAATTGGAAGGCCATTCTCCATGATCCCTACGGGAATGCTTATGGCCGGCTGGCCAGTCAAGTTGAAAACTTCGGTGAAAGGAGAAAATGCGTAAGCGTTTTTGTACCACTCGTCCAAATGCCTTTCCCCCGTGGTTACAAAGCCACCTATCAACGGTGGAGCAAGCGCTACGGTAGGCGTGATAAGGACATCTATGCCTGTGAAGCTATCCGCCATGTCACGACTGACTTTGTTCTGCGTGGCACGGGCATGGTGAACATCCAGTGCCGTTCTCCGGCGCGAGCATTTGTAAAACTCATACGTGATCCATTCAACATCCTTATCAGAGATCGGAAACCCACGAGTTCGCGCCTGGTGTTCCATCAACGCCTCTATTTCCATCTGCCAGAATAGTGCAGCAGCTGCACCGGCGTTGTTCATGTCTGGCCATTTGAACGGCCGTAATTCATGGCCGTCCTTACTCAAGAAATCAACGGCGTTCAAAATGGCTGTGTGAATGGCATTATCGATACTCGAACCATCTGGACGGTAGCAGGCGAAAGCGATCTTCAATCGTGGTGATTTTGCTTTCAGGGATTCCAGCCATGAGGCCGGTGCAGGAGGGGCGGCATAGGGTGCACCCGGTTCATAGCCTGACAGGACGTCCAGCAGCAATGCGGTATCACGAACAGTCCTGGTCAGTACATGCTCGCAATCGAGGCCTCCAACAAACTCACCGACATGAGGGCCCACAGGATTGCGTCCCCTGCTTGGCTTCAGCCCAACCACGCCACAAACGGAAGCTGGAACCCTGATGGACCCACCGCAGTCGGTGCCATGCGCGACAGGTACCATTCCCGCGCCTACTGCACTCGCCGAGCCACCACTTGATCCGCCAGAAGCGTACTGCGGATTTCTCGGGTTCCGACATGGGCCTTGCCATTCAGGCTCTGTGACAAAGTCCCCTGCGAACTCGGGCGTTTTGGTTTTCCCGAGAATAATTGCCCCGGCTTTGCGCAATCGACGCACAAATTCACTGTCGATCTGCGCCGGTGCGGCGTCCTCGTATAAACGAGACCCGTGCCGGGTTGCAAAACCTGCTACATCAATGTTGGTGTCCTTTATCAGGATGGGTACACCCGAGAGTGGTCCAGTCTTGGGATCTAGCGCCACTCGTTGCGCGCCTTCGATATCGATTGCAACGACCGCACCCAGGGTTGGGTCCTGAGTTTCAATTTCTCTGGCTGCGAGGTTCACCAGTTCCAATGGAGAGACTTTTCCGGACTGCAACCATTGAACAAGGCCAACGGCATCAAGACTTTTATACTCTTCAGGTGTCATTACTACGCCTCCAGATCATAACCAAGCACGTTGTTGAGAAATTCGTAAGCCAAGCGACGCGAATCATCAATCGTGTCTGGGCTGCAATCGACCGCAGCCCTCAGCCATAAACCGTCGATGAAAATCGCGATCATCTGCGCTTTGGTGTGGGCTGCTGTCTTATCCATGGTCTTTGACAAGGCATAAAAAAGTAATGAGTGGCTTCGCCGCGCGACGACGTTTTGTATCCGCTGCAATTTCGCGGACTGAGGTACCTGGGCCCAGAAAGCCAGCCAGGCCGCGACGTTTTCTTTTGTCAGATTCAAGGCACTGACGTTTCCGTCTACAAACGCAAGAACACGCCCCGCAGGCGTTGTGGACGTTCGCAGGCGCGCAAAAATTTCGGCATTTATGCGTTTGTTCAGCTCTCTCAAGGTGGCTTCAAGCAAAGCATTCTTGTCTGAAAAATAATGGTGGACGATGCCGTTGGCCAACCCGGCGCGGGCGCTGACCTGGGCCATGCTCGTACCTGCCATGCCCTGCTCACCAATAAGGGTGAGCGTCGCTTCGACGAGCTGCTTTTTTCTGATTTCTTGCATTCCGACCTTTGGCATGTAGGTGCTCTTTTTTTCATTGGACGATGAATGAAAAAAAGTTATCACTAGGTTCTCCAAAAAACAAGAGAACCAAGGGGATCCAATATGAAAAGCAGTGCTATCGGTTGTGCCGTGCTGTTGATGACATTCCAGGGAATTGCCGGCGCAGCGGACTCTGCGGCATGCCGCACGCCTCAGTTCGCAGAGGTGGGATGGACCGACATCGCTTTGACCACTTCCTTGACCACAGCAGTACTGGAAGGACTGGGTTACGCCCCAAAAGTCATTACGTTGTCGACGGGTATTGCCTACAAGGCGATGGAGGGCAAGAGCATCGACGTGTTCCTGGGGACATGGGATCCGGCGTTGATCGAGGCGGCTCAGCCCTACTACAACAACAAGTCTATTCAGACCGTGCGAGTGAACCTGACCGGCGCAAAATTTACCTTGGCGGTTCCGCGATACGTCTATGAGCAAGGTGTTAAAAGCTATGCCGACCTGGACACTTACAAAGAAAAATTTGGCGGGAAAATCTATGGGGTTGAGCCTGGCGGAAACAAACCGATCCAGAACCTTATCGCGGATAATGCATATAACCTGGGCAGCTGGAGCTTGGTTGAGTCAAGTGAGAAGGGCATGCTGACTCAGGTCGGCAGGCAAATAAGAAAGAACGATTGGATCGTGTTTCTGGGATGGGCGCCTCATCCAATGAACAAAAATATTGAGCTGGAATATTTGTCAGGTGGCGATAAGTATTACGGAGAGAATTACGGCGCATCGTCAGTGCGGACCGACGTGCGCGCGGGATATCTGGATGATTGCCCTAACGTGGGGAGATTGCTGAAGAATCTGGAGTTTTCTATAGATGCCGAAAACACCATGATGGACTACGTGATCAATGGCGGCCTCGCACCACGTGCTGCCGTGAAAAAGTGGCTGAGTGATCATCCCGAATGGCTTGAGAGAACGCTGGACAATGTTCAGACACTGGAAGGACAACCTGGGCTCACCGCAGTAAAGTCTCATATGGATGTAGCGTCTCAATAGGCATATCTCTACAAGTCAAATCTCTGCAGAACATAATAAGTGGAGAGTATTTTAGCGCCTGGTGCTCACTTGCTGGGCGCGTCCTTACAACATCTAGCCCCCCATTACCCGGCCAGAAATCATTTTACTTTGGAATCAAAAAATTTGACTGACCGCTCTTGGCTGTGGATTCAACCGGTCATTGCCACGAAGCATGCTGGTCAAATCCGATGCAATTGGTGGTCAGAGCGAATTCAAATGACTGGTCAGTCGAATGCAAACGGGTGGTCAAAAGGAGTGCAATTTCGCAATGGCGAAAAAAAGTTAAAGCAGCAACATCATTGCGTCTCTCTTTTGCACGCGCTTCAATGGATTGCCACACGCTAAAGAGGTGATCAGTCATGAAAGGTTTTCTGGTGATTTTCTTCACCCAGCAGAACCGTCGTCATCACGGAAAAATGCTCGGTGACTGGCTGGTTGATCTGGCCAAGGAAATGGGATTGCGCGGAGCCACCCTGGCAACCGGAATCGAAGGCTTCGGGCATTCCGGGAAACTGCATTCATCGCATTTTTTTGAGCTGGCTGATCAGCCAACCGAGGTTCGCCTGGTCATGACCGAAGAGGAATCCGTTCGGCTGTTCGAGCGACTTGAGGGCGAAGAGATCGCCTTGTTTTACACAAAGACACCCGTCGAATTCGGTGTCGCCGGCAAGCTCGCCGGCGGCCCGCCTCATCAGCCTTGATGACTGACGAGGCGGCTCGTTGTTATTGACTGGAACGAACGGCCCCGCCATCGATCAACAGGTTCTGCCCGGTCAGGTAGCCCGCATGGCTGCTGCAAACGAAGGCGCAAAGCGCCCCGAACTCCTCGGGTGAGCCGAAGCGTTTGGCCGGTATTTCGTGGCGGCATTCGCTGAGAAATGCCTCACTGTCCAGCCCCGACTCTTCGGCGGCCGCGACCAGGTTGTCGCGCAGTCGATCGGTGTCGAATGAGCCCGGTTGCAGGTTGTTGATCGTCACATTGCGACTGGCAATGCTGTCCTGCCGGGCAAGTCCTGCGATAAAACCGGTCAGGCCACTGCGCGCGCCATTGGACAGACCCAGGCTTTCGATAGGGGACTTCACGGCACTCGACGTGATGTTGATGATTCGGCCAAATCCGCGTGCCGCCATCCCGTCTACCGTTGCCTTGATCAACTCGATCGGGGTGAGCATGTTGGCATCCAGTGCCTTGAGCCAGGCATCGCGGTTCCATTCGCGGAAATCCCCGGGAGGAGGGCCACCGGCATTGTTGATCAGAATATCGAAATGCTCGTGGGCCTTGAGCGCTGCCGCCCGACCCTCGGGTGTCGAAATGTCGCCGGCCACGGCAATGACCGTCACTTCAGGATTGATCGCCCTGAGCTGACGGGCTGTTTCATTCAGCGTCTGTTCGCCCCGTGCAGTAATCACCACGTTCACGCCTTCGCTGACCAGCGCCTGTGCGCAGGCTTTACCCAGGCCTTTGCTGGCGGCGCACACCAGCGCCCAGCGTCCTGCTATTCCAAGATTCATGCGTGTTTTCCTGAAAGATCGAAGCTCAAAGAAAGGGATCGCCGATTCATGCGTGATCCACCGTTGCCGACAGGTTTGGCGATCGGGCAGCGATGCCCATGAAGCGCCGCACTCGCTCGCCTTCGGCATCGCACAGTATGGTTTCAGGTGCAGCATCCAGTTGGATAATACCGTTCTCCATGAACACGACCCGGTCGGATATCGACATGGCAAAGTCCATTTCGTGGGTCACGATCAGCATGGTCATGCCTTCCTTGGCCAGGTCGCGGATCACGTTCAGCACGTCGTTGACCAGTTCCGGATCGAGGGCCGAGGTCGGCTCGTCGAACAGCATGACCTGCGGCTCCATCGCCAGGGCCCGGGCGATCGCCACGCGCTGTTGCTGGCCACCGGAGAGCTGGTGCGGGTACTTGTGGGCATGGGCCAGCAGACCGACCTTGTCCAGCAGCGCGTAGGCGCGGTGTTCACTCAGTTCGCCCGGCTGGCCATGGTAACGCGGTGCCAGCGTGACGTTGTCGAGAATGGTGCGGTGCGGGAACAGGTTGAAGTTCTGGAACACCATGCCGATGTGCCGCACACCTTTGCGCAGGCGGGAGCTGTCGGGTTTGTCCGATGCTTCGATGAATGTTTCGCCGAACAATTGAATGTCGCCCGTGTCGATGCTTTCCAGGCCATTGACCGTACGGATCAACGAGGTTTTACCGGAGCCGGATGGCCCGATGATCGAGACCACCTGGCCGTATTCGACATTCAGGTCGATGCCCAGCAGCACCTTGTGTGTGCCATAGCTCTTCTGGATGTTCTTGAGTTGCAGGATGGGCGTCGTGTTATTGCCGGCGGCTTTGCGTGCATTGTCGGGCAAGGCTTCGGCGCTGGCCTTGAATTTGGCGATGGTGGCCGCGTCGAGTGTGTGCGGCTTGCGGAAGTTCAGGTCCAGATAACGCTCCAGACGCTGCAGGAAAAAGCCGAACACGGTGACGATCAACACGTAGTAGACGCCTACCGCCGCCAGGGTTTCCATCACCAGGAAGTTGGTGGCATAGAGGCGCTGGCCGACGGTGAGGATTTCGGTCAGGGAGATGACCGAGACCAGCGATGTCAGCTTGACCACCGTGATGTATTCATTGATCAGGGTGGGCAGCGAAATACGGAAAGCCTGGGGGATGATGATCAAGCGTTGCATGCCGAACAGGCCGACACCCAGCGCGCGCGCGGCTTCCTTCTGGCCCTTGGCCACGGAGATCAGGCCGCCACGATGGATTTCCGCCATGTACGCCGCTTCGGTGACCACCAGGGCCAGCAAGCCGGAGTAGAAGGGGTTCGACAGAATCGGTCCGCTACCGGGAAACAATTGCGGCAAGTTGTAGACGAAGACCACCAGCACCAGTAACGGGATGCTGCGGAAGAACCAGATGTAGACCGCTGCGGGAATGCGCAGCAAGGGCGAGTGGGACAGCTTGGCCGTGGCCAGGACAAAACCCAGCAGCATGCCGATGAACCAGGCCAGGGCACTGAGCTGGATCACCGTGACGCAGGCGTGCCAGAAGTCTGGCAGGGAGAACAGCGAGAGAAAGTACGACCAATCGAATTGCATAGGGCACCTCCATCTGCCGCACCGTTGCAGGGGCGGCAGATGACCAGACTACAAGGGCAGGTTCTTAGTGGGCGGTCGGCTCTTCCAGGCCATATTTCTTAAGGATAGCGGCGTATTCACCGCTCTTTTTCGCTTCCTCGAAGGCTTTCTGCACGGCCTGGAAGGTTTCGTCGTTACCTTTCTTGACGAAAATGCCCAGGGTTTGCTGATAAATCGGGTGCTCGGTGGTGATCACCACCCGGCCATTGGTCTTTTCCGCGATCATTTTTGCGGCGCCGGCGATTTCAACCTGGGCCTGAATGTTCTTGGACAACAGGGCCTGGGTCACTTCGGGAGCCGAAGGGTACTCGCTGACGGTGATGGCGCCTTTGTTGTTCGGCACGCAGTATTCATCGGACAGCTTGCGGAATTCCTTGACCCAGGTCGTGCCCTGTTCCAGGCCCAGTTTCAAGCCGCACAGGTCTTCAGGTTTTTTTGCATTGATCTCGCTGCCCTGGGGCACCATGACGGCTGCGCCCGTGTTGGCATAAGCGATGGTCTGAGCCTGGGTCTGGCGCTCCGGCGTGATGTACATGCCGGAAATGACTGCGTCGTACTTGCCGGAGTTCAGGCCCAGGATCAGGCTTGGGAACTTGGTGTCGACGAACTCCACCTTGGCGTTCATGTGCTTGGCCAGTGCTGTTGCCAGTTCGGGGTCCGAACCCACCACGTTCTTGTCCTTGTCATAGGACTCGAAAGGCGGGTAGGTGATTTCCATACCGACCTTGAACGTGCCTGCCGCGGCCATGCTTGCCGAAGCAGCGAGCATGCCGGCTGCCAATACAGCCAAGCTCAACAGGTTTTTTTTATTGTTTTTCATTATTTACTGACTCCGGCGTAGGTAAGGGTGTAGCTGAAAACTTCAATCAGGACGGTTGAGCCTGGTTTTTCAAATGTCCGAAACTGGCGGGCTTGCGTGCCTTGCCTGGCAGTTGAACGTCCCCGTTGGCCACTCTCTGGCGCAGATACTGATAAGTCTGCAACGCCTGGCCATACATGTGTTCGCCGATCGTGATTTCTTCGTAGTCGTTGCCTGCCTGCGCGAACCCGGGCAGCGGTTTGATCTGGGTGTGATAGTCGCAGGCATAAAACAGCGGGAAGGAATAACGCTCCTCCTTCACGCTGCGCACCCGGTGCGCAGTGGCAACGAATGCGCCGGCGGTCATCACTTCCAGCATGTCGCCGATGTTGACCACAAAAGCATCGGCAATCGGTGGTGCATCGATCCATTGGCCAAGGTTGTTCATCACCTCAAGGCCTGGTTTGTCGGCCAGCAGGATGGTGAAGCACTCGTAATCAGTATGGGCGCCAAGTCCCGGTGCGTCATGGGCCGCACCGTCGTAGGGGTAATGGATTAGGCGCAGCTTGGACGGTGGACGGGTGACCAGGCTGTCGAAATAGTTTTCGTCCAGGCCCAGGGTCAGGGCAAAGCCGCCGAACAGGCGCCGGCCCAGGGCGAAGATCGCTTCATAGTAGGCCTGCACCGATGCTTTGAAACCTGCCAGCTGCGGCCAGTCATTGGGCCCCAGCAAGGGAGTGTTGGCCAGCACCAGCGGGTCATCGGCCGGAACTTCGAAGCCGACGTCGAAGGCTTCCTTGTGGTCTGGCTTGCCTTTGGAATAGACCTCTTCGCCTTCGGGTACAAAGCCCTTGTGGGTTTGCGAGGTGCCGATGTAGTGCTGCATCTTGGTGTCGAAGGGCTGGTCGAAAAAGTCCTTGGCCGCCTTGCGCAAGTTGGCAATCAGTTGCGGGTCGATACCGTGATCGGTGATGTAGAGGAACCCGACCTCGCTGGCGGCGCGCCCCAATTGTTCGGCCACGGCCAGGCGGTGTTCCAGTTCAAAGCTGAACAGGCCGGCGATGTTGACTACCGGAATGCTGTTGAAGTTGGCTTTGTGTGGGTCAGTGCTGACGCTGTTATTTTTATTGTCTGGCATGACGCATCGGCTCCCTAAGGATGGCGTGAGTGGTGGAAACGCTCGAAGTGTTCGCGCTCGGTCTGGCCCATCCACACGTTCAATGACCACAGGTCGGCGACCGGGACATTGGTGAAGGGCAAATGATGCAGGTAGCCGTCGGCGCCGAATTCCGGGGTCAGGGTGCTGACCTGATAACCGCGGGCTTGCTGCGAGCGCCAGATGCTTTCCCAGTGCTGCTGGTGGAAAGCCAGTTCTTTGGCATATTCAGGCGCCGCGGGGTGCGGAACCTGCGGCCCCTGGTCGTAACCGACACGGGCCTGGATATGGTGAACCCGTTCGACGAAAGCGCTCAGGTCATCGGCCGGGTCATTCAACAGACGCTCGCAGGTCACGACCCAATGGCTGATGTCACTGGTGAACAACAGATCGGGCAGTTGCCGGATCAATTCCAAGGTCACCCAGGGGTTGAACAGCGAACGCGAGCGATGGGTTTCGAAACTGCAGACCTGGCCGTGCTTGCGCGCCAGATCCAGCGCCTGGCCAAAGAACTCCACTTGTTGTGGCAAGGACCAGCGATCATTGCCCGCCAGCACGTTGACGAAACGTGGGCCGAGTTCGGCGGCCCAGGCGAGTTTGCGGTCCAGGTCATCGAGGTGGATGGCAGGCGTTGCCGACTGCTCCGGCAGCACATCGTAGGCGGTGAAGACGGTGCTGATATAGCCCAGGCGATTGGCCTTGAGAAAGGCACCAAACTCCGCTCGTTCGCGGGCGTCCAGTGGCAGGCGTGCTTCCATGCCATCAAAGCCCGCTTGCAGCAACTCCTCGAGCGCCTGAGCCTTGCTGGCGGTGTAACCCCACAGCGTGCGAAAAATTTCCAGCTTCATCGGTGATCCTCAAAAATCCCAGGGCCTACTGCAAAAGCATGTCGACGGCACCCAGCTGACAAGCGATCAATGGTCAGCGGCAGCAAGGGACTCTGGATCCGGATTTCTGCGCCATCTGATCCCACTGAGCGATACCGAAGCGGGTTCGCTGTGGGGCCGATGTTAATCACAGGTTGCGCGGCGAAAGAATCTGAAAGTTCAAATGAATACTTCAGACTTTCATTAACAAATAGCTAGCTACTTATTTAGCTTGCAAGGCGGGATTTTATGGGCGAGTGCGTGTCTACGTTGGGTATTAGCGGGAGGTGCCAGTGTTACGGCATCATTTTGAAGAGTCCCAAGCGACACCGGATTGCTGAGGGCGCCGTTTTGGAGGGGAGCGCATTGTCAGGTGTTTCCAACGGAATGTTCCATTTAATAATTTTCTGCCTCGGGCGCACGGAAGGCCTTACTGTAATAGCCGGACTGGTCGAAACAGCAAACCTGCTTCTTGCCGGTTGCAAGCATTTCGCAGGCATCACCAATTCGCTTTTCGCGCGTCTTGAGTTGCTTGGCTGAAGTAATCCAGTGGATCCAGTCTACTCTCGCGATGGTCGTTGTATTGTTCCAGACTTTACGAGCCTCGGGAGTGGCTGCCAGTGCTTCCTCAAAATCTGCCGGAATGTCAGGCTCGGGTTCCTTCTTCACAGGGGTTAGCTCGAGTGTGACGATATCCCCGACGGCCACACCTGCGGCGTCGAGTAACTCGCTACTGACCTTCAGCCAATGGCTCAACTGACCATCGGGCTCAAGGGTTGCCTGGAAAGGGTGCCCATTGATTGTGCCTTCAACGGTCGTCCTTCCTCGCCTCGGAAGCGGTTCACTCGCGTCTCTTGGCAGTACTGCGAACGCCCATGACGTATCATCGCCGGGCTTTGCCGGACGAAGAAGCTTTGCCTCGAATCGGGATTTCACATCGATTGCTGTCATAGCTACTCCTCCAACTCATACGCCTGACGACTTTCTGGCGACATCACTGTCGCGTTTGAATGCGACAGTGATGACGCCAGGATGAGCACTTAGTCAACCATCACCTCGTCCAGTGCCTGCTCGAGGGTGCTGACCGTGCGCTCGATATTGTGCAGCTTTTCGAGTCCGAACAGACCGATGCGGAAGGTCTGGAAGTCGGCCGGCTCGTCGCATTGCAACGGCACTCCGGCGGCGATCTGCAGGCCGTGGTCGGCAAATTTCTTGCCGCTCTTGATATCGGCATCATCGGTGTAGCTCACCACGACGCCAGGGGCCTGAAAGCCGGCTGCGGCCACGCTTTTGATGCCTTTGCCGGTCAACATTGCGCGCACCCGATCGCCCAGAGTCTGTTGTTCGTCGCGGACCTTGTCGAAACCGTAGGCTTGCGTCTCTTTCATCACTTCGTTAAACCGCGCAAGGGAATCGCTGGGCATGGTCGCATGGTAGGCATGTCCGCCCTGTTCGTAGGCCTGCATGATCTGAAGCCACTTTTTCAGGTCACAGGCAAAACTGCTGCTCTGCGTCTTCTCGATGCGCTCGAGGGCCAACGAGCTGAACATCACCAGGGCGCAGCAAGGGGAGGCGCTCCAGCCTTTCTGCGGTGCGCTGATCAGCAGGTCGACTGCGCATTTGTGCATATCAACCCAAATCGTGCCCGAGGCGATGCAGTCCAGCACGAACAGACCACCCACCGCATGCACGGCGTCGCCGACGGCCCGCAGGTACTCGTCGGGCAGGATAATCCCGGATGAGGTTTCAACGTGGGGGGCGAACACAATCTGCGGCCTCGAAGCCGCAATGACTGCCAGCACTTCGTCCAGAGGGGGTGGGGCGTAGGCAGCCTGGCGACCCGTGTCGACCGGTCGGGCTTTGAGCACAGTGGTGGCCGCCGGGATGTTGCCCATCTCAAGGATCTGGCTCCAGCGATAACTGAACCAGCCGTTGCGTATCACCAGGCATTGCTGGTCGGTGGCAAACTGTCGCGCCACCGCTTCCATGCCGAATGTGCCGCTGCCCGGGACCACCGCAACAGCCTGGGCGTTGTAGACCTGTTTCAGGGTCCTGGAAATGTTCTTCATCACGCCTTGAAACGACTGCGACATGTGGTTGAGCGAGCGGTCGGTGTAGACCACTGAGTACTCGACCAGCCCCTCGGGATCGATACCGGGATATAGCTTTGACATGGGTGACTCCTTTGGCAGAGATGTCAGTGGTATCGACCCTGCCCTAAGCCTTGGCAAATGACAAGAATGCTCGGGATGGAATGGCGACTTCTTTGTAGGAGCGAGCTTGCTCGCGATGGTCGTCAACGATAATGCGGGAGTCCTGATGCCCCTTGGCGTTGTCGAGTTCATCGCGAGCAAGCTCGCTCCTACATACAGGCCTGGTTGCTGCGAACATCTGCATAGCATTTGACCAATCACGTATCAGGATTAAAGTCTATTGTCTGTGAGTGGCGACGCAATAAAGGTCAGCCCCGTCAGTCTTTGACCCGCAGCGACTGTCATCACTCAGGCTCCTCAACGGCAGGTGCAGAAACGGAGTATTTCTCATGATCAAATACCTTCCAATGATGGCAATGATTTCAATCCTCGCAATCACTGCGGGCTGCCAAATGGATCAATCAACTTCCGCCTCTGGCACAAAGGCTGCGGACGCTACGATGGACCAGGAAGCGAAAGCAGCGTTACAGAGCTTGTACACCAGTACACCGAAATCGCGTGCCCTCGCGCAGAAAGCCAAGGGTATCCTCGTTTTTCCGGACGTGGTGAAAGCGGGGTTCATCGCCGGCGCTCACCATGGCGAAGGCGAATTGATCGAGAACGGCAAAGTCACGGGGTACTACTCGACTACAGCAGCCTCATACGGCCTTCAGGCAGGCGTACAGAGATTTGGGTACGCGATGTTCTTCATGAGTGATTCTGCGCTGCAAGATCTGAAAACTGGCAATGGGTTTGAGGTCGGCGTGGGCCCAAGCATCGTGGTCGAAGATGCAGGCGCGGCCAAGTCGCTGACTACTTCAACGATTCAGTCTGATATCTATGCGTTCATTTTTGATCAAAAGGGCTTAATGGCTGGGGTGGGATTGCAGGGTTCAAAGATTAGCAAGCTCAGTCGCTGAGACCGTCGGCTATGCACCGAGCTGATTTTTGGGAGGGTGTTGGTTCGGCAGAACGCCGGGGAGGGCTGGGCCAATTCTCCAACCCTCACTGGACGAAATCCAGCGAAGTCTGACCAATATCAACCAACTCGCTGATCTTCACGGCAGGATAGCCAGATGGCGATATCGCCAGCAGTGGCGCCCAGCGTTCAGCTTCTGAATAGCGGCCGTGCTTGTTGCCGATGCCCCCGTGATCGCTGATAAAAACGACCAGGCGCTGAGGCGTTGCACCCTGGGGGGAGGGGGATGCAAATGCCTTCTCCCAGAGGCGACGAATGCGGGCATCTGTTTCTCGCACGGCCGCAGCGTAGCCCGGATCAGACGGGTCGAAAGCACCGTGATGGCCCGCGTCGTCTACTGCATCGAGATGAATGAAAGCCAGATCGGGCTGGCATGTACGCCAGGTGGTCAATACTTCCTGTTCGACCGCTGTATCGTTTTTGCGCAAAAACGCCGCATGGTGTAACCCCGGCAAACCCTGCAAACGCCCCTCGACCAAATCGTACAGCGGCTTCCAGGAGGTAATGAGAAGGCTGCGGCTATCGGCCTTGCGGGTTTGCAGACGCTCAAACACGGTTTGGCTTTTGACGGGACCTGGGCTGTCGTTATCAACAATGCCATGTGCGCTTGCCCAACTTGCCGTGAGCACACTGATCCAACCAGGCGCGGAATAAGTCTGTTGCGTGCGGCCGTTGCTGACATCGACCTTCCCCCAAGCCAAACCCCTGGACTCGGCCAACTGGGACAGGAAAGGGGCCAGTGCCGGGTTGACCGCGTCGGTACGCAGGCCGTCGATGCCGATGATGACCACCTGTCGAACAGGCGCTAGCGGCGCCGCACGACATTGCCCTGCCTCCTCGCTACGTGAACAGCCAAGCAGGCTTATCGCGCATAGCGTCAGCAGCAGCTTGAGTCCCGAGGGCAGAGTGAAATTCTGAGTGTTAAAGGCCAATGCTGAATATCTCCAATGAAATCCAGGAAGTCCCATTTTGGGCATGTTCATTAAACAGCCTCCCGGCGGGTCAGCATCGGCTGGCATCGGCCAACAGCAGCTACGGCTCGGTATGGTTCACCGGCACCATTCGGTGACGCTTCGCCGCCCAGACCACCCCACCCACCAACAACACGATCGAGATCACTTCCATCATGCCAGGCACCCGCTGGCTGAACAGAAAACCGTACACGCAGGCAAACAGCGTTTCGAACACGATCATCTGGCCACTCAATGACGTGGCCATTCGACGCGAACAGGCATTCCACAGTCCATTGGCCACCCACGAGCCACAAAGTGCAAGGAACAGGCAGACCCACAGCAAAGCCATCCAGCGGCTGCTTTCTACCTGAGCGGGCACCAGGTTCGGAAACAGCATCAAGGCAGCGAAACCAAACACGACCGCTACGATGCCCGTCACGATACCCAATAGTGTCGACCATTCGCTGCTGTTGAAATGGCTTTGTTTGAGATAACGGGCATTGTGGGTGGCGTACCACGACCAGCAGACAACACCGCTGAACCCGCAGGCCAGGCCCAGCAACTGGGAAAAAACCGAGGTGCTGGCCGCCTGTGCGCCTGAGTGTTCCAGACTGACCGATACGATGCCCAGGAATACCAGCAACAGGGGCAGCTTAAGCTTTGTCAGGGGCAGGGACCCTGCGTCGCCACGCCCCAGAAAGGTAATGGCAACCGGCATCATGCCGTTGATCAGAGCGGCCGCCGTCACCCCGCTCAGTTGTACGGAAGCGCCCAACAGCGCGTAGTTCAGGACATTGCCGGTCAATGACAAACGCAGCAGCATCAAGGCGTCGCTGCGCGTCAATCGCGACAGCAGACGGGATGCAATCGGCAGCGCCACGAGGAGCGAGATCAGCCCGTACAGGGCAAATCGCACACTGCTGATCAGCACGGCATTGAATTCCGGCAGCAGCGAAGGGGCAAGAATCACCCCACCCCAGATGGCACCCGCCAATATCGCAAACACAATCCCACTGTTCATTATCTCGGCTCTGGCAGGCTGTTTAGCGGCATTCTAGCCATGGTATATAAGCGCCACCTGCGATAAATAGTTGGCCACCCATTCCCGTCAGGAATGTCGAGTCACAGTCACCAGCCCGGGAGAATCCTCATCAACCGTTACCTGCGTACCTTGCCGCCATTGGAGACCCTGATCACGTTTGAAGCCGTGGGACGACACGCCAGCTTCACGGGGGCAGCGGGCGAACTGTTTCTGACCCAGAGCGCCGTGAGCAAACAGATGCGCCAGCTTGAGGACTGCATGGGCGTTGCGCTTTTCGAGCGCAAACCACGGGGTGTCAAGTTGACCGGCGCAGGCGATGAGTTGCTGATGACCGTCAACGTGCTCCTGAACACGATGTACCAAAGCGTCACGCGCATTCGCAATGTCCATCAGTCCAACGCGGTCTCGGTACTGGCGACCCATGCCCTGGCCCAATTCTGGCTGTTCCCCAAGCTGATTGAATTCAACAAGGCGTACCCCGACATCGCCGTGCACGTTCACGCGATCAACGAGTTCGATGAAGCCAGCCTCAATGATTTCGACGTGGGCATTCTCTACGGTTCTGGCGAATGGCCTTCGCTGGACAGCGATTTCCTGCTCCCGGAAATCGTCTATGCGGTGGCTCATCCTTCACTGGATGTCGCGGGGATCAAGACGCTAGAGCAATTGGCGCAGGCCAACCTGGTGCAGATCGACACGTGCGCCTGGCAGTGCCTGGACTGGCATCAATGGTTCGGTCACTTCGGCATCGACTACGCCGCGCGGGACAAAGCCCCGGTCTTTAACCAGTTGACGTTGGCGTATCGCGCCGTTCAGCAAGGGATGGGCATCGGCCTGGCGTGGACGTTCATGGGGGATGAGGCGCTGGCCAAGGGAGAGTTGCAACGGGTTACGTCTTTCGAATGCGTGACAGGCAATGGAGAATTCCTTGTCTCGCTCAAGCACCGCAAGCGTTCTGCCGCTGCCGAGATTTTTCGGCAGTGGCTCCTGGGGGCGATGGGCGACTGACTTTCCATAGCTGCCGATCCGCACTGGCAGGCCAAGCCCAACTATTGATTACTCAATGTAATAAGTGAAATTCAATTCAGGGGCTCTATCGCTGTCTGCTCTAGTAATAAGATGGCCACATCAAACCATTCCTACTGGAGAATCGCGTGAAAAAAACCATTATTGCCGCCTTGCTGGCCGCTGCCGCCAACTATGCCAACGCCGGCACGGTATTGGTTGTACTGTCGGATCAGGCTCAACTGGACCTGAAAGACGGCAAGGTCATGCAAACAGGTTTCTTCCTGAACGAATTAATGCAACCGGTGCAGACCTTCATCGCGGCGGGTCAAACCGTCATATTTGCCACCCCTAGCGGCAAGGCGCCAACCGCGGACCAGAAATCCAATGATGTGAGCTTCTGGGGCGGCGATGAAAAGGCCCGTCAGGAAAGTCTCGCGCTGCTGGCCACGCTGAAGCTGACCTCGAAGAGCGACTCGCCGGCAATCAGCTTCGCGCAGGTTCAGAAAATCGGCTACGACAAGTTCGATGCTGTATTCGTGCCTGGCGGCCATATCCCGATGCAGGATCTGCTGAAGGACAAGCAACTGGGCCAACTGCTGACCAACTTCCATGAAAAAGGCAGGATCACCGGCTTCACCTGCCATGGCACCATCGCCATGTTGTCGGCGATCCCGGACGCGCACGGTTTTGTCTCCGCGCTGGAATCGGGCAAACAGCCGGCAGCGCCAGCCAATTGGATTTACAAGGGCTACAAAGTCACCGCCTTTACCGACGCTGAAGAGGAGCAGGCCAAAGGTTTCCTCGGCGGCGGCCATATGAAATTGTTCCCACAGGATGGCCTCACGGCAGCCGGTGCTCACTTCTCCGAAGCCAAGCCATGGAGCGAGAACGTGATCGAAGACCGCGAGGTCATTTCCGGCCAGAACCCACAGTCGGCCAAGGCAGTCGCCGTGGCCATGCTGGCGAAACTGAAGTAATCCTGGGCGGCCGTTCGGCGCAAGCCGGGTCGTAGGTTCTGCGGGTCGATCTGCTTTGGCTTGCCCTTGACAGGGAGAACGACCGATCGGCCAAAAGCAAGCACCAACATTCAAGGGGCGATCTTCTGATCGCCTCGCTTAGATATGCAACCAGGCCAGCGAACCCAACATGACGCCAACACCGGCGGCACCAAACGAGACCCGCTTGAGCCATTCCTTACGCGTCAGCAAGGTAATGGCTGCCAGCGAAATGGCTATTTGAATCGCCACCATCGCCTGGGCCCAGCGGTGATGCTGATGCAGCACCTGCTCTGACTTCTCGTCCCACTCGCGTGCCCCTTGTTCGAGTGCTTCAGCCTTCTTGCGCGCCTCCTCTTTCTGTTCACCGTACCGCCGCGCCTCGGAGGCATAGTGGGCCGAATCCAGCCCCGGGAGATGGCTCGCCAGGTCCGACAGGCTCTGCCGGCTGGACTTTGCCTGGTAGTAATTCCATTCGTTGGCGGCTTCAGTCTTCTGGATGGCGGCGTTGTTTTTGTCCATGGCCGCCTCATTCTCCGTTGAGCCGGCCTGGTAGCTCATCAGGGCGCCGACGGTCGCCATGATGGCCGTCATGACCGCAACCTTGCTGGCAAAGCCGTCGCCTTGTGCATGCGCATGATGGGTGGTGTGCTCAATATGTTGCTCGTGTGGGCTGGGGACTTCGAACTCTTCAGGCATGGATGTCGATCTTGGAGAAATGAGTAGTGGGCGGACAGTATGAATGGCCCGTGATTCTTTAGACACAAATGCTCTCTAGCGCAGTAGATGCACTGCCAGGCCCACGAGCGCACAGGCCAGCAACACCTGGATAACGCCCCGCTTGAAGCGAAACAGGGCAGTCGCGGCGGCAATCGCGATCAACGCTGAAGGCCAGTCGAGGCTGCCGCTGAAGCCCTTTGGCCAAAGCACGTGGTAGCCGAAGAAGCATGCCAGATTGAGAATCACGCCCACCACTGCGGCGGTAATGGCGGTCAGTGGCGCAGTGAATTTGAGTTCGTTGTGGGTCGACTCCACCAGTGGGCCACCCGCGAGGATGAACAGGAACGAAGGCAGGAAGGTGAACCATGTCACCAAGGAGGCAGCTACAGCCCCCGCCAGAAACACCTGATCAGCCCCGAATAATTGCGAGACATAGGCCCCGACAAAACCGACGAAGGCCACCACCATGATCAGTGGCCCGGGTGTGGTTTCGCCCAGCGCCAGGCCGTCGATCATCTGCGTCGGGGTTAGCCAGCCATAGTGACCGACCGCGCCTTGATAGACATACGGGAGCACAGCGTAGGCTCCACCAAAGGTCAGCAACGCCGCCTTGGTAAAGAACCAGCCCATCTGGGTCAAGGTGCCTTCCCAGCCAAAGAGGGCGGTCAAAATCCCCATTGGCAACGCCCACAGTGCGGCGCCGATCAGGGCCAGCATTGCCAGTTTTAACCAACTGAACCGGGCATGTACCGGGGACGGGGTGTCATCATCAATCAAGGCCGGACCGAAGGATTTTTTCGCAGCGCCATGGCCACCGGCTCTGAACTTCTCGGGCGCCAGGCGTCCGCCAACATAACCGATCAATGCGGCCCCCAGCACAATCAACGGGAACGGCACATTGAACGCGAAGATGGCGGTGAATGACGCCGCCGCTATCGCCCACAGCCAATTATTTTTCAAAGCCCGAGAGCCGATTCGATGGGCCGCCTGCACCACAATGGCCGTCACGGCGGGCTTGATCCCATAGAAGAGGCCGGCCACCACGGGTACTTCGCCGAAGGCGATATACATCCACGACAGGGCGATCAGGATGAACAATGAAGGCAGCACAAACAGCGCCCCCGCAATCACGCCACCCCAGGTTCGATGCATCAGCCAGCCGATGTAGGTCGCCAACTGCTGGGCCTCCGGCCCAGGTAGCAACATGCAGTAGTTGAGGGCATGCAGGAAGCGGCGCTCGGAGATCCAGCGCCGCCGTTCCACCAGCTCCTGGTGCATGATCGAAATTTGCCCTGCTGGCCCACCGAAGCTGATAAAGCCGAGTTTCAACCAAAACCAGAATGCCTCACGCAAACTGATTGCTTGCGGCCTCGACAGCTCTTCTTCAACCATGGGTGCCACAACCTTATTCATGGGGTTGTTCCTCTTTCACAAACCCGGCGAGCAGGCCATCGAAGATGGCGCTTGCAGCAGCCAGCAAGTGGTCGTCGTGGCGAATGGTTTCGCGTAGCCCTGCGAGCACACGCTCGCGACGGATTAGCCAGCGCAATGTAGCATTTACTACATAATAAATAGCGCTCTCTACATGAAAAACTGGCTAGCCCTGATTCTTGGATTACCCACCGCCAATGCCACCGAACGCGTCGATTGGAAAGCCACTTCATTTTCATTTGCACGCTGCTACGTGAAATCCGGCATTGATGAGGCGCCACCTCACGAGCGGTAGATGAATGGTTTTTCCTGGAATTCAGAGCCTGAGGCATGAGTCGCCTGCAACGCACCCTGAAGGGTGCTCATGACCATTTCATGCAGCAGCTTTCGGCGTGCCCCCTTGTTTGCCTGGGCCTCTCCCACCCAGGCCGGCAGTTGGTTGAGCAGGGAGACGATGCCGCTCAAGGTCGCGCGCCGGGTGATGCTCACCGGTGTACCGGTGAGTTGCTCTATCGTTGCCACCAGGTATTCCTCGTAGCGCCGGCGCAATTCCAGGATCAAGGCATGCTGTTCGCTGTTCAGACAATGGAGGTCGTACTCTGCCAGGCGAAAATGCGCGCCCATGCTCTCATGCAACAAGAGGTGCGCCTCAAGCAGACCGCGCAGTCGTACGGCGGGTGTGGATTTGCGACGGCTCACCAGACGGGCGCCATGTAGCAACTGTTCGTAAAGCTCCTCGATCAGTTCGAACAGCAGTGCCTCCTTGCTATCGATGTGGTTGTAAATGGAGCCGACCTTGATGCCCAGATAATCGGCCAGGTCGCGCATGCTGACCCGGCTGAAACCGCATCTGGCAAATAGCTCCAGCGCCTTGTGGCGGGTTTCCAGGTAGCGCGAGTGGTGCACTTGTTCGACAGACCCCGCCAAAAGAGCATTGGGGCTGACGCAATGGGGCGTGACTGGCTGCGAGGCCGGCATGGCATCAATACTCCGATCGTTGCTCATCCCCCTCATACGCGAAACTGTCCCAACAGCCGGTTGAGCTGGCCCGCCAGTTGGCCCAATTCCAGGCTGGCGTCGTTGGACCGGTCTGCCGCCAGGGCATTCTCTTGGGCCAGCGTGGCTGCACGGGTGACATTCTGGTTGATGTCCTCGACCACATGGGCCTGTTCCAGGGTGGCACTGGCGATCGAGGCGTTCAGCTCGGTGAGGTTGCGCAGCGCCGTGATGACCTGATGCAGGCTCTCGCCGGTTTCGCGCGCCTGTTCCACGGTTTGCTGCGCGGCCTGGCTGCTGACCGTGATGACATTGACCGCCGCTTCCGAGTTGCCTTGCAGGCGTTCGATCATGCCCTGAATCTGCGCCGTGGATTGCTGGGTGCGCTGGGCCAGCAGACGCACTTCGTCTGCCACCACGGCAAAGCCGCGACCCTGTTCGCCAGCGCGAGCCGCTTCGATGGCGGCGTTCAGCGCCAACAGGTTGGTCTGCTCGGCGATGGCGCGGATGACTTCCAGCACGCTGCCGATCTGGGTGCTTTCCTGGGCCAGGCTCTGGATCACTCCGACCGCCTGGCCGATGGTCTCGGACAACTGATCGATCTGGCGCAGGCTGCTGTCGATGTTGTGCTGGCCCTTGCAGGCTTGCTCATCGGCCTGGCGGACTTCGTTGGCGGCGTGCTCGGCGTTCTTCGCCACTTCCTGCACCGCATAGGAAACCTCGTGAATGGCGGCGGCCACCAGTTCCATCTGCTGCGACTGCTGCTGGCTGTGACGTTGGCTATTGCTGGCGATTTCACCGAGCGATTGCGAGGCCTTGTCCAAGTTGCCGGCGGTCTGCATGGACTGGCCGATCACCGCGCGCAACTTGCTGGTGAACGCATTGAAGTGGCCGCTCAGAGCGGTCAGCTCATCGCGCCAGCGGCTGTCCAGATGATGGGTCAGGTCGGCTTCGCCGCTGGCGATGTTCTCCATGGCATTGACCACCTGCGTCAGTGGCGAGGCGATGCTGCGGGCAATCAACAGGATCAGCGCGCTGAGCAGCAGGGAGATCGTGACCAGTATGACGAAGGCTTGTATCAGCTGGCGGCGGAACTCGACGTGGACGTCGTCGACGTAGATGCCCGAGCCCACAATCCAGCCCCAGGGCTTGAACAGTTCGACGTAGGAAACCTTCTCCACCGGCGCCTCGGAGCCCGGCCTTGGCCAACGGTAGTGCACCAGGCCGGAACCGTCGCGCATGGCCACGGCCACCATCTCGTCGAACAGTGCCTTGCCATCGGGGTCGCGGGTGCCGGCCATGCGCTTGCCCTCGAGCTTGGTATTGGGGTGCATGACCATGCGCGTGTCGAGGTCCTCGATCCAGAAGTACTCCTCGCGGTCATAGCGCAGGTCGCGAATGACCGCCCTGGCCTGTTGTTGCGCCTGCTCACGATCGAGACCCTGGCCTTCCAGGTTCTGGAAATGGCGCAGGATGCCGCTGGCGGTCTCTACCACGTGACGGGTTTTCAGCGCCTTGGCCGCATACAGGTCGTCATAGTTCTGTTTGAGCATCAGGCCAGCGAGAATCAGCAGCATCAGGATGGACGTCAGCAGGATCAACCAGAGGCGACGGCTGATGGGAATATTGCGCAGGCCGGGCATGGGCAACTCCAGAAGGGGCGGAAAAGGGGCAGCCGGACACAGTGGAGGCGTCCGGCCAACGGGTCAGAGCGCGTAGTGGGCCAGCTCGCGGGCGATCAGCAGGCGCTGGACCTCGCTGGTGCCTTCGTAGATCTGGGTGATGCGCGCATCGCGGTAATAGCGCTCTACCGGGTAGTCCTCCAGGTAGCCGTAGCCGCCATGGATCTGCAGGGCGCTGGAGCACACACGTTCGGCCATTTCCGAGGCGAACAGCTTGGCCTGGGACGCTTCTGACAGACACGATTGCCCGGCGCTTTTCAGGCGTGCGGCATGCAGCACCAGCAGGCGGGTCGCATTGAGCCGGGTGTGCATATCAGCGAGCAGGTTGGACACGCTCTGGTGCTCGATGATCGGCTTGCCGAACTGCACGCGTTCGCGGGCATACCCCAGCGCGGCCTCGAAGGCGGCGCGGGCAATGCCCAAGGCCTGGGCGGCGATGCCGATGCGACCGCCTTCCAGGTTGGACAGGGCAATGGCCAGGCCCTTGCCGCGCTCACCCAGCAAATTGGCCTCGGGGATCGTGCAGTTGTTCAAGGTCACCGCGCAGGTATCCGAGGCTTTGATGCCCATCTTGTGTTCGCTGCGGTCGACCACGAAGCCGGGGTTGTCGGTCGGCACCAGGAATGCCGACAGACCCTTCTTGGCCAGCTCCGGATCGGTGACGGCGAAGACAATGGCCAGCTGGGCGCGCTTGCCATTACTGACGAACTGCTTGGCGCCGTTGAGTACCCACTGGCCGTCGCGCAGTTCGGCGCGGGTGCGCAGGTTGTGGGCTTCGGTGCCGGCCTGTGGCTCGGTCAGGCAGAAGCAGCCGATCGCCTGGCCACTGGCCAGAAGCGGCAGCCAGCGGTCTTGCTGGGACGGGCTGCCATATTTCAGCAGGGGGCCGCAGCCCACTGAATTGTGGATGCTCATCAATGCGCCGAGGGCGCCGTCGCCGGCCGAGATTTCTTCCACGGCCAGGGCGTAGGCCACATAGTCGGTGTAGCTGCCGCCCCAGGTGTCCGGCACCACCATGCCCAGCAGGCCCAGCTCACCCATCTGCGCCACCACGGTGTCATCGATCCAGCCTGCCTTCTCCCAGGCCTGGGCCTGCGGTCCGACTTCGCTGCGGGCGAAGTCCCGTGCCATGTCGCGGATCATGCGTTGTTCGTCGGTCAACTCGATATCGTGCATTGCGTTGTCTCCTGTCGATCAGGCGGTGCGAAGAGGGGAGGCGAAGGTTGGCTGGAAGCCGCTGAAAAAGGCCTGCACCCGAGGGGGTGCCAGCTCTGCCAGGGTGGGCGGATTCCAGCGGGGGCTTTTGTCCTTGTCGATGATCAGGGCGCGTATGCCCTCCATCAGATCGCCCTTGTCGAACCACTGATAGTCCAGGTGCAATTCCAGGGCAAAACAGTCGGCCAGGCTCAGGTAACGGCCGCGACGCAACAGCTCCAGTGTCGTGGCCATGGCCAGCGGCGAGCGGCTGTCGAGCAGCTTGACCGTCTGTTCGGCCCAGTCGCGCAGCTCCGGCCGCTGCTCACGCTGGAGCGCGGTACGAATCGCCGGTACATCCGGCAGGGCGAAATACTCATCGATCACATCGCGATAAGCCTTGAGTTCCGACCCCGCAATACGCTCGGTGGCCAGACCGTCGAGCAGGTCTCGCAGGTCTTCTTCAGGCGCAGGGGTCCAGTTCAAGTGATCCAGGGCGGCATCCAGTTCCGCCAACCGCTCGCTGGACAGGCAGTAGTCCGCCAGGTTGGCATAGAGCGCATCGGCGGCCCGTACCTGGCAGCCTGTCACCCCCAGATAGATACCCAGCTCACCCGGAAGGCGCGGCAGGAAATAGCTGCTGCCGACGTCGGGGAAAAAGCCGATGCCGACTTCCGGCATCCCCATCCGCGTGCGCTCGGTGATCACCCGCAGCGAGGCCGCCTGCGCCAGCCCCATGCCGCCGCCCAGGACAAAACCATCCAGCAGCGCCAGCACCGGTTTTGGGTAGCCATGCAGGTACTCGTCAAGGGCGTACTCCTCTTCGAGGAACAGCTCGTGCAGGTTGTCACCGGCCGTGTGACTGTCGTACAGCATGCGGATGTCGCCACCGGCGCAGAAGGCTTTTTCCCCGGCGCCACGGATGGTCACGGCGACGATCTCCGGGTCCTCTTCCCAGACCCACAGGTACCGGCAAAGCAGTTTCACCATGGGCAGGTCCAGGGTGTTCAATGCGTTCGGTCGATTCAGCGTCAGGTGGCCGATGCGGTTGCGCACACTGGCCAGCACCGGGGCTTGCTGCTCGCTCATGCTCAGGCTTCTCCACGGAACAGTTTGATGATGGCGGAGAAGTCCAGGCTGCCATTACCTTGCAGGCTGAAGGTCTGGTACAGCTGCTGGGCGGCAGCGCCGAGCACCACCGGTTGACGCGCATGCCTGGCGGCTTCGGTGGCGAGGCCGAGGTCCTTGAGCATCAGGTCGGTACCAAAGCCGCCACTGTAACCACGCGAGGCTGGCGCGTTTTCCAGCACGCCAGGGAACGGATTGTTGATCTCCGAACTCCAGCAGCGACCGGTGGAAGTACCGATGACACCGGCCAGCACCTTGGCGTCCATGCCCAGGGTCACACCCAGGGCCATGGCCTCGGCGACGCCGACCATGGAGATGCCGAGCAGCATGTTGTTGGCGATCTTGGCCACCTGGCCGTTGCCTGCTGCACCGCAATGCACGATGTTCCGGCCCATGGCCGAGAGAATCGGCAGGGCCTGGTCGTACACACTGACCGGGCCGCCGACCATAAAGGTCAGGGTGCCTGCCGTGGCGCCGCCGGTGCCGCCGGATACCGGTGCATCAAGCATCGGGTTACCTTGGGCAAGGGCGAACTTAGCCACCTCGCGGGCACTGAGCGGGTCGATGGTCGAACTGTCGATCAGCAGCACGCCCGGGCCAATGTTGGCCAGCAGACCGTCCTGGCCGCGATAGACCTGTTTCACGTGGTCGGCGGTCGGCAGCATGGTGATGATCACCTCAACCCTGGCTTTGGCCACGGCGGCGGGGGAGTCGGCGGCGCTGGCGCCGGCTTCCACCAGGGCGGCGACTGCCTGAGGGAAGGGATCGAAGACGGTCAGGCTGTGGCCGGCCTTGAGCAGGTTGCGGGCCATTGGGCCGCCCATGTTGCCGAGTCCGAGAAATCCGATATGCATGATGATTACCTTTTGCGTGTGGGGACGCGCTAGTGCGCATCGCCCGGTAATGTCGGGTATTGCACCGTTGAGCGTCTGGCGGCCGATGCCGGGCACCGGCCGCCAGGGATCATTTCAGGGTGATGGTGGTGTTCACGGCGCCGCCGGTGTCATCCTCGTCGAACCAGCGCTGGGTGATCGTCTTGGTCTGGGTGTAGAACGTCACCACTTGCTTGCCGTAAGGGCCCAGGTCGCCGAGCTTGGAGGCGCGCGAACCGGAGAAGGAGAACAGCGGCACCGGGACCGGGATCGGCACGTTGATACCCACCTGGCCGACGTCGATTTCTTCCTGGAAGTGACGGGCCGCAGCGCCGGAGCGGGTGAACAGGGCGGTGCCGTTGCCATTCGGGTTGGCGTTGATGATCTCGATCGCCTCGTTCAGGTTGGCGGCGTGCATGACACACAGCACCGGGCCGAAGATTTCTTCGCGGTACACCGACATTTGTGGAGTGACGCCGGAGAAGATGGTCGGGCCGACGAAGTTGCCGTCCTGGTAACCAGGCACGCTCGGGTTGCGTCCATCCAGTTCGAGCCTGGCGCCTTCTTCGATGCCACTGGCGATCAGGCTGTTGACGCGATCCAGGGCTGCGCAGGAGATCACCGGACCGATATCGGTACCCGGTTCGGTACCGCCATTGATCTTGAGGGTTTTGGTGCGCTCGATCAGGTCCGGCAACCAGGCCTGCGCTTCACCCACCAGGATCACCACCGGCAGGGCCATGCAGCGCTGACCGGCGGCGCCGAAGGAGGCGCCCAGCAGGTTGTTCAACGTCTGCTGTTTGTTGGCGTCGGGCAGGACGATGGCGTGGTTCTTCGCCCCCATCATGCACTGTGCGCGTTTGCCGTTCTGGGTGGCGCGGTTGTAGACATGGGTGCCGACCTTGGTCGAACCCACGAAGGACACAGCCTTGATGTCCGGGTGGTCGCAGATCAGGTTCACCGCATCGACGCCGCCGTGGATGACGTTGAGCACGCCCTTGGGCACACCGGCCTCCACAGCCAGTTCCACCAGACGCATGGTCACCAGCGGGTCTTGCTCGGACGGCTTAAGGATGAAGGTGTTGCCGGTGGCGATGGCCATCGGGAACATCCACAGCGGGATCATCGCCGGGAAGTTGAACGGGGTGATACCGGCACACACGCCGAGCGGCTGCATCAAGGTGTAGGTGTCGACGCCGTTGGCGACGTTGTTGGCCAACTCGCCCATTTGCAGATTGCCAATGGCGGTGGCGTGCTCGACCACCTCCAGGCCACGGAACACATCACCTTCGGCATCGGGCAGGGTTTTGCCCTGTTCGGCGGTGAGCAGGGCGGCCAGTTCCTTGATGTTCTCGCGGATCAGCTGCTGGTATTTGAAGAAGATTCGCGAGCGGGCGCCGATCGGCGTCTTGCGCCAGGTCTTGAACGCTTCCTTGGCGCTGGCCACGGCGGCGTCCATTTCCTCGGCGGTGGCGAAGGGTACGCGAGCCAGGACTTCCTGGGTGGCCGGGTTGACCACGTCACGCCACTGGGTGGTGCGCGACTCGACGAACTCGCCGTTGATCAGGAGCTTGACGCTTGGAACGATGGAAGAGGTCATTTTCGGGTCCTGCCTGCTTTCTTTGGGTCGAGTTAAGCCACTCGGCCAGATTGGCCGAGCGGTCGGATTTGATTTCGAAAGGGCCGGCGTACCGGCCCGGATTCAGCCCTTGAGCTGTGGGAAGTCTTCTTCGAAGTACTCGTGAGCGCCGCGCGCGTCGCTCTGACGGCGCTGTGTTTCCATCTGCCGCAGTTCTACCCGGCGGATCTTGCCGGAGATGGTTTTGGGCAGCTCGGTGACGAACTCAATGCGTCGCACCCGCTTGTAGGGCGCCAGGTGCTCACGGGCAAAGGCGAGGATGTTGCCGGCCAGTTCGGCGCATCCGGGTTCGTCATGGGCCAGGATCAGAAACGCCTTGGGCACGGCCAGGCGCACTGGGTCCGGGCTTGGCACCACGGCGACTTCCATCACCGCCGGGTGCTCGATCAGCGCGCTTTCCAGCTCGAAAGGACTGATGCGGTAGTCGGAGGCTTTGAACACATCGTCAGCGCGGCCGACAAAGGTGATATAGCCATCTTCGTCGATCTGTGCGGTGTCGCCGGTGCGGTAGTAACCGTCGCGCATCACCTCGGCGGTTTTTTCCGGGCTGTCCTCGTAGCACAACATCAGGCCCAGTGGTCGCACGTCCAGTGGCAGGGCCACTTCACCCTCATTGCCGGGCACGCCATCGGGGTCGAGCATGGTCACCCGGTAGCCCGGTAGCGGACGGCCCATTGAGCCGGGCTTGAGCAGTTGGCCGGGCGTGTTGCCGACCAGGGCGGTGGTTTCCGACTGGCCGAAGCCATCACGCAGTGGCAAGTCCCAGGCATGCAGGATCTGCTCGATGATCTCCGGGTTCAGCGGTTCACCGGCGCCCACCAGTTCGCGCAGGTTCAAGCGCGCCTTGTAACTGGCCAGGTCTTCCTGGATCAGCATGCGCCACACGGTGGGCGGGGCGCACAGGCTGGTGACGCCGTAGCGTTCCAGAGCGGTGAGCAGGGCCGGGGCGCTGAAGCGCGCGACATTGTGGATGAAGATGCAGGCGCCGGCGTTCCACGGTGCGAAGAGGCAGCTCCAGGCGTGCTTGGCCCAGCCCGGTGACGAGATGTTCAAGTGCAGGTCGCCCGGCTGCAGGCCGATCCAGTACATGGTCGACAGGTGGCCGACCGGGTAGCTCTGGTGACTGTGCAGCACCATCTTCGGCTTGGAGGTGGTGCCGGAGGTGAAGTACAGCAGCATCGGGTCGGTGGCCAGGGTGCGGCCCTCGACTTCGAACTGTTCGGAGTATTCGCTGGCGGCGCTGTGCGGGGTCCAGTCGGCAGGGCCCGGGCCGACGCAGACGCGGCTGCAGCCTTCGCCCAGGCCGACGAACTTGTCGACATGGGCGCCGCCGACCACGAGGTGGCGAACCTGGCCGCGCTCGATGCGGTCGCGCAGGTCATCGGGCGTCAGCAGGGCGGTGGCGGGGATGACCACGGCGCCGAGCTTGAAGGCAGCCAGCATGGTTTCCCACAGGGCGACGTCGTTGCCGAGCATCAGCAAGATGCGCTCGCCGCGGCGCACACCGAGGTCACGCAGGTGATTGGCCACCTGGTTGGAGCGCAAGGCCAACTGTTCGAAGCTATAGCGCTGTTCGCTGCCGTCTTCTTCGACGATCCACAGGGCGTTGGCCTGGTTGCCCTCGGCCATCGCATCGAAGTAATCCAGTGCCCAGTTGAACTCGTTCAACTGCGGCCAGCGGAAATCACGCACGGCAGTGGCGTAGTCGGTACGGTGAGTGAGCAGGAAATCCCGAGCGGCGAGGAAGGGTTGGCAGTGGCTGTTCATTGGAGTCTCCCGAGAGCCGTGCGGGTACTTGATAGCGGGGAGACGGCGGCAAGCATGAATGTCTTCACGGTGGGTGCCCTTGGTTGTTTTTGTTGGGTCTGAGCCGGTTCACGACCAGGCTGTGGAACCCAGTATAGGCATGCAAAAATCAATTAAGAATGCTCATAAAAACCGGTGCGTTGTGCAAAAAAATCATGAATATTGCGCGCCGGTCGGGAGCCGTCCGCACCGTCAGGCGATGCGAACGGCCCCCGTCTTGCGGGGGATTTACCAGAGCGCCAGGGTATAGCTGAGGATCAGGCGGTTCTCATTGAGGTCGTTACCGAAATGGCTGGTACGCACGGTTGCGTTGCGCCACTTGAGACCGACGCTCTTCAACGGGCCGCTCTGCACCACGTAGCCGATGTCGGTGTCGCGCTCCCATTCGCGGCCCTCGGGCTTGCCGGCGCCCAGATCGATGCTGTCGCCGGACAGGTAGCGGGTCATGAAGGTCAGGCCGGGGACGCCCAGCGCCGCGAAGTTATAGTCGTAGCGCGCCTGCCAGGAGCGCTCGTCCTTGTTGGCGAAGTCGCCGATCTGCACGAAGTTGACGAGGAAAGCATCACTGCCGTTGACGTAGGCGAAACCGGTATCGCCGCTCATGCGCTGGTAGCCGAGACCAAAGGCATGGCCGCCGAGTGCGTAGGTGAACAGAGCGCCCAATGCCGTGTTGTCGATGTTGCTGCTGCCGTCGTCGGTGGAACGGGCGTAGCGCAGGTCGCTCTTGAGCGACTGTCCTTCACCCAGCGGCAGCATCTGGACCAGGTTGAGTTGGTGCTGGTGGTAGAAATTGTCCAGGCCACCGTAGCTGTAGCTCGTGTTTAACCGCTCGTTCCACTGGTAGGCCAGGGTGGCGAAATCGAAGGCATTGCTGCGCGCCTGGCTGTTGACGATGCCCTTTGCGCCCGTGGTGGTGATGCCCATTTTCTCGTCGTCCGAGGAGTCGCGCTGGTTGACCCGATCCAGGTGCCCGGCATCGATGGTCAGGCCCTTGATCTCCTGCACGTTGAGCTGGCCGCCGCGAAAGGTCTGTGGCAGCAGGCGCGAGTCATTGGCCAGCAGCACCGGTAGCTTGGGGGTCAGGGTGCCGAGTTTGAGTATCGTGCTGGAGGCCTTGAACTTGGCGGTCAGGCCTATTTCGCCGTATTCGTCCTGGGCGCGCCGGGGTGCCTGGTTTTCGCGTTTGAGCAGGCCGGACCCGGCGCGATCGGGGCTTGAGTC
This sequence comes from Pseudomonas izuensis, assembly GCF_009861505.1. GTDB lineage: Bacteria > Pseudomonadota > Gammaproteobacteria > Pseudomonadales > Pseudomonadaceae > Aquipseudomonas > Aquipseudomonas izuensis. Next base: position 11,921 of record NZ_WTFT01000049.1, on the reverse strand, counting down.
GAGCTTGACGCCGAGCAGACCGAGGGCATCGACGTCGACGCCGATCATGCCGTCGGTGTAACCGGACTCGTAGCGCAGCAGAAAGCCCTGGGCCCATTCTTCTTGCATGGACTGGGTGGCACCCGCCTGACGGTAGTCACGATTGAAGTAAAAGTTGCGCAACTCCAGTTTGGCCTTGCTGTCTGCGAGGAAGTCCGCATGGGCTTGGACGGCAAGGCTGCTGCCTGCCAGGAAAAGGGTAAAAAGAGTGGGTTTCATTGCATGCCTCTTGTTGTTATAGGCAAGCCGTTCCCGCACTGGCCGGGGCCAGTGGAGGGAAGGCTTGTTGAAGGTGCCCGGCGCGGGGGGCGCGCAGGGCGGGAGTAAAAAAGCGCGACGCTAAGGGGTGAACTCGCGCTCGGGGCATAGACCCCGTAAAACGGCGGCGTTAGTGACTGCTGGCCATGGCCGCGCCCAGGCCGGTCTGGGCGCGGACGAACTGATCGGCATAGGCGGCGCGCTCACGGTCGGCGCGTTCGCTGCGGTCCAGCCGGGACACCACCACGATGACCAGGAAGGCCAGGGGCATGGAGAACAGCGCCGGTTGATCGTAGGGGAAGATCGCCTTCGCATGGCCCAAAACACCGACCCACACCGACGGCGACCCAATGACCAGGACCAGGGCGCTGATCAGTCCGGTGAGGCCACCGTAAAGGGCACCACGGGTAGTCAGGCCCTCCCAGTACATGGCCATGATCAACACCGGGAAATTCGCCGAGGCCGCTATGCCGAACGTCAGGCCGACCAGGAAGGCGATGTTCTGGCCCTCGAACAAAATGCCCAGGGCAATCGCGACAATGCCCAGGCAGACCGTGGCGATACGCGACACGCGCATTTCCTGCTTCTCGTCGGCCTTGCCCTTTTTCAGCACCGACGCATAAAGGTCGTGAGAGATCGCCGAGGCGCCAGCCAGGGCCAGGCCGGCCACCACTGCGAGGATGGTGGCGAAGGCCACGGCGGAGAGGAATCCCAGAAACAGGTTGCCGCCCACGGCCTTGGCCAGGTGCATGGCTACCATGTTGCCGCCGCCGATCATCGCGCCGCCGAGCTTACCGTCGACGTAATACTGCGGGTCTGTGCCGACGATGACGATGGCGGTGTAGCCGAGGATGCAGACCACGAGGAAGAAGAAACCGATGAACACCGTGGCGAATAGCACCGATTTGCGCGCTTCCTTGGCATTGGGCACCGTGAAGAAACGCATCAGGATGTGCGGCAGGCCGGCGATGCCGAAGACGAGGCCAAGGGACAGTGACACCGCGTTGACCGGGTCGGCCAGCAAGGTGCCCGGGCCCATGATCTGCACGCCGCTGGCATGCACTGCCACGGCTTGGGCCGCCAGCGTCTCGAAGCTGAAGCCGAAGCGGCTCAGGGCCATCAGCATCAGGGCCGTGCCGCCCGCCAGCAGCAGAACCGCCTTGGTGATCTGCACCCATGTGGTGGCGAGCATGCCGCCGAAGATCACGTAGACCAGCATCAGCAGGCCGACCACCACCACCGCCGTGCGATAGTCGAGGCCGAACAGCAGCTTGATCAACTGGCCGGCACCGACCATCTGCACCACCAGGTAGCAACACACCACCGTCAGCGAGCCGAGGGCGGCGAAGCTGCGCACGCGGGTTTGATCCAGGCGCAAGGAGACGATGTCGGCAAAGGTGTAGCGGCCCAGGTTGCGCAGGCGCTCGGCCATCAGGAAGGTGACGATGGGCCAGCCGACAAAGAAGCCAATGATATAGATGAAGCCGTCATAGCCCTTGGTGAACACCAGGCTCGAAAGGCCGAGCAACGTGGCGGCCGACATATAGTCACCGGCGATCGCCAGGCCATTTTGAAACCCCGTGATACCGCCACCGGCACTGTAGAAGTCGGCAGCGGAGCGCGTGCGGCGGGACGCCCACCAAGTGATCAGCAACGTGGCGAGGACGAAGACGAAGAACATGCCGATGGCATGCACATTGAGCGGTTGCTTCTCTGCGGTGATGGGGTCGGCGTGGACCAGCAGGGGGCAAAGGGCGAGAAGGGCGGCTATGCGTTTCATGCGCGGGTCTCCTGGAGGATCTGCACGCTGAGCGCGTCGAAGCGGGTGTTGGCGGTATGCACGTAGCTGGCAGTCAGCAACCAGGACAGCAGGATAATTGCCACGCCAATCGGCATGCCGAGGCTGAGGTGACTGCCCTCGTACAGTGGCCGGTGCAGCCAGGCGGGGGCGAAGGCCACCACCATGATGAAGCTGTAATAGACGGCCAGGACGGCGCCGCTCAGTGACCACGCCAGCATTGAGCGCTGGCGTGTGAGGCGCTGGAACTTGGGATTGGCCCTGACCTGGTCGCAGGTCCGGGCGTGATTCGGATGGTCGGTCGTCATGGTGAGGCTCCGCTTTTTAATTGTTTTTGTTTGTCGGCCTTTTCAGGGGCGTACGGGTACCCGAGCGACGACCCGAAGCGGGGCGTCACCTGAATGCTGTTGCTGGAGTCATTGCCTCTCTGGTGATCTTCCCGAGACGAGGGGAAGGTGGAATGTCGAAGGGATTGCGCCGACAGGGTGCTCGCTGCATGAGCCCTCGGCTGGCAAAAATATGGCCGTGATTTCGCTGCCGGGCAGTTGCCTGTTTTCGGTTTGAAAGCCGACGTTCCGCCCTGCATTCATGCTGTTAGCCCTGATTGAGTTTGGGACCTCCCTGGCCGAGAAACGGTGCTGGTCAAATCACGTTGAATGCGAGTATATGGTTGCAAATTTCCAATATGTATTGGCAGAAAAGCCTGATGAATATGCAAAAACGCACAACGCAAAATCATGTGAATTGGGACGATATGCGCTTCTTTCTCGAAGTCGCCCGTGCCCGCACCGCCAGTGGTGCAGCACGCCGCCTGGGGGTGGACTACACCACAGTGTCGCGGCGCATCCGCGCCCTTGAGCAAAGCCTGGGTGCCCTGTTATTCGAGAAATCGCGAACGTCGGGTTTCGTCCTGACGGTGGAGGGTCAGCGCCTGATCAGCCACGCCGAAACCCTGGAAAGTACGCTGCTGGCAGCCTGCGAACAGGTTTCCGGAACCACCGGGGGGCTCGCCGGGCACCTGCGCATCGGTTGTACCGAAGCCTTCGGCTCCTGCTTCATCACCACGCAGATGAGCCACTTCATCATTCACTATCCGCATATCTCAGTGGACATCCTGCCGGTCCCGCACTTCGTCAACCTGTCGCGGCGCGAGGCGGACATCGCCATCACCCTGGAGCGGCCCGAGCGCGGTCCGTATGTGTGCTCGCGTCTGTGCGACTACCGCTTGCGTCTGTATGCGACACCGGAGTACCTGGCCAATCATCCGCCGATTACCAGCACCGAGGATTTGGCGAGTCACCCGTTCGTGACCTATGTCGAGGACCTGGCCTTCAGCTTCAAGCTGCTCTACTTGAACGACCTGCTGCCCGGCGCCCACAGTCGCCTGCGCAGCACCAGCGTCGTCTCCCAATACCATGCAGCGCTGGAAGGCCGCGCACTGGCCATCTTGCCCTGCTTCCTCGCCGGTCCCGACCCGCGCCTGTGCGAAGTGCTGCCGGACCAGGTGGAGGTCACTCGACAGTTCTGGATGTACTACAGCGAGGATCTGCGAAAGCTCAAGCGAATCACCTTGGTAGCCGACTACCTGCGCGCCTGTGCGGAACTCAATCATCCGCTGCTGATGGGCGAGTCGCGCGCGATGGCCTATCTGCCGTCGCCTTGAGTTGCATTGATCCAAAATTGGGAGGGGGCGATGGTATGTTGGAGGTCACTCCATTCATTTCACTTTCAGGACCGGGATGAACCATGCGAATGTCGATAAGGGTCACGGGACGGCTTATCAAGCCATTGATTATGGCTGCGGGTATTAGCCTTTTCGCAGTTGTCCCTAATGCGCAGGCTCAGGTCACACCTCAGGCCAATCAAGAGATAAAGGGCTTGCTGGACTTTGTCGAACACAGCAAGTGTCAGTTTGTGCGCAACGGGAGCGAATACCCAGGTCCCCGCGCTCGGGCGCATCTGGAGAAGAAGCTGAATTATCTCGAAGGCAAGAACATGGTGAACAGCGCAGAAGACTTCATCGATCTTGCAGCCACTAAAAGCAGCATGAGTGGCCGCGCCTATGAGGTGCGATGTTCGGAAGGCGTAGAACCGGCAAGCATCTGGTTGAAGCGGGAACTCCAGAGGCAACGGCAACTTCATTGATGTTGTGCCATGAAATGCATACTTGACCGACTACGTGGCTGGGCTGGAAATCTCGAACGGCTAACTGTGGTCTTATGGTTTTGCTATCGGCGTCCGCAAACGCCTTGGTTACCAAAATGGGCATCGTTTTTAACCACTAGTGAGGTGCACGCAGATCGATCTGGAGTACGGGCGCATCGTCCCCAACTTCACCTATCTGGAGTCCTGCGTCGGTGACATTATCTGGAATTACAAATTCCACCGATCCTTCCTTTGAACTATGGCTGGCTACCAGCTCGTTAAGATCGTTTTCCGGTGCGCGCAGTACGCCGCCTATCAGCAAGCGGAAAGAAGCCGCCCAAAAGTTTGCGTCGTATCGGTCATTGTTGGTCATCCGCACTTCGAACCTCAACGAAAGTTTGCCCGGAGAATGACGATCAAGCCGCGCTGATAATATTTTGTAAACGGCGTCCCCGACTCTTACCTCTGCGCCGGACGAAAGAGTTATAGGGTAGGGCTTCGTCTCTTCAATTGACGACGGCATTGGCGCCTTGGCGGCTGTGTCAGCTCGGCTTTCACCTCCCGTCGCCTGCGTGACGGTGCCAGACTGACCCTGCGGGGCCTTTGGGGTTTGCGATTCAAAGTAGCCAATTCCGTGGAGCGCAACAATCATGGCCGTTACTGCCGTAATGATGCCGGCGATTGCCGTCAAAATACCGGGAATGGTCTGCCACCATCCTTTGGATCCTGGCTCTTCGTTCATCGCTTGAGTTCTCGGCTATTCAAATTGGGGAATTTGCGAGCAGATATCGCCTCTTACTAACCCACTACTATTGAATGACATGTGATGTTGCGATGGAGTGTCGTATAACGTCCTGTAAGTCCTTGTCTAGCTTAGAGGTAGTCGCGGTAAACGCAACATTGCTCAGGCTGGCGCAAAGCGCAGCGCATATTCCTTGGGGCTTATTCCCAGGCGTCTGATAAACGCTTTGCGCAACACATCGACATTGCTGTAGCCGCATTGGCGTGCAACCTGCTCCATTGAATGTCCGCCCAGCTCAAAGGCCCGACAGGCGGCTTCGAGGCGAACGTCTTCGACATACTTTGCCGGCGTGGTCTTCAAGTCCCGTTGAAAGGTCCGGATCAACGTTCTGACACTGGTCGACATCCGGTCTGCCAGTCTCTCGACCGTAAGGTCTGTGTGCAGATGCTCACTGATCCACAGGCACAGTTGATCCAGACTTGAACCCGGCACACGCTGCGATTGAAGCGTGACACTGAACTGCGCCTGTCCGCCCGGACGCCGCAGGAACAGGACCATGTTTTTCGCAATCTCCATCGCGACGTGATCGCCCAGGTCCTCGCTGACCAACGCGAGGGCGAGATCGATTCCCGCCGAGATGCCTGCCGAGGTATACACGTTGCCGTCTTTCACCCAGATAGGGTTCGCGTCGACCTCGATGAGCGGAAAACGCTCTGCCAGCTCGCGTGCCATCTGCCAGTGGGTGGTTGCCCGACGACCATTCAGAAGCCCGGCCTTCGCCAAGGCAAACGCGGCGACACAGATCGAGCACACGCGCCGCACGCTGGCGGAACGCGCCCGTATCCACTCGATGGCCTCTTCGTTCAAATGACCCACTGACTGCTGGCCCGCCGCGACAATCAAGGTGTCGATCGGCTTGTTCGCCTGGCGTTCTTGCTCAAGGGTTTTATGCGCCGTGAGGTTGATGCCTGTGCTGCTGGCCAAGTGAAGGTCGCCGTCCGATGAAACCAGGTCCAACTGGTAGGGGACGGTTTCGCCGTCGTGCAGGCTATTGGCGAAGGCAAACACCTCGGCAGGGCCGATCACGTCGAGTGCATCGACAGGGGGCATCCCCAGAATCACCACGCGTTTTTGCATCTGCCCGGAGCGCGGATGGCGGGTGTTCGTTGGTTTTTTCACGGTTGTCCCCTATGGGTGTCCCAACGTCCACTTTGGCACGAATCAACTGAAAATAGTCAATTTGGACAAATCAGAATCATTAGATTGGAGCGAGGTCAATCTCAACCCTGGGAAGCAAGCATGAACACACCCGTTACAGTCGGCGGCATCGTCGCACCGGATTCAGAACTCACCCGCAAGGCCGCTTCGCTCGTTGAGCGGGTCCACTCCAGGGCGCTCCTGAATCACGTGCACCGCACATGGTGGTTCGCCGATTTCCTCGGCAAGCAGCGCGGGCTGAAGTACGACCGGGAAACCGTTTACCTCGCTGCGCTGTTGCATGACTTGGGGCTTACCGACGAGTTCTGTGCCGACCAGCGCTTTGAAGTCGATGGCGCCGACGCGGCCAGCCGATTCCTGTTAGCGAACGGGTATTCGGACGCGAAAGCGCAACTGGTCTGGGATGCGATCGCGCTTCACTCCAGCGCCGGCATCGCGGACCGCAAGCAACCGGAAATCGCCCTGATCTACATGGGGGCGCATGTCGATGTCATGGGCCTGTTCATGGAGGAAATCACGCCATCACTGATTGACGACACACTCGCCCTTTACCCCCGCATCGGAATGAAGGCCGCGTTTACTCAGGCGGTGGCCGAAGTTGCCCGGAAAAAACCGCATACCGCCATTGGTACCGGGCTGGGGGACGTTGGACGTCGGCACATACATGGTTTCGATTGCCCGAACGTGTGCGACCTGATCGACAACGCTCCATTCGAAAGCTGAGAGGCCGCAGCGCAGTTCTGCAGCGACGAGAGGCTTCAACCCGCCGAGCCGGTCGTTGAAGTCAATTGACAGTCGGAGCACAGGCTCCAATTGCTTGAGGGGAACACAGTCATGAGCGAAGCGGACATTCTTGTAAGCGGTGCAACCGGGCGTACGGGTGGGGCTGCCATCGATGAGCTGCTCAAGATGGGCAAGCGTGTGCGGGCATACGTACGCACGGACGATGAAAGGGCGGCGGCCCTGCGCGAGCGCGGGGTTGATATTGCGATGGGCGATTTCACGAATATCGATGATATCCGCGCGGCGATGGAAGGCATCCGTTCGGCCTATTTCCTTTATCCGCTGGCACCGGGAATCATCGACGGTGCGGCCTATTTTGCCCAGGCAGCGAAGGAGGCGGGGGTACAGGCGATCGTGAACATGTCGCAGATCTCCGCGCGGCGCGAGTCCAGGAGTCATTTGGCACAGGATCACTGGATTTCCGAGCGCGTTTTCGACTGGTCAGGCGTACCGACCACGCACCTGCGCCCCACATTCTTCGCGGACTGGCTCGTCTACCCGCACTTCGCGAAGGAGATCCTGGCCAGGAAAAAAATCGAGTTCCCCTTCGAAAATGGCCGTCACGCGCCGATCGCGACCGATGACCAGGGGCGGGTGATCGCTCACCTCCTGGCCAACCCTGCGGGGCACGAGGGCAAGATTTACAGCCTGCATGGGCCGGTCGAGATGAATCACACCGAGATCGCCGCTGCCATGAGCGAAGTGCTTGGCGTGCAGATCCAGTACGCACCGACATCGATCGAGGCGTTCGAGCACAAGATGGAGCACGAGTACAGGTTTCCACCGGCCTTGGTCCAGCACCTGGTCGAAGTCGCTCAGGATTACCGGGAGGGCATCTTCGCGGGGGTAAACGATGTCGTGGAGAAAGTGACCGGCACGCCCGCGTTGTCCGTGCAGGCGTTCATCGAAAAATACCGGGACGTGTATGCGTGACGAGGACCCGCGTCGTCTTGCAGCGGTGAACACACTGTAGTCGGTGGTTCTCAGTAGGTGTGGCTGAACAATAGTCCAGCCTCGCCATCCGGGCTGGCGTCGGTAAACCCCTTGACGGCATACAACTGAAATTTCCAGTTCTGATTGAGTTTGTGGGTGAGGAAGAGTGTGAGTTCCTTGATCGGGTCGCCCGTGGAAATGACCTTCTGCCGCCAGTCGTAGGACGCGCCCGCGGAGGTGCGCGCGAACACGGGGATGGCGAAGCCCAGGCCGGCGAATATCGGATTGTCGAAGTTGGAGCCCGACGGGTCGCCGTACTTTTTCCAACCCAGGGTGGCGAATCCGGTCAATCGGCCGAAGGCCTTGGCGACATCGACCTGGGCGGAGTAGTCGGTTTTGCCGGTGCCCAGGCACTTGTTTTCGTCGGCAGTGGGCAGCTTGACCTTACCGATCAGGTCCACGAAAACCCCACTCACGCTACCGTCAAGCACGGCATAGTCGGCACCGGCAACGGTGTCGCCCAAACCGCTTTCCACTTTGCCGCAGCCACCGGGCAACGGTTCGCCGTCAGGGCCGACCGAAGGATTGGTGATGCGCAGCCAGGGCACCGTGAGCTTGTAGGTCATGGGACCGGTTTCGTATTTGCCCACCAGTGGAACGTACCAGGTTTCAGACGTCGTACCGGTGCCATAGTCGCCCCGCGAGTAGTCGGTTCCAATCGAGGTCGTGAAGGTATCGGCCTGGGCTGGCAAGGCCAGGCTGGCAAGCAAACCGACGAGCAGGGCGTGCCTGGGGTTCATGTTCACCTCGTGTGTTCCACCATCGAAGTTCACACGCATGCTTTGTTGCGTGACTTACCCAGCCTAGTCATTTATGGCGATAGTGCATCATGCCCGCACGGTTTAACTCCCCTTGCCGGAGCGATCGACTCTTTCAATCTTCTCGACCTTTTCGACTTTCTCTACTTTTTCTGGCCGTTCAACTTTCTCGACTTTCTCCGGGCGTTCGACCTTGTCAACTTTCTCCGGGCGATCGACCTTTTCGACTCTTTCTACCTTTTCGACTTTCTCTACCTTTTCGACCCTTTCGACTTTCTCGACTTTGTCGGGTTGCTCGACCCTCTCGATACGCTCTGACTTGCCGGACTTGTCCACGCTTTCCAGCCTGTCGCTGCCGCCATGACTGTCGCTGCCGCCATGACTGTCATTGTCCCCGTGGCGAGTGTCGTCGCGGACGCTGTCTTCGTTCTCGGAGCGGCCACTCCTGTCACTGCCCGAGTTTCCCGAACTGCCGGAGCTGCCGGAACTGTTGGAGCTGCCGGAACTGTTGGAATCGCCCGAATTGCTCGAGCCACTTGAGTCGTCCGTGTTTTGCTCGTTGGTTCGAAGTTGTCCGTGTTGGTTGCTCGCGGGTGAATCGGAGTGTTCGCGGGGCAATTCGATGCGCGTTGCCCGCACGTCCCGCGCGCCACTGAACACACCGCTGACCCGCACGCGTCGATCCAGCGCCAGCTCCGACGGCTGCACACCGACAAACACGGTGTCGCGCGCCAGCGTCACATTAAAGCCACCCACCACCCATTGGCGGTCGTTCCGGCCCTGTACCAGGCCCTCGATCACCGCATTGTGTACCCGGCCAATGAAAGGCAGGCTCGGATCGGGTCGGCTTTGGGTCACGTTCAGCTCACGGCCGGACCACTGGCCGCGCACCAGCATTTCCTGCGCCGGGCCCGGGTTATTGCCGAGTTTGATCCCCTGGAGATAACCGCTGCGATCCACCGGGCCGATAGCGCTGGCCTCCTTGAGGTCGGGCGCCCGGTCGATGCGACTGGCGACCACTTCACCGCGGGCATCGCGCAGCCCGCTGACCCGTACGGGATCACCGGGGCGCAGGCCGGAAGCGACTTGAGCACCGCTGGCCAGGCGTACCGGTTGCCCCATGACACGCATGGGCATGGAATCTCTCGGCAGGGCAGTCAAGGGACCTTCGTAGACGTGCAGGATAGAAATGCGTCCGGCCTCCAGGCCGCGCCGGGAATTGAACGCTTCCACGGCAACCACTTGGCCTATCGCCAGGTGGGTGCTGGTGGCGGCAATGCCGTTCTCGCTGACCGGAACGTTTTTGTTGAAGTGCACTTCCACGCCATTGACGCAGATCGAGGCGAACCCGGTGATGGTGCCGACAATGCCGGTGCCACCGATCCCGCCGTTGTCATTGCTGATGCCCGTGCCACCCACGCCGCCTGCAACATCACCTGTGCCGCCCATGCCACCAGGGCGTTTTTTAATCGGTGCGCCGGTGCCACCGACTCCACCGTTATCGGTGTCGATGCCGGTACCGCCCATGCCACCAGGCGCCGCGCCCGTACCGCCGGTGCCGCCCGGTGCCTGGATGACCGGCTCTCCACTGATGCCCGCATTATCCTGACTGACACAGGTGGGGGCGGCTTGCAGCACAATCGGAAGCCCGAGGCCCAGAATAAGGGCGATTGCACGGATCAGGCGCGAATGGAGGGTCATGGCTTAGGGGCCGGCGAATTGGGATCGGAAGCTTCGGTGTAGAAATACAAGCCGACCGTGATGCGCTGGCGTGGTTCAGGGCTGGGCAGGTCCTTGAATTCCAGTTCGGCGGCGAGTCGGTTGAAACTCAGCAGGGCTTGCATCCCCTCGCTGGCAACGGCCTCGCGCAACACCTCGACGCTCATCGGGGCCAGTGCATCATAGTGGACGCTGCGCTCAAAAAAGGCAGGGCCTTCGCTGGTCAGGTTGTGCACCGCAGCGCAGGCATGATCATGCAGGTTATGCCCCAGGTAAGCCGTTTTCTCATCGAAGCCCTTTTGCGGCACGAAGGCCTGGACTTCGAGGTGCACGCACTCTTGCTCGTCAAGGCGCACGACGCCCAGGCGCAGCCATTCGTCCAACACCACTCGCGCCCTGATATCGGTGCTGACCTTCGCCACCAGGGCGTCAAAGGAGCGGTCGCCACCCACGCTGGCCAATCGAGGCAGCGGCAGTGGCTGGCCGGCGTTGTCGCAAAAAGGCGCGTTGGTCCAGGCGTTGACCAGTTGCGCACCGAAGGTGATGTTTTCCGGAAGCGTCGAAGAAATCGGGTCGCTGGTATCGCGCAAGCGCCTTACGTCCTTGCGGTGCACGCCGGTGAGCAGGCTGATGCGGCTGTCGGTCGGTGCCTTGTCGTCCAGGCGGAATTCACGGTCCGCCACCTCGACGAAAACCTCCTTGAGCAGGTCGGCGAACACCAGGTAGGTGACGCCTTTGCGCAGCATCAGGCGTACCAGCGGCCGCATGACATGCCGCAGGGCTTTGAGGAGGGAGGCGGGCAGGGTGGACGATTGCATTCAGCGCATTCCTGGATAGACAACCCTAGTATAGCTGCGTGGGAAATAATCCCATGAATGCTGGCGGGTATTTTTTGCCGTGCCTCATACAAAACCGGTCCCGGGGTTTTGTATGAGGTCATCAGGCCGCCGCTTCAAGTCCGGCTGTTGTCGTCGCCGGGTTCGCCACCCACATGGTTGCCATTGTCGTCACCAGGCTCGCCGCCGGCGTGGACGCCATGATCGTCACCGGGCTCGCCGCCAGCGTGGACGCCGTGATCGTCACCGACCTCACCGCGGGCGTGGTTACCGTGGTCGTCTCCCGCCTCTGCATGAGTACCACTGCGACCGGAGTTCGAGCTTCCAGATCCGGCATGGCCTGAATTCCCATTGCCATGGTCGCTGCCGCTGTGACCACTGTTGCCGCCATCGCCATGCCCACTGTTGCCGCCGCCACCGCTGCCGTTGCCCCCCCCGCCGCCGTTGCCGCCGCCGCCGCTGTTGCCGCCACCGCCGCCGCCGCCGTGACCACCGCCACCGCCACCATCCTTGGCATAGGCGCTCGAGTCCTGGGAATGGGAGTCAGGTATCGAAACGGTGGAGGCCGGGAGGGCGGCACGGGTTGCAGTGGCCGGGAGTCCGCTGGGAGGGGGGGGGGTGGTCGACGTGAG
>NZ_WTFT01000048.1:4340-40971 GCF_009861505.1 Pseudomonas izuensis | reverse complement strand
CCTCCCCCACCGCCGACAGCCCGGCACTGACCACGCGCCTGGCGCTGCGTGATTTGTGGGTCGAGCACATCTTCTGGATCAGGACCTACGCGCAGGCCAATCAATCCGCCGACCAGAAGCAAGCCAAGGTCGCCGCAGACCAAGTGGTCGACAACGCCACCAAAATCGCCAACAGCATCGCCCCGCTCTACGGCCAGCCGGCGGCGGATCAACTGCTCAAGTTGCTTGCCGGTCACTGGGGCGCGGTGAAACACTACAGCGACGCCACGGTGGCCAAGGACGCCAAGGGCAAACAGGCCGCCGTCACCGAGTTGACCACTAATGCCAAGGCGATTGCAGCGTTCCTGGCCGGTGCCAACCCGAACCTGCCGGAGGCGACGCTGGTGAATATGTTGTCGGCCCATGGCGGCCATCACGTGGCCCAGATCGATGAGTTCGCCGCACACGATTACGCCGGTGAAGCGCGCACCTGGTCGATGATGCGCACGCATATCCTGGCACTGGCCGACGCGTTGACCGCGGCACTGGTCAAGCAATTCCCGGACAAGTTCTGACACCACGCGGGGCATACCTACCATGCTGGAAGGACTGGGCCGGACACAGCAAGACTTGCTCAATGCGTTGCTGCACCATGCGGGCGGCATGAGCATCGACGAGTTGGCTGACCATCTGTCCGTCACGCGCACGGCGATTCGCCAACACCTGGCGGCGCTGGAGCGTGACGGCCTGGTGTTGCGCGGCGAAACCCGCCCGACGGGACGGCGACCGGAGCAGCTGTATCGCCTCACCGACCATGCCAGGGAACAATTCCCCCGCCAGTATCAGCTGCTGGCCAGCGCGCTGATCGATGAAGTGGCCGACATCATCGGCCCCGAGGCCCTGGCGACGCTGATGCGCAGCCTGGGCCGCAAACTGGCCCAGGACCGCGAGCCAGGCGTTGTCGATGAAGCGAAGATCGTGGAGCACATGAATCAGGCCGGTTATGAGGCCGAGGTGTTCTTTCGCTCATCCGGCGACGCGCAAATCGTCGCCCACAACTGTGTGTTCCATCGCCTGGCCGCGGCCCACCCGGTGGTCTGCGAGCTGGACCTGGCGCTGATCGGCACCTTGGGCGGCGGTGAGGTCGAGCACAGCGAATGCATGGTACGTGGCGGTCATGTCTGCCGTTTCAAACTGCGGCCGATCGAACCTGCGCAGAAGGTTAAAACCGAATAGGCCCGCCCCCCCGCTACGTTCGTCGGACACTCGAGCGCATCAGAAAATATCCCCTCCAGCCCCTTGAACTAGTTTCGGGGCGCCAGTCTAAAACCGGCGATTGATCCTCCTCCCAACCGTCGTCATCTCATCAGAGTTGTCCGCCCCATGCGCCAATCCGCCCTCGCCTTGCGCTTCACTTCGCTGTGCCTGCTGTTCTCGCTGCCCCTGATCGTCAGCCCCGCCCACGCCGGTGCGGAGCGAGAACTGGTGGACGCCATCAATGATTACCGCGCCCACCCCCAAGGCTGCGAACGCCGTCCCGGCCAACGCCTGGCACCGCTGGCACTCAAATCCAGCCTGGCATTGCCGGTGGGTTATGGCGGTGGTTTGCGGGAAAGACTGAAGGATTCCGGGTATCAGGCGGTGTCGGTGCGCAGCATTCGTGTGGTGGGTGCGCGCGATGCCGATGAGGCGTTCGATCTGATGCAGAGCGAACACTGCTCCGCCTTGCTCGATAGCCAATATGCCGATGTCGGGGTCAGCCACAGCCGGGGTGAATGGCAAGTGGTGCTGGCGCAGCCGGTCATGAGCAGTCAATTGAACGATACGCGCAGCGTCGGCAAAACCTTGCTGGCGCAGGTCAACGCGGCCCGTGCGAAACCGCGCCTGTGCGGTCGCCAGCGCTTCGCCGCCGCCCGGCCACTGGCCTGGAACCCCAACCTCGGCGCTGCAGCACAGGGGCACAGCAAAGCGATGGCCTACGGCAACTACTTCGCCCACCGCGACCCCGATGGTGACATGCCCGCCGACCGGGCCAGAGCCGCGGGTTACCGTGGCCGGCAGATTGGCGAAAACATCGCCGCCGGCCAGGGTTCACCGAGCCAGGCCATGGCCGGCTGGCTGGCCAGCCCCGGGCATTGCGCCAACTTGATGAACCCGATGTTTACCCAGGTGGGTGCGGGCTTCGCGACGCAAGCGCGCAGTGATGAAGGGGTTTACTGGACGATGTTGTTTGGGGCGCCTTGAGTAGGAAATTGCGTTGACTGTGATGCCGTCTTCGCGAGCAGGCTCGCTCCCACAGGGAACTTTGGTGAACACAAAATCTGTGTACACACCGGTCCATTGTGGGAGCGAGCCTGCTCGCGAAGGCGATAGCTGGCCCACCAGAAATCTTCGGGATGGCGGGCTACTTCATTGCAGAACCCATCCGGCCTTTACTTGACCAGCCGCGTTTCCTTCGACGGCCGATAGCCGAAATAAGCGCTGTAGCACTTGCTGAAGTGGCTGGGCGACACGAAACCACAGGCCACCGACACCTCAACGATGCTTAATGAGGTGTGCTGCAGCAAACGCCGTGCTTCAGTGATCCGCAAATCCATGTAGTAGCGCTGGGGTGTAGTGCCCAGTTGCTCCTTGAACAGCCGCTCGATCTGCCGCCGGGAGCGCCCCGCATATTCGCAAAGCGCTTCCATCTCCAGCGGCTCTTCGAGGTTGGCGTCCATCAGGTTGACCACCTCCCGCAGCGGGCCACAGACCGAGGCATTCAGCGACGGCTTTATGCGCCGGTAACGCGAAGCCTCGAACGCCAGGATATCTTCAATGCCGTCGGTCAGCGCCTTGTCGTGCAATCCCCGGATCCACTCCAGCGCCATGTAGAACGTACCGTTAGGACTGGAGGCGGTCAGGCGGTCGCGGTCGACCACATAGGCTTCGCTGGTGACTTGGGTCAGCTTGGCGATTTCTGCCAGTGCCGGGCGATGTTCGGGGTGAATTGCACAGCGATAGCCGTCGAGCAAACCGGCGCGCCCGAGAAACCAGGCGCCGTTCCACACCCCCGCCAGCGTAATCCCCTGTTCGGCTGCATCATGCAGAAGGCTGATCAACGCCTCGTCAGCCTTGAGCGCGGTGCGGTAGCCGCCACACACCACCAGTAAATCCAGTTCCTGGATCTCGGCGTGACTGAGGCAGGCATCGGGTCGAATCACCAACCCCAGATCGCTGATCACTTCCCCTTCGCTCAAGCCAAAGGTTTTCGTTGAAAACAGCTCGGGGCGCAACAGGTTGGCGGTGACGACCGTGTCGAGCGCCTGGGTGAATGCCGGCAACGAAAAATGCTCCAGCAACAGAAAGCCTGCCCGGGCGCGGACTGACTGGCCTTCGTGCTCATTGAGGTAGCGCAGGTTCTTACCCCTCATGCCACCGCTGAATTGACGTCGCTCTACCAACGCACGCCTCGCTTCGCCGTGTTGACGAACATGTGATTCAACGCCTTGATATCTGTCGCTCCTGACCGCAAAAAACGAAGCCGGCGAACCCGAAGTTGCTCGCTGCGTGCTCTGTTTACTCAAGTTGAGACCCGTGAGCAAGCGAATCACTACAAAACCGCAACAAATGACAGCGACATCACTGGCTCTATCGGTTGCCCCTGCCTACGCTTGCCAAAGCAATATCCGCGGAGGCCCGCCCATGCGCAGGACCGTGCTGCCCATTCTGCTGTTGCTGACGGCTTGCACCCATACCCCCGAAAGCGAGGGATTGAAGGTGTCCGACCTGCACGGTTTGAGCGGGCCGAAGATTGAGTTCCTCGGCGTCGGCGGCTGGCTGCTGCACTGGAATAACGAAGGCCTGCTGCTGGCACCGTCTTTCAGCAACCCGGCAACCCTGGGCATCCGGGGATTTCCCGCGCTCAGGGTGCAAGCAGACCCTTCGAGGATCGACCCGCACATGCCGGCGGCAACGGATGTGAAGATGTTGCTGGTCGGTCACGCCCACTATGACCACTTGCTGGATGTCGCTCATGTGGTGAGAAGCAAGGCACCGAACGCCACCGTCTATGGCTCGGAAACCGTCCACCACCTCTTGCAGGCCGACAAACCCGTAGTCCCCTCCGTCGTGCCCGGCCGCGCGCAGATCAGCAACAGCAAGGACCCGGGCTGGCGGGGCACATGGTTCTACTCCTCCGGCCAGTCTCTCAAGGACGGGGAAGACCCGATGAGTCTTCCGGGCGGCCCGCCTTCCGGCAAGATCCGCGCGATGCCTGTAGAGAGCATGCATGCACCGCACATCTTCGGCATCAATCTGCTGCCCGGCGCCTATGACCATGACCTGGAGCAAGTGCCGACCTCCGTCTTCGACTGGAAGCTGGGCCACAAAACGTTGGCGTGGGTGATCGACCTGTTGGGCGACGATGGCAAACCGGTGTATCGCATTCACTATCAGGACAGTGCCGCCGATCCACCCTGGGGTTTTCCCCCGGTCATTGCCGACGGCAAAGGCTACGATGTGGAGATCCTCTGCGCTGCCAGTTGGGACGAAGTCTCGTACTACCCCACCGGACTGCTACGAGTAACCCGGCCCCGGCGGGTAGTCATCGGGCACTGGGAAAACTTCTTCGGCAACGACCTCGACAAGCCAGCCCGGACCATACCCTTGCAAGACTATCGTGGTCTGGTCAAACGACTGGAAGGTTATGACTACGTGGTGCCCGAGCCTTTCTCCGAAGTGGCCCTGCCGCCACAGCTGTAACAGCTGACTGGCTGGCGACGATGATAGGGCGGCGGATGTTTGCTTGAGTGAGAAGGGCCTGATGATTTTACGTTTGTTCATCAGGCCCAATCCTCACACGTGAAGCCCCGCGCCTCATGAAGGACGACGAACCGCCCTCACCCGCCCACTGCTGCCACCGCCACAGAAAAACCGCTCGCCACCATCGGACTCAAGTCCGGAGACCCCGATGCCCGCCGGCATTTTCAGGCTCTCCAGCACCTCGCCGGTGTTCGAATCGACGCGGCGCAATTCGCTTTCATCGCCTTCCCACGTGCCATGCCACAGCGCGCCCTCGACCCAGGTCACGCCGGTGACAAAGCGGTTGGATTCCAGGGTGCGCAAAATCGCACCGCTGTCGGGGTCGATCTGATGGATTTTGCGTTCGCGGTACTGGCCCACCCACAGCGTGCCTTCGGCCCAGGTCAGCCCCGAATCGTTGCCGCCACCGGGTGCCGGGATGGTGGAAAGTACGCGACCGGTCTGAGGGTCGATTTTCTGGATGCGGTCCTCGGCGATCTGGAACAGATGCTTGCCATCGAAAGCGGTGCCGGCATGGGCGGCGACGTCGATCGAGCGCAGGATCCGGCCGCTCTCGGGGTCCAGGGCGTTGAGCTTGTCGGTGGTTGCAAACCACACTTGCTTGCCGTCCCAAGTGACGCCGTGTACGGCGTCGACACCCTCGATGGGCCCATAGTCACGGAGGATTTCGGCGGCTGACTGTTTCATGTTGGTGTTCCTCTTCAGGGGTTGGTGGCGTTCATCCTAGCCACCGGGCAGCGGAACCGGGAGTAACAAGGTCGTCGCGAAACCGGGGACCGGCGGGGTCAGCCAACGCCGTGCCCGCCCCTGTCCGAACGACTGCACCTTGCCCGATTCGGCCAGCGTATCGAGGGTCCGCTGGACGGTGCGCTGGCTGCTACCCAATGCCAGCGCCAAGGCCGAACTCGACCATGCCTCGCCGTCACTGAGCAAGGCGAACACTGCTGCATGTTTTTCTTCAACCGGTGGGGTGAGCAGGACAACGTCGGGTGAAACCTGCGCCACCAGTGCATAGCCGCGTTGGGTTGCGCTCACACCGGCCAGGGGTTTGAGCGTCGCGCGCAGCCGGCCGATTTCGACCCGCAGCCGGGCACGATGGGATTCATCGCTGAGCTTCAGGCGAAAGGCCCTGGCGATGAGTGTTTCCCGTGGCACATCGTGCGGCCAGGCTTCGGCCAGTGATCGCACGAGGGTGAAGAGGATCGGCCGCGTCGACAGCGACACCGACATGCCCGCACCGCGCACGAGGTATCGGCACGCGTCCACCACCAGCGAGGTCGAGGCCAGCAACGCTTCCACTTCGTCGAGCACCAACGGTCGCTCTTCACCCTGGGTCAGCCAATACGCGGCGGGACTGTCGAGTATGCGAACGGCACTGTCGACTTCCGCCACCAGCGCGGGAATGGCGGATTGCCGGGCAGCGAGTTCGGCTCTGGCGAGGGCCGCGCGGGCAGCTTGCGATTGCAGGTGCCGCATGGCGATCCCCGCCGCCACCAGTTCGTGGGTGGCGCGCAGTGGCGGCGGCAGGGTTGCCGGGTCAAGTCGGGCGAGTTTTTCCTGCGCCTCATCAAGCTGGCCGATCAGCAACAGGCGGCGGATATCCAGATACCGTGCATGGGCGGCATTTACCCAATCGCCATGAGCCTCCAGCGTGTGTTGTGCGGCGTGGAGTGCTTTCACCGGCCAACCGAGGTCCCGTGAAGCCAGTGCGATCTCGGCTTCGGCGACGATGCAACGCGCCCTGGCGACCACCTCTTTCGGCCCGAACGCCCGCGCCGCCCGACGCACCAGCGCCTTGGCCCGCAGCAGATCGCCCAGTTGCGCCATGGCAATCCCGCGCAGCGCCAGCGCCGGTGCATCCTCGCGCAACGCAATCCGGTCCAGTGCGCCGAGCGGATTACCGGCCGCCAGTGCCTGGGCGGCGGCTGTGATCAGCGAGTCCATTGCAGTCCTGCCATTGGGGGCACTCCAGCGGTGGATAGTCGCTGTTGAGTCTATCCCAGAGTGTTCGCTGCGCAGGACGCACTCAAAAAGGAGCGGTATATTCGGTGCTTGTGCTGACGCCATCGCGGACAAGCAAGGTTACTTCACCATCAAACTGCAAGGTTGCCAGGAGTAACGACATGAACACCTATCAGCCCTTGAACTGCGACCTGCATGACTATCTGGAGATCGCCTGCCTGCGCGGCTATCGATTGGATATCGAATTGAAAGACGGCGCACGCTTGGTCGCCAAGGCGCTGACCACGCGCACCGCCAGCAGCAAGGAAGAATTCCTCTGCCTGGAAACGACTGACGGCCAGCAGGAGCTCCGCCTGGACCAACTGCTGGCCATCACGCCACTGGACGCCAATGCCCAGTTCGGCCGGGTGGCATTTTCCGACGCCACCTGCACCTTCTGAGAAACCCTCCGTTTGCCAATGATCGCCGTATCGACCGGGCGAGGGCTCGGCGCAACTTACCGGCGATGTCAGGCGTTGCAGTGTTGATTGGACTGACGTCTTCGCGAGCAAGCATCACTCCTACAAATACGCGGGGATCTGTAGGAGCTGGCTTGCCAGCGAAAGCGGTGGGGCAGTCAATACATTTATCGCTTGAAAGAACGCCTTCGCTGGCAAGCCAGCTCCTACAGGGGAATGCGCAGCTGACCCCAACCGTTCGTCGCACAGGTACATAGACACCCCTTGACGTCGCTTGGGTTCTGCGGGACTATCACTTCCATCGGATGCGATATAAACGCACACGACACTAAATCAAACCAGAATGCGCCACCGAGGATCCACCCATGAGCAAGATCGAAAAAGTACTGGCCACCGGCAAAACCCACACCACCTTCAACAGCGCTGGCTACACCTCGCGCGGCCATAACGGCAACCTCGACATCGAACTGTCGTCGCCCGGTTCCACCCAGCCGGCCCACGTTTTCACCGCCACCCAGCCCCACCCGAAAGCCGAGCAATTGTTCGCCGGCGCCTGGTCGGCCTGCTACACCGCCGCCGTCGGTCTGGTGGCACAGGAACGCAACGTCGTGCTGCCAGCTGACATGGCCGTCGACATCGAAGTGGACCTGGGCCAGACTGGTCCGGCCTACTTCCTTCAGGCCCGACTGACCCTGCGCGTTCCGGGGCTGGCCCATGATGTTGCGACCGAACTGGCGCACATCGCAGATTCCATCTGCCCCTACTCCAAAGCCACACGCGGCAATATCGACGTTGCCCTGACCGTAATCACGGCGTGATGTTTTAGCGAATCACTTATATCGCATGCGATACAAGCGCATGCGAACACAACATACTGCAAATCCGAGGAAATCATCATGAGCAAGATCGAAAAAGTACTGGCCAGCGGCAAAACCCACACCACCCACAACAGCGCCGGCTACACCTCGCGCGGCCATAACGGCAGCCTCGACATTGAACTGTCGTCGCCCGGCAGCGCTACACCGGCCCACCTGTTCACCGGTGTCCAGCCGCACCCGAAAGCCGAGCAACTGTTCGCGGGGGCCTGGTCGGCCTGCTATATCGCGGCGGTCGGCCTGGCGGCCCAACAGTTGAAGGTGACACTGCCGGCCGATACAGCCGTCGACATCGAGGTCGATCTAGGCCAGACCGGTGCGGAGTATTTCCTCCAGGCTCGCCTGACCCTACGTGCACCGGGGCTGGAACAGGACATCGCCACTGAAATGGCGCACATCGCGCACTCCATCTGCCCGTATTCCAAGGCGACCCGCAACAACATTGACGTCACCCTGAATGTCGTCACCGCGTAACACATCCCACGGCCGGTTCACCGGGCATTCCCCCCGGTGAACCGGCCGTCGGTCTTTACACAACCTGAGCCGACTGAAGGATTCAAGCACTTCCGACACCATCGCATCCGACGTATAGTTTCAGCCTGTCAAGACTGGCCATAGAGATCCCCCATGAAAACCACCGACAAGCCATCCGCACTGGATCTGAAGCTCTCCGACTTCCTGTGCTTTGCGGTCTATTCCACCAACCTGGCCTTCGGCAAGGCCTACAAGCCGATGCTCGAACGACTCGGCCTGACCTACACGCAATACATCACCCTGGTGGCGTTGTGGGAGGTCGACAACCAGACCGTGGGCAGCCTCGGTGAAAAGCTGTTTCTCGAATCCAACACCCTGACGCCAATCCTGAAAAAGCTTGAGGCGATGGGGTATCTGCTGCGCCAGCGTGACCCGGAAGATGAGCGTCAGGTGCGGATCAGCCTGACCCCGCAAGGTCGCAAACTTCGCGAAGAACTGACAGAAGACGGCTTTCCGCAAACCGGCCTTGATCCGGATGATTTTGTGCAGATGCAGAAAGCAATCGTGGCATTACGCAATAACCTGATTCGCA
Organism: Pseudomonas izuensis; assembly: GCF_009861505.1. Taxonomy (GTDB): domain Bacteria; phylum Pseudomonadota; class Gammaproteobacteria; order Pseudomonadales; family Pseudomonadaceae; genus Aquipseudomonas; species Aquipseudomonas izuensis. The sequence continues at coordinate 31,828 of NZ_WTFT01000048.1, read as the reverse complement.
CGACGAATGCCCGGTAGGAGCGAGCCTGCTCGCGATGGACTCAAGATCGCCGCGTTTAACCAGTAGACACGCGTTATCGTTAACGACCATCGCGAGCAGGCTCGCTCCTACAGGGGATTGGTTGGGTTCAAGTCTTACTTGTCGGACTTGATGGCAGTCCACACCCGCGTGCGCACCCGCTCCAGCTTCTGCGGCAACGGCTGCACGACATACAGGGTTTTCAGTGCTTCGCTGGTCGGCGTCAGGTTCGGATTGCCGGTGATGTCCTTGTTGATCAACGCCAGTGAGTCCTTGTTGGCATTGGGATAGCCGAGGAAATCGCTGATGGGTGCGATGACTTTGGGCTCGAGCAAGGTGTTGAGAAACTCGTGGGCCTCGTCGACGTCCTTCGCGCTCTTCGGAATGGCGAAGGTGTCAAACCAGATCGGTGCGCCCTCCTTCGGCAAGCGCCAGTCGACCACCACACCATTGCCCGCTTCCTTGGCCCGGTTGCCGAACTGGTAGAAGCTGCCGGAGTAACCGATGGCCACGCAAATGTCGCCGTTGGCGATGTCGGTCATGTACTTGGCCGAGTTGAAGTAGGTGACGTAGGGGCGAACCTTCAGCATCAGCGCCTTGGCTTTCTCGTAGTCATCCGGGTTCTGGCTGTTCGGGTCCAGTCCCAGGTAATGCAGGGCCAGCGGCAGGATTTCCGAAGGCGAGTCGAGCATGGCCACGCCACAGGCCTTGAGCTTTTCCATGTTCTCGGGTTTGAACACCAGGTCCCAACTGTCCACCGGCGCGTTCTCGCCCAGCGCCGCCTTGACCTTGGCCGGGTTGAAGCCGATCAAAACGGTGCCGTACATGTAAGGCACGCCGTACTGGTTGCCGGGGTCGTTGGCGTCGAGCAACTTGAGCAGTGCCGGGTCCTGATGCTTCCAGTTGGGCAGCTTGGACTTGTCGAGTTTCTGGAACACCCCGGCCTTGATCTGGGTTTCGATGAACTGGTTCGATGGCACCACCAGGTCGTAGCCGGAGTTACCGGTCAGCAGCTTGGCTTCCAGGGACTCGTTGGTGTCGAAGGTGTCCCAGGTCACTTTGATACCGGTTTGCGTGGCAAAGTCCTTGGGCACGGACGGCAGGATGTAATCCGCCCAGTTATAGACCCTCAATTCGCGCTGTTCGGCGTGCACCGCGCTGGCCAGCAGCGTCAGCCCGCAAACCGTGGCGCCCAGGATGCGTTTCATGGTTTCCATGGATCAGTTCCCCAATGTCAGCTCGTTGATTTTTTATGTTCTATTCACGGCAGCGGCCTGCAAAAAGGCCAAGGGCAAGGAAAATCAGGATTCAGGTTATGGATTCGGTGGGTACTGCCAAGAAGCGACCCGGTTCCGATTCTTGCTGACAGCCTGGACGGTTCACAGCGTGAGGCAGGCCAAAAGGAGATCGATATGGCCAATATCCGTGTCCCGATGGATCAGGATGGGACTCGGCTGAGGGGATAATCTGCGGGCATAAAAAAACGCCAGTCCCGATCGGAACTGGCGTTTCTTGAAGATGGCAGGGGCGGCTGGATTCGAACCAACGCATGGCAGGATCAAAACCTGCTGCCTTACCGCTTGGCGACGCCCCTGCAAATATTGCGATGAGTGCCTGGCACTCGATTCCTGATTCACAACCTGTTTAAGGGGCTGTGTTGGAATGCGCGGAAATTTACCAACTTTTGTTTCGCCTGGGAAGCCCCTTCGATCACATTTTTTCTTTTAAAACAGCGACTTGTTGTGTTCGAAACTGAAAACCGTGGTTAAAGCAGACAATTTCATTATTCGCGTCGCTTAAACAACCGACATTTTTTCGGTGAGGTTTTGCTGCAAATACGCCAGGAAACGGCGCTGGAACAGCATCGTATGCTCGTGCGCCGCCTGCTCGGCTTCGTCTGGCTTGCCGGCCGCGATGGCGTTGACCATTTCATCGTGGTCGCGACCCAGGCGGGTATTGCTCCTGGCGGCGGCGCTGACGATGTAGTCGAAGTGCAAATGCAGCAGGCGCTGGCCTTCACCCAGGAGCTTCTCGTAGTAACTGATGAAGTACGGATTTTTCCCCGCCTCGGCAATCGCCATGTGAAAGGCCTTGTTGGCCTCGGACATGGCCTGGAAATCGCCGGTATCGACCGCTTCGTGATACGCCGCGTCAGCGTCGCGAATGCGCTGCAGGTCTTCATCGGTACGTTGCAGTGCCGCCAGGCGGGTCACTGCGCGCTGGATCAGATCGAGCGCGGAAATGTAGTTGGGGAACTCTTCGATTTCGAAAGGCGTCACCAGGGTCGTGCGGTTAGGCAGGATGGTGACCAGCCCCTCACTGATCAAACGCGCCAGCGCATCGCGCACCGGCGAGCGGGAAAGGCCGAATTGCGCGGCCAACGACACTTCATCCAGCGGCGTGCCGGGCTTGAGCTTGAGCGTCAGAATCTGCTTGCGCAGTTCTTCGTAGATATAGCGACCGCCATGGCGTTTCGCACCACTGGCGACTTCGTGCATGTCTTTGCTCATAGGATCTTGTTCTCAGGGGGACAGGCCAGTCATCCGACCAGCCCGCAACTTTAACATTGGCCCGGGGATAGTTAAAAACCCTCACCCCAGGTATCGCTCAGCATGAAGCCTGCTGCCAGCGGATCATCCGGGTCGACGCCGATCTGGTGCAGCCCGTAAATCCAGGCACGCCCGGTGACTCTCGGCAGTACTGCGGGCTTGCCGCCGACTTCCGTCAGGCCGAGCAGTTCGACGGCGAATTCGCCGCCGATGGTGGATCGCGAAGTGAGCGTGTCCCCCACCGCCACCAGGCCCCGTGCACTGAGGGTTGCCAGGTTGGCTGAACTGCCGGTCCCGCAGGGCGAACGGTCAACCCGCCCCGGAGGTAGCGTGGTACAGGTCTGGTACGTCTTCGCGTCGAGTCGATGACGGAACATTACATAGGCCACCTCGTTGAGTTCCTTGAACAACGGGTGCCTGACATTCACTTGTTCATTGATCAGCCCTTTCAAGCGCACACCCTGCGTTGCCAGTGCGCGGGCGTTCTCGGGGGAGATGCCCAGGCCGATCTGATCAACGTCGACCAAGGCGTAGTAAACGCCGCCGAAAGCGATGTCGGCCTTGATCAAACCGAACTCGGGCGTCTGGATCGACACGTCCAGCTGCTCGACAAAGGACGGAACCATGTCGAGTGAGACACTGCGGCAGCGCCCGTCCTCGCACTGAGCATGTGCCGTCACCAGACCGGCCGGCGTATCCAGCACCACGGTGGTCATGGGTTCTTGCATCGGCACCATGCCCAGTTCCAGCAAGGCCGTCACCACGCAGATGCAATTACTGCCGGACATCGGGTGTGCCTTGTCCGCCTGCAGCACGATGAATCCCGCCTGGGCCTCGGGCCGGGTCGGTGGCAACAGCAGGTTCACCGACATTTGCAGGCAACCACGCGGCTCGAGAATCACCAGCCTTCTGAGGCTATCGTCGACTTCGTTAAGGTAGTTCATCTTGTCGAGCATGGTCTTGCCGGGGATATCGATAACCCCGCCAGTGATGACCTTGCCGATTTCGCCTTCGCAATGCACGTCGGCCATTTGCAGCGTCTTTTTCCAGCGCATGGCGGGTTCCTTTACTTGATGTACCAGCCCCACGGCTGCTCACTGTCATAGCGGGTGATTTGCTTGGTTTCCAGGTAATTGTTCAAGCCCCACTCCCCCAGTTCGCGACCGATACCGCTTTGCTTGTAGCCGCCCCACGGGGCTTCGGTAAAGGTCGGTTGCGAGCAGTTGATCCAGACGATACCCGCGCGCAGCCGGCGGGCGACGCGTTCGGCACGGACCAAATCGCGGGACATCACTGCGGCCGCCAGACCAAAACGCGAGTCGTTGGCACTGCGCAACGCCTGGGCTTCATCGTCGAATGGACGCACGCAAACCACGGGTCCGAAGATCTCCTCGTTCCAGATCCAGCTGTCCTCTGGCACGTCGGCGAAAATCGCCGGCGTCAGGAAATAGCCCTTTTCGCAGTGCGCCGGACGGGTGCCGCCGGTGAGCAGCGTGGCACCCTCCTCCTTGCCGCGGACGATGGCCGCCAGCACCTTGTCATACTGGCCGCGATTGACCAGCGGCCCGAGCAAGACACCCTCGTGCATGCCGTTGCCGATGCTCAGGCGCTGAGTCTGCTCGACCAGCCGCTTGAGCAGCGGCTCATACAAATCCCGCTGGACCAGCACCCTTGAGGTGGCCGAACACACCTCGCCCTGATTCCAGAAAATCCCGAACATGATCCATTCGACCGCCGCTTCGATATCGCTGTCATCGAAGATGATGAACGGGGACTTGCCGCCCAGTTCCAGGCTGATGTTTTTGATATCCCGGGCAGCGGCCTGCATGATCCGCGTGCCGGTCGGAACGCTGCCGGTAAACGCCAGTTTGTCGATACCGGGATGCTCGCTCAGTGGTGCGCCGGCATCGGCACCGAGGCCAGTCACGACATTGAGTACACCGGCCGGCAAACCGGCCTGATGGGCAATGTCCGCCAGTTCCAGAGCAGTCAGCGGCGTCAGCTCCGACGGCTTGAGCACCATGCAGCAGCCGGCGGCCAGGGCCGGGGCAACTTTCCAGGCGGCCATCAGCATGGGGAAATTCCAGGGGATGATCGCCCCGGCGACACCCACCGGCTCTTTGCGAGCGATTGAACTGAAACGCTCGTCGGCCAGCGAAATATTCTGCTCGCGACGACCATCAAGGTCTTCGGCCAGGCCCGCATAAAAGTCAAAGCACCCGGCCGTATCACCGATGTCCCACAGCGCTTCGGGCAGAGGTTTGCCGTTATCCCGCACTTCAAGTTCGGCCAATTCCTCTTGACGTTCGCGAATGCCATTGGCGATGGCCCGCAGAATCGTCGCGCGTTCGGCGCCGGTCATCTGCGGCCACGGGCCGTCATCAAACGCCCGGCGTGCAGCGTTCACTGCCAGTTCAATATCTTCCGAGGTGGCCGCCGCCACCTGGGCGATGACCGATTCGTCGCTCGGATCAAGGGTGTCAAAGGTGCCGCCGAGCTTGGGGCGGACCCACTGGCCGTCGATATAGAGCTGGTCACGGGATTTCATGCATGGCCTCCAACAAGGGCAAAACGCTTGGCGCTAAAAGGGGTGAGGTCCTGGGCGGGTGTGCGCCCGGCGACCATGTCGGTAATGAGGCGTCCGGTGGTGGCGCCCAGGGTCAGGCCGAGCTGACCGTGGCCGAACGCCAGGAACACATTCGAAAAACGGGCGCTGCGGTCGATAACGGGTTTGGTATCGGGCAGAAACGGACGGTAGCCGACGCCGTATTCACTGCTGTCCAGTTGCAGCCGGGGAAGGATCTTGCGGGCCTTTTCCAGAATGATCTCGGCGCGCTTGAAGTTGGGTTCGGCATTCGGGCCGGCGAACTCGATGGTGCCGCCGATCTGCAAGCCACGGGTCATCGGGCTGAAGCAAAAACCGCCGTCGGCATAAATCACCGAGTGACGAAACTCCACGCCCGGATTGGGCAACAGCACCTGGTAGCCGGCAATCCCGGCCAGTGGAACCTGCTCACCGAGCTGCTCGAAAAACTGCCGCGAGCCGGTCCCGGCCGCGATCACCACATGATCGGCGGCGAAGCGCTCACCGTTGGCGAGCGTGACGCCGCTGGCGCGATCGGCCACTTCATCGATCCGTTTGACCTGCCCGCGCACCCTCACCCCGCCCTGCTCGATAAAACTCTGGGTCAGCGCGGCGATAAACCCTTTGGTATCGCTGACCGCGCGCCAGTCCGAAAACAGCAGGCCATGGCTGAATTTGCCGGCCAACGCCGGTTCAAGATCGGCGATGGCGCCAGCGTCCAGCACCTGTGACTTGAAGCCCAGCGCCTTGCGCAGTTCCAGATGCTCACGCTCGTGTTCGATGCCCGAGGGCGTATCGAACACCTCAATGACCGGGCGTTCGCCCATCAGCGTTTTGTCCGGGCAAGCCGCCAGCAAAGGCGCATAGTCGTCATAGACATGGCGTGTGAGGGTCGCCATGTCCTGGGCAATTTCGGCAATCTTCGAATGCCGGGCACAAGCCAGAAAACGCAGGAACCACGGCAATATGCCAGGCAAGGCGCTGGGCCGGAGCGCCAGCGGGCCTTTCTGATCGAGCAGCCAGCCCGGTATTTTTTTCAGGATCCCCGGTTTGGACAGCGGAATGACTTCGCCGACCGCCATCTGCCCGCAACTCCACTTGGCCGTGCTGTCGCCTGCCGCGGCGGGATCGATCAAGGTGACCGCATAGCCTTCCCGTTGCAGATAGAGGGCACAGCAAACGCCAACGATCCCCCCGCCGACCACGACGGCCTTTTCCAGCAGGACGGGGGCTTGTGCAACGGACTGCAGCGGCGTCATAGGGAACTCTCTTGAGCTGAGGCTGGAGCGGCGAAATCTTCCAGACTGAAGCCGTCCCACCAGGGTTGGGTATCGTCGACCATAAACTCCGCGCGCCCGGTAATCCACGCCCGTCCTTCGATACTGGGGCGAATCGCCTGGCGGCCGTCCTCCAATTCAAGCTGCTGCGCCACGCGGCCGATGAAATAACTGCCGATCAGGCTTTCGTGGCGATAGGCCGCGCCTTGCGCCAGCCAGCCGCGAGCAAAGCGCTGGGCGACCCGGGCCGAGCTGCCGGTCCCGCATGGGGAGCGATCGATCAGACTCGCGCCGGCAATCACCACAGCCCTTCCCTGAGACTCGCCCGACAGCGGCGAACCGGTCCACAGGCAATGGTTGACGCCCCTGATCGCCGGGTTTTGCGGATGAACCACCTCCACGGTCCGGTTGATCAGATCCTGTATGTCGCGCCCCCATTCCAGCAGTTGCTGTGGGCTGAAATGCTCGCAACCCGGAAAGTTGGGTTGCACCTCGATAATCGGATAGAAATTGCCGCCGTAGGCAATGTCGACGTTCAACGATCCCAAGGGTGGAAAGTCGAGGGTCAAGTCACGGTGCAACAGGAACGACGGCACGTTGGTGAAACACACCGAACTGACTTTGTCGCCGTTGCGGGTGTAAGTGGCGTGAATCTGTCCCGCCGGTACATCCACCACGACCACACCTGGCACCTTTGGCTCGATCAGGCCGGCCTCCAGCGCAAAGGTAATCGAACCCAGGGTGGCGTGCCCGCACATCGGCAGGCAGCCCGAGGTCTCGATGAACAACAGACTGAAGTCACTGTCCTCGCGCATCGGCGGATAGAAGATCGTGCCCGACATGTGCGAATGACCTCGCGGTTCGAGCATCAGGGTGCGACGGATCCAGTCGTACTGCGCCACGAAATGCGCACGCCGCTCGCTCATGGTTTCGCCTTTGAGCGACGGGGCCCCGGCGATCACCATGCGTACCGGCATACCCTCGGTGTGGCCTTCGATACAGTTGAATACGTGTCGGGTCATCTCATCTCACTCCGTAGCGCCGCATCGACCGGGCGTGGCGACCGATGCGGCAGCCAACCCATATCAGCCCAATGCCAGTTCGAAAGCCTTGCGGAAACCGGCCTTCTCCTCGGTGGTCAGCGGTTGCAGCGGCATCCGTGCATTGCCGGCATCGAAGCCGGCCAACTCACAGCCGTACTTGACCTTCTGAATGAACTTGCCGGACTCCATGTCGGCCAGAACCGGGAACAGCGAGCGCACGATGGCCTGGGCACCGTCCTGATCGCCCGTTGTGTATTTGCTGTAGAAATCACAAACCTGTTGGGTCAGGCAGTTGGCCGGGCCGCAGATCCAGCTGGTCGCGCCCCACAGGAAGAAGTCCAGCGCCTGGTCATCGGACCCGCAGGACAACTGATAGTGGTCCTTGTAGGTGTTGCCGATTTCGATGGCACGCAGCAGGTTGCCGCTGCTTTCCTTGATCGCGATCACGCGTTTGTTGTCCTTGAACGCTTCCAGCACGCCGAAGCCGACTTCAACGTTGGTGCGGACCGGGTAGTTGTACAGCACCACGTTGATGTCCGGTGCCGCGTCGAGAATGGCCTGGTAGTGACCGATCAGCTCATCCTGTGAAGGCAATGCGTAGTAAGGCGGCGCGATCAGCAGGTTGGTGTAGCCCGCATCGCGGGTCTGTTTGACCTGCTCGATCACCTCGCGGGTGCAGGAGCCATTGGCACCGGCAATCAGCACACCACGGTCACCCACCACTTCACGCACGGTGGCCAGAATCTGCCGACGCTCTTCATTGGTCAGCGCGTAGTACTCACCGGTGGACCCCAGCGGCACGAAGCCGGTGACGCCGGCCTTGAGTTGATGCTCGATGATGTTGGAGAGCATGTCGTAATTGACCTTGCCGGCCTTGTCGAACGGTGTGACCAGGGCAGGCAGGATGCCTTTGAGTTGAGTCATTGCAGACACTCCACGGATTTGGATACGAGGGTTGGGGTTAGTACGCATAACGACGCAGCATCCGCGTCTCGACCACGCCGACCAGGCGGGTCAGCGGGAACGCCACGAGGAAATAGATGACAGCCACCGCCGAGAGAAACTCGACCGGGCGGGCCGTGCTGTTGGAGATGTTCTGGCCGACGAACATCAGGTCGGCGATGCCCACCGAGGAAATCAGCGCGCTCTCCTTGAACAGCGAAACCACGTTGGAGAGCAGCGGCGGAATACCCCGCAGCAAGGCCTGGGGAAACACGACGAAAATGGTTTTGTTCCACGAGGCCAGGCCCAACGCAACGCATGCGTCGTGCTGCTCACCCGGAATGGATTTGAGCGCGCCACGGAAGGTCTCGCTGGTGATCGCGGTCATGTACAGGGTCAGCGCCAGCAGCACCGACAGGTAGGGCGGGATATCGACGCCGAACACCACCGGGAAACAGAAAAACACCCAGAACAGCTGAATCAACAACGGCGTGCCGCGAAACAGTTCCACATAGAGCCCGGCCGGTACGCTCAACCAGCGATGGTGGCTTGCACGCAACAGGCTCAAGAAGAACCCGCACACACTGCCCAGGATCGCGCAGCCGGCGGTGAACGCCAGCGTCAGCGCCAGCCCCTGCAACAAGGCTTGCCAGTAAGAAAACACCACGGTGAAATCAAGGTTCATGACAGTCTCCTCAGCGCGCGAGCGCAGCGTCCTGACGTCGTTCCAGCCACTGCACGAACTGGGCGATGGGCAGCGACAGGGCGAAGTAGATGAGCGCGATCAGCGAGTAGGTTTCCAGCGGGCGATAGGCTTCGGTGGCGATGCTTTTGCCGACGTACATCAAGTCCCCTACCGCCACGATCGCCACCAGTGCACTCTGCTGCAGGATCGAGATGCCGTTGGTCATCAGCACCGGCACGGCACTGCGCAACGCCTGGGGAAGAATCACGTAGAGGGTGCGCTGCCAGGGCCTCAGCCCCAGGGCGACGCAGGCATCCAGGTGTTCACGGGGTACGGCCTGAACGCCGGCCCGATAGGCTTCGGCATTGAACGCGGTCAGGTTCAACCCCAGGGCAAGCACGCCCATGGTGATCGGGTCGATGAACACATCGAAGAGCATCGGCACGCAGTAGAAGAACCAGACGATCTGCAACAGCACCGGTGTGCAGCGGAAAAACTCGATGAACAGCTGGGCCGGCCAACGCAGGAAAAACCAGCGGCTCAAGGTCAGCAGACACAGACCAAAACCCAGCACAAGCCCGACGATGTTCGACACCAAAGCCAATTGCAGTGTGACTTTCAGGCCATCCCACAGCAGGCCGAAGTTGCCCTGGAGAAAGTTGAAGTCAAATTGATAGTTCATGAATTGATCCTCAATCCAGGTGCAGCACTTTTTCCAGGAACTCGCGGGTGCGCGGTTCCCTGGGCTGGGTGAACAACTGATCGGGATGGCCTTGCTCGACCACTTTGCCGTTGGCGCAAAACACCACGCGGGTGGCGATATGCCGGGCGAAATGCATGTCGTGGGTGACGATGATCATCGCCATCTTCTGCTCGGCCAGTTGCAGCATCACGTTCTGCACTTCGATGACCATTTCCGGATCGAGCGCCGAGGTGACCTCGTCGAACAGCATCAGCTTGGGTTCGAGCATCAGGGCGCGGGCAATGGCTACACGCTGTTTCTGGCCGCCGGACAGCTGGCTGGGGTAAACGTTGAGTTTGCTTTCCAGGCCCAACCGGGCAAGCAACGCCCTGGCTTTTTCGGTGGCCTGGGTTTTCGACAGGCCATGCACTTTCATCGGAGCCAGGATCAGGTTGCCCAGCACTGACAGGTGCGGAAACAGGGTGTAGTGCTGAAACACCATGCCCACCTGGGTTTGCAGCGAGCAATCCATGGGCTTGCCTTTGCCTCGGGCATTGCCATCGATGTAGGGCTTGCCCTGGAAACGGATGGTGCCGCCCTGAATGCTTTCGAGCCCCATCATTACCCGCAGCAGAGAGCTTTTGCCGCTGCCGCTGGGACCGATGATGACCAGTCGATCGTCGGCGCGCATATCCAGGTCCAGGTGGTCCATCACCACCAGGTTTTCGCCGTAGGATTTGTACACGTCACGCAGCTGAATGAACTCGCCGCAGGGCGTTTCGCGCACGTGCAGAGGCCGTGCCGGCACCGCTGCCAGATTGGAAGCTTTCATTGATCATTCTCCGGGAGCGCGCAGCCCGCCGCGCGCTCGACATCGGCAGGGTTTACTGAGGGGTTTTGTCGGCGTTGGCCAGTTGCGAAGCCTTGTCGACCAGGGCGTCGATCTCGCCGGTCTCGCGTCGCTGGGAGATGTAGATGTTCAGCGTCTGCAAGTCAGCGGGGCTGACATCACGGCGGACACCAAACGCTACGCCCTGCTTGGCCAGCGCGGGTTTGGGCAGCACTTCCTTCGACCATCCGGGGTTCGCTACCGCAAACAGGTGATTGGTGTCGCTGGCATCGACCAGCACGTCGGCGCGCTTGGACATGACCGCCAGCCGAACCTCGTCCATGCCTGGCAGGCGCATGATCTTGCCCTGCTTGATCGATCCGGAAATGGCCTTGTCCTGGGCGGTCCCGGACATGACCGCGAAGGTCACTTCAGGCTTGTCGAAATCGGCGAGGGTGTTGCCCGCATTGGCCAGTTTCGGGTTGTCCTTGTTGATCAGAAACGACACCTGATAGTCCGTGGCTGGCACCGAAAAGCCTACGGCGAGTGCGCGTTCCGGGGTCTGATTAAGCGCCATGGCCATGTCCCATTTGCCACCTTGCAGCCCGGCCACCAGGTTGTCCCAGTTGGTGTCGACGAACTCGACCTTCACCTTCAACACCTTCTCGCCGAAGTCCCGGCACAGGTCCACGAAGTAGCCGCTGTATTCACCAGAGCGGGCATCGCGCATGACGTAAGGCGCGGCAACCGCCGCTCCGCAGCGCAGGACGCCGGCTTTCTGTATGTCTTTCCAGAGTGAAACATCAGCCGCCTGGGCTGGGACCTGAGTGAGCAGCGCGCCAATGGCGGATGCACAAACGAGCATGTTGCGGATGGTGCGAGGAAGGAACCGAGCCATTTTGACCTCTCCGATAATTTCGTTCTTGTAGGCAGGAAGGTACAAATCAACATCTCTGTGCGCTGTCATGTGTGCAGCGCTGTATGCAGATTAGTTTTGAACGAATCGGACTGTCAACACGCTTCGAAAAAAAATATCGGGAAAGTGACCGAGCGGTCGGAGGGGCGCTTTTTCAAGGAAATGCAGGTGACGGTGACGACTTGCCCCGCCTTAGTTAAAAAAAATCAACACCAAGGTTGAAATCCCACTTCTGTCGAGTAAGGCTGTGCAACCAGTAACGTTATGAAAAACCTTTAAAGAGAAGTGAAGCTCCTGTGCTCAAGATCCCCGCCAGGCAAACACTCACCATATTCCCCCTCTACTGCCGGTACTGACCGCATGATCCAAGTCACTGAAGTTTCCATTGCCCAACTGCGCACCGCGCTCGAATCCGGCCAGACCACGGCGGTCGAGCTGGTGCAGGCTTACCTTGCCCGCATCGATGCCTACGATGGCCCCGACACCCCTACCGCGCTCAATGCCGTGGTGGTGCGCAACCCGGAGGCGTTGAAGGAAGCGCAGGCGTCCGATGCCCGTCGCGCCGGGGGTGAAACGCTGGGGCCGCTCGATGGCATTCCCTACACGGCCAAGGACAGTTATCTGGTCAAGGGGTTGACCGCCGCGTCGGGCAGCCCGGCCTTCAAGGATCTGATTGCCTACCGCGATGCGTTCACCATCGAGCGCCTGCGCGCCGCCGGGGCGATCTGTCTGGGCAAGACCAACATGCCACCGATGGCCAATGGCGGTATGCAGCGCGGGGTCTATGGCCGTGCCGAGAGCCCGTACAACGCTGGCTACCTCACCGCCCCGTTCGCCTCGGGTTCATCGAACGGCGCCGGCACCGCCACCGCCGCCAGTTTCGCCGCTTTCGGCCTGGCCGAGGAAACCTGGTCGAGCGGTCGTGGCCCGGCGTCGAACAACGGCTTGTGCGCCTACACGCCTTCGCGCGGGGTGATCTCGGTGCGCGGCAACTGGCCGCTGACGCCGACCATGGACGTGGTCGTGCCGTTCGCCCGGACCATGGCGGACCTGCTCGAAGTGCTCGATGTGGTAGTGGCTGAAGATACCGATACCCGTGGCGACCTGTGGCGCCTGCAACCCTGGGTGCCGATTCCGAGCGTGGCCTCGGTACGCCCTGCTTCCTATCTGGAGCTTGCGGCAAAAGCCGATTCGCTTGCCGGCAAGCGCTTCGGCATTCCGAAAATGTACATCAACGCCGACCCTGAAGCGGGCACCAGCGAAGCACCCGGTATCGGTGGCCCGACCGGGCAACGTATCAACACCCGTCCTTCAGTGATCGGTCTTTGGGAGCAAGCCCGCAAGGCCCTCGAAGCCGCCGGTGCCGAAGTGCTCGAAGTCGATTTCCCGCTGGTGTCCAATTGCGAAGGCGATCGTCCTGGCGCGCCGACCGTGTTCAATCGCGGGATCGTGTCCAAGGAGTTCCTGCACCATGAGCTGTGGGACCTGACGGCCTGGGCCTTCGATGATTTCCTGCAAGCCAACGGCGACCCGAAATTGAACCGCCTGGTGGACGTCGACGGCCCGCAGATTTTCCCCCATGACCCTGGAACGCTGCCCAACCGCGAGGGCGACCTGGCCGCCGGGATGGACGAGTACGTGAAGATGGCCGAGCGCGGCATCACGCCGTGGGACCAGATCAGCACGGTGCCTGACGGTTTGCGCGGGCTTGAGCAGACCCGCAAGATCGATCTCGAGGACTGGATGGATCGGCTGGGCCTGGATGCGGTGTTGTTCCCGACAGTCGCCGACGTTGGCCCGGCGGATGCCGATGTCAATCCGGTGTCCGCGGACATCGCCTGGAGCAACGGTATCTGGGTGGCCAACGGCAACCTCGCGATCCGTCATCTGGGCGTTCCGACCGTCACGGTGCCAATGGGTGTCATGCCGGATATCGGCATGCCGGTCGGCCTGACCTTTGCCGGCCGAGCCTATGACGACTCGGCACTGCTGCGTTTTGCCGCGGCATTCGAATCGACCGGGAGCAAGCGCCTGATCCCACCGCGTACCCCGCCACTGCCAACCGCTAAATAAACTGTAGGAGCGAGCCTGCTCGCGATGAGGGCCTGTCAGGCAACGTTGATGTTGAACGTGCCGGCCTCATCGCGAGCAGGCTCGCTCCTACAGGGTTTTGCAGTGATCACAAGATCGTGGGCCGCAATCTCAAAACGGTACGGTCAATTTCATCCAATAGGCATTGCCCTGCGCGCGGTTGCGCACTTCCGTTTCCTGCTCCCATTTCCCCGTGACGAACCATCCCGCCTTGCTGGTGTATTTGATCGAAGGCCCGATGGCCAGCGCACGCCCCTTGTTGTTTTCAATCGTCTCGCCGTTCTGGCGGTCGTCGGTGGTCTGTCGGTAGTAGTAGCCGCCAACGCCCAATACCCAGCCGTTACCCAGGCCCCAGCCGACGGCATAGTCGACATGAAATTCCTGGCCCGAACGGTAGTCGGTCGCCGGATTTTCGCGGTTGAAGTCGTACATGATCTTGGCATCGAGGTTGAGCCCGTCCGGGTCGATGTACGACATCGCGTAGACCGGTTCGATCACCCAGTAATTGCGCCCGGTGTTGGCCAGGTCGCCACGGTCGTAGCGACCGGTCGGGGCGATCATGTCCAGGGCGAGAATGCTGTGGAATTTTTCGCTGTGGTGAAAGCCCAGCGCCGGACCGAAGATCACGTCGCCCAGGCCTTGTTTGCTTTGTGACTGGCCATTGAGTTCAACCTTGAGATCTACCAGCGGCACGATGGCGTGCAACGCCACGCTGGCACCGAACAGGGTGTAGTCGCTGACCCAGATCAGCCGCGGGGTGACGGCGTTGGCACGCACGCGAAAATCCACCGGGAGTTTGCGGCCATCGTTGCCGCGCAGGTTGTCGGCTTCATAGTGAGTGACGAACAGTTGCCCGTAGAAACCCGGTGGCGGCATCGCCCCGGACATGTAGTTTTCCGCCCCCAGCGGGTAGGAAGTACCGCCGCCTTCGGTGGCATGGGCCACCAGAGGCAAGGCGGTCAAAGCAGCGGTCACGATCAGTTGTTTTGTGGTGCGAGTCATGCAGTTCAACCTTTTTTGTTGTTATCGGTTGGGCACACCCATTACCTGTAGGAGCGAGCCTGCTCGCGATTGCGGTTCGACAGTCAACGAAAGTGTTGAATGTGATGCCCTCATCGCGAGCAGGCTCGCTCCTACAGTGGGTTTGTGGTGGTCTGGGAGTTGTAAGTACTCAGATGCGCTTGAAAAGCGCGGAACGCTGGGTCGACTCGCCCCCATCAGCGGCGCTGTAGAAGCGTTCCATGAAGATGTCGCGCTCGAACAAGCGCCCTTGCATCAGGCAGGTGATGGCCGAGTCGATCATCACCGGCGGCCCACACAGGTAGGCCTTGCGACTGCTGAAACGGCCGTCGAAATACTGCTTGGCCGCGTCATGTACATAGCCCTTGAAGCCGGTCCATTCGGTATCTTCCACCGCCTGGCTGAGCGCCGGCACGTAGGTGAAGTTGGCGTGATCCCGGGCCAGTGCCTCGAACAGCTCGCGGTTGTACAGTTCGGCGCGATTGCGCGCCCCCTGGAACAACACGATCTGCCGACTGTCCCCCGCTTCCAGCAGGTCGAGAATCATTGACTGCGGGCTCGACAAACCCGAACCGCCGGCGATGAAAATCAGGTCACCGCTTTGCGAGCCACGGACGAAAAACTGCCCGTAGGGTCCG
The DNA here is from genome assembly GCF_009861505.1 of Pseudomonas izuensis. Classification (GTDB taxonomy): domain Bacteria; phylum Pseudomonadota; class Gammaproteobacteria; order Pseudomonadales; family Pseudomonadaceae; genus Aquipseudomonas; species Aquipseudomonas izuensis. Next base: position 16,554 of record NZ_WTFT01000048.1, on the reverse strand, counting down.
GACAGATCCACTGCATCGCCGACCTTCAACTCGTCATGAATCATGCCGGTGGCCAGCCCACCTTCGACCCGCCGTACATGCAGTTCGACTTCATCGGCACGGCTCGGCGGATTGGCCAGCGAGAAGGCCCGCGTACCTTCGATGCCGGGCAATTGCAGGTTGATGTATTGCCCTGCCTGAAAGGCCATGGGCCGATCAAGCTTGAGGTGCACGCCCTTGACGGTCGGCGACAAGTCAACCAGCGCGCTGACCACCGCGCGATAGTCCTCGACCGGATGCCCGAGGAAATCCGGGTCGGCATCAATGTCGGCTTCGATCACCATGTCGCTTTGCGGGATCGCGCAGCACGCCAATACCTTGCCTTCATCACGTTCCATGTCCATCAACGCAAAGGACGACGCCGCGCCCAGGTCCGCTTCCCCTTCCAGCACCTGGACCTTGCAGGTGGCGCAGGTGCCATGGCCGCAGGCAAACGGCAGCCAGACGCCCTGGCGCAACGCGGCCTGGAGAATGGTCTGCCCTTCTTCGACTTCGATCTGTTCGCCAGTGGGTTCGATGGTGACTTGGTAACTCATGGCCGTGTCCTCAGTTGAAGCTGCCGGCAATGCCGTTCAAGCCTGGGGTGTTGAGGTGCAGCAGGCTCTTGTGGTCGATGCCATTGGCAATCAGGCTCGCTGCGTTGTCCGGGGTGAGCGGCCGGTCGTTGAGGCGCCACAGCGCCTGGCTGAAATCGACCCGCGCCGCATCCGGGTGTTGGGCAATCGAGGGCTTGACCACCTGCTCGATGAAGTCGCCGAACGGCATCGCCGGTGGCAGTGGAAAGGTAAAGGGTGCGCAGAACATCAGGTGTTTTTCCCAGCACAGGTACACCAGTTGCAGGCCGTGGAAGTTTTCCTGGCGGTCCAGGGGTTGGGCGTTGTAGGCGCCGATGGCTGTCACGGGCATGATCGTTTTCCTTATTTTTTGTCGGTTGAACTGTAGGAGCGAGCTTGCTCGCGATGGTCGACAACGATGACGCGGGACACCTGAATGCACGCGTTGTCCTGACGTTTTTCGCGAGCAGGCTCGCTCCTACAGTGGTTCTTGGTTGGGTCAGCCGGCCTTGGCCGGGTGCCAGTCCTGCCAGCGTCGATGCTCGGTGGAGTCCAGGTATTCGAAGTTGTCCTGGCCGGGGTTGATGTTGTAGTAGTCGCGCACCACCGACTCGACATCGCCGCCACCGCAGTTGCCCTGCAGGATCTGGTGCACCGGCAGCCAGGCCTGGATGTATTTGGTCGGCTCGTATTCGAAGATGTCGCAGCAACCCTGGGAGCAGAAGTGATAGCGCTCGCCTTCGTGCTCGGCGCTGCGATGGCTGAGGGTCGTCGGGTCGTCCGGCTCGCCGAACGACAGCGGGATCTGGCAAATCTGGCAGAGCATCGGCAGCGTCGGGTTGTAGAAGCGCTCGCCCTTCTCTTGCAGCGCACGCCAGTGTTCAAAGCGTGGGCGGTAGATTTTGTCGAAGGTGTCCGGATACTTGGAAGACAACCAATCCAGCTCTTCGTCAGTGGGCATCCAGGTATGGAAGTTGGTCGCCTGGCTGTACTGGTAGAAGATCGACCAGGCCTGATGACTGACGTGGTCCTTACCGATGTTCGCCTCTTCGACGTGCTTGGGCGGGCGGATGCCGTAGCGTTCCAGGTCCTTGAACAGCGCCCCGCCCGCCTCTTCGAAGTAAACGCCCCAGGCTTCGGACCAGGACATGACTTTGTTGGGCAGCATGTAGTCCATCATCATCCCCACCAGCGTCAGCAGGCGGTAGCCGCGCCAGAACCACTTATCGATCCAGCGCTGGATGATCGGCACGTTGTCTTCGTGCTGCTCCAGCAGGAACTTGATCACTTCCAGGCCCAGGGTCATGTGCCGGGCTTCGTCGGACTGCGCGGAGAAGCCGAAGGTGACGGTGGCCATGTCGCCGTTGAACGCCGCGCCCGACATGAAGGGCACGAATAGCAAGTTGGTCAGCACGTATTCGAACGAAAACGAAATCGCCGTCAGGAATTCGAACGGGCCCGCCGTCCGTGCATCCTCGAAGAACGACTTGGGCACCGAGAGGAACCACACGCGGTCGTGCATATGGGCGAAATCATGCAGGCCATTGAAGTGCTTGTTGTAGTGACTCATGGCATGGATCTGGGTCTGCACGTGGCGCAGTTCGTCGATGGCCTGCATCTGGCAGGCGATACGCGCACCGGCGCCGCTGAACTGCCGACCGACCCTCGCGAAGCCCTGATAGGCCTGGTATTCCAGCGGCGTGACACCCGACAGAAACAGCTTCAGCGCGTTGACATAACGAGCGTCCGACAGCGTGGTATGGCCGTTGTTTTGCGAGAACGCATCGAAGATCGCGTAGAGCTTTTTCTCTTTCTCGGCCTGGTATTTCCAGTAAGTGTCCATGGTCAGGCGAAACGGGTCTTCCCACTTGTCCCAGTCGGTGATCTTGATCCCTTCGAAGCGCTCATGAGGGTAGATGTCTTCGTGGGTCTGGTAGCTGGGTTCCCAGTCCAGGTCACGGGTTATGCAGCGATATTTTTCTTTCGCATTGAGGCGTTTTTTCACGGCCATGATGGTGCTCCCGAATTCTTGTTATGGATCAGTGGCGGCAAGCTCGATCAGTTGTTCCAGTACAGGGAAAAGCTGTCGTCCTCTTCCACGACATTGCCGCCCAGGGTGATCACGTACATCAGCATTTCCTGGATGTCCCAGGGGCTGCCGGTGAGCTGTTCCACCGTGTCGCGACGGATATCCAGGCGGCCTTCGGCCTCGATGCGGATCATCGAGGGCTGGTGCTGGATCTCGGCGTGGGGGTTGTCCTGCACGATGGCGTCGACGATCGATCGGGCGTAGTCGGTGTCCTGCAGGTTCATGTAGACGAGGGAAGTCATGATTGGGCTCCTGAGAGGCCGATTTTTTTCAGGCGAGCGCTAAATTCGCTGCACACCGCATCGAGTGCCGATACATCCAGACCCAAGCCAGCCAGCGGTTGCAGTGCCTCCACCGAGCGCAGGCTCCAGTGATCGATCCAACCCTGCACGAGCGTCTTGTTGGCCGCACTTTCGTTGACCACAGTCTTGAGCAGGCCATCGACCCAGCGCTGGCTTTCGGCGAACCACCGGCGCATGAATTCGGTGAGCATGCCGACCTGGCCGGCGCCATTGGCCGACAGTTGCTCGTCGAGTTTGTGGAATAGCAGCGGGTACACCAGACCGTCGCTGACCAGGTTCTGCGCCACGGTCAGTTCGAACCAGTCGCGAACCACCAGGGTGTCCTCGACGTAGCGGCGCATGCCCTGCCACGCCGGATCGTTGAGCCACTGCTGCTTGGCCTGGGTCAGCAGCAACACGTCGCCGTCATCGAGCATCAGACCGATCCGCGACAGGTACTGGGCGATGCCCAAACGGTCCATGGCCTGGAACATGTGCATCTGCGTGACGCTGGTGCCGAAGCCATCGGCGGCGATGTTGCTGTTGTTCATGTTGGCGCCCATCTCGGCGTGACGCAGCGGCAACAGCAGCTTGCTGATCAACTGGACATTGGTGCTGGACAGGCCGGCGAGCATGTCGCGCTTTTCGCAGAAGGCGTAATCGTGCTCGGCGTTTTCCTGCATCTTCGCCCGGGCCTGGACGTAGGCGCCGTAGTAGTACTGGCGCGGGTCGCTGACCGCGTACCAGTCGGCCATGACCACCGCGGTGCGGGTGGCATCGTTGAGCAGCTTGTCCGGCTGCCACAGCGGCCGGTAGTGGAAATTGGTCGCCGACTCCAGGTCGAAACTGGCTTCCTGATAACGGCTGGCGACCTTGTCGCCAAACCGGCGACGGGTGTGGCTGAAGGTGTTGCGGATCGTCTCGACGGTGGTCGTCTTGATCTCGACACTCATGGAGTGGACTCCTGTGGTTATTGTTCTTTAGGGATGTCTCGGGATAGGGTCGGCTCAGTCCGCGTCGCGGGTTTCGCCGTAGCGCCACTTGCGCGCATCGGCGTCGAGGGCCGCGGACATCTGCGTGTCCATGTGCTGCACCCGGTTGTTTTCGCAGAACAGGCGGAACGCCTGGCGCGGCAGCACCAGCTCGACGAAGAGGTCGGGAAAGCCGATGGCGAAATCGAATTCGACGAAGGTGTCTTCAGGGCCGCTGCGCACGCGGATGTAGCGCGGCATCTGATCGAAAGTGCTGGCGGGTGAGTTCATGCTCGGGTACTCCCTTGTTATGTTCGGGGTACGGAGCAACAAGGGTGCCAGCGCTGAAAACTCGTCTTAAATTAATTTTTTTGCCTTTAAATACAAATAGTTATGACACTCAATCGTCGTACACTGGCGATCAAGACTCGTTGAAGAGCCCGTCCACCGAGCCGTCAAATTGATCATTTGCTCAATCATCCGCGGTGCCTTCGATCAAATGAACCAATCACGTGGCGATTGACTTTTCACTCGCTTTCAGGCCGCTTAGAAAAAGAGAAACCGACCTGCCTTGCCTGAAAAATACCGGTCGCTATCGATGCGTAAAAAAACCGCCATGGCCTGAGCGGAGCGCGTCACCACCCCAATAACTACAACCCCAGGGGCGCAGTGAATGATCACCACGTACAAGGCTTCCCAGCTCCCGCCACCGCTCAAGGACCTGAGCGATCAGGTTCGCTTTCACGGGCGTGAGGGAAAAATCTGGCTGGACGAACAGCGCATGTTGTTGATCCAGGTGTCGATGATGGCGTCGTGCAGACGCGAGCTGATCGAAATGCTCGGCGTCGAACGCGCCAAGGGATTTTTTCTGCGCCTGGGCTATCAGTCCGGGCTCAAGGACGCCGAGCTGGCGCGCAAGTTGCGACCCCACGGCAGCGATATCGAAATGTTCTTTACCGGCCCGCAATTGCACTCGCTCAAGGGCATGGTCAACGTTCGCCCGCAGGCAATCGACATCGACCTGGAGAATGGCCAGTTCTATGCGGACATCGAATGGCAAGACTCCTTCGAAGTGGAAAACTGCCAGAGCGAAAACCTGCACTCCGAGCAGCCGGTGTGCTGGATGCTGCTCGGTTATGCCATCAGCTACAGCTCGTTTTTCCTCGGTCGGCAGATCATCTACAAAGAGGTCAGCTGCCGCGGTTGCGGTGACGCCCAGTGCCGGATCATCGGCAAACCGGCCGAGCAATGGGACGATGCCGAGGAGATCATGCGTTACTTCCAAAGCGATCCGATCATCGATGAACTGCAAGCGTTGCAGGTGCAAGTGGCGAACATGCGCCAGCGCTTGCAGATCGAGGCAGGCAAGTTTTATGGCATCGGCCAGTCGGCGATCTATCGCCGCACCTGTTCACTGATCGACAAGGTGGCCCTGGGCAAGGCGTCGGTGTTACTGCTGGGCGAAACCGGCGTGGGCAAGGAAGTCATCGCCCGCAGCCTGCACTTGCGCAGCGAGCGCGCCGGCGGGCCGTTCATCGCGCTGAACTGCGCCGCGATCCCGCCGGACCTGATCGAGGCCGAGCTGTTCGGCGTGGAGAAAGGCGCCTACACCGGCGCCCAGCAGTCGCGCATGGGCCGCTTCGAACGAGCCAATGGCGGTACGCTGTTTCTCGATGAAATCGTCGAATTGAGCCCACGGGCGCAGGCCACTTTGCTGCGGGTGTTGCAGGAGCAGGAACTGGAACGGGTCGGTGACTCGCAGACCCGCAAGGTCGATGTACGTGTCATCACCGCCACCCATGAGGACCTCGAAAGTGCGGTCAAGCAAGGGCGTTTTCGGGCTGACCTGTTCTATCGCCTGAACGTGTTTCCGGTGCGTATCCCGGCCTTGCGTGACCGTCGCGAAGACATCCCGCTGTTGATCGAACACTTCCTGGAAAAACTCCACGCCAGCTACAAGAAAAAGACCCTGGGCCTGTCTGACCGGGCCTTGCAGATGTGCCTTCAGTACGACTGGCCCGGCAACATCCGCGAGCTGGAAAACCTGATGGAACGGGGCGTGATCATTACCGATGAGAACCAGAGCATCACCGTCGATGCCCTCTTCCCGCACTCGCCGCAACTGGCCGAAAGCATAGGCCTGGCCAGTGACGGTCGGCTGGTCAAGGCCACTGCGCCCCCCGGCCAGGACTGGATCGACAAGATCATCGACAGCGGTATTGCGCTGGACTCGGTGGAGGACGCACTGATTCACGCGGCCATGGAACGCAGCCAGCAAAACGTCTCGGAAGCGGCACGCTTGCTGGGCCTGACGCGTCCGGCGCTGGCCTATCGCCTGAAAAAAACACCCGCGGACAAGGGTTGATCCGTCGCACAAAACCGGACATACGCGACCTCCTGTAGGAGCTGGCTTGTCGGGTCGCCGCATCGCAGCGAAGACGGCGGCACAGTCAACATCAATATCGACTGACAATACGCTTTCGCTGGCAAGCCAGCTCCTACAGGGGGGGGGCGTACACCCGCGCAAGCCGGGCCGCTTTGCGGACGGATTACATCAACGGAATCGCGTAGTTGATGATGAAGCGGCTCTGATCGACATCACGGCCCGCGTCAGTGTTTGACTGGCCGTTGCGCAACGAGAAGCCGATGTTTTTGAACGTGCCCGACTGAATCACGTAGTCCAGGGTCATGTCGCGTTCCCACTCCGATTGATCCCCGGCATCTTGCGTCTTGATGCCGGTCCCCTTCAGATACACGATCGACGCTTTCAGCCCCGGCACGCCCAGCGCCACGAAGTCGTAGGTGTACTGACCGAAACCGGTCTGCTCGCCGGCGCGGGTAAAGCTCTGGATCATGCGGTCGGTGGGCAGGTAGACACTGCCGCCACCGGCGCCTTTGTCCGGCAGGCTGCCCTGGTTCGGCTGCACGAAGTTGCTGCCGTCCCCTACCCGCTGATACCCCAACGCCACCGCGTGGCCGCCATTGGCATAAGTGATCATCGCGGCCCAGGTGCTGTTGTCGATTTCACCGTCGTCGTCCCGGGTATAACCCGACACCCGATAACCCTGCGCCCGGCCCGCGGCCGAGCTGTTGGCACCGCTCGACGTGGTGCGGAAGTAGCGCAGGTCGGTGGTGATCGAACTGCCGTCGTCGAACGGCAGGAGGTGGGTCAGCCCGAAGAAGTTCTGGTTATAGAAATCCTCCAGCTGCGCGACGTAATACTGGGCCTTGAGGGTTTTGGTGACCTCGTAGTCGCCACCGGCGAAGGAGAATTTGTTGCTGTCCCGAGTGGCGCCGGCGACCGACAGACCGGTGCGATCCGTCGAGGCACGTCCCACGGCGTGCTCCAGCAAACCGCCGGTCAGGGTCAAGCCATCGATGTCTTTCGAGGTGATCTGGGTGCCGATGAATGACTGAGGCAATACACGGGCATCGTTGGAGATCAGAATCGGCAGTTTTGGCAGCAGCGTGCCGTAGCGCAACTCGGTTTTGCTGATGCGCATCTTTGCCGTCGGGCCAAAGCTGCTCCAGGTGTCGGCAGCACCGTCACCGTCGGTCGGGATCATGCCGCTGCCGACGTGGCGCCCCGTTCCGCTGTCGAGCGTCACCCCGAGCAGGGCCTGGGCATCGAGGCCGAAACCGACTGGGCCCTGGGTGAAACCAGACTCGTAGCGCAGCACGAAACCCTGGGCGGTTTCTTCGGTTTTAGAAGGGGCAGCACTGCCGTCGCGGTTGTCGCTGTTGAAATACAGGGTTCGCATCGACAGCGTGGCCTTGCTGTCTTCGAGAAAACCATGGGCGTTGGTGTCTGCGGCCTGGACGCACATCGAGCCGGTGGCAAGGAGAATGGCGGCGGGGATTGCTCGGTTGTACATACGGGGCTCCTGGGTGTTTTCTTATCGTTATTGGGGTGTTTCGTTGCCAATTCGGACGCGCAAGATGACGCGCCCGATGGGTGAGCATGGGCTTCAGGCTTTCGAGTTTTTTAGCGGCTGACACACGGATGGATTGGGCGTACGCATCCCCGTGTAGGAGCTGGCTTGCCAGCGAATGCGGTGGGTCAGACCCTATATTTATTGACTGAACGGACGTCTTCGCTGGCAAGCCAGCTCCTACAGGTCAAGCGTTGGTGAAACTCTTAAAACATTTCGAGACGTAATTATCAAACAAGGTGAAAGTAGTTTTCGTGGAGGGATAAGGCCTGTCGTACACAGGCACGGCCACACGTCGTATCTGAAAATCCACCCCACCGGTTTTCATTAATGTCCCCGGCCCGCATCGAACCTCGCGCCCTGTCGAGTGATGGTCGATACTGCTTTTTCACTTCCGTACCGAGGAGACGCAAGATGGCCCTGACTCTGTACTACCACCCTCTTTCATCGTTCTGTCACAAAGTGCTGATCGCGCTCTACGAACACGACATCGAATTCGAAAAGCGCCTCATCGACCTCTCAAGCCCGACCGACCGGGCAGAGCTCGAAGCGCTGTGGCCACTCATTAAATTCCCGGTGATCCGCGACCACGCCCGGCAGCGAGACGTGCCGGAATCAAGTGTCATCATCGAGTACCTGGACCGTTTGTATGGCGGCCAACATCCGTTGATTCCCGAGGATTGGGACACTGCGTTGCAGGTACGGCTGTGGGATCGTTTTTTCGACCAATACATCCAGGGGCCGCTGCAACAGATCGTCGCCGATCGCCTGTACGCCACCCACGGCGACCTGACCAAACAACAGGCCACCCTGCGGACCGCCTACGGCATGCTCGAACGCCAGTTGTCGCAAAACACCTGGGTGGCCAGCCCTGGCTTCAGCCTGGCCGATTGCTCTGCCGCCCCGGCCCTGTTCTATGCCAGCACCCTCGTGCCGCTTCCCGACGACTGCCCGCACTTGAATGCCTATTTCGAGCGTTTGATCCAACGACCTTCGTTCCAGCGGGTCATCGACGAAGCCAGGCCGTGGTTTTCTTTTTATCCGTTTGCCGAGGCCCTGCCAGAACGGTTTCGCTAGCCGTCGCACACCGTCATCAAAGCTGGCCCGCGCCTTGCTTTGGCTGATTTCGCCCAAGGGTAAACACCCACCTTGGCGCAATCGCGGAGGCACTCATGGCGGGGGAAACAACGCTGGCGGTATGGATGGCTGTGCTCGCAGCCATCGTGATCGTCATGGTGGCGGTCTGCGTGGCCGCCGCGGCGGCGCGGGTCTTGGCGGCCGCCATCGGCCTTGCGCAAAGGAGCATGCCGCACATCCAGCCTCTGGCAACATTGGCCCTCACTCCGAACCAGGTATTGATCATGGCGACCCTGCAAACCGGGAGCCTGGCGACGGTCACAGAGCTGATGCAACAGGTCAATCTGCTGATGATCACGGCCACGCTCTAGGCACTTGGTTCAGCGGCAACACTCCCCATAAAGCCAACCAATCACAGGGAATTTCCCCAATGTCGGGGGTACCTTCGCCCGGCCGGTTGCGCGTATGACGATCCGGGCCTATGGTCCAGACGAAGCATTGCCGCGATCGGCGCGATGACTCGCCGCCGATCGCTGGCCATTCATCGTGGATCCATGCAGCGAGGTGACGCCATGCCGAACGACTCCCGCCCTGCCGTGCTCGAACTCATCGGCAACACGCCGCTGGTGCGTGTCAGCCGTTTCGATACCGGTCCCTGTACCCTGTTTCTCAAGCTCGAATCACAGAATCCCGGCGGTTCGATCAAGGACCGCATTGGTCTGGCGATGATCGATGCCGCCGAGCGTGATGGCCGTCTCAAGCCCGGTGGCACCATCGTCGAAGCCACTGCCGGCAACACCGGCCTGGGCCTGGCCCTGGTCGGCCGTGCCAAGGGTTACCGGGTGGTACTGGTGGTGCCGGACAAGATGTCCACCGAGAAGGTGCTGCACCTCAAGGCGATGGGCGCCGAAGTGCACATCACCCGCTCCGATGTCGGCAAGGGTCACCCCGACTACTATCAAGACGTTGCCGCACGGCTGGCCGAGGAAATTCCCGACGCCTTCTTCGCCGATCAGTTCAACAACCCGGCCAACCCGCTGGCCCACGAATACAGCACGGCGCCCGAGATCTGGGCGCAGACCCAGCACGACGTCGATGCCATCGTCGTTGGCGTCGGCTCGGCCGGTACCCTGACCGGGCTGACCCGGTTCTTCAATCGCGTGCAGCCAGACCTGGAAATGGTCCTGGCCGACCCCGTCGGTTCGGTGATGGCCGAATACAGCCGCAGCGGCACCCTCGGCACACCCGGTTCCTGGGCCGTGGAAGGCATTGGCGAAGACTTCATTCCGTCGATTGCCGACCTGTCCAGCGTGCGTCATGCCTACTCGATCAGCGACGAGGAAAGCTTCGATCACGCCCGCCAACTGCTGCGTGCCGAAGGCATCCTCGGCGGTTCTTCGACCGGCACCCTGCTCGCGGCGGCACTGCGTTATTGCCGTGAACAGACCGAGCCGAAACGGGTGGTCAGCTTCGTCTGCGACACCGGCACCCGCTACCTGTCGAAGGTCTACAACGATCAGTGGATGTCCGATCAGGGCCTGCTGCAGAGCAAACACTACGGCGACCTGCGCGACCTGATCGCGCGGCGCTTCGAGGATGGCCGAGTAATCAGCGTGGGGCCCGATGACACTCTGCTCACCGCGTTCCAGCGCATGCGCCTGGCGGATGTCTCGCAATTGCCGGTGCTGGTGGGTGGCAAGCAACTGGTCGGGGTGATCGATGAGTCCGACATTCTGTTGAACGTGCAGAACGGCGACGCGCACTTTCGCATGACCGTGACCAGCGCCATGACCGACAAACTGCAAACCCTGGCTCCCGACGCCAGCCGGGCGCAACTGCAAGAAGTGCTCGACCGCGGGCTGGTGGCAATCATCGCCGACGCCTCGGGTTTCCACGGCCTGATCACCCGGGTCGACATGCTCAATCACTTACGGAGAACCCTTGCATGACTCAGCACGATAAAAACGCCGCGCCACGCGGATTTGCCACCCGGGTGATCCACGCCGGACAAACGCCGGACCCCACCACCGGGGCGCTGATGCCACCGATCTATGCCAACTCCACTTATCTGCAAGACAGTCCCGGCGTGCACAAAGGCTTCGACTACGGGCGCTCGCACAACCCGACACGTTTTGCACTGGAACGCTGTGTGGCGGATCTCGAAGGCGGCACCCGGGGCTTCGCCTTCGCCTCCGGGCTGGCGACGATCTCTGCCGTACTTGAACTGCTCGATGCCGGGTCGCACATTGTCTCCGGCAACGATTTGTATGGCGGGACGTTCCGCCTGTTCGACAAGGTGCGCCAACGCAGTGCCGGACACCGTTTCAGCTATGTCGACCTGACCGTACCGGGCGCCTTCGAAGCGGCGTTGCAGGATGACACGCGCATGGTGATGGTCGAGACACCGAGCAATCCCCTGCTGCGCCTCACCGACCTGGCCGCCATCGCCCGCACCTGCCGTGACCGCGGCATCATCTGCGTGGCCGACAACACCTTTGCCAGCCCCTGGATTCAGCGTCCGCTGGAGCTGGGTTTCGACATCGTGCTGCACTCGACGACCAAGTACCTCAATGGCCACTCTGACGTGATCGGCGGCATCGCCGTGGTCGGGCAGGACGCCGAACTGGCCGAGCGCCTGGGCTTCCTGCAGAACGCGGTGGGGGCCATCGCCGGACCGTTCGACGCTTTCCTCACCCTGCGCGGCGTGAAGACTTTGGCGCTGCGCATGGAACGCCACTGCAGCAACGCAATGGAACTGGCGCAATGGCTGGAACGGCAACCGCAGGTGGCACGGGTCTACTACCCCGGCCTGCCCTCGCACCCGCAGCACGAACTGGCGCGCAAGCAAATGCGCGGCTTCGGCGGGATGATCTCCCTGGACCTGAACACCGACCTCGCCGGCTCGAAACGCTTCCTTGAAAACGTGCAGATCTTCGCCCTGGCCGAGAGCCTGGGCGGCGTGGAAAGCCTGATCGAACACCCGGCCATCATGACCCACGCCACCATCCCCGCCGCCACCCGCGCCCAACTGGGTATCGGCGATGCGCTGGTACGGTTGTCCGTGGGAGTCGAGGATGTCGAAGACCTGCGGGCGGACCTGGCTCAGGCACTGGCGCGGATTTAACCGAGGTCTGCTCTGTAGGAGCTGGCTTGCCAGCGAAAGCGGCGGCACAGCCGATATTGACGCTCGCTGTGCCGCCGTCTTCGCTGGCAAGCCAGCTCCTACAGGAGTACGCGTACCCGCCCCTCAATCAGGTCGGCTGTCAGGCCG
>NZ_WTFT01000048.1:0-4278 GCF_009861505.1 Pseudomonas izuensis | reverse complement strand
ACCCGCTGTAAGAGCGGAACCGCCAGTCGCCGTTGCCGCAGGAATGGATATGTATGCGGTCAACAATATTCAGGTCGGCTCGTAGGCCGCCTTCGCTGGCAAGCCAGCTCCCAAAGGGGATTGGGTGCGTCCGCAAGAATCAGGTCGGCTGTCAGGCCGCCTTCGCGAGCAAGTCGAATCGTCGCACCGCCCCCTAATCCTCAAAGCGCCCCGTGCCCTCTCGGTCATGCGCGTAACGTCTGGCCAGTGGAAACGCCGGCAGCCAGGATTCCCGACGAACCGTCCAGCTTTCGTAGGTGGGCATCAGTTGGTCAGGCGCATCCAGGGATCCGAGGTTCACTTCGATTTCATCGGCGGTGCGGGCAAATACGGAGGAACCGCAGCGCGGACAGAAGTACCGTCCGGCGTAGTCCCTGGTTTCACCGTCGATGGTGACCGCATCCTCGGGGAAAATCGCGGAGGCGTGAAACAGCGCCCCATGGTGTTTGCGGCAATCGAGACAGTGACAAAGGCCGACCCGGTAGGGACGTCCCGACGCCACTATTCGAACATCGCCGCACAGGCAGCCGCCGGTGAATCGGTCCATGTTGCGTCTCCTCTGCAAACCTAAGGTCGGTTTAAAAATAGCAGCTCGATGACAGCCCCTATCGGATCGCTGGCCTATGCTTTGATCCAACCCACAACGCCGGTCACCGACATGCCCGCCCCCGAATCCACCCTCCTGCAAAGCTGGCACCACAACGCCCACGCCTGGATCGAAGCCATCCGAACGGGCAGCATCGAAAGCCGACTGAAGGTCACCGACCAGGCCATTCTGCTAGCGGTGCAGGGTCGTCAGCCCGGGCGCGTGCTCGACCTGGGCTGTGGCGAGGGCTGGCTGTTGCGGGCGCTGGCTGAGCGGGCCATCGAGGCGGTCGGTGTGGACGGCGATGCGACGCTGGTCGAGGCGGCTCGGGCGTCGGGCGCATCGCCGGTGCATCTGGCGAGTTATGAAGCGTTGGTCGAGGCGAAAGTGGACGTCGGGCGTGATTACGACCTGATCTGCGCCAACTTCGCCCTGTTGCACCAGGACATCATCCCGCTGCTCGCCGCCATGAACGCCCTGCTCGCCCCCGGCGGCGCGCTGGTGATCCAGACCCTGCATCCATGGGCCGTGGCGGCGGGCGACTATCAGGATGGCTGGCGCCAGGAGACCTTCGCCGGGTTCAAGGGGCAGTGGCAACCCATGCCGTGGTATTTCCGGACCTTGTCCAGCTGGCTCAATGCGCTGGACATGGCGGGCTTTCGGCTGAGCGAACTGCGAGAACCGCAACACCCGCAAAGTCCCGTGCCGCAGTCGCTGCTGTTGGTAGCCACGTCCTGCGACCAAAATTCCGCTTAAACGCTTACAATCCTGCCTTTTCATCGCGAACCCGACAGGCAGTAAAGACATGGCGCTTGACCCTCCCACGATGTTGGCAATCTCGACCGCCCTCGCCGCGGCCGCCGCGCTGTATCTGGCGGTCGAGTGGCGCAGTATTCGTGAATCCTCGCTGCTGTTCTGGAGCGCGGGCTTTGCAACGATTACCGTGGGCTCCACACTCGCCTTGCTGCGCATGAGCGGCCTTTTGCTGATCGGCATCTGGTTCGCCAACGGCTTGCTGGTAATGGCCCACTGGTTGTTCCTGCTGGGTGTCGCGCGCTTCACCCAGGCGCGCCTGTCTCGTGCCTGGTACCTGATTTTCGTCGCCTGGTTTGCACTGCTGTTACTGCCGGACGAACCGGCATGGTCGAAGATCATGTTGCTGGCCAATTCGCTGCTGATTGCCCTGTTGTCGTTCAGGGCCAGCCTGCTCCTGCGTCCCCATGGCAAGTCGTTGAGCGTGGGGGCGGTACAACTGCGTTATGTTCTGCTGGTCCACGGTCTGTTCTATCTCGTCAAGGCGATCACGGCAGTGGTTCCTGGCACCCTGATCGATCTGGCCTCCCTGCGTGGCGAGATCATTCAGATTTCCCTGGTCGAGGGCGTGATGGCGATCATGTTGATCGCCCTGTCGATGACCGGAACCGAGCGCTACCAGCGGGAGAGACGCATCGCCCATCTGGCCGAACGTGATCCGTTGACCGCCCTGTACAACCGCCGTGCCCTGGAACAGCGGGCAGCGCGTTTGTTGGGTGAAGTCTCGACCGCTCGACCGGGCGCCTTGCTGCTGATCGATATCGACAACTTCAAGCTGGTCAACGACCTGTACGGCCACACGGCGGGCGACCGATTGCTGGTGGCGCTGAGCGAGATGATCCGTTCAGTGGTGCCCGAAGGCGCGTTGGCGGCCCGGCTGGGCGGTGACGAGTTCGTCATCCTGCTGAGTCATGCCTCGAGCGAGCGGATCGTGGCGCTGGGCAACGCACTGCGTGATCAGTTTCACAGCACCGCCTCACAGACATTCGCCACGCCCGAAGCGGTGACCCTGAGCATCGGCGCCAACCTGTTCGACCAGCCGCCGGCCAGCCTGGCGGCCTTGATCGAGCAAGGCGACGTGGCGCTTTACGAGTCCAAACGGGGCGGACGCGACCGTATCCGTCTGGTCGATGTGACCCTTGCGCGCGGTGAAGCTTTGCAGGCCCCTTCTGAGACTCGTACACACTTTTTGTAGGAGCTGGCTTGCCAGCGAAGACGGCGGCACATCCAATACAACAGGTGACTGACCCACCGCAATCGCTGCGATGCGGCGACCCGACAAGCCAGCTCCTACAGGGGGTTGGCTGATTCATTTGGGTGGAGGTGAAGACTGCGGGTGACGCTTCTGTCGCGCTTGTTCCTCCTCCGCCAGCGCCTGGCGCACGAGCGCCCGAGCCGCCCAGGCGGCAGCGTCGAGAGACTCCTCGATGCTCGCACCTCCGATATCGCGCACGGCGATCAGCGCCTCCGTGCCCATGACGATCGACAGCGCCTGCTTCAGCCGTTTGCACGCCCCGGGCGAGAGCACGTCCTTCAGCGAGTCGACAATCGGCTCGATGTAGCTCATGCGTCGCCCTGGCCGCAGGGGCATCTCGTGGGACTCGTTTTCGAGCCACACCGTCATGAACGAACGTTCCATCACGTGCAGGCCGATCTCGTCGCCGATCAAGAGTGTGTTCAACGCGTCGGCCGCCAGGCCAATACCCTTGACCGGATCGTCCCCCGGTCGCCAGAGGCGCTCCAGCGGCTGCATGTCGCGATCGGCCGCGGTCTCGCTGATCAGCGCCTCGGGCGAGGGAAAGTAGCGATACGCGGTGGCCCGCGACACCATTGCGCGCTCGGCCACTTGCGCAACGGTCGGGTTATGCCCTTCGTCGCGCAATGCGACAGCGGCATCGATAAGCGCCTGGCGCGTTCGGCTCTTCTGGTTGGCGCGGCCTGGCGAATCGCCGTCCGGTCTGGACGGGCTTGACTTCGGGGTCGGCATGGATTAAATGATACTCCGTCTTGTAATGAGACTCGCATCTCATAATAGGCGTACAACAGGCACGGCACAACCGTCGCGCCGGGCATAACGAGTCATATCGTTTTTCAGCAACTGAACGCGCCTCAGGGCGCATGAGGTGAATGCCATGAATCTCACCCCCCGTTCGCGGACCTGGTTTCGGCTCGCTGTCCTTTACTTTGCCATTGGTGTGGTGCTGGGTGTGGCGATGGGCGCTTCCGGCGACCACTCGCTCTTCGCGGTACATGCCCATATCAATCTGTTGGGATGGGTGTCGATGGCACTGTTCGGACTCATCGGCGCAGTGCACCCGTCAGTCACCGAAGGCCGCACCGCCACCGTACAGTTCTGGGCGTACAACATTGGCGTCCCGGTGATGCTCGGTGCACTGACGCTGCGCCTCAAGGGCTTCCTGTCAGTCGAGCCGGTGATTGCCATCGCCTCGCTCCTCGTTGGCGGCAGTGTGCTGCTGTTTGTGTGGCTGGTGTATTCGCGCATCGGGGTAACGGCCGGGTACTTGAACAGCGCGACGCGCGAATCGAGCCTGTCATAACGGTGCAAAACAAGCGCAATGCCGTTCACTTGTCTTCAGGAGATGTAGGAGCTGGCTCGTCGGGTCGCCGCATCGCAGCGAAGGCGGCCTGACAGCCGACCTGAGTGTTGTTGACCGAGTACATATCCATTCCTGCGGTAACGGCCACTATTGGTTCCGCTTTTACAGCGGGTCACTTGGAAAAGCCTGTAGGAGCGAAGCTTGCTCGCGATGGGCGTCCGTAATCACGCGGTGTGGTCGGCGGTTCGGGTTGTCCAGGGGTTTCGTGGTGGAGCGGCGGGG
>NZ_WTFT01000047.1:27932-68583 GCF_009861505.1 Pseudomonas izuensis | reverse complement strand
CCCGTCGCCGCGCCCACCACTCTAGCGCGACCGATTGCTCCGCGCACGGCAGCCCACCGGCATGACCCCCTGGCCGCCCCCCCGCCAAAGTTGTCCGGCGGCGGCAAAGCCGGCGGGCGGTGGGTTGAGGGCCCCTATTCCCCGGGGAGGGGTGTGGGGCGGGGGGGCGGGGCGCAGCCTGATCGCGCAGGTTGGGCACATTCGAACCTATGCAGCCTGCGCCGGAATCATTGCCGCGGCGGTATTGGCCCATGAGTTCAGCACGTCGCTGCCGTTGTGGCTGGTGCTGCGGGCGTTGGTCGGGATGGCGATGATGTGCCAGTTGATGGTGATCGAGAGCTGGCTCAACGACCGGGCCAGGACTGAACAGCGCGGCGGTGTCCTGGCGTTGTACATGGTTGCCAGTTACGTCGGCATGATGCTCGGTCAACTGGCCTTGAGTCTCGATGAAGGGTTGGGCATCGGTGCGCTGCTCGCGGTGGCCATGGTGTTCGCCCTCTGTTCGGTGCCGGTGGCGCTGACCCGAAGCGCGCACCCCACGGCGGTGCCGGCGGCATCCATTGACCTGCGATTGTTTCTGCGGCGGATTCCGCAGTCGCTGGTGACCATTCTGGTGTCCGGGATGATCAACGGAAGCTTCTACGGGCTGGCCGCAATCTATGCCAGCAAGCAAGGGCTGGGCACGGCGCAGGTCGGTCAGTTCATGGCATTGACCATCGGTGCCGGGTTGCTGGCGCAGTTGCCATTGGGCTGGCTCTCGGATCGCTTGCCCCGCGCCAGCCTGATCCGCGCCGTGGCAGTGTTGCTGATCGTCGTCAGCCTGCCGCTGGCGTTCGATCAAGCCCCTTCGTTTGCCACCTTGCTGTGGTTTGGCGCGGGCATCGGCTTCCTGCAGTTCTGCCTTTATCCGTTAGGGGTGGCACTGGCCAATGACAACATGGAACCGCCGTTGCGCGTATCGCTCTCCGGCATGCTGTTGATCACCTTCGGCGTCGGCGCCTGTATCGGGCCGTTGATCGCGGGTGCGCTGATGGAATATCTCGGGGCCCCGAGTTTCTACTTTTTCTACGCCGGCAGCGCACTGATGCTTGCGCTGTTCGTGGGTCAGAAAAAAATCACCGGCAAGCACCTGCAAAAGGATGCGCCGCTTCATCACCCGGTGACACCCAACGGGATGGCCAGCTGTAGGAGCGAGCTTGCTCGCGATGGTCGTTAACGATAACGAGGGCTGTCTGTAGGACCGCGTTGTCCGGGCGTTTTTCGCGAGCAAGCTCGCTCCTACAGGGTTGCAGGTGGTTTTATTAATGCGTTTTTCTCATGAGTCGGTGACTAAAAATGGTTTGAGCGGTGGTCAGGTTTCAATCATCTTGGCGATGCTGCCAAAACCGAGATAGTCCGGAATAACCTGCGGATAAAGCGCTCTGGTGTCATTCGATACCCGGCGGCAAACATCCTGCGGAACAGTAACTACACCCTTAAACAAAAACAAAAGGGGAAAACAATGCGTGCGCAATCCGGCATGTTGAAAGGCTTGAATCCGAATGTGACAGTCGCTTCCATATTAGCGGTGGTCACCTTTGTTCTGTTTTGTGCCTTCAAAGATGAACAGGCATCCAAGGCCTTTCAAATGGCTTCGGTGTTTATCCTGCATAACTTCAAGTGGTATTACATCGCCCTGATCAGCGGTGTACTTGGTGTACTGCTTTATATCTCCATCAGCCGTTTCGGCAATCTTAAACTGGGCGCCGAACATGACCGGCCCGAGTTCAGTTTCGCCTCATGGATTGCGATGCTGTTCAGTGCCGGGATGGGCATCGGCCTGATTTTCTGGTCGGTGGCCGAACCCATGCTGCATTACGCCGACAACCCGTTCTCCAAGGGTTTGACGGATGAGTCCGCCACCCTGGCCATGCGTATCACGCTGTTCCACTGGGGTCTGCATCCGTGGGCGATTTTCTCCATGATCGGCCTGAGCCTCGCTTATTTTGCCTACCGTAAAGGCTTGCCGCTGGCACTGCGCTCGCTGTTGTATCCGTTGATTGGCGACCGTATTTATGGATGGATCGGGCATGTTGTCGACATCATGGGTGTTGTTATTACCGCCTTCGGTGTTTCCCAGTCTTTGGGGCTGGGTGTTGTTCAGATCAACACCGGGTTACATCAAGTATTCGGTATTCCGGTGAGTGTCGGGTTGCAGTTGTCGATTATTCTGTTTGTCAGTGTTGTGGCCTGTATCTCGCTACTTGCCGGACTGTCGAAAGGCATGAAGCGTATCTCCACCCTCAATATGTATTTGTCCTTCATATTGATGTTGGCGGTACTTGCCATTGGTCCGACTCGCTACATTCTCAATCTGATGTTTGAGTCCACCGGCGACTATGTGCAAAACATCGTCGGCCTGAGTTTCTGGATGGACACGCAGAAAGACACCGAATGGCAAAACTGGTGGACCGCGTTCTACTGGCCGTGGTGGATGACCTGGGGGCCTTTCGTGGGGTTGTTCATTGCGCGCATCTCCAAGGGCCGCACCATCCGCGAACTGGTGATCGGGGCGCTGGTGGTGCCGACCCTGGTGACCATCCTGTGGATGTCCGTATTCGGTGGCGCGGCGCTGAAGAATGAACAACTTGACCGACAGGCTTACCAGGCTTCCGTCGCGACTCAAGGCGTGACTCAAGAGCAGCCGAAGTTCGAAGGCGGCACGGTACTTCTCGCCACCAAGAAAGAAACCACCGCTGCCATGTTCACGTTGCTGCAATCGCTCGATGGCACAGCCATTGGCGCCGCACTCTCGATTCTGGTCTGCGTCCTGCTTGGTGTGCACTTTGTCACCACGGCGGACGCCGGAACCCAGGTGTTGTGCACCTTGTGTGCATTGGGCAGCACCAATCCGCCGAACTGGATCAGGTTGCTGTGGTGCATTCTGGAGGGGGCTATTGCGGCGGGGCTGTTGTTGGCCGGCGGGTTGAAAGCCATTCAGATGGCGAGCATTGCGGCGGGGTTGCCGATTGCCATGTTGCTGCTGGTGATGTCGTACACACTGATTCATAGCTTGCGCAAGGAAATGCCGAGCGTGCCGGCGTGGACGCCTGCGCTGGATGGATTGGCGGGGCAGGGTGAGCGTCGTGATACGGAATCTGGCATGGGCAAGACGGCTTCGCTGACCGCCGCATAAGCTTGCTGTTCATCTCTGCTGTAGGAGCGAGCCTGCTCGCGATGGACGTCAACGATAACTCGCGCCAACTGAATGACCGCGTTGTCCGGACGTTTTTCGCGAGCAGGCTCGCTCCTACAGGGGGGAGCGTACCTGCTCACCCCATTCCTGCGCATTTTGTTAACAGTGTTTGTCCTGCCCGGCGCTGTTTCGCGCCCATCCAAACCCCTAGCATCGTCTCTACCGAATGAACCTACGCAAGCGGTTCACAAGGCCCAAACTCCAACGAGACGGTGAATACCATGAACATTTCAAAAATTGCGATTGTTCTCGCGCTCAGTTGTATCGGCGCACAAGCCTTTGCCGAAGAAAGCCAGGCCAAGGCACCCACCAACAAGACACCGATCGAGACCTACACCTACGGCTCGAACCTGGACATCAAGAAGGTCATTACCGTCAGCGATGTACCGAACGAGTGCGGGCCGGTCCCGGCGCAAATGACCTATGAAGACTCTCGGGGTCAACGCCATGTCCTGCAGTATCAAGTGTTGGGCAGCGGATGTTCGAACGGTTGAGGGCTGTGCGGACGGTGGAGGGTCGACACTCCATCCCGAACGGTTTATGACGAACGAGCAATTTTTTCATCGGCAGCCAGCAACCCGGGAATGTAGTCCTTGAGAAACTCCACCCAGGTTTTTATTTTTGCATCGACGAATTTTCGTGACGGATAGATCGCAAACAAATTCAGCTCTTCAAAATGATACTCGGGCAGTACCCGCACTAACGTTCCCGCCTTGAGGCCGGCAACGGCAGAGGCGAGTGGCTGAATCCCGATCCCCATGCCACGGCTGATGGCAGTGGTCATGGCGTCGGCGGTATTGACGTGAAATGGCGATGCCGGGGTGCTAACGGTCTCCATGCCTTCGGGCCCTTCGAACACCCAGTGTTCAGCCGGCATGACCGTGTTCACCAGTCTCAGGCAATCATGTGCAGCCAGTGAGCCCGGCGTGTCGGGTATTCCGCGTTTCTCAAGATAGGTGGGCGAAGCACAGAGAATGCTGTAGGTGATGCCGAGCCGCTGGGCGACGAATCCCGAGTCGGGCAGGTCGCGCGCCAACACGATCGACACGTCATAGCCTTCCTCCAGCAGGTCGGGCAGCCGATTGGTCAGGGTCAAATCGAACAAGACCGAGGGATGCGTCTCGCGGTAACGGGCGATGGCATCGATCACGTAATGATTGCCGATGGCTGACATTGCATGAATCTTCAAGCGGCCAACAGGGTTGACCTGTGCCGTGCCTGCTTCCTCTTCCGCTTCGCGCACCTCCTCCAGAATTCTCTCGCAACGCTGCAAATAGCGTACACCCGCCTCGGTCAAGGCCAGGCGTCGGGTTGTGCGGTTGATCAGGCGTGTCTGCAGCCTGCTCTCCAGGCTCGACACGGCTTTGGACACGTTGGTCGTGGAGGTGTCCAGCAGATCGGCTGCGGCCGTGAAGCTGCCGCTCTGGGCGACCGCCATGAAAAAACGCATGGTCTGGAAAACATCCATCGGTGTCACCTCAGTGGGTCAGTCAAAAATTATAAGGGGTTGGCCGGCACAATGATTCGCCAGGCCAAAAAAAGAGCGGCTGTGTAAAGAGCCGCTCCGGTGTCAGGTATCACTTTTGCTGGGGAATGAATACGGGGACACCGGTTTCAACCACCGAGTTGAAGCGCACCCGCGTGCTGATGTCCTGGCGGATCTCCTGCATGGCGCGATGGGGCAGGGTGGATATGTCCCGGTTTTGCTGAATGTGGCTCAGGGTGGCCGAGGTGGTCAGGAACGCCACGCCGCGTTGCACCGACCAGGCCAGGGCGACTTGTGCAGGGGTCTTTTGCAAGCGTCGGGCGATGCCGGTAATCACCGGTTCTTCCAGCACGTTCGGTTCCAGGCCATGCCCGAGAGGGGCAAAGGCCACGACGATGATCCCATGCTCCCGGCAAAATTCGAGCAGTTCCCATTCCGGCAGGTAAGGGTGGGATTCGATTTGCACCACGGCAGGTTTGATCCGCGCCACGGCCACGATGTCTTTCAGCGCCTCAAGAGTGATGTCGGACAAGCCGATGGACCGGCAGCGGCCTTCATCCACCAGGCCTTCGAGTGCACGCCAGGTTTCGATCAACGTCACGCCCGAGTCATAGAGGACATGGCCGAACACGTCCCGGGGGTACAGATCGTCTCCGGGTTGAAAGGCGAACGGAGTGTGGATCAGGTAGCAATCGATGTAATCCACCTGGAGGCGTCGGCAACTGGCCTCGAAGGCTGGCAACACCCGCTCCGGACGATGGTTGGTGTTCCACAGTTTGGTGGTGATGAACACCTCTTCGCGCCGTGCCTTGCCCGCTTCGATAAACGCGTGCAGGGCAATGCCAACCTGTTCTTCGTTGCGAAAACGCTCGGCACAATCGAAATGACGGAAGCCGTTTTGCAGTGCGTGGGTGACCGCCTGTGTGGTGACGCTGAGGTCCTTGAACAAAGTGCCGAACCCAACGGCGGGCATCGGTCCCGCACCGTTGTTTAGCGTAAATCGGGTATCGGCAAGTTCATCAAAGATCGGTTCGTAGGACATGTCTGGATTCCACTCAGGTTCAAAAAGATACCTGTAGGAGCGAGCTCTGCTCGCGATGGTCGTCAACGATGACGCGGGTTCTCTGAAAGAACGCGGCGCTCTCGAGTTCATCGCGAGCAGGCTCGCTCCTACAATGGGTTGCGTGTTTCGCGACTGGCCACTTGTTGATCGAACACTCCGACCGAATTCCCGCCCAACGCCACGAACAACTGCACCGTGTCGAGATACCGTGAGGTCTTCACCCGGATGTAGCCCAGCAACGCCTGCTGATAAGCCCGTTCCGCTTCCAGCACCTGAAGGATGCTGTTTTCGCCCTGGGCGTAAGCCTGCTGGTTCAGGCGTGAACTGGTCTCGGCCGCGCGCAACGCGTCTTCCTGCGCACGGAATTCCTCGGCGTCATGGTTGATGGCCTGCAATGTGTCGGCGACCTGGCCGAACGAGCTGATAACGGTCTGCTGGTACCCGGCCAGCGTTGCGTTGTAACCCTCTACGGCAGCCTGGCGTTCAGCCTTGAGCGTGCCGCCGTTGAAGATTGGCCCGGTGATCCCCGCCGCGAAGCCCCAGAGTGCCGCGCCGCCATTGCCGGAAGCGGCCTGGACCAGCGACGCCGACAGCGTCACCTTTGGATAGAGATTGGCGGTTGCCACGCCCACGGCGGCGCTGGCGATATGCAGCTCGGCCTCGGCTTGCTGCACGTCCGGCCGGGAGTGCGCCATTTCTGAAGGCAAGCTCACCGGCACATTCGCCGGCAAGGTGAAGTCGGCCAAGTCGAACGGCGGGGGAATCCAGTCCGCCGGACCTTTGCCGGTCAGGATCGACAGCGCATGGCTCGCTGCATCGCGCTGCTGGGCCAGTGGCGGCAATAGGGTGCGGTCCTGGGCCAGTCGCGTTTCGGCCAGCGACACGTCGATCTGCGTGGTGGTGCCATTGATATGCGCGGCGCGCACCAGTTCGAGGTTTTTGCTGTCGTTGGCCAGCAGTTTGTCCACGGCCTGTATCTGCGCATTGGCCGACGCCACCAGCAATGCCTGGCTGGCCACATCGCTGGTCAGCTTCAGGTACGCCGCGTCGTAACGGCGTTTTTGCAGATCGGTAAAGGCTTGCTGTTCTTCGACCTGGCGTTTGTTGCCGCCGAACACATCCAGGTCGAAACCGACCCGTGGCCCGATCGCATAGAAGTTGTTGATCGCAGGGTCCTTGGCGTTGTGCGTTCGCTGACGACCGGCCGCTGCGCCGAAATCGACCTGCGGATACAGCGCGCCTTCGGCTGCGGCCACGGAGGAGGACGCCTGGCGGATGGTGGCGTCGGCGGCGACCAGTTCGAGGTTGCCGTCGATGGCGCGGCGCACGACCTGATCGAGCTTGGGCGAACGAAACGCCGACCACCACTGGCCGGTGATGTGCTTGCCGAACTGGATGTGCTGCTCGCCGCTTTGGCCAAGGCGTTGCTCGGCCTGTTGGTCATAGTGCTGCGACGCGCTGTCGGCAGGGGTTTTGAAGTCCGGGCCGACGGTACAGGCAGCGAGGAACACAAACACCGACAGGGCACTGAGCTTGGCGGGGAATGGCGTTTGGAACAGATGACTGGATTTCATTTGGCACACTCCACGAAGCTAGTTAGTCGCAGCGGGTTTGCGAAGGAAGAGAACCAGCGGGCTCACGACGAGCATCGCCACCATCAGAATCTTGAACTGGTCGATCACCGCGATGAACGCGGCCTGGTGGGTGATCAAATGGTTGATCCCCTCCAGGGCCGGCAAGGACATCGACGTAGCGGCGCGATAGGGTGTGATGTTGGCGCCCAACGCCTGATGCATCGCCTGGGTGTTGTTGAAGAAGTAGATCTGCACAATCGCCACGCCCAGGGTGCTGCCGTAGGCACGCAGCAGGTTGTAAAGCCCCGTGGCTTCAGGGCGCAGAGCGGGGGCCAGGGTGCTGAACGCTACCTTGGCCAGCGCCGCCATCGACATGCCGATACCGAACCCCTGGAGCGCGCCGGCAATCGCCACCGGCGGCCAGTCCATCAACGGTGAGTAACCGAGCATCAGCCAGTTGGCATAGATCACCAGGGCGACGCCAATGGCCACGAACAACCGGCGGTCGAAACGCTCCGGCAGACGCATCGTCAGCAGGAACGCGCCCACCATGCCCGCGCCACGCGGCAGGGTCAGGGCGCCGGTGGTGTCAGGTGGGTAGCCGAGGATTTCATCGAGCATCGGCGAGGTCAGGGCCATGGTCGACAGCAGCACGAAACCGATGGCGAAGAAGATCAGCGTCGACAGCACGTAGTTGCGATCGCGCAGCAGGCTCTTGTTGAAGAAATGCACGTTTCGGGTCATTACGTGGACCAAGAACAGATACAGCCCCAGTCCACAGGCCAGCGCTTCGATCCAGATTTCCGGCGAGTCGAACCAGTCCATGCGTTCGCCACGGTCGAGCAGCATTTGCAGGCTGATCATCGCCACTGTGAAACTGGTGAAGCCAAA
Source organism: Pseudomonas izuensis (assembly GCF_009861505.1). Classification (GTDB taxonomy): domain Bacteria; phylum Pseudomonadota; class Gammaproteobacteria; order Pseudomonadales; family Pseudomonadaceae; genus Aquipseudomonas; species Aquipseudomonas izuensis. The sequence goes on along the minus strand of NZ_WTFT01000047.1, from coordinate 60,334 downwards.
GAAGTCGTAGGTCGGCGCCTTGTCGGCTTTCTTCTCGGCCAGCAGCAGCGCAATCACCATGAAGATGTAGGCCGACAGCGGCAGGCTGATGTAGAAGATCGGCCGCCAGTCGAAATGCTCGGCGATCCAGCCACCGATGGCCGGGCCGGTGGCAATGCCCAGCAGCACCGCTGCTGTCAGGGTGACGCCGAATTTCATGCGTTTTTCCGGTGCCAGTGTCTCCAGGGCAATCCCCATCGACAGCGGCCCCAACACACCGGCGGCCAGGCCTTGAATGATGCGGGCACCGATGAACTCCAGCGGCGTCGTGGACACCGTGGCCAGCACCAGGCCCAGCATGAAGAAAGCCAATGCAGCTTGATAAACCCGCTTCAAGCCAAAGCGCGCGGCAAGCCACTGGGCAATCGGCAGCGTGATGGCGCTCGCCGCCAGGTACGCGGTGAAAATCCATCCGGCCTGGTCGTCGGTCATCGACAGCGAGCCTTGAATCAACCGCAGTACCGCGTTCGGCAACGGCAGGTTGGCCGACTGCATCCAGGTCGCCAACAGAACGGCGAACCTGAGCGAGCCTGCGGCACCTGTATCTGGAGTCGTATTGGCGTTCATCACTAGTTACCTGCGGTCAACAGCGATTTGAGCGGGCTCCACCACGGCGTGCGGTGGCCGGTATCGACCTTGACCGTGGCGCTGGTGCCTGAGAACAGCGGCAGGGCAGGGTCCATGTCATCCAGTTCGAGACGCACAGGTACCCGCTGGACCACTTTCACCCAGTTGCCGGTGGCGTTTTCCGGCGGTAGCAGGGAGAAGTCCGAGCCGGCACCGGGGCTCATGCTGGTGATATGGGCCTTGAACACGCGATCCGGGTAGGTGTCGATGCTGATGGTCGCTTCCTGGCCCGCACGCATGTGCGTGACCTGGGTTTCGCGGAAATTGGCTTCGACCCAGATTTCGTGATCGGAAATCAGTGCAAAGGCGGGTGCGCCGTTATTGAGGTAGTTGCCCACCTGCAAATCGTCGACTTTGGCGACGATGCCGTCGGCCGGTGCATAAACCGTGGCGTAGGAGAGGTACAACTGCGCCTCGTCCAGCTGCGCCTTGGCCTCGCGCACCGTCGGGTGGCTGTCGGCTTCGATGTTCGGGTTGCCGTTCAAGGCCACTACGGTGCTGGCGATCTGTTGTTCGATCGAGGCGATGCGCTGCCGGGAAATCTTCATGTCGGTTTCCGAGCGCTCGTAAATGGCACGGGACACGAACTCGGTCGCCACCAGTGCTTTTTTGCGTCCGAATTCCTTTTGATCGAAGTCGGCGGACTCTTTGGCCGATTGCAATTCCGCCTGTTGCTGGCGGTAGCTGGCCTTGAGGCCATCGATGCGCAGCCGCGCGACGCTGAGCTGGGCCTGGGCGCGGTCAATGGCGATCTGCAACGGCTTGGGGTCGATGCGAAACAGCACATCGCCCTTGTGTACCTTTTGATTGTCCTCGACCGCAATGTCCACGACCTGCCCGGAAATCCTGGCGTTGATAGAGGCTTTGGCCACCCGGGCGTAGGCGTTGTCGGTGGTGACGAAGGGTTCGCCCGCCACGTATTTGGTGTAGCCGATAATGGCGGCGAGGGCAGGCACGCCGAACACCAGCCATGGGCGCAGTTTTTCCTTGAACGGCTTCTTGATCCGCTCGGGCTGCTCGAAAGTCTGCGATGCCGGGATGTCGAACTGTTTGGTCATGACGAATACACCTCAAAACGAATAATTGCTGTGAGAAAGCAAACCCGTGCGCGGTGAGGAGGGTTGCTCCGCCTCGCGTGTTTCGTCGCCGCAATACCCGGTTCGAGCTTCGCTTCAACAAACGTGAAATTCAGGAACTTCTGGTTCCTTAATTTTGTGCGATGGTGTAAGAATATCCCCGTACCCACCCTTCCACAAGGATTTTGTACGACATGGCACAAAATAAAGCTACAGAGGGCAAAGGCCGCGGACGGCCCCGCGCCTACGACCCGCAAACCGCGCTGCTGCAAGCGCTCGATGTGTTCTGGAGCACCGGCTATTCCGGCGCGTCCCTGGACAGCATCGCCACCGCTGCGGGCATGAATCGCCCCAGCCTCTACGCCGCTTTCGGCGACAAACATGCGCTGTACATCAAGGCGCTCGAGCAGTACTGGGAGATCGCCGCCGCTGATATGCAGGCCGCGCTGATGGATAACGACCTGCCATTGCGCGAAGCATTGATACGTTTGTATGAGGGGCAGTTGTCGATCTACTTCTCTGGCGAAGGCCAGCCGCGTGGCTGCTTCGCCATCGGCACGGCGACCACCGAGGCGGTCGAAGACCCTGAGATACGCGAGGTGCTGTCAGACCGGCTCAGCCGGCTCGACGCCGATCTGGAAGTGCGCCTGCGAACAGCCAGCGAATCCGGTGAGTTGAAAGGCGATGCCGATGTGGCGGCGCTGGCTGTACTCGCCTCATCGCTGCTGCACAGCATTTCGATCCGTGCACGGGCAGGCAAACCGCGTGAAGAACTGAGCGAGCTCGCGCGCAATGCCGTCAACGTGATCTGCGGCGGCTGAGGTCGATGTGAGCGAAGGACTCGAAGACATTCTGGCCGAACGGCTGGCGGTGATTTTTTGTGGCATCAATCCGGGGGTGATGGCCGCCGCCCAGGGTCACCATTTTGCCGGGCGCGGCAATCGCTTCTGGCGCACCTTGCATCTGGCCGGCTTTACGCCCATCGAGCTGTGTCCGGAAAATGACCGGACGATTCTGCAATATCACTGTGGCTTGACCGCCGTGGTCGAGCGACCGACGGCGCGGGCCGATCAGCTATCACAGCATGAATTCATCGCGGCGGCGGGGGATTTCGAACGCAAGATCGCCCGTTATGCGCCACGCTGCGTGGCGTTTCTCGGCAAGGCGGCGTACTCGGCGCTCTCGGGGCAGCGAGAAGTGGCGTGGGGGCTACAGGAAAAAACCTTCGGCAATGCCGCCGTATGGGTCCTGCCCAACCCGAGCGGACGAAATCGCGCCTTCAGCCTTGAACAACTGGTGCACGCGTATCGCCAACTCAGGCTGACGGCCGCTCAGTAGTTCATGCCGTCGTCGATGGCGATGCCTTGCGCACGCATTTCCTTGATCAACCCGGCGCGGGTGCCGGGCAGGTTGAGCATGGTGGTGGCACGCAATGCCGTGATTTCTTCGGCGGTGTAAGGCTGGTAATGCTCGGGCATGCTCGCACCCGCCATGCCGTCTTCGCGCATCAGCCAGTTGAGCAAGTCCGCCAGCTGAGCGTTGTTCAGCGCCGATTGCGACATGCCCGGCACGCGCACGAGGAATTCGCGACCGCCGGGGACTTTCAGGAAGTTGCCGACAAAGCCCTTCATCCGCGGCGTGTCATTGGCGGCCGAACCCGTGCCGTCACCCAAATGACAGCCGGCGCATTGCAACTGGTAATTCACCCCCACGCTGTAATTGGCCTGGGCGATGGGTGTTTGCGGCGATTCGTTTCCCGGTGCGTGGTGCTGGTTCGGGTTGGGGATGGCCCGGGCATACACCTGCGGGGTGATGAGAAGGCAGGCCAGGCCGAGGATTAGCAAATGACGCATGACAACCCCTCTTATTGTTGTGACGTAAAACCTGTAGGAGCGAGCCCTGCTCGCGATGGACGACAGGACACCGCGGGGTGCCAGGCTGCCAGCGTTATCGTTGACGTCCATCGCGAGCAGGGCTCGCTCCTACAGGGAAAACCACCGATTGCGTGGGCAACCGGCGGTAATGCGCGTTAAACCGCCACACCACGAATGATCGAAACGGTGCAGTGGTAGATGTGCGATTTGGCGGCCAGGCACCAGTTCACATCGTTGTTGTTGAACGGGCGGTAGGCCGGTTCTTCACTGTCGTTACGGGTGCAGGCGCACTGGGCGCAGCTTTGTTTACCGCAGCAGTCGTTGTACGAAATGATGTAGTCCTTGCCGTCGGCCGGGTTGCGGCAGGTGCCGATCCAGGTCACTTGCGAGGCCTCGGTGCCCGGTGGGCAGGAGGTCACCGAACCGCCGCAGCAGCTGCACAGAAAGCCGTCGATGGAGCAGTAGCGCCAGTAGTCGCAGCTGTTCGGATCGCCTGGGTCGCCGGCTTTCGGGTCAGTGGCGGCCAGCGCCTTGCTGGTACGGTCCAGCGGCAGCAGCACGGGAAGAGCGGCACCGGCAACGATCAACGAGCCCATGCGTGCCAGCAGTTTGCGGCGCGAAGTCGTGTCGGCAACACGGCGCGAGGAGCGCTCGAACAACAGATCCAGCAGTTTCATGTAGGTCTCCCTGCCTTATCAGTGGCTATGGCCGTGGCTGTGGTCATGGTTGTGAGGGTTATGCTCTTGAGGCTGAGCGTTGAGGTACTGCTGCAAAGTGGCGTGCTTGAGGTGTTCCACTTCAAACAGGCTATCCAGGTGCTCGCGGGAGTTCACCAGGCCTTTGGCGCGCAGGGTGCCGGACTTGTCGATCAGCGCGGCGTACGGCAGCTTGCCGATCTGGTAGGTCATGCCCACTTCCGGACCGACCACGTAGGTGGCGTCTTCCAGTTTGTGTTCGCGGATCAGCGCTTGCTGGGCGTCCATGTCGCCATCGCTGACGAACACCACGTCAAGGGTGCTGGCCTGTTCCTTGGCGATCGACTTGATCGCTGGCAGCAAGGACTTGCAGATCGGGCAGGTCGGCGAGAGGAAGAACAGCAGTTGCGATTTTTCACCGGCATAGCCGAAGTTCACCGGGCGGCCATTACGATCGGCAGCGGTCACTTGCGGTGCGGCTTCGTTGACAGCCACGCCTTTGTCCATCATCAGTGCGCCGGCCGGGGCGAGGCGACCATGAAGCACGCCAATCTGACGCACCAGGCCCATGACGACGAACGCCACGGCCACCAGCAATACCCAGAGCAGAACATTGGAAACTATCAAGCCTTCCATTTTGATTACCTACCAATCAATTTGAGCAGAAGAGGGGAGTTCGCCAGCAGGCCATCGGCCGCGGCGTAAATGAGCAATGTGACGGCGGCGGAGGCCAGGGTCACGAAGGCATCGAACGCACTCATGTCGCGGGCAGCCGGTGCCACGCTGGCCACCAGCGCCAGCGCCACCAGCGTGCTGTTGCGCAGCAGCAGGACCGGGCGCAGCGGTTGCGCCTGGTCGGGACCTGCACAGCCACAGTCGATGTCGCGACGACCTCGCCACAGGTTGATGCCGATGGCGGCGCCATACAGCGCCAACAGGCTGGCGGCGCTCAACGCCGCCCAATGCCGGCTGACCGGCACCAGCAGGGCGAAGGCGATGGCCAGTTCCAGCAGGGGAATCAGCCGTGCGACCGGGCGCACCAGCGCTTCGGGCAGCAACTGATAGTCGCCAAGCTGTTTGCGAAAGCGAGCCGGTGCCCGGACCTTGTGGGTCGCGGCACTGGCCAGCAGCACCGCGATGGCGATGGCGCTGGCAATGATGAAGATCGGATCTGATTGCATGGCCGAATCTCGTTTAGTAGCTCATGACTTGAGTCGCGGTTTTCGCGACCTTGGCCATGGCGCCGGTGTGCTGGTTGGTCTTGAGATCGAAGATCTGCAAACCGCCCTCGACGTCAGCACCCAGCAGCAATGGTTTGTCGTCGCCGGTAGCCTGCATGCTCCAGATCGGGGCCGGGGCTTCCAGGGTGGCGATTTTCTTGCCGGTCTTCAGATCGAAGGCCCAGATCAAGGTGCTTGGGTCTTCCCACTTCATCGCTTCGTGAGCGTCATGCATCAGCACGTACAAGCGGTTCAGCTTCGGCGCAACGGCCATCAGCTGCCAGCCGCCCGGTGCCCAACCGGCCTTCTTCTCTTCGTCGGTGACCAGCGACCAGCTCGGCAGGATCTTCGGCGCATCGCCGCTGAAATCCACGGCGCGCACGGTGCCGGTAGTGGTGGTGAAGTAGTAGGTGTCGCCGACGTTGACCGCACGCTCCACCAGTTTTTCCGCGTTCGGGTCGAAGAACGGCGTGCGGCTGCGCGCGGTTTCCTTGCCTTCGTCGTTAAGGGTCACCACTTGCAGGCTGCCGTCGCCGCACAGCGAGGCGAACTTGCGCTTGCCGATCGGGTAGTTGAGCACGCAACCGGGAATCGCGATTTCCGTGGCAACGGCTTTGGACTGGGTATCGACCACAGTCACCGAAGTGGACGGGGTGAAGTTGTAGACGTAGACAAAACGGTCATCCCCGCTGGTCTTCAGGCCGTAGCGCTGGGTCAGCGACTCGGCGCGCTTGTTCGGAATCAGCACTTCCCAGGCCGGCGACAGGGTCGAGCTGTCCCAGGCGGTCAGCACATCGGTGCGAGTGCCGCGGGTGCCACGGGAATACCAGATGTCGGCGGCGTAGATGGTCTTTTTGTCATGGCTCAGGGCCGAAGGCGCGGCAAAGCCGGTCGGCACCATGCCCAGAACGCGTTTCTGGTCAGGGTCGACCACGGTGATGCGACCGGCGACGAAACTGTCGAACTCGACATCGACGACGAATGTCCGATGCGGTTCAGCGGGGAATGCCAAGGTAGTCTGGCCGATAGTGTCGGCGGGCAGGTCCGCACGGGCACTGTTCAAGCCGAGTACAAGCAGGCTCAGGCCTAGCACTGACTGTACGGAGATCCTGTTTGTTCGCATAAGGGGAACTTCCTGAATTGTTGGTAACGCGGATCGCGGGTGAGTGGGCAGATTCTGACCAGTGAATAGTGCCTCGCCCGTCCAACTCGGGAATTGCCCTGCCTGCCAAGTGTTTGTGTATCTGTGCCAGTGTCAGGAAATCACTGCCACAACCCTGATTTGCAGGCGCGAGGCTGCCCGTGAAGGCGACCTGATTGAAGTGAGTACGCGAACCTTGTAGGAGCCGGCTTGCTGGCGAAGACGGCTGTCCAGTCAATAATGCAGCGCCTGATAATCCGCCTTCGCCAGCAAGCCGGCTCCTACAGGGGGAGTGTCAGGCGAGGGGAAGGGAGAAGCTGAAAACGGCACCACACGGCTCCAGGTTCTGCGCCCAGATATCGCCCCGATGCCGGCCAATGATGTTCTTGCACAACGCCAGGCCAATGCCATTGCCGCTGACCTTGGACGAGAAGAAACCATCGAACAGTTTCTCCTGCGCTTCGGCCTGGATCCCACGCCCACGATCCTCGATACGCACCAGCGCCACGCCGTTTTCAGCGCTGGCCTGGATGCGCAGCACGCGGCGTTCGAGGGGCAGGTCAGCCATTTCTTCGATCGCATTGAAGGCCAGGTTGAGGATCACCTGGCCGATCAACACCTTCTCACAGCTCACCCGCAGCGGCTCGGGTGACGCAACGATTTCGACCCGTATCAGGCTCGGATCGGCCCGCAGGCTGATGAAATATCGGGTTTCGCGCAGCAATTCATTGAGGTCGATCAGCTCTTCGCTCTGCTCCAGCTTGACCACGTAATCGCGCACGCTCTTGATGATCACCGAGGCGTGCTCGATCTGTCGGACCGCGTTCTGCAAGCCCCAGGCGACGCCTTGATCGGAATCGGCCGCGTTACCCAGGCGAATCAACGCGCCTTCGATGAAATTGCGGGTAGCGGCCAACGGCTGACTGAGTTCGTGAGCAATGGCCACGGCCATTTCGCCCATGGCGTTGTAGCGCGCCAGGTATTCGATTTTTTGTTCGCTGACCCGCCGTGCCTCTTCGGCTTGCACCTGCTCGGTGACGTCGCGAAACAGTAACAAGTGGCCAATCAGGTCATCTTCGATTTCGATGAATCGGCACGTGGCGTCATGCCAGCGCCACTCGCCATCACGCCGCTGCACTTTGTAGTGCACGCTGAACGGCAGGTGCTCGGGCGTCTCGTTGGACAGTTGCGCAAGCAGGCGCTGGTGTGAAGCGTCGTCGCACCAGCCGAGAAAATTCTTGCCGATCAGCTTGTGCACATCGCTGTTGAGCAGATGCGCGCCGGAGTCGCTGATAAACCGTATTTCACCCTCCGGACCCAATACCGCAACACCTTCGGCCAGGTCCTGCATGAACGCCTTGAGCCGGCTTTCGAAGCGCTTGAGGTCGCGCTTGACCTTGTCCTCCCTGGAGATGTCGCGGAACTGCACCATCAACACATCGCGACCTTCCAGGTGCACCAGCGTCGCGACCGCCTCAGAAAGAATTTCCACCCCTTGCTTGGAGCGGTAGCACCACTCGATGGCACGCTGGCCCGTGCGCGCGGCGCCTTCCAGCCAGCGCAAACCCACCGAACGCCGGTATTTCGGCGCATCGCGGGTCATGTCCGGGGCTTTGAGCGGCGTCAGTTCTTCGAGGGTAAACCCCAGTGCCGACAGCGCGGCGGCGTTGGCCCAGAGGATCTCCTTGCTATGGGCATCGTGAAGAATGATGCACAGCGGCATGGCTTCGATCAGGGTGAAAAAGTCGTTCTGTTTAGGCAAGTACATCGCGCAGCCCTTGGCGGCAGGGGGGAGTGAGCGGTGAAACCGCAAGTATGGCGTTTTATACCGGCTCGCGCCCGGGGATGCGCTCAGAGGTAACCGGGGGCGGCCTAGGGGTTTTCTTTAGCCGGGGGGCTGCACGCACCAATAGTTGCGCCGGGGTGCGGTTTTTACACTGGGCCCCAATGCAAGGGTAGCCACGCCGCTGATCCCTTGTGGGAGCAAAGCTTGCTCGCGATGGCGTCCTTGATACCGCCATCGCGGGCAAGCCTTGCTCCCACAGATCAGAAACAGCAACGCGGTGTCACCCCACTAACAATAAGCAAAACGGAGAAAGCCCATGCTGCGTTCAGCGGTTGCGCAACAAGACGCCCCGGTCGGCGTTGACGAGCCTGTCGTCGACAGCCAGGCATTCCAGCACGTGCTGGATGAAGTGCGCCAACGTCGCGATGAGTTCGATAGCGTCTCCCACGTGCCACGGGACATGATCGAGCGCTTCAAGCAGGTGGGCATCTACCGCGCCGCCACGCCGAAATGCTACGGCGGCGACGCCTTGGCACCTGCGAAGTTCCTGCAGATGATCGAGCGCATCTCCGAAGCCGACGGTTCCGCCGGCTGGGTCGCCAGTTTCGGCAGTGCCGGTGTCTATCTCGCCGCTTTGCCACCAGAAACCCTGGCTGAAATCTACGCCGACAGCCCCGATCTGGTATTCGCCGGTGGCCTGTTCCCGTTGCAACCGGCCGAAGCCGTCGAGGGTGGCTGGCAGGTCAACGGCACCTGGAAATTCGCCAGCGGCTGCAAAGGCGCTGACTTGCTCGGTGTCGGCATCGGTGCGGCGGGTGGCAAGCCTCGCACTGCGGTGTTCCGCCCGGATCAGGTCGAGATTGTCGAGAACTGGGACGTGGTCGGCCTCAAGGGCACTGGCAGCCATGACCTGCGCGTGACCAACAAACATATCGATGAGCGCTGGACCTTCATCCGTGGCGGTGCCGCGACCATCGACGAGCCACTGTTCCGTTACCCATCGATTGCCTACGCCGCGCAAGTGCTGGCCGTGGTCAACCTCGGCCTGGCCCGCGCCGCCCTCGACGAAGTCAGCCGCATGGCCAACGGCGGTGGCATCACCGGTGCGCCGAAGTTGTCCGACCGCGCCTACGTCCGCATCGAGATCGCCAAGGCTGAGGCGAAGCTCAGCGCCGCGCGCGGATTTTTCTACAACACCACCGAACAGGTGTGGAACTCGATCCTGGCGGGCAACCCGGTGATGCCGGAGCAAACCAGTCTGCTGCGCCTGTCGGCGATCCATGTGTCCCAGGCCGGTGCCGCTGTGGTGCAGAGCGCCTACAGCCTGGCCGGCACCACGGCCATCTACCTGCGTCACCCGCTGCAACGCTACCTGCGCGACTCGATGGTGGTGACCCAGCACGCCTTCCTCAGCGAAGGGCTGTACGACGGCGCAGGTTCCGTGTTCCTCGGCGTGCCGCCGTTCCCAGGCTACATCTGAGTTTTTTCTCACTTTTTCAAGGTATCCATTTCATGTCGCAAGCCACCCAAGAACCACTGCGCGTCGTCTTCTGCATCGGCATCACCCAGAACTTTTTCGACCTGCCCACCGGCGAAGGCCTGAGCGTGTGGAAGGGCTTCAGCAAAATGATGGCCGACCTCGGCGCGATGCCTGGCATCACCGTGCTCGGCGCGATGGATGACGACCGCCTGATGGTCGGCCCGTCCACCACCTCGCCCTGGACCGTGTACATCATGGCTGACGTCGATTGCCACCAATCGGTGATCGACGCCTGCAACCTGTTCCGCACCACACCGGTGAACGAATACAGCCTGTGGCGCTACGCCAAGGTCGAAGCGCGCATCGGCCGCCCGCTGACCATTCCAGACGCGGCCAAGGTGTAAGCCATGAACGAGGCCTTGCTCCAGCGTCTGGCGACGCTCGAAGGGGAGAGTGCAGTGCGTCGCCTGATGGCGCGCTACATGGACCTGTGCGATGTGCCAAGGGCGCCGACTCACGTCAGCGAACTGGCCGAGCTGTTCTGCGCCGATGCGATCTGGGAAGGCGTGGGTCGCGAGACCGCGCAGACCTTCGGTCAACACCGTGGACGCGAGGCCGTGGCCGCTTTCGTCGGCGGTTATCTGCCGCCTTCGGATCACTTCCAGCTGAACCTGCATTACCTCACCAGCGAGTCGATCCTGGTCGACGGCGAGACAGCGCAGGGGCAGTGGATCATGCAGCAGATCTCCACCTACGCGGATCAACGCAGCGAACTGTTCGGCACCCGTCTGAACATCGATTTTCGCTGTGTCGACGGCACCTGGCTGATCGCGCATTTCCGCACGCAGCGCTTGTTCAGCTCTCATTTATCAAAGCAGGAGCTGACTGCATGAGCACTTTCATCAGCGAATTTCTCCTCGGCGGCAACGGCAAACGTGTTGCCATCAAGGACTCCATCGACATCGCGGGCTACCCGACCCGTTCCGGCAGCCGCGCTTTCGCCGATGCCCCTGCAGCAACAAAAAACGCCGAGGTGGTGGACGCGATACTCAACGCAGGCTGGCAGATCGTCGGCAAGACCAACCTGCATGAGCTGGCCTTTGGCGTCACCGGCATCAACGACTGGACCGGCACGCCGGTTAACCCGCAAGCCCCTGACCGGGTGCCGGGCGGTTCTTCCAGCGGTTCGGCGTCGGCGGTGGCCGCAGGCCTGGCGGAGATCGCCATCGGCACCGACACCGGTGGTTCGGTACGGGTGCCGGCGGCGTGCTGCGGCATTGCCGGGCTCAAGCCCACCTATGGCCGGGTCAGTCGCATTGGCGCGCATCCATTGGAATCCAGCCTCGATTGCATCGGCCCGTTCGCCAGAACCATGGACGATCTGATCGCCGCCATGCAGGTGATTTGCCCAGGCTTCACCGTGCAGGGCCTGCCCGGTGACGGCGCCAAGGTCGGCTTTCTCGACGTGGCCTGCGATGCGCATTTGCAAGCCAGCCTCGGTGCTGCCGCCGACCGTGCTGGCTGGCGTCGCAGCAATCTGCACCTGAGCGAATTCGAAGCCGCCTTCACTGCCGGGCTGACCGTGATCAATTTCGAAAACTGGGCCGCGTTCGGTCACCTCACTGGCCAAGGCCTGATTGGTGCCGACGTGGAAACCCGCCTGCTGGCGGCCAGTCGCACCACCCGTGAAGAACTGGCCCAGGCCGAAGCCGTGCGCATCCGTTTCACCCAGCAAGTGGATGCAGCGCTGGAAGAGTTCGCGGTGCTATTGCTGCCGACGCTGCCGAGCCTGCCGCCAACCCTGAGCGAAGCCCGCGCTGGTAGCAAGGCCGTGGCCGGCATGACTCCGCTGGTACGGCCTTTCAACCTCAGCGGCCATCCGGCGCTGACGGTGCCGGTGGAACTCGATTGCGGCGGGCTGAAAGTCGGCCTGCAAATCGTCGGCCGTAAAGGTCAGGACGAAGTGGTCTGCGCCTTTGGTGCGCAGCTGCAAGCCTCAACTCAATCATAAAAAAAGCCATGAGGAGAACCGCATGAGCACTCATGAATACCGGCTGATCGCAACGTCGAAAAGCCCTGAAGAGCTGGTCCAGCACGACCGTGTCGACGTCTCGCTGTACAACGACCCGGCGCTGTTCGAAGCCGAGCTGGACAAGATTTTCTACCGCACTTGGGTGTGGGTCGCCCACGAAAGCGAAGTGCGCAACAGCGGTGACTTCAAGACCGCGATGATCGGCCGTCGCCCGGTGATCGTCGTGCGGGACAAGAAGAACAACATCAACGTTCTGGAAAACCGTTGCCGCCACCGTGGCGCCACCGTGTGCGAGAAGCACAAGGGCAACGCCACCGGTTTCACCTGCCCGTACCACAGCTGGTCTTACGGCCTGGACGGCAAACTGCGCGCACTGCCATACCCGGACGGTTATGAAGGCATCCTGGAGAAATCCGAGCTGCCACTCACCAGCCTGCGGGTCGAAAGCTACGCCGGCATGATCTTCGCCAGCTACAACGACGAGATCGAGCCGCTGGAAGACTTCCTCGGCGGCGCCAAACACTGGATGGACCTGTTCATGAAGCAGGGCGCCGGTTATCCGATCAAGACCCAGGGCGAACACAAGTTCAGCTTCAAGGGCAACTGGAAGATCCAGCTGGAAAACACCACCGACGGTTATCACTTCCCGATCGTGCACAAGTCGTTCATGTCCTCGGTGGATGAAGAGACCTCGGAAATGCTCTCGTTCATGACCGACGAGCAAGCCGTGACCCACTCGTTGGGCAATGGCCACAGCGTGATGGTGATGGTGCCGGAGCACGTCGATCTGGATCACGACGATGGCACCGAGCAACTGCAAGAGCGTTTCGCCCACGTCACCGAAGAACTGTCGAAGACCATGGAACCTGCACAGGTGCGCCGCATCGTGCGTTCGCTGCACGGCGCCGGGTTCAACCTGAACCTGTTCCCCAACGTGGCCATGTCGATGTCGTTCTTCCGCGTGCTGCGTCCGGTGTCGGTCACCGAAACCGAGATCCGCCACGTTGCCCTGGGCATGGACGGCGGCCCGGAAATCGCCAACCGCGAACGCATGCGTATCCACGAACACTTCCAGGGCCCGTTCGGTTTCGGCAGCCCCGACGATGCCGAAGCCTGGGACCGCGTGCAGCGCGGCTCGTACGCCGGCGTCGACGCGCCAATCCTGGTCAACCGCGGCCTGAACCGCGAAATCACCGCTGAAAACGGCGACAAGGTCAGCCACGCCACCGACGAGGGCGGCATGCGCGGAGCCTACGACATGTGGAAAAGGATGATGAGCCAATGAGCAATCAAGACACCCTGAACGGTTTTTCCGGTCCGTTGGCCCAGGCCATCGAATTCATCTGGCGCGAAGCCGAACTGCTCGACCACAAGAACTACGCCGAGTGGGCGACCTTGTGGAGCGAAAGCGGCAAGTACATCGTGCCGATCGACCCGGACACCGAAGACTTCGAGGCGACGCTGAACTACGCCTACGACGACGCACGCATGCGTGACCTGCGCATCGAACGCCTGACCGCCGGCTACTCGCCGTCGGCGGTGGACGCGGCGAAGACCATTCGCAGCGTCTCGCGTTTCCGCCTGGTGGAAGCGGCGGGCGACATCGTCGAAGTCAACTCGGCGCAGTTGCTGTACGCCTACAAGCGCGGCGTGCACACGCCGTTCGTGGCCGACCTGAACCACCGCATCCGCTTCACCGACGGCGTGCCGACCCTGGAGCGCAAAGTGGTGCGCCTGATCAACTCCACCGACAGCCTGAGCGCGCTCGGCTTCCTGCTGTGAGGGCAACATCATGAGTCGAGTAGCCCTTGTAACGGGTGCCTCGCGCGGGCTGGGCGAATGCATCGCCCGTCGTCTGCACGCGGCGGGTTATCGCGTCGGCCTGGCCGATGTGCGTCTCGAAGGTGTACGGCAGCTGGCCGCTGAGCTGGATGGCAGTGGCGCGACTGCGGTCGCCATTGAGCTGGATGTGCGCAGCAAGGCCGACTTCCAGCGTGCCCGCGACCTGCTCGCCGCGCACTGGGGCGGCACCGACATTCTGGTGAACAACGCCGGCGTGTCGAAAGTCGCGGCGCTGATGGACATCACGCCCGAAGAGTTCGACGAATCGATGGCGATCAACCTGCGCGGTACCTTCGTCGCCTGCCAGGTGTTCGGCGCGCACTTCGCCGAGCGAGGTTTCGGCCGCATCGTCAACATCGCGTCCCTGGCCGGGCAGAACGGCGGCACCGCCACCGGTGCGCACTACGCAGCGGCCAAGGGCGGCGTGGCGACCTTGACCAAGGTGTTCGCCCGTGAGCTGGCGTCGCAAGGCGTGACGGTCAACAGCATCTCGCCCGGCCCGCTGGACTTGCCGGTGGTACGCGAAACCGTGGCCCCGGAGCGTCTGGAACAGATCCTGAAAATGATCCCGGCCGGAACCCTCGGTGATCCGTCGTACATAGCCGACAGCGTCTTGCTACTGATCGCCGAAAACGCCACCTCCGTCACGGGCGCGTGCCTGGACATCAATGGCGGCTTGTTCATGCGCTGAAAGCAGCTGACGCAACACCTGTAGGAGCCGGCTTGCCGGCGAAGGCGTCCGCATGGGCGATGCAAGGCTCAAGGCCGCCTTCGCTGGCAAGCCAGCTCCTACAGAGGTGACCCAAATACAACAAAATTCAGGTGATGCAATGATGAAGGTGAAGATCGAAAGGATCGTCGACGAAGCGCTGGATATCCGTTCCTTTCGCCTCGTGCGCAGTGACGGCCAGCCGCTCGACACCTATGAACCGGGTGCCCACGTCGACCTTACAGGCCCGACTGGAGTGACCCGCCAGTATTCCCTGTGCAGCCCGCCACAGGATCGTCGCGCCTATCTGGTGGCGGTGAAAAAGGAAGCACAATCGCGCGGCGGTTCGCTGGCGCTGCACGAGCAGGTGGAAGAGGGCATGGAGCTGGAGATGGGCGCGCCGCGCAATCTCTTTCGTCTTGACGAAGCCGCCAGCGAACACGTGCTGTTCGCCGCCGGCATCGGTGTGACGCCGCTGTTGAGCATGGCTTATCGACTGGCGGAAAGCGGCCAGCCGTATCGCCTGCACTACTTTGCCCGTTCGGCGGAGTACGCCGCATTCACCGAGCTGCTGGCGACGAATTTTGCCGAAAACGTGGAGTTCCACTACGGCGTCGAACCGGGTGATCTGGATGCCGCGTTGAGCGAGTGCCTGGAACGTGCCGGCGTTGATGCCCATGTCTACACCTGCGGCCCGGCGCCGTTCATGAACAAGGTGGTGGAAGTAGCGGCGCGCAGCCGTTCCGATGACGCCATTCACCTTGAGCATTTCGCGGCAGATCCGGCGGCCAACAGCGCGCCGACCGGCAGTTTCGAAGTGGAGCTGGCGAGCTCCGGGGTGGTGCTTCACGTGCCGGCCAACAGCAGCCTGGTGGATGTGTTGCAGGCACACGGTTGCGACATCGACACCGAGTGCCGCGAAGGCATCTGCGGCACCTGCATCGTCGAAGTACTGGACGGTTTGCCGGAGCACCGCGACAACTGCCTGTCGAACAAGGAAAAGGCGTCCAACAAGCAGATCTGCGCCTGCGTTTCACGGGCACTTTCCGCTCGTCTGGTATTGGACATCTAAGCGCTTATACGGCTGGAAAGCCGACGCCGGAGCCTGTTGAATGGGCGCCCGGCGGCCATCGAGGGAGGTGATGGCTGGAGTAAGAATGATTTTTAGCGAGCCGCTCGACGAAGCGGCCGGAAAATAACAACAAAAACACGTGAGGCTTTGCGGACATGATTACAGCATCGACGGTGCGCAATGAGGCGTTCGAAAGTTGGCTGAGCCAGGTTAACCAGGCCTGCGGGCGTTTCGATGCCCGTGCACTGGACACCGATTTTTATGGCGAGCTGGCGGAATTTCGCAGCGGCGCGATCAAACTCAGTGTGGTCGACATGGCGCACGTGCACCTGTATCGCAGCAGCAAGGACGTCAGCACCAGCAGCGACGGCCACTACTACGCGGTGTTCCAGATGCGCGGCAGCTCGCAGCTGGAGCAGGGCGACAACCGTGCGCAACTGGGGTGTGGCGACATCGCCCTGATCGACGCCAGCCGCCCCAGCGACATGACCTACAACCACGATTCCCGACAGCTGTCGCTGATCCTGCCGCGTCAGGTGGTCGAGCGCGGTTCGCATTTCACGGCGGTCAATTGCGCCACGCGCATCGGCGCCAATAACCCGTTGGCGGCGATGGCCAACCGACTGGTACTTGAGACTCGCCAGCAGGAAGGGCTGGACATGCAGGAAAGCGAGGCGGTGCTCGACGCCCTGGCCAGCCTGCTGTTGCCCGGAGTCAGCGCCCGCGACAGCAACGGCGATGTCCACGAGCGGCAGTTTCGCAAGATCATTGCGTTCATCGACGCGCACCTTAGCGACGAAGACCTGTGTCCCGAACTGATTGCCCGAGAAGTGGGGATTTCCGTGCGCGGCCTGTACCGGATGTTCTCCAAGCGCGGCCTGGTGGTGGCGCAGTACATCAAGCACCGGCGCCTGGATTTCTGCGCGGAAAACCTGCGCCGCTCGGATGTCGAGCAGAAGCTGTCGGCGCTGTGCTACGCCTGGGGTTTTTCCGATTCCAGCTACTTTTCCTCGGCGTTCAAGTCACGCTTTGGCGTGTCGCCGGGTGCCTATCGCAAGCGCTATAGCCAGAATTGATAGTGATTGCCCTGGCCCCATCGCGGGCAAGCCTTGCTCCCACAGTGATCGGTGTCGTACACAAAATCTGTGAACACCATCAATAACTATGGGAGCAAGGCTTGCCCGCGATGAGGGCCTCAAAATCCCTGAGGATCCAGACCCCTCCCACAGTGATCGGTGTCGTACACAAAATCTGTGAACACCATCAATAACTGTGGGAGCAAGGCTTGCCCGCGATGAGGGCCTAAAGATCCCTGAAGATCCATATCCCTATCTCAATGCCGCACCGGCTCCTCACCCGGCAAATGCAGCACCTCGCGCACCAGCATCGCAATGCTGCTCACGCCCATCTTTTCCTTGATCTTGGTCCGGTGCACATCAACGGTTTTCACGCTGATGTTCAGCTCCCGGGCAATCACCTTGCTGGCCTTGCCATCGATCACCAGCATCAGCACCTCGCGCTCGCGGCTGGTCAGCAGGGCCAGCTTGCCTTGCAGGTTCTGGCGCTGCTCCTGATCGGCCTGGGCGTGCACGGCGGCCTTCAGCGCGGCCTGGATGCGGTCGATCATCTGCTGCGGGTTGTAGGGCTTCTCGACGAAGTCCAGCGCGCCGTTCTTCATCGCCGTCACCGACATCGGAATATCGCCATGGGCCGAGACGAAAATGGTCGGCAAGGTGCTGCCGCGCTGGTTGAGGATCTCCTGCAACTGGAAGCCGCTGGTTTCCGGCATGCGCACGTCCAGCACCAGGCAGGCCGGTTGCTTGGGGTCGTACTGGCTGAGGAACTCTTCGGCGCCGGCAAAGCACTGCGCCTGCACGCTGACAGACTCCAGCAACCAGGCCAGCGAAGTACGCAGGTCTTTGTCGTCGTCAACGATGTAAACAATCGGTTTGCGGGTTTGCATCAGGGGCTGCCACGAGAGTTTCTAATTATTGTTATCGCGCGCGAACGCGCGGCACGCATCGGCTCATCTTTTTGGAGCCAGATAGCAGGATACCCACTGTCATCGGCCCTTGCGATAAAGAAACCACCTAGTCGACTAGCGGAAAGCCTAGCTCGTTGTGGTGATCGTCAGAATGGTTGGGCCCAGTGCCCGGCCGTACTCTTGTTCCATCACCTACGGACCGCAAACAGACGGTCCTCCTGAAGGAAGGGGCAAAGACATGGCCGACCTGAGCCAGCAGCAAATCGACTTTCGCAACGCCATGGCGCAACTGCCGGCCGCGGTGAACATCATCACCACCAACGGCCCTGGCGGTCGTTGCGGCATCACCGCCAGCGCCGTGTGCTCGGTGACCGATTCACCGCCCACCGTGCTGGTGTGTGTCAACCGCAACAGCGCCACCCATGACGTGTTCCGCACCAACGGCCGGCTGTGCGTCAACGTACTGTGCGGTGAGCAGGAAGAACTGGCCCGCCACTTCGCCGGCATGACCAAGGTGCCGATGGACGAACGCTTTGCCTGGGACCTGTGGGACGACGGCGCCGCCGACGTGCCGGTGCTGCGCGACGCCCTGGTGCAGCTGGAAGGGCGGATCAGCGAGTGCAAGGAAGTGGGGTCGCATTCGGTGATGTTCGTCGAGCTGGAGAAGGTCGGCGTACGCGAACCGCGAGACAGCCTGGTGTACTTCAACCGGTTGTTCCATCGCCTGGAACATGCCAGTGCGGCTTGATTAGACCGCGTTATCGTTCATCGCGGGCAAGCCTTGCTCCCACAGGTCTGTGTCGTTCACGCATTTTGTGATCGCCTCAAACCTGTGGGAGCAAGGCTTGCCCGCGATGGCGGTGTGTCAGTCGATACAGATGTTGAATGTGCCGTCCCCTTCGCGAGCAGACTCGCTCCCACAATAGATCTGCTGTGAACACAAGATTGGTGTACGACAGAGCCCCCCTGTAGGAGCGAGCCTGCTCGCGATGGCGGTCTATCAGACCTGCAAATATTCCCGAGCCAACCCACAAGCCCGCTCAATCAACATCGGCGCCATTTCAATCGCCGTCTGCGTGCCCTGGCGGGTATGAATCCAGCCCAGGTAGGTAGTGCCACGCAACAGCAGAAACAGCGCCAGCGTCTGCCGATCCGCCTCGGTCAGCGGCTTCACCGCATGATATCCCTCGATCAGCGCTGTCTTGATCTGCTCATAACGCGGGTCATCCAGACAGAAGTACAGCGCCGTGGCCAGCTCGAACATGTGCCAGCCAAACCCGGCGTCATCGAAGTCGATCAAACGCAGGCACGGGCCTTCGATCAGCAGGTTTTCCGGCACCAGGTCGGCGTGGATCATGCCGAAGTTGCCCAGGTGCCGGCCGTACTGACGCAAGTCCTGCCGCGCTTGGCGTCGAGCCTGTTGCAATAGCTCCCGTTGCTCGTCGCTCAGTTGCTCCAGCTCCCAGAAACGCCCCCAGAACGGATTGGCACCGATCAGGCCTTCCTCATCCCAGGCATGCCGGACAAACTCGTCCGGTTGCTGCCAATCCGCCGAATGCTGGTGAATGCGCGCGGCAATCGCGCCGGCCTCCCTGAACAGAAAATCGATCTCGGTATCGGCCTGCACCCCGGCTTCGGAGGTGCCTGCGGTGGCGCCCGGCAGCCAGGCGAGCATGTCGACATGGCGTTCGCCGATGTCGGCATGGCTCACCTCGATCAGGTGCCGCTGATCCTGCGTGCGGATGATCTGCGGTACGGTGATTCCGGCCGTTTCCAGCGCTTCCATCCATTGCAGTTCGGAGCGCAACGCCGCTTCGCAGTGATAGCCGTTGCGATGGATGCGCAGGGCCACGCGCTGGCCGTCGTGGCGCCAGGCGGAGAACACCGCGTTCTCGCGGAATTTGACCAGTTCGATGTCGGCAAAATCGCCGTCCCAGTGTTGCAGGGCGTGGCGCGCCAAATCGTGCAGATGAGCGACCTGCTGGTCATGGCTCAACGTATTGAATTCAGTCATGGCAGATCCTCAAATGGCGCTCAGCGCCTGGTCCAGTGTGTCGACGAACAGGTCGGCATGTTCGCGGCCGAATACCAGCGGCGGGCGCAGCTTGAGAATGTTGTCGCCGGCACCGATCTTGCTGATCAGCACGCCGTTCTCGCGCATGTCGTTGACCACCTTGCGTGCTTCCAGCCCGGCGGGTTCCTGGCTGGCGTGATCGCGCACCAGTTCCATGGCGAAGAACAGGCCCTTGCCGCGCACATCGCCAATGATCGAGTGCTTGGCGGCCAGCGCCTGCAAACGCTGCTGCACATAGGCACCGACGTTCTGCGCGTTTTGCAGCAGTTGCCGTTCTTCAATCTCATCGAGCACGGCCATGCCCACCGCAGCCGCCACCGGCGAGCCGCCGAACGTGTTGAAGTACATGGCGTTGCGGCCGAAGGATTCGACCAGCGTCTTGTGGGTGATCAGCCCGGCCAATGGATAGCCGTTACCCATGGGTTTGCCGAGGGTGACGATGTCCGGCGTCACGCCGTGGGCCTGATGCCCCCACAGGTGATCGCCGGTACGGCCGAAACCGGACTGCACTTCATCGGCGATGAACAAGCCGCCCGCCGCGCGAATCAGCTCTGCGGCCTTGGCGACGAAACTGGCCGGCACCCGTGGCAGGCCTTCGTTGGCGAACAAAGTGTCGATCAACAGCGCCGCCGGGCGAATGCCCTGGGCCTGCATCGAGGCAATCGCGGCAGCGATATTGGCCGCGTATTCCTCGGCCAGTTGCGCTTCAGTGGTGCCCGCCGGTGCGCGATACAGGCACGGAATCGGTACGGCCCGGGCATGGGCGGCAAAAGGTTCCGGCGAGGGCAGGGCGGTGGTGACCTCGGCCAGGGACGCCGAGTTGCCGTGATAGTTGTAGTCGCTGACGATGATCCCGGTGCCGCCGCTGGCGAAACGCGCCAGGCGCAGCGCCAGTTCGTTGGCCTCGGTGCCGGTGCAGGTGAACATCGCGGTGTCCAGCGGCTGGGCGAAGGTCGCGGTCAGGCGCTCGGCATAGCGCACCACTTGCTCGTCCAGATAGCGGGTGTGGATGTTCAGGGTGGTGGCCTGGCGATGCATCGCCTCGACCACGCGCGGGTTGCAGTGACCGACACAAGGCACGTTGTTGTAGACGTCCAGATAGCGGCGACCGTCGACGTCGAACAGCCACACGCCTTCGCCGCGCACCAGGTGCAGGGGCTTGTCGTAGAACAGCGGCGAGGCGCTGCCGAGTACACGATGGCGGCGTTGCAGGAGAGTGTCAGGCATGGTCTGGAACCTCGATGACAGGGGCGCGGCGAGTGCGCAGCAGGAAGTTGAAAATGCACAGGGTGAAGGTCACGCCGAGGGCGATCAGCATGGTCAGGTCAAGCTGGAAGCAGGCAGCGACCACCACCAGCGTCAGGGCCAGGCCCAGCCAGGCGACCAGCTTGCCGCCGATCAGACGGAATGGGCGGTGCAGGTCGGGCTGACTGCTTTTGATGCGCAGGTACGCGCCGAAGATGAACAGGTAGCAAACGTTGAGCAGCAGCACGACCGCGAGCATCACCGTGGCCGGGTCGACGGTGGACAACGGCAGGCCGATGGCGCCGATCAGCAATAGCGCCGGGTAGGGTGTGCCACGCTTGCCGGTCTTGCCCAGCCATTGAGGGAACAGGCCGTCGCGGGCCATGGCGAACAATTGACGGGAGGCGGCGTAGACCAGGGAGAAGAAGGTGGCGATCAGGCCAAACACACCGCCGCAACCAATCACCTTGGCCAGCCATGAGCCTTCACCGAAAGCACTTTTGCTGGACATCGCCGCATACAGCGGATCGCCCGCCGAGCCCACCAGCTCAACACCTCCGGCGCCCGGAGCGCACACCATCACAACCAGCGCGGTGACCAGCAAGGTGCCGATGGCCGCGAGAATGCCGCGCGGCATCGTGCGGCCAGGGTTGTCCGCTTCTTCCGCCGCCGAGCCGGTTTGTTCGACGGTGATGAACAGCCAGATGGCGAACGGCACGCAGGCGAAGATACCGCCGAGGCTGACAGGCGTGGCGACATTGGCCGGCAACACCAGCAGGTTGGCCAGCTCGACGTGCGGCGCCATGGCCACGCCGAAGGTCAGCAGGGCGACCACAGCGATCACCCCGGCAATGAACGTCAGACCCATGGCCTCACCGACACCGCGCAGGTGAATGCCGATGATCACGGCAAACAGGGCAATTTTCACCGGCCAGCCGCCGAGGCCGAAGATCGACTCGGTGTAGGCACAAATGAAGGTCGCCGCGGCGCCGGTACCGATGGTCAAGGCCAGCGCACAAGCCACCCCGACCAGATAACCCACAAACGGCCCGAAGGCACTTTGCGCATAGACAAACACGCCGCCCGCACTGGGCAACGCCGTGGACAATTCCGCCACGCACAAGGCCAAGCCACCGCACAGCAGCGCCATCAACAGCGTGGCGATCAGCATGTTCATCCAGCCACCAGCGGCCAGCCCGAAGTTCCAGCCGGAAAACTGCCCGGCCACCACCAACGCAATTCCGAGGCCGGCAATCTTTGGCCAGCCCAGCGCACTTTTCTTGAGCACAGAAGTCTCCCGCGACCCGAAGGTCGATTTATTGTTTTAGTGAGAAATGGAGAGGGTTGAGCGTTGCTTGCGCCCACTGAATGGGGCTGGTCTCGATACTACGCGCAGGGTGCGGCGGGGCATGTTTGCGTGCATGCCATGTGGTTGGTTGTGGGTGCCAGATTGGGTGAGTTGAGTACGTACCTGTGGGAGCGGGCTTGCCCGCGATGACTGAGTGCCAGTCACCATTGACGTTGGATGTAATGGTCTCATCGCGAGCAAGCTCCCACAGACGTCTGCCGTGAGTAAAAAATTTGTTTGCGACAGAGACCTACATGTGAAAAGAAAACCTCTCGTAGCTGAAAGACGCCGGAAACTATGCCCTGGGAATTTTTAATACTGATGTTTTTTATTGTCGGTGAAAGTCGTATTTAATTATGGGGTTCGGGGTTGAGCGGAGAGGGTTTATTGTTTAGCTACTAGTTTGATGGGCTTACAATTACTTCTGGGCTAAGAAAATCTATGTGGTAGCCAGAAGATCCGTCCCCGATAGCTAAGTGAACGCCACTGATGCCTTCATTTAGCTGGGAATTGGTCTTGTAGTTGATGCTTGTTGTAATTGAGTCGTTCACTCCAATGGCAAATTCAGTCAGATTAAGGCCTCGAGGGCCAGCAGCAAGATCAAGTAGTTTTAAATGCTCATCATTGTCTGTTTTTAGTGAGGTGATTATGTTGTTTTCAATGGATAATGTGGCGCCTTTTTCAGATATAAGGTTGCTCAACCATCTCAAAGATGTTTTTAAGCCTTCTGGTAATGTAGGGTTGGGCCTTCTTAGAACTGTGAGTATTCCGGATATTTTTAATGTTCCGTGAAAGGAAAATGGACTTGGGTTCTGCGGGTTCATATGGGCGTAATGAACTTCAAAGAACTCTGCCACAGATTGGATGAAATTGTCTTCAATGTCTTCTGCAATTAACGCATATGGCTGTGCGTGAGAGAAAACCGTTACTTTTGCCTCAGCCCCATTTCCGGTTAGGACGAATGAGTCGTGCGAGTTTAGCATATTAAGAACGCGTCTCTGAGTAATCAAGGCTTTTTCGAAATCGCTCTTCAATAGAAGATTCAAGCTGTAGAGTGCAGTATCTAAAGTAGGTTCGAATACTTGAGTTGCGCAAAAAATGCTCTTTTTAAGTTTTGTGCTTTGCGCTATTTCAAATGTCAGTTTTGCTGCGTCATTAGTGAATGAAAATATTATGCTGTTTTGGGGTAGTCTATCGATATCAAAGATGTTGGCAGTCTCGAATCCTAATTTCGAGCACTCCTGAAGAAATGTTTCGGAGTCAGCAATTATCGAAGGTCTGCCTTCGCCAAAGAGCGTCGTTATCATTGTTGTGGGTGACATAAGTAACTCCTTGTTTTGTAAGCGGGCGGCAAGACGGATCTTGACGCCCGGTACATCGTTATCCTTCAGTGTGAGCCCAGGCTAAAGGTGCCCAGCCAAAATTGTCTGGCCCAGAGGTGACGCGAGTGAGATTTTCTTTTGTAGTGTTTTTGTTATTCATTTGATCATCCTTTTTCATTTTGTTGGTTTGAGCTCCCTGAGTCTGAGTCGTCAGGGGCGGGGTAATTAATGCAAATTTTTTTGAAGCATAAAAGGGGGTGTCTCAAGATTTTTTAGAATTATTTATTCTGGTTTTTCTTTCGTAAATCTCACTAGGTTATTTGTGTAAGTTGCGTCTGTAGTCCTCTTCCGAAAATTAATTTTTTTGTCGATTTCAGTTGTAGTCACTGATTGGAGGTGGTTAGGTTTATTTTGAGTTCTCTTTTTTGGGGACTCGATGTTCAACTGATAAAAAGGGATTGTTTCGTGCAGGAATTGAAGAAATATCTGACAGATGCATCTGTGCATCAAGCCTTGTTACTGGCCGATCTAACAGAGCCTGCCGCGCCCGACCACGCAGTTCGGTTATTGCTGAAGGAAGTTCTTCAGGGGTTGGCTGACAAGGGTTGGCCACAGGCACAAATACAGACAGGGCCGAGAATTGTCTCCGCTGAAGAGAACTATGGGTTGCTCGGTTACGACCCGTCTGAAATTACTCTCGGAAGTGCACACACACGATGGGTCGACGAGTGGTCTCTGTTACGAACACAAACCACCAGTCAAATTCCGGCGGCACTTCAGCGAGCGGCTCAGGCACGACAATCAGGACAGACAATATTGTTGGCCGCACCTGGCATCACTTTTCGTCGCGACAGCCGGGATCGTTGGCATTGTGCAGAACCGCATCAGATGGATATTTGGGTGCTCGGTGATCCGGAGTTGGCGGCGCATGAACACTTGTTGCGTCTAGTCGGAGACATCCTCAAATCGGCTGTACCTGACAAGTCTTGGATCTACAGCGATAGCCCGCATCACTACACGGAGGGTGGAATCGAGGTGAATGTGTTGAATGACGGCGCTCCGGTCGAGGTGCTGGAGTGTGGTCGTATAGCGACGTCTTTGTTGGAGCGACTGAAGATAGATCCTTCGCAACATGGGGGGTTAGCGCTGGGGATGGGGTTGGATCGACTGACCATGCTGCGCAAAGGCATCCCGGACATTCGATTGCTGCGCGACCAGAACGAAAGAGTGCAGGCGCAGATGCACGATCTGAAACCGTGGAGCACTGTATCGCGTTTGCCTTCGATTGCTCGTGATATTTCGCTCGCCGTGACACCCGGATTAAGCGAGGAGGTGTTGACCGAAAGGATGTTGGAGGCTGCTGGTGATTGTTCCGATTGGATCGAAGAGATGCAGGTCAAGGGGCGTTGGCAGTCCTCGGATTTACCCGTACAGGCCATTGAACGGCTCGGACTATTGCCGGGTCAGGAGAATGTACTGTTGCGCGTTGTACTACGTGACTGTTCGCGGTCAATCACAACTGCGGAGGCAAATGCCTTGTATTCGAAAATTCAGTCGGCGTTGCATGAAGGTGCACCGGGGGCGGGTTACAGAATGGATTCTCCCATGGTCTAAAACACTCCAGATTATTGAAATTTGCCCGCAAAAACGGAGTGTCAGTCGACATGGATGTTGAATGTGATGTCCTCATCGCGGGCAAGCCTTGCTCCCACAGTGGATCTTTGGTGAACACAAGATTTGTGCACGACGCAGATCAACTGTGGGAGCAAGGCTTGTCGGATCGCCGCACCGCCGCGATGGCGGCAGCTCAGGCGACATCAATCTTAAATGCGAAAACTCCCCACCAACTGATTCAACCGCGTCGCCTGCTGCTCCAGCTCGGTACAGGCACGCAAGGTCGATTGCAGGTTTTCCACGCCTTGCTGGTTGAGGGTGTTGATTTGGGTGATGTCGACGTTCAGGGCTTCGACCACGGCGGTCTGTTCCTCGGTGGCGGCGGCGACGGACTGGTTGACGTTGTCGATCTCGCCGATGCGCTGGGTCACGCTGCCCAGGCGGGTGCCGGCGAGGTTGGCGATGTTGACGCTTTCCTCGCTGTGCTGCTGGCTCTCGGTCATGGTGGTGACCGAATCCCGGGCGCCGACTTGCAGCTCCTCGATCATCTGCTGGATCTCCAGCGCCGAGGTCTGGGTGCGTCCGGCCAGGCTGCGCACCTCGTCGGCCACCACCGCAAATCCACGCCCGGCTTCACCGGCTCGGGCCGCTTCGATGGCGGCGTTGAGCGCCAGCAGGTTGGTCTGCTGGGAAATACCCTTGATCACTTCGAGAATCTGCCCGATGTTCACGGTCTTGCCATTGAGCACTTCGATGTTGGCGCACGATGTCCTGATCTTTCCCGACAGTTCGTTCATCACCTCGATCGTGCGCTGCACCACCTGACGCCCGTCTTCGGCCTGTTGTCGTGCGGCGGAGGCCTGGTGCGAGGCATCGGACGCGTTATGGGCGATTTCCTGGGCGGCGGCGCCCAACTGGTTGATCGCGGCGGCCACGCTGTTGGTGCGGGTGGATTGATCGTCGAAATTGCTCAGCGACGAATTGGACGCGTCCAGTACGCGCCGAGCGCCCTGATTGACGCCGAGAGCCGCCGACGACACCTCGCGCATCGACTGATGGATACGCTCGACAAAGCGATTGAACGCCGTGGCCAACTGGCCGATTTCGTCCCGGGACTGCACTTGCAGACGCCGCGTCAGATCGCCTTCGCCGAGGGAGATGTCCTCCATGACCCGCGTCAGCACTTGCAGCGGCCGGGTGATGCGCTGCGCGGTGTACCAGATCAACAGCAGGCCGAGCAGGGCCGAGCCGCCGCCGAGCAGCAGGGCCAGCGCGGTGCTTTGCGCGCCCTGGGCATCGAGTTGTTTTTGCAGGGTGGTGACCGGTGCCAGCAGCACCTCCTGCGGCACGCCCACCAGAACACCCCAGGGTGCGGCACCGGCTATCGGTGTCAGCGGTTCGAGGACCTTGATCTGCTGCGGGTCGACAAAGACTTTCGGTTGACCCTGGCGCAAGGCATCCATGACGTCGGCGCTGTTCATCGGCTGGCCGAGGCGGCTGACGTCCTGACTGTCGGCCGAGATGACGCCACGGGGGCTGACGATGCTGATCTGACCGTGGCCTTCGAACAGTTTCAGGGCACTGGCTTCGCTGTTCTTTTGCAATGCGGCGAGGTTGATGTCGAGGCCGACCACGGCGATGACCTTGCCGTTTTCCAGTAGCGGGAAGGCAACGCTGGTCACCAGTTTGCGACTGCCGGAGGCTTCGTCGAAGTAGGGTTCCAGCACGCAGGCCTGACGGGTATCGCGGGCGCAGGTGTAGAACGAGTTGTAGGGTGCGCCACTCGGGCCTGGTTCGGTGTTGGCGAGCAGGCCTTCGTCGCCGATCACCGCTTGCAGCTCACCGGGTTTGCTCTGCACCCAGTACAACGAGAAACGGCCTTTTTCGTTGCTGCCCAGATCCGCCTTGTCGGTGAAACCGGCGTCGGCACCGTCCAAAGCGTCGGGTTCAAAAATGACGTAAAGCCCGAGCAGGTCGGGCTTGTCGTTCAGGGCCTGATGAAGCTGGGTACTCAGCTCCTGGCGCAGTTGTTGACGGGTCAGCGTCCCCTGGTGCTGGAGTTGTCGCAGATAGAGTAAGTATCGCGACAATCCCTGGCCGAATTCGTGGGTCTGCATGAAGGTGCGTTGCACCTGCATCGCCTGCACCCGGCCCAGCGCCTGCATGTGTTCCCTGGCTGCATCGGCGAGCATTTCACTGCTGGCCTGGGCCACTTGCTGGCTGCTTTGATGGGTCTGGTAGAGCGACAACCCCATCAGCAGGCCCACCACCAACAACAGGCAGAGGCCGGCGAGCAGGGCGATCTTGCTCTGGATCGTCAGAAATTTTTTCTGCATGGGAAATGCCTTTTTCCTGGAAACGAACCTGATCCCTGTAGGAGCGAGCCTGCTCGCGATGGACGTCAACGATAACGCGGGCTGTCTGGATGCCCGCGTTGCCTGGACGTTTTTCGCGAGCAGGCTCGCTCCTACAGGGATTGTGTGGGGCTTAGAACGTCGTGGCGAAAATCACCTGGCTGTAGAGGTTCTTGTCGTTGTTGCCCAACTGCGTGCCACCCTGGTCGGCGCTCTTGTCCGGCTGGAACAGGCCAATCAGCGGCATGATGCTCAGGTGGTCGTTGACGTGCCATTCGGCGTACAGGTCTGTTTCGTGGCCGTCGGCATTGCCCAGGTTGCGGTCGATGGTGTCGAAGTTGAAGTACATCGCACCGACGGTCAGGCTCTCCAGTGGCGTGACGGTGAACTTGACTTGCTGGATGCGCGCGTTGCTGTTGAACGGACCGGCATAGTTGCCGGCCACTTCACCCTGGAACCAGGTGCCGAAGCCACGGCTGAAACCGTAGAACAGCGTGTCGTAGTTTTCCGAGAAACGGCTGTAGCGGTAGCTGGCATACGGAGCCCAAGCCACGTCGGAGAATGTCCAGCCGGCTTCCAGGTACCAGGCGTCTTCGTCAGAAGTGTGGGGTTTGTCCTGCTTGGCGTATTCGCCGGAGAGGAACAGGTCCTTCACACCGGCGTTACCAGTGGCGCGCAGGCTATAGGTCTTCATGCCGTCGCGTTCAAGCTGGATCGGCGAGGCGAATTGCTCGTCGACGTCGGTGGTGTCGATGTAGGTCAGGCCAACCGTGCCGATGTCCGACACGTGCTCCAGGGTGCCGACATACATCTCGGTCTTGGCCTGGGCGCGGTTGTCGGATTTCAGCCACATCAAGTCGCCACGCCAGCCTTGCTTGCCGCCAATGTGCAACACGGCGGTCTCGTCGAACGCCTTGCGCGCGGCCAGCCAGTAGGCGCCGCCACGGTTGAATTCGCCGTCGGCCAGGCCCTTGCCGATGTTCAGCGCGTCGCCATCGATCAGGAAACCGTCACCGACCACGATGTTCTGGCGGCCGAACGAGAAGTCGATGCCGTCGCTGCCCAGCACAGGGAACAGGTCGGCCGAACGCCAGCCGAGGTAGGCATCTTCGAACTTGGTGGTGCGTTCCGTGCCGTCGCTGAAACCGGCGGCATCGCCGTCGCCCCAGGTGCCGGAGCTCAGCAGATTCGCCGCGCCATAGGTGGTGCCGACACCACCAAGGCCCTTGTCGAAAGCCAGGCCGTACTTGATGTAACCCTCGCGCCACGACGACGAACCTTCATCGAGACGACCCGACAACGCGTAGTTTTCCTGGCTATGGAAAATGCCGAAAACCGCTTCCAGCGTGGCGTTCAGGTGAGTGTCGCTGTCTGAGTACAGTTCATAAGCTCCGGCCTGCCCGGCACTGATCATCAGCGCGAGCGTGGAAAGTCGAAGCAAAGGGGACTTGAGCATGGCATGACATCCGTTCTTGTTCTTAGGCGCAGGGTTGCGGTCTTTTTAGATACTAAGGGCGGCGGTTTTTTCGGCCTTTTTCCTGTTTGCCAATTAGTTGCTTGTGCATGCCAGATTGAGTGGCGGGGTGATGGCATGGAGGGTTTTGCTGCTTCTATTGACGGGCTCTTCTGCCGCGTCGGATTGCAGCCTCTGTAGGAGCTGCCGCAGGGGAATGGTGGTGTCGTTGAAATTACCATTCGTCGTTTTTTGTTTAGAAGGAAGCCTGTTAGAACAAAGCGTTTTTTTGACAGCGAAGGAAAGTTCCTACTGCTTCCTACAGTTGCCTGAGTCTACAAATAACGTGTGTTGCGGTTTTTGGTAAATAGTACTTCCTGTTTTTCCGTACGAACTATCTATTGATGTTGAGCGAAGTTTCCTACGCATTGAAAATGCATGCTTGTAACTTCGTGCGAAAAATAATAACCATAGGCGCGACACTTTTTTGGCTGACGGGGGTTCAACAATGATGAATGACTTTTTACGTGACAGTTTTTTCAACTACGACGAAGAGTTGGAAATCAACGCTTGCCCGCCTGGAGCCGAACGTTGCTGGGATGCGGGTAAGGATTTAAAGCCCATTCGGCATGGTTGTTCTGGTGTTGAACAGTACAATCGTGGAAAGGACTGTTATGAAGTTATATCCACACAAGTTCGAAATACTCAACCTTCCTGTTGATGGTTTTATGGTTTCAAGGCGCGAAGTACCACAAGCGCCCGACTCATCTCTATTGTCAGCAATCAATGAGCTAAGAGATTCAAAACTATCAAAGACTGAGTTTGACGGAATTCTATTGTTATACGGCTTGATTTCAGAAACTGACGATAACCTGTAGGAGCAAAGCTTGCTCGCGATAGCGGAGGGTCAGACGCCGCCGCGTTGGCAGGGCTGACGCTATCGCGAGCAAGCTTTACTCCTACAGGGTTTTCCATGACCACAAGGTTCTGTGAGCAAACAGCCCAGCGTTTTGGCAGAACCGCCAACACAACTGGCACGCAGGGAAATACCTGCGCTGCAACGACCACCCACAATCCTTTCCAACCTGCCGGGGCTCCGTTGCCCCGGCGCTTTCTGTGTTGGCGTTCGTCTGCGTGACGGACGCGTGGATTTTCAAGGTCGTTCCTTATGTTTACCGCCCTGCGTTTGCCCCTCATGGGGTTGTTGTCCTTCACCCTGGCCCAGGCCGCTGTCGCTGCCGATTGCGCACCGGTCCAGAGCCGTGGCGCCGAAGTGTTCGCCAACGAATGTGGGGTTTGCCATTCGGTGTCCAAAAGCGCGGTCGGGATGATGGGGCCGAACCTGGCGGGTGTAGTGGGGCGCAGGTCCGGTTCGCTGGAAGGCTTCAACTATTCCCAAGCCATGCGTAGCAAAAATATCGACTGGCAGGCCGAGAACATCGAGCAACTGATCACTCAACCCCAGGCCTACGTGCCCGGTACCTACATGCCCTACATGGGCCTGGCCTCCGCCGACGATCGTCAGGCGGTCGTGTGCTACCTCAAAGAACAACACTAAGCGGCCGAATCCGGCTACCGAACCCTGTAGGAGCTGGCTTGCCAGCGATGGCGGCCCTGAGTCTTGCACCGTCCTTGAAGATGCCTTCGCCAGCAAGCCGGCTCCTACATTTGAACGAATGAGAGGTGATTTATGAGCAACGTTGAAATCCTGCCGCAGGTGGCTGCATTCCTCGAACGCCGTCACGGCTGCTTTATCGATGGTCAGTGGGTGTTTGCCGAAGGCGAGACCATTGCCGTAGTCAACCCGGCCACCGGCCAGACCTTGTGCGAAACCCTCGATGCGCCGCTGGCAATCGTCGAACAAGCGGTGCAGTCCTCGCACAAGGCCTTCAAGTCCGGTGTCTGGTCCTCGCTGCGTCCGGCCGATCGCGAACGCATCCTGCTCAACTTCACCCGCCTGGTGGAAGAGCACGCCGAAGAGCTGGCGCAGCTGGAAACCCTGAGCCAGGGCAAGTCGATCAACATGGCCCGCGCGCTGGATCTGAATGCCACCGTGGAGTTCATGCGCTACATGTCCGGCTGGGCGACCAAGATCGAAGGCCAGACCTTCGACGTGTCGATCCCGCTGCCGCCGGGCGCCAAGTTCACCGCATTCACCAAGCGTGAGCCGGTCGGCGTGGTGGTCGGCATCGTGCCGTGGAACTTCCCGCTGCTAATCGCTGCCTGGAAGCTGATGCCAGCCCTGGCCACCGGTTGCACAGTGATCATCAAACCGGCGATGGAAACGCCGCTGACCGCCATGCGCCTGGCTGAACTGGCGCTGGAAGCGGGCATCCCTGCTGGTGTGTTCAACGTGGTCACCGGCGGCGGTGCTTCCGTTGGCGGCGTGCTGACCTCGCACCCGCTGGTGAGCAAAGTGTCCTTCACCGGTTCCACCGCCGTGGGCAAGAGCGTGGGCGTGGCGTGCATGGAAAACATGACGCGCTTCTCCCTGGAACTGGGCGGCAAGAACCCGATGATCGTGCTCGCCGATGCCGACATCGAAAAAGCCGTGCAAGGCGCGATCCTCGGTGGTCTGCTCAATAACGGTCAGGTGTGCGCAGCGGCGTCCCGTTTCTACGTGCACCGCTCGATCCACGACCAGTTCGTCGAGGCCTTGGCAGCAGCGGTATCGGCCATGCCAATCGGCGCCGGCATGAACTGCGACGCGGCGATCAACCCGCTGGTATCGCGCAAGCAACAGCAGAGCGTACTCAAGCACATCGAACTGGCTCGCCGCGAAGGCGCGCGGGTGGTGACCGGTGGTGAATTGCTGGAAGGCGACGGCTTCTTCGTGCAGCCAACGATCCTCGCCGACATCGACCACAGCATGGCCGTGGCCCGTGAAGAAGTGTTCGGTCCGGTGTTGGGTGTGATGCCATTCGACGATGAAGATGCTGTTATCGCACTGGCCAACGACAATCGCTACGGCCTGGCCGCCAGCCTGTGGACCAACGACCTGAGCAAAGCCATGAACCTGGTGCCGCGCATCGAAGCCGGCACCGTGTGGGTCAACGCCCACGTACTGCTCGACCCGGCGATGCCGTTCGGTGGCGTCAAGCAATCGGGCATGGGCCGTGAGTTCGGGCGTGCGGTGATCGAGGCTTATACCGAGCTGAAGTCGGTGTGCATCGCGCATTGATGCTTCAAGCACCTGGGGCGTGAGTGGGTATCACGCTTTAGGTGTACATATCCGTTGCTTCGGTAACGGCGACTTAGGGTTTCGCCCTTACGGCGAGTCACTTGGAAGAGCCTGTAGGAACGATGCTTGCTCGCGAAAAAAGCCCAGGCAACGCGATCATTCAGACAGAACGCGTTATCGTTGACGTCCATCGCGAGCAAGCATCGCTCCTACAGAGAACCTCCACTCGGCCTC
>NZ_WTFT01000047.1:0-27898 GCF_009861505.1 Pseudomonas izuensis | reverse complement strand
GAAGATCAAAAGCCAAAGCAATGCGAGGCGGCCTGACAGCCGACCTGATTTTGCGGATGAACGCGTTCCACTGTAGGAGCGAGCCCTGCTCGCGAAAAACGTCCAGACAACGCGTTCATCCAGACAGCACGCGTTATCGTTCACGTCCATCGCGAGCAGGCTCGCTCCTACAGGGGATCGAGGGCATCTGCCAATGTCAGGTCGGCTGTCAGGCCGCCTCGCTTTGCTTTTGATCTGGGCGTCCCGTTAAACCACGCTGGCCGAACGCAGGCATTGCGTAGTGGGTAAACCGGCAGGACGCCGGTTTAGCCGCGCTGGGCCAGGGATGGCCCAGCGCGGCGACCCACGGAGCAATGCCGGAGTGAGGGCATGCCGAGCCTGAGCGAGGCACCGAGTGGTGGGGCAAGAGCGCTTGGTTACTTGGCGCTTCTCCAAGTGACCCGCCGTAAGGGCGGAACCCTAAGTCGCCGTTACCGAAGCAACGGATATGTACACCAACCCAACCCAACACAAATCACGCCGCCGGTGGCGGTTTCGCCAGTTCAATACCAGCAGCCCCCAACCGCTTGAGTATCTCAAACAACAGCTCGCTCTTGATCGCCCCGACATTACGCGGGCTGATGACATACCCGGTGATGGTCAAGGTGATGCCTTCGGGTTTCAGCTGACTGAAACGCACGTAGGGCGGCGGTTTGTCGAGGATGGATTCGTGCTCGATGTAGGTGTCGTACAGCAGGTTGCGCACTTCTTCCGGGTCGATGTCCAGCGGGAACACCAGTTCGAGTGTCGCCACCCCTTGGGCGCTGCCGCCGAGGGTGACGTTGCGCAGGTTCTGCGAGATCAGCTGCGAGTTGGGCACGATGACGATCGAGCGGTCGGCCAGTTGTATTTCGGTGGCCCGCACATTGATGCGCCGGATATCCCCTTCGACGCCGCTGATGCTGATCAGGTCGCCGACCTTCACCGGGCGCTCGGTCAGCAGGATCAGGCCGGAGACGAAGTTCTTGACGATTTCCTGCAGGCCGAAACCGATGCCCACTGACAAGGCGCTGACGATCCAGGCCAGGTTGGTCCACTGGACCCCCAGTGATGACAGCGCGAGCAGGATGACCAGCATGTAACCGATATTGGAAAACAGCGTGCTGAGGGAGGCACACATGCCGGGGTCCATTTCGGTTTTTGGCAGGAACTCGTTGTCCAGCCAGCGGCGCAGCGTACGGATCAGGTAAATGCCGATGATCAGGGCGAGGACGCCATGCAGCAGGTTACCCGGGACGATGTTGAGTTTTCGCAGGCCTTCGCCGCCGAGAACAGCCAATGTATTGGAGGCCAATTGTCCGAGCGTCGATCCAACCCCGCCTACTACCAGTGTGATAAAGCCGATCAGAAACAGTATCGCCCGGCCGACGCCGGACAAAATGGTCGAAATCTGGTCCAGGCGCGCATCGCCAATCCCCAACAGCTGTTTCAGGGCCTTGCCGGTGGAGTGCCGGGGTGAGAACAGGTATTCGCAGCCGTCCCTCAACAGCTGGATCAGCAAATAGAAACCGGAAAAAATGATGAACAACCAGACGAGTTCGTAGGTGATGAAGCGCGACAGAGATACGTAGCCAATCAGCAAGGCGAGCAGGGAAATCACCACGGCGATGCTGGCGAAGGCATAGATCACGCCAGCCAGTGTCGTGCCCGCTTCAGGGGCCGCACCGGTCGCGGCCAGGGCCCGGCGGGTTTTGCTGACGTGCAACAGCAGCCCGCCGATCATGAGGGTAATGACCAGCGCGGCAAAGCCCCTGACCGAGATCACGACCTGGGCGCTCATGCCGGTGGCATTGGTCATTTGCGCCGCCGCCACCAGAATCAGCAACGCCCAGGCCAGGCGGATCGGGAAGGGTTTCATTGCCACGGCCACTGGATCGGCAATGGCCGGCAGCCGCCATGAAGGATGTTTCGTCGACAGCAGGGCGCGGCTCAGGCCGGTGACCAGTACGCAGGTATAAACGATCTTTTCGAAATCCTGGGAAAACCCCACCAATTGTGGTGTCAGCGGCAGATGGCGCGTGAGGGCATAGAACAGCAACTGCAAGGCAAACCACGCCGCCAGCACCGTGGCGAGGACCGAAGCCAGCGCGAGGGCACTGCGTCGCAGCCGACCTTCAGGCATGCGATGAATGCACAGCCAGGTCAGTCCTCGATCGGTCAGCCTGTGACCGACAAACCACAGGAGCAGGGCCAGCGTGAGCAGGATGCTGGTGTAGAAGCGCTGGCCCGGTTGCCAGGCGGCGTCGAGTGTGGCGCCCATCTGTTGGAGGAAGGCACTCAGGCGTTGTCGATCGTCCTCTGGCGGATTGAACAGCGGTTCCCAGAACCAGGGGTTGAGGATGCTGTGGGTCTGCTGGGTCACTTCGGTTTCCAGCAGACTGCGGCGGATGACGGCAATCTGGGCCAGCAGTTCGGCAGCGCTGTTTTTGAGGGTATCCAGTGTTTTGAGTTTGTTGTCGACCTGATTTTTCTGCTCCGTGAGGGCAGTCCTTTGACGGGTAATGTCGGACTTCTCCAACGCAGCCTCGCCAAGCGGTGCGGGCCCCAGCACGCTCAGTTGCGACTGCAATTGAGCCTGTTCGGGCAGCAACAGTGCCGACAGCCGGGCAATTTCCTGGATCAGCGCCTGGACCTGATCCTGCGGGGCTTCCAATTGGCCGTAATTGCTGGCCTGGGAAACCTGCTGTTTGAGGCTGTTGAGCCGAAGTAGCAAGTCTTGCAGATCGCTGTCGGGAATAGTGACTGATGCGCGGGCAAAACTGATGGCAGGTGTCCCCGTCACCGGTGCCGCCGACAGCATTGCGCCGCTCGGTCCGAACAGCGCGAGAACCACGACAATCATCCACTTCAATGCATTGCGCATAGGCGTGCCCGACAGGTTGCTAGTCACCCAGCCTATGAGGTTAGGCCATGACACGCATCATCGAGGGTTTATTGGTCGGATGTGCCCGGAACTCGTGACCTGTAGGAGCCGGCTTGCCGGCGATAGCGGCGTGTCAGTGCCATGAATGTTGACTGATTCACCCCTATCGCCAGCAAGCCGGCTCCTACAAACGCAGTCATGTCCTACGCTTATGCGCAGGCCGATGTTCGTCGAACAGGATTCGCCCCTGTTCGACAGGCAGACGGCACCAATAAAAACAATCCAGGGAGATACACCATGTCCGCTTTGTTCCGCCGCTTCAGTCGCTACCTGGCCGTTGGCATGACCGCTGCCGCACTCACCACCCCCGCGTTTGCACTGGACACCGTCAAGTTCATGGCCCCCGGCTCCGTGGGTGGCGGTTATGACCAGACTGCGCGAGTGTTGGGCAAGGCCCTGATCGAAGCCAACGTGGCCAAATCCGTGACGTTTGAAAACAAGGGGGGCGCGGGCGGAACCCTGGGGCTGGCGCAATTCGCCAACAGCACCAAGGGCGACCCGAATGCACTGCTGGTGGTCGGCGCGATCATGGTCGCGGGGATCGAACAGAACAAACCGCAAATTACCCTGAAGGACGTGACGCCGATTGCCCGGCTGTTCACCGAATACAACGTGATTGCCGTGCGCAAGGAGTCGCCCTACAAAACCCTCGATGACCTGATCAAGGACTTCAAGGCCAATCCGCCCGGCATCACCTGGGGCGGTGGTTCCAAGGGTTCGATCGACCACATCGGCATCGCCGAGCTGGCTGGCAAACTCGATGTCCCGGTCAATAAGGTCAATTACATCGCCACCGGTGGCGGGGGTGAAATTGTCGCGCAGACCCTGGGCGGCCAGATCAAGGTGCTCACCGGGGGCTATGCCGAACTGGGTCAATACGTCAAGAACGGCCAGATCCGTGTGCTGGCCATCGGTGCGCCCGAGCGTGTCCCGGGGATCGATGCGCCGACCCTCAAGGAAAGTGGCTACGACGTGATCATCGGCAACTGGCGCGGTGTCTACGGTGCAGCGAACCTGACGCCCGAGCAACGTAAAGAAGTGACCGACGCCGTCGTGGCCGCCAACACCAGCAAAGTCTGGCAGGACAACATTCAAACCAATGCCTGGACGCCGAGCGTGTTGACCGGTGACGAGTTCGGCAAGTTCGTCGATGAAGAACACGTGCGCCTGCGGGCGATGCTGGTCAAGGTCGGGCTGCTTTGAGATGGCCGGGGTGCGCACAATCGTATCGACGCAATTGGCGATCGGCCTTGGGCTGATTGCCCTCGGCGCCGTGCTGGCCGTGGGAGCGTACCGCTTTCCGCCCGAGATGGGCTTCGTGATTTTGCCGGCTTTTGTTTACCCCTATGTCGTCGCCGGGTTTCTCGCCGTGGTGGGCCTGGTGCTGAGTTACCAGGCGTTCACCGGTGGTTTTCGCGAACTGGACGGCGGCAACGGCGCGATCCCCGGCGGCAAATCCGGCGCCGCCTGGGTGACTGGCGGGTTGGTGGGCGTGGCGTTGCTGATCAACCTGATCGGTTTCGTGCTGGCCGCCGGCCTGCTGTTCGCCTTTTCCGCACGGGGCTTCGGCAGCCGTTACCCGCTGCGGGACCTGGCCATCGGCATTGCCTTGACCTTGCCGATCTACTGGCTGTTCAACGCCGGGCTGGGGGTTTCCCTGCCGCCGCTGGTCAATGCCTGGATCTGATCCGGGGCAAAGGAGATCGACTGCGTGGACATTCTCTCAAGCCTGTTGGCGGGTTTTTCCTCGGCGCTGACGCCGATCAACCTGATGTGGGGGTTCATCGGCTGCCTGCTGGGCACTGCCATCGGTGTGTTGCCGGGCATCGGGCCGGCGCTGACGGTGGCGTTGCTGCTGCCGATCACCGCCAAGGTCGATCCCACCGGGGCGCTGATCATGTTCGCCGGGATCTATTACGGTGCGCAGTTCGGTGGTTCCACCACTTCGATCCTGCTCAACACACCGGGCGAATCGTCTTCCATGGTCACGGCCCTGGAAGGCAATCTCATGGCGCGCAATGGCCGGGCCGGGCCTGCCTTGGCAACGGCAGCGATAGGCTCTTTTGTGGCGGGCACCATCGCGACGATCCTGCTGACCCTGTTCGCGCCCGTCGTGGCCCGACTGGCGCTCAACTTCGGGCCGGCGGAGTACTTCGCGATCCTGGTACTGTCCTTCACCACGGTGTCGGCGGTGCTTGGCGCCTCCATGCTGCGCGGTTTCGCGTCGCTGGGGATCGGGCTGACCATCGGCATGATCGGCCTGGACTCCACCTCGGGGATCGCTCGCTACACCCTGGGCGTTCCCGAACTGGTAGACGGTATCGAAGTGGTACTGGTGGCGGTGGGGTTGTTTGCGGTGGGGGAGGCGCTGTACAGCCTGCTCTACCAGCAGGAGCAAGCAGAGGGCCGGCATCGCCTGACCTCTTTGTGGATGACCCGCGCCGACTGGAGACGCTCGGTGCCTGCCTGGTTGCGCGGCACCCTGATCGGCTTTCCATTTGGCTCGATCCCGGCGGGTGGCGCGGAGATCCCGACGTTTCTGTCCTATTCCACCGAACGCAAGCTCAGCCGGTATCCGAAAGAGTTTTCCGCCAATAAAGGCGTGGGCGCCATCGAAGGCGTCGCCGGCCCGGAAGCGGCGAACAATGCGAGTGCGACCGGGTCATTGGTGCCGTTGCTGACCCTGGGCATACCGACCTCCGCCACGGCGGCGATTCTGTTGGCGGCGTTCCAGAACTACAACCTGCAACCGGGGCCGATGCTCTTCGAGACCTCCGCCGATCTGGTCTGGACGCTGGTGGCCTCGCTGTACATCGGCAACGTCATCCTGCTGGTGCTGAACCTGCCGTTGGTGGGGCTGTGGGTCAAGCTGCTGCAAATCCCCCGACCGTATCTGAACGCCGGGATACTGGTGTTTGCCACCATCGGCGTGTACGGCATGCGCCACTCTTCCTTCGACTTGCTGTTGATGTTGGCCATTGGCTGGGCCGGTGTGCTGATGCGGCGTTTCGACTTCCCGGTGGCGCCGGTGATCGTGGGCATGCTGCTGGGGCCGATGGCCGAGAAACAACTGCGCAATGCCCTGTCCATCAGCCAGGGCGACTGGATGATCTTCGTCACGCAACCGATCTCGGCGTTTTTCATGGGCCTGACATTGCTGGTGCTGGTGGTACCGCATCTGCTGCATGCGCGGGGGATCAAGTTGCATGAGGATGATTGACGCTGCGCGCTGATCCTGTGGGAGCGAGCCTTTGTGGTGAGGGGATTTATCCCCGTTCGGGTGCGCAGCAGCCGCAAACTGGCGAATGCGTTCTATCTGACACACCGTTATCTCCGAATTAGGGCCGCTACGCGCCCCAACGGGGATAAATCCCCTTACCACAAAGTCTCGCTCCTACAGGTTATGAAGGTGTTAGAACCTGCCCGGCAAACCATTGCATCACGGCCGAACACGCCGGATGCGAAGCCGCCGAAGGTTGCAGGCACAACGAGTAAATCCCGCGGGACTTCAAGGGCTGGCCGAACGGGATGTGCAGCACGCCACGCTCGATCGACTCGCCCGCCAGGGTCATGTCGGTCATGGCCACGCCCAGTCCCCGCGCGGCGGCATCCAGTGCAAGTTCGTCGAGGTTGAAAGGGATGTGCCGAAAGTCCTCCAGGGACTTGCCACCGTTGGCGGCTAACCAATTCTTCCAGTCATTTTTGTCCGCCGAGCGATGCAGCAGGGCGAAGTGTGCCAGTTCTTCCAGCGACGCCAGTGCCAGGCCGGGTGCACACACCGGCACCAGCGCTTCTTCGAACAAGGTCAGGCAATCCGGGGCAGCGGACGGCTCAGGCAAGTAGAGGATGTAGGCATCGCTGTCGCTGGCCGGCTCCACCACCTCCGTGGCCACGGTTTCGATGGCCAGCGAAACCTCCGGGTGATGGCGATAGAAATCACTCAGTTTCGGCAACAACCAACGCACCGCCAGCGACACATGCATGCGAATGCGGAACGGGCGCTTCTGTGGGGCGATGCGGTCTTCCAGGGTTTTCAGTTGCTCGAGGATGTTGCGCGCGCTGGCCAGCACCTGTTCGCCTTCGGGTGTCAGGCGAAGGCTGCGACTGCTCCTGACGAACAGGGCAACGTCGAAGTGACTTTCCAGCTGCTGGATCTTGCGGCTCACCGCGCTTTGGGTCAGGCACAGCGTTTGCGCTGCCTGGGTAAAGCTGCCCGAATCGGCGACTTCGACCAGCGCCTGCAACCCTTGGAGCGAGGGAACGTGGCGAATTTTATCCATGCGTTTTCAGAATACCTGGATGATTTAATAACGTTGGTTGTATCGAGGGAGAGCCCTTAGATTCTAGCCATGGCCGCCGTCATCTCAAACCATTCATGCGATGAGTGCATACAGATTTGCGGTCGCGCAACGATAGTCGAAGAGGTGATGCATGGAAAACAAATGTGGCTGGATAGCGCAGGCCGGGGATTCTCCGCTGCGCGCGTCCTTGAACGGTACGCAACAGGCCGATTGGCTGGTCATCGGCGCCGGTATCACCGGGCTGTGTGCCGCGCACTCACTCGCCGAAATGCATCCCCAGGCGCGCATCGTGATCGTCGACAGACAACGCGCTGCGCAAGGGGCGTCGGCGCGTAATTCGGGATTCGTCGTGGCCCACGAACATCCGACTGGCGCAGAGCTGCACGGCAGCGCAGGGTTCGCCGGTTTCCAGGTGGACACCTCGATTTCCCGCGCCGCCAGCGATGAAGTGCGCAAGCGTATTGCCCGGCATGGCATCGAATGCGATTTCCGTGAATCGGGTTACTTCTTTGCCGTCAACGACCCGCGCAAATTGACCGACGTCGAGGCCAAGTTGCAGACCTTGCGTGCCGTCGGTGCGTCGGCGCAGTTCCTGCAGGGCGAGCAACTGATCCAGAAGCTTGGCACCCGGCACTACCAGGCCGCGATCTGGTGCGGCAATGGCAATGCATTGCTGCAACCGGCGAAGTACGTGAAGGGTTTGCTCGATGCACTGCCGGAAAAGGTGACGCTGTTCGAGAACACCGAGATCACCGGTTTCCAGCGCATGGGCAATGGCCGTATTCGCGCCAGCGGCATCAATGGCTGCATTGAGGCCAAGCAGGTGCTGGTCTGCCTGAACGCCTTCATTCCCCGTTCCGGGATCAGCGACAGCGGCACCTTCGCGATGGAGCTCAGCGCCAGCCTCACCCGGCCGCTCAGCGAAGAGGAGTTTCAAGCCATCGGTGCTCCGAAGTCCTGGGGCGTGCTGTCGACCCGGCCGTTGGGGGCCACGGTGCGCCTGACTCCGGATCGACGGGTGATGATCCGCAACACCGCCGAATACCGTTCACGGGACTTGTCCCTCAGGGAACTGGCGGTGCGCCGTCAGCACCATGTGCTGGGTTTGCAGCGCCGGTTTCCGATGTTGGGCGAGCAGGACATCCAGTACACCTGGACCGGCCACCTCAGCGCTTCGCGGTCCGGGCAAGCGTATTTCGCCAAGGTCGAGGAGGGCGTGTTTGCCGTGGCTGGCTGCAATGGCTCCGGTGTGGCGCGCGGCACGTTGTGGGGACGGTTGCTGGCGGAGCTGGCGTCGGGCGGCGACTCGCCCCTGCTGCAGTCGGTCATGGAGCGCGCCCGGCCCGGCTGGCTGCCACCCAAGCCCCTGCTCGATATCGGTGCCATGCTGCGCATGCGCATAGAGACGGCCCGGGCCAAATCAGAAATCTGAAACACCACCTGTCACTCACAATAAAAGCACTTCTGCACGAAGGTGATCGAACATGCGCGTCAATACAATTTCCCTGGTGGCCCTGCTCTCGACCTGTTGCGCGGCCGCTAACGCCGACGAAACCGTCAACATTTCCAACTGGAACGGCTATATCGCTGACGACACCCTGGCCACCTTCACCAAGGAAACCGGGATCAAGGCCACTTACGACATCCACGACAGCAACGAAGTGCTGGAGTCGAAGTTGATGACGGGCAATACCGGGTATGACGTGGTCAGTCCGTCGAACCATTTCCTGTCGCGCCTGATCAAGGCTGGCGCCATCCAGAAACTCGACAAGAGCCAGTTGCCGAACTGGAGCAACCTGGACCCGGCGCTGATGAAAAAACTCGAGGTCAACGACCCCGGCAACCAGTACGGCTATCCCTACATGTGGGGTACCGCCGGCATCGGCTACAACGTCGAGAAGATCAAGGCGATCTTCGGCAACACCGATGTCACTCATTCCTGGAAGTTGTTTTTCGACGAAGCCAACATCAAGAAGCTCAGCGAATGCGGTGTGGCGATCATCGACAACCCGACCCAGGTCCTGCCGATCACCCTCAACTACCTGGGATTGCCACCCCACAGCCACGAGCCTGCGGATTACAAGAAAGCCGAACAGGCGCTGCTGAAGATCCGTCCGTACGTGCAGTACTTCCACGCCTCCAAGTACATCAGCGATCTGGCCAACGGCAATGTTTGTGCGGTGATCGGCTTCAACGGCGACATCGTGCAGGCGGCGGCCAGCGCCAGGGAAGCAAAAAACGGGATCGACATTGCCTACTCGATCCCCGACGAAGGCTCCACCCTGTGGTTTGACATGGTGGTAATGCCCAAGAGCGCACCCCACGAGAAGAACGGCTACACCTACATGAATTACCTGCTGCAGCCGCAAGTGATCGCCAACATCAGCAACAGCATCCACTACGCCAATCCCAACAGCGCAGCGGATGCCTATGTGGTGCCGGCGGTGAAACAGGACCTGGCGATCTACCCGCCGAAAACGGTGATGGACAAGTTGTTCACCGTGGAAGACCTGCCGGCGTCCATCGCACGCTTGACCACCCGGTTGTGGACCAAGCTGAAGACCAATACCTGACCAAAGGTGAAGCATTGATTTTGTGCTCGACACAGCGCCTCTGTGGGAGCATGGCTTGCCCGCGATGGTGTTGGGTCAGTCCCATCAATACTGACTGGGCTGACGCTATCGCGGGCAAGCCCGCTCCCACAGGGGTTGTGGTGGATGGTTCGAATTCGGCTCAGGCCAGCATCGACATCAACCCGCCCTGGCGATCCAGTTTGGCCAGGTCGTCGAAGCCGCCGATGTGCGTGTCGCCGATGAAAATCTGCGGCACGCTGCGTCGTCCACTGCGGTCGAGCATTTCCTCGAGTTTGCCGGGTTCGCGCTGAATGTTGATCTCTTGCATTGCGATGCCTTTGCTGGCCAGCAGCGATTTGGCGCTGCGGCAGTAGGGGCAGGTGTCGGTGGTGTACAGGGTCACGGTGTTCATGTGCAGTCTCCTTTGATTTTGCATT
Source organism: Pseudomonas izuensis (assembly GCF_009861505.1). Lineage (GTDB taxonomy): Bacteria > Pseudomonadota > Gammaproteobacteria > Pseudomonadales > Pseudomonadaceae > Aquipseudomonas > Aquipseudomonas izuensis. The sequence continues at coordinate 17,625 of NZ_WTFT01000047.1, read as the reverse complement.
CCCTGTAGGAGCGAGCTTGCTCGCGATGGTCGTAAACGATTACGCGTGCTGACTGGATGAGCGCGGCGTTCTCGGGTCCATCGCGAGCAAGCTCGCTCCTACAGAAATCATGGCGTTTATCAGGCGTCGATGGCCGGAAAGTCGATATCAGTCAGGGCGACGTTGTTCATGAAGTTGGTCAGCGTCTGCGAGGCCACGTGGGCGATCACTTCGATGATCTTCGCGTCAGTGATCCCGGCGGCGCGGGCCGCTGCGATCTGCTCGCTGCTCAGATGGCCACGGCTTTCGGTGATCTGCCGGGCGAGCAGGGCATAGGCGTCGAGCTGGCCTTGCCGGGCGCTGAGAATCTCCTGGCTGCTGAGCCCGGCCTTGCCGGCAAAAAACGTGTGCGCCGCCAGGCAGTAGCCGCAGCCATTGACCTGTGACGTGGCGAGGAAGACCGCTTCTTTCTCCTTGGCGCTCAGGGAGGTTTTGTCCAGTGTCGCCGAGTTTTGCAGGTAAGAGGCCAGTACGGCGGGGGCGTGCGCCAGCATCCGGAATGCGTTGGGCAGGAAGCCAATTTTCTTCTGCACGCCTTCCAGCAATGGGCGGGTAGCGTCGGTGGCGTGTTCCAGGCTGACTGGGATAATGCGGGACATGGTGATTCTCCGTGGATTCGAGCGCGACAGGCGCTGGGTACGGAGTTCATGCTAGAGATTCGAGCTGGCCTATTGGGTGCAAATCGTCGACGATATGCGACAGATCGTCCAGAACTGCCCTCGGGAGTCTCCCTATGGATCGCCTGTCCACCTTGCTCACGCATTTCGGCGTCAACGCCGGCACCTTTCACAGCGGTACGTTTTGCGGCGCTGCTGCCTTCGATGGCAATCAGGCGAGCGGCCATGTTCATTTGCTGCAGGCCGGCGAAGTCACCCTGAAACTGGCCGATGAGCGCGAGCTGCACCTCACCGAGCCGACGCTGATCTTTTTTCCTCGTCCTTACCGTCATCGCATGTTCGCCACCGAAGCCTCTGGTGCTCAACTGGTGTGCGCGTCGCTGAGTTTCGATGGTGGCTCGGGCAATGCCCTGGCAGCGGCGTTGCCGGAATACCTGATACTGAAACTCGATGAAATCCCGACCCTGGCCAGCACCCTGGAGTGGTTGTTCAACGAGGCGTTCGATGGCACCTGCGGTCGTGAAGCCGTGATGGACCGTTTGTTCGAACTGCTGGTGATTCTGTTGCTGCGGCACATTCTGAGCACGCGCAACCAACAGCCGGGGATGATGGCCGGGCTGGCCGACCCGCGCCTGGCAAGACCCTTGAGCCAGATGCACGAAGCACCGGGCAAGGCCTGGAGCGTGGCGCAGCTGTCGGCCCTGGCCAACATGTCCCGGGCCAGTTTCGCCGAGCACTTCAAGCGCGTGGTCGGCCAGGCGCCGGTGGATTACCTGGTGAGCTGGCGCATCAGCCTGGCACAGAAACGCTTGCGCGAAGGCAAGCCGATTGCCCTGATCGCCGAAGAAGTCGGCTACGAAAGTCCTTCGGCCCTGGCCCGGGCGTTTCGCCGCAAAACTGGGGTCAGTCCGCGTGAGTGGAAAGGGTGAACGATCATGATTCAGTGCAAACGTGTCTGCGACCCTGTCGCGCCGGCAGACGGGTGGCGAATTCTGGTGGATCGTCAGCGGCCTAAGGATTGCCTCAAGGCGTCAATGCCGTCCGATGCCTGGCTCCCCGACGTCGCGCCCTCAGCTGATTTACACCAGGCGTTCATCGCTGGGCAGTTGGATTTCGCCGGCTTCACGCAAGCCTATCGTCGGGAACTGGCTGCCCAACCGGCGCATTGGTGGGCACTTTTGCATTATGCGCAAACAGGGATGTTGACACTGGTGTTCACAGCGGATGACCCGCTGCAAAATCCTGCCGTCGTGCTCGCCCAATGGCTGGAAGAGGAGCTGGATCGATTCCAGGGCTCCAGCTCGCCAGTGTGTTATCGGGATGAGTTTCCGGAGAGCGGCGAACTTTAAGCACCCGGCCTAACGCTGACGTTGAGTCCGCCAGGACGCATGGGGCTGCGCTGATTGATTTCAGGCGCCGCTGATTCAGGTTTCCGGGAGGCTGTATCGCTCGGCGAAGTATTGCCGCAGGCATTCAACCGCCACGCGCACCTTGGCCGACGTGGCCAGGGGGGCCGTGTACACCGCCCAGATGTCGGCCGGCTGCATGTACTCGGGCAAGACCTGCACGAGGCGCCCGTCCTCCAGGCTGTCGTACACGTCCCACCATGAGCGCAGCAAGATGCCTCTGCCATCGATGCACCACTGGTGCACCACTTCACCGTGATTGGACGACAGAGGGCCCGTCACTTTCACCTGTTCCTCGCCCTCCGGCCCTTGCAGGTGCCAGACCCCGAAGGGGTGATCGCGTTCCTTGATCACCAGGCAATCGTGTGTGGCCAGCTCCGCCAGTGTGCGCGGTGTGCCGTGCCGTTCCAGATACGCCGGCGCAGCGCAGAGGACCCGGCGATTGCGCGCCAGCGGCTTGGCGATGAGGTGCGGATCGATTTCGTTGCCGACCCGCACGTCGAGGTCGAAGCCTTCGTCAATCAGGTCGATCAGGCGGTCCTGTACATCGAGGCGGATGTCGAGTGTTGGGTGGCGCTCGGCCAGTTCCGAGAGGGCAGGGGCGACGAAGCGCCGGCCCAGACCCAGGCTGCTGGCGATACGCAGCTGTCCGCTGGGCTCGCGGTGCAGCGTACTGACGTCATCGCCCATGCGCTGCACTGAATCGAGGATGCGCAAGGCCCACTGGTAGATGCGTTCGCCATCGTCACTCACCGACACCCGGCGGGTGGTGCGATGCAGCAGGCGCACGCCGAGGTTTTGCTCGAGCAGGCGAATCCGCTTGCTGATGAAGGCGGCGGACATGCCCAGTTCGGAGGCGGCGCTGGAGAAGCTGGAGCGACGGGCGACATGGACGAAGACGTTGAGGTCTTCCAGGTTCGGTAGATTGTTCACGATTCGTATAATAAGTATCAACAGATGCGCTGATTATACTTGCGTCGTCAACTTATAGCATGCCCGGCATCACATCCAACCTCTGATCCAACAAGGGTGCCAGCATGAACAAGACATTCAGAATCGCCGCGATTGCCGGTGACGGTATTGGCCTGGAAGTACTGCCGGAAGGGCTGCGCGTAGTCCAGGCGGCGGCCCGCAAATTCGGCCTGGCACTGGAGTTCGAACACTTCGAATGGGCCAGCTGCGACTACTACCTCGAACACGGCAAGATGATGCCCGATGACTGGTTCGACCAGCTCAAGGGCTTCGATGCCCTGTACTTCGGTGCCGTGGGTTGGCCAGACAAGGTGCCCGACCACATTTCGCTGTGGGGCTCGCTGCTGAAATTCCGCCGCGATTTTGACCAGTACGTGAACATTCGCCCGGTGCGCCTGTTCCCCGGCGTACCGTGCCCGCTGGCCGGCAAGCAACCGGGCGACATCGACTTCGTGGTGATCCGCGAGAACACCGAAGGTGAGTACTCCTCGCTCGGCGGGCGCATGTTCGAGGGCACCGAGAACGAGTTCGTACTGCAGGAATCGGTGTTCACCCGTCGTGGCGTCGACCGCATCCTCAAGTACGCCTTCGACCTGGCGCAGACTCGTGAACGCAAGCGCCTGACCTCGGCCACCAAGTCCAACGGCATGGCCGTGAGCATGCCTTACTGGGACGAGCGCACCGCCGCCATGGCCGCCAATTATCCGGACATCACCTGGGACAAGCAGCACATCGATATCCTGTGCGCGCGCTTCGTGTTGCAGCCGGAGCGCTTTGATGTGGTGGTGGCGTCCAACCTGTTCGGTGACATCCTCTCCGACCTCGGCCCGGCCTGCGCCGGCACCATCGGCATCGCGCCGTCGGCCAACCTCAACCCGGAACGCAAGTTCCCGTCGCTGTTCGAGCCGGTGCATGGCTCGGCGCCGGACATCTTCGGCCAGAACATCGCCAACCCGATTGCCATGATCTGGTCGGGCGCACTGATGCTGGAGTTCCTCGGCCAGGGCGACGATCGCTATCGCGCCGCCCACGACGAGATCCTCAAGGCCATCGAGCAAGTGATCGCCAGCGGCACCGTGACCCGCGACATGGGTGGCTCGTTGTCCACCCAGGCCGTCGGCCAGGCCATCGCCGAAATCATCGAAGGCTGATCGCTGCAGCGCTTGCTCCACTGTTGGCGCAAGCGCTCAGCCGACACGCTGCTCTTGCGCTGCGTGCTGAATATCTGCAAACTGTTAACCGTTGGGTAGCTGTTAACCAATGGTTAACGAAAGGGAAGTCGTCAACCTGTCTTAACGCTGCACTTTCCTTCCGAGTCGCCTGCCTGCGTCGGATGCGAGATTTAAATAAAAAAAACGTCCCAGGAGACGCCTGATGTCCCACAAGAATAAAAAGGTCGATGTGTTCCTGATCACCATGAGCTTGATTGCGGTACTGCTCACGGTAGTCGGACTCGCGGCATTCCCCTCCGAAGCGGAGAAAGCAGCGAACCAGTTGTTCGAATTTTCCACCCGTACTTTCGGCACCGCCGTGCAAATGCTGATCTTCGGCAGCTCGCTGGCCGTGCTCTACATCGCCTTCAGCAAATACGGCAACATCCGCCTCGGCAGCGGCAAGCCGGAATACTCCACCGCCACGTGGGTGTTCATGTTCATCTGCGCCGGCATGGGTTCCTCCACCCTCTACTGGGGTGTGATGGAGTGGGCCTACTACTATCAGACGCCGGGCCTGAACATCGCCGCGCAATCCCGTGAAGCGCTGGAATACAGCGTCAGTTACTCGTTCTTCCACTGGGGCATCAGCGCGTGGTCGATCTACGCCCTGGCGTCGCTGGCGATGGCGTATCACTTCCATGTGCGCAAAAAGAGCGGCCTCAACCTGGCCTCCATCATCGAAGCGGTCACTGGCTTCAAGGCCACAGGTCCGGTCGGGCGCATCGTCGACCTGATCTTCCTGCTGACCATGATGGGTGCGTTGACCGTGTCCCTGGCGCTGACCGCGTCGACCCTGACCCGTGGCCTGTCCGGCCTGATCGGGATTCCGGACACCTTCACCCTGCAAGTGACCGTGATCGGCCTGATCGCCGTGCTGTTCTCCCTCAGCTCCTACATCGGCATCGACGGTGGCCTGCAGAAGCTCAGCAAGATCGTCTGCTACGGCGCGCTGCTGTTCGCGGCTGTGGTGCTGCTGGTCGGTCCAACCCAGTTCGCCATCAACAACACCGCCAATGGCATTGGCCTGATGATCCAGAACTACGTGCACATGAGCCTGTTCACCGACCCGGCCGGCGATGGTGAATTCACCCGCAACTGGACCGTGTTCTACTGGCTCTGGTGGGTGTCCTACGCGCCAGGCGTGGCCATGTTCGTGACCCGGGTTTCCCGCGGCCGGCAGATCAAGGAAGTGGTGTTCGCCCTGTTGATGGGCGGTAGCGTCGGCTGCTGGTTCTTCTTCGGCGCGCTGGAAAGCTTCAGCATGCACCAGTTCATCACCGGCGCCATCGACGTGCCGAAAATCCTCACCGAGCAAGGCGGTGAAAGCGCGGTGCAAGCACTGATCATGTCGCTGCCAGTGGGCAAGGTGTTTCTCGCCGTTTACCTGTTCATCATGGCGGTGTTCTGCGCCTCGCACATGGACGCTGCGGCCTACGCCGTGGCGGCGACCAGTACCCGCAACCTGAAGGAAGGCGATGACCCATCGCCAACCCATCGCCTGTTCTGGTGCATCACGCTGACCCTGGTGCCACTGGCCATGCTGTTCGCCAAGGCATCGCTCTCGACCATGAAGACCGCTGTCGTGCTGACCGCCATCCCGTTCACCCTGATCCTGCTGGTCAAGGTCTACGGCTTCTTCAAGTGGATGCTGCAGGACTACGGCCACGTGCCGGCGCACCGCATCGAAGAGGAAGCCGCCGCCATGGCTGCGCAACAACCGGTGGCCAAGCCTGCGGCAATCCACGGCGCTGAGCCGGTGGCCGTGGCCTGATGATCCTGGGGTCGCGCCGTCTGCCCGAAGACAGCGCGACCGACAGGCTTTTTTTTGCCTGTCTTGTTAACCATCGGGTTGCAGTTAACTGATAACTAAAGTCCTGCGTTCAGCGCAGGTCATTGAGAGCCTGGAGACACCCATGACTGATTTCGAACGTTTGCCCGCTGATTTCTGCAGCGATCCTGCGCGCGCTTTCACCATTCCTGCCAACTTCTACACCAGTGCGTCAGTCTTCGAACACGAGAAGGAAAAGATCTTCGCCAAGAGCTGGATCTGCCTGGGGCACCGCAGCGAAGTCGCGGAAAACAATGCCTACATCACCCGCGAAGTGATCGGTGAAAGCATCATCGTGATCCGTGGCCGCGACAGCGTACTGCGCGCGTTCTACAACGTGTGCCCGCACCGTGGCCACCAATTGCTCGAAGGCAGCGGCAAGGCCAAGAACGTGATTGCCTGCCCGTACCACGCCTGGACCTTCAAGCTGGACGGCGAACTGACCCACGTGCGCAACTGCGACCAGGTCGAAGCCTTCGACAAAGGCGACTTCAGCCTGGTGCAACTGCGCGTCGAGGAATACGCCGGCTTCATCTTCGTCAACATGGACCCTGACGCCGGTAGCGTCGAAGACCAGTTGCCGGGCCTTGAAGCCCGTATGCGCAGCGCCTGCGGTGTCATCGATGACCTGCAACTGGCGGCACGTTTTGTCAGCGACACCCCGGCCAACTGGAAGTCCATCGTCGACAACTACATGGAGTGCTACCACTGCGGTCCGGCGCACCCAAGCTTTGCCGACTCGGTGGACGTCGGTCAGTACGTGCACACCATGCACGGCAATTGGTCTTTGCAGTACGGCATCGCCAAGTCGTCCGAGCAATCGTTCCAGGTCGACGAATCGGTCACCGATCCGTCCTTCGCCGGCTTCTGGGCCTGGCCGTGCACCATGTTCAACGTGCCGCCGGGCGCCAACTTCATGACCGTGATCTACGAGTTCCCGGTCGACGCCGAGACCACCCTGCAGCACTACGACATCTACTTCCTCAACAAGGACATCACCGAGGAACAGCAGAAGTTGATCGACTGGTACCGCGAAGTATTCCGTCCGGAAGACCTGCGCCTGGTAGAGAGCGTGCAGAAGGGCCTCAAGTCCCGCGGCTATCGCGGCCAGGGCCGGATCATGGTGGACAAGGAGCGCAGCGGTATCAGCGAGCACGGCATCGCGCACTTCCACAACCTGATCGCCGTGTCCCACCTCGACTGATAAAGCACGCGCCGCAGGCCCCAGGGGCCTGCGGCCGTTCGCGGAGTACCTTGCGTGAAACTCAATGATTGCAACCTGTTCCGCCAGCAGGCCTACATAAACGGCCGCTGGTGCGACGCCGACAACGACCGCAGCGTGGACGTTCACGACCCGGCCAATGGCGAACACCTGGGCCATGTGCCGTTGATGGGCGGTGCCGAAGCGGTGCGCGCCATCGAAGCCGCCGACGCCGCGCTGGAAGGCTGGCGGGCCAAAACCGCCAAGGAACGCGCGCAGATCCTGCGCCGCTGGTTCGAGTTGTTGCTCGAACACGAACAAGACCTGGCGCAACTGATGACGTTCGAGCAGGGCAAGCCGCTGCACGAAGCCTTGGGTGAAATTCGTTACGCGGCGTCGTTCATCGAGTGGTTCGCCGAGGAAGGCAAGCGCATCTACGGTGATGTGATTCCGAGCCCGGCGGCGGACAAGCGCCTGCTGGTGATCAAGCAGGGTATCGGCGTTTGTGCGGCCATTACCCCGTGGAACTTCCCCGCCGCGATGATCACCCGCAAAGCCGCGCCGGCCCTGGCCGCCGGTTGCACACTGGTGATCAAACCGGCCAACGAGACGCCATTTTCCGCCCTGGCGCTGGTCGAACTGGCCGAGCGCGCCGGCGTGCCGGCAGGCGTGATCAACGTGGTCACCGGCGATGCGCCGGCCATTGGCGCCCAACTCACCGGCCATCCACTGGTGCGCAAGCTCAGCTTCACCGGGTCTACACCGGTCGGCCGCCTGCTGATGGGCCAATGTGCCGAGACCATCAAGAAGGTGTCCCTGGAATTGGGCGGCAACGCGCCGTTCATTGTTTTCGAGGACGCCGACATCGAAGCAGCGGTGGAAGGCGCGCTGGTCGCCAAGTACCGCAACGCCGGGCAAACCTGCGTCTGTGTCAATCGCTTCTATGTGCATGACGCCGTTTACCAGCGTTTCACCGCTCGCTTTGTCGAGCGTGTACGCGAGCTCGACGTCGGCCATGGCTCGGCACAGGGCACGCAAATCGGCCCGCTGATTACCGACAAGGCCGTGGCCAAGGTGCAGGGCCTGATCGATGACGCCACCGCCAAAGGCGCCGAACTGCTGCTGGGCGGCAAGCCCCATGCGCTGGGCGGCAACTTCTTCGAGCCGACCGTGCTCGGCGGCATCCGTCCAGGCATGGACCTGCTGCAGGACGAAATCTTCGGACCGGTCGCCGCGCTGGTGCGCTTCTCGTCCGATGACGAAGTGATCGAACTGGCCAACGACACCCTCTACGGGCTGGCGGCGTATTTCTACAGCCGCGACATCGCGCGCGTGTTCAAGGTCGCCGAGCGTCTGGAGTACGGCATGGTGGGCGTCAACACCGGGCTGATCTCCAACGAGGTCGCACCGTTCGGTGGCATCAAGCAGTCCGGCCTGGGGCGCGAAGGCTCCAAATACGGCATCGAGGACTATCTGGAAATCAAATACCTCTGCCTGGCGGTCTGAGCCCGGCGAGGTTTTACCGGGGCGGCGCGGCCGCTGCCGCCCCGTGTTGCAGTTGAGGTGAATCATGGCCAACACATACGAAATGTTCAGCGTGCGGGTGTCCGCCGTGGAGCAGGCAACACCACAGATCAAGCGTTTTACCCTCGCACGCGAGGATGGCCAGCCGATGCCGGCGTTCACCGGCGGCAGCCATGTGATCGTGCAGATGAAGGGCGCCCAGGGGCAGGTATTCAGCAATGCCTACTCGCTGATGAGTGATCCGCGAGACCTGAGTCACTATCAGGTCGGCGTGCGCCTGGAAGAGCAGTCCAAGGGCGGCTCTGCCTTCATGCACCAGCAAGTGGAAGTCGGCAGCGTGCTGACCATTTCCACCCCGAACAATCTGTTTGCGCTCGATCCAACGGCCGGTCGCCACGTGCTGATCGCCGGTGGCATCGGGATTACGCCGTTCCTGTCCCAGCTCCATGAACTGCAAGGCCAAACCGTACCTTATGAATTGCACTACGCGTTCCGCAGCCCGGAACATGGTGCGTTTCAAGGCGAGCTGGCCGATGGTCCGCATGGGCAAAACGTCAGCTTCTACATTGACAGCCTTGAGCGTCGCCTGGACCTCGCCGCGCTGTTTGCCGGCCTGGCCGATGACGCCCACGTCTACGTCTGCGGCCCGAAACCGCTGATCGACGCGGTCATCGAAGGCGCGAAAAAAGCCGGCATTGCCGACGCACGCGTGCACTTCGAACAGTTCGCTGCCGCACCGGTCAGCGGTGGCGCCTTCACCCTGGTGCTGGGCCGTTCCGGTCGCGAACTGCGGGTGGAAGAGGGCATGACCATCATTCAGGCCATCGAAAACGTCAAGGCTGCCCAGGTTGACTGCCTGTGCCGCGAAGGCGTCTGCGGAACCTGCGAGACCGCCATCCTCGAAGGCGAGGTGGAGCATTTCGACCAGTACCTGTCCGACGAAGAAAAGGCCTCCCAGCAGACCCTGATGCTCTGCGTCTCCCGGGCACGGGGCGAGCGTCTGGTGATCGATCTCTGAGTGTCGTGGGCGCGGGCTTACTGGCTGAACGCGCCTTACTGTAGGAGCGAGCCTGCTCGCGAAAAACCTGAGATCGCCGCGGGGAATCAGGCAATCCACGTCATCGTTGACCACCATCGCGAGCAGGCTCGCTCCTACAGGGTTTGCTCTGGCCGCCAGAGATCCTTGTAGGAGCGAGCCCGCTCGCGAAAAACCCGAGATCACCGCGGGGAATCAGGCAGCCCGTGTCATCGTTGACGACCATCGCGAGCAAGCTCGCTCCTACGGGGTTTGATCTGGCCGCCAGGGATCCCTGTAGGAGCGAGCCCGCTCGCGAAAAGCCTGAGATCGCCGCGGGGAATCAGGCATCCCGCGTCATCGTTAGCGACCATCGCGAGCAGGCTCGCTCCTACAGGGAACGGTTGACTCCTGTGTATACTGCTGTCCCCGGCACCCCGCACAGGACCGAACATGACGGAAAACAGCTTCGCCTTCCGCCTGAAGGAATTGCTCGAACTCAACAAGCTGACGCTGCAAGTCGTGGGCACAGCGCTGGGTATCTCGCGCACGTCGGTACACAAGTGGACCCGTGGGGGTGAGATCGATTACGACAACCTGCGCAAGCTGGCGGATTTCCTCAAGGTCAACTGGATCTGGTTGCGTTACGGCGAAGAAGCCCTGCGCGATGTGCAGGGCGCCGCAACTGTCGAATTGCCGATGACTGACCTGCGCCGCCGTTACACCACACAGATCATGGAAAGCGAAGAACGCATGAAGCTGGCCCAGGAAGGCGCACGCATCGTCACCTGGGAGTGGAACCTGATCAGCGACGAGCTGACGTATTCACCCAACGTCGAAGCGGTGTATGGCTGGCCGGTCCATTCCAACGAGGAATTCTGGCGCCACCTGCCGCCGGAAGATGTCGCCGCGATGCAGGCCATGTACCAACGCGCCATCAACGAGGGCAGCGGCTGTGAATTCGACTTCCGGATCTTCCAGCCCGATGGCGAGATGCGCTGGATTTCCTCGCGGGCAACAGCGGTCAGGGACGCGGTCGGGCGAACGGTGAAGATCGTCGGCATCAGCATGGACAACACCCCGCGCATGATCATCGAGGAAGAACTGCGCAACAGTGAAGAGCGCTTCCGGGCCATCTTCGAGCTGACCTGGGGCGCCCTGGCCTACATCGGCCTGGATGGCGGCTGGCAACGGGTCAACGGCAGCCTCTGCGAATTGCTGGGTTACAGTGCCGATGAGTTGTACGGCATGACCTTCCAGGCACTCACCCATCCTGACGACCTGCCGAACAATCTCCAATTGCTGGACCAGCTTCTGGCCGGCCACATCGAGCGCTACGTGGTTGAAAAGCGCCTGCGCCGTCGCGATGGCAGCTACCTTTGGGTTCGGGCGCGCACCTCGCTGCAACGCCAGCCTCAGAGCGGCTTGCCCGACCACCTGATCAGCGTCTTCGAAGACATCAGCGCCGAATGCGTCGAACGTGAACGCCTGCAGGCACGCATCGTGGAATTGGAAGCACGATTGACCGAGCGCGCCTGACACAAGGCCGGCGCGCATTTCGAGTCTTCCTGGATGGGTTAACCGAAGGTGCCGGGCAACAGGATACCGCTGTCGACCTTTTGCACATCCGTAACGCCGCAGAATGCCATGGTCAGGTCCAGTTCCTTGCGGATGATCTCCAGGCACTGGCTGACGCCTGCCTCGCCCATTGCCCCCAGACCGTACAGGAAGGCGCGGCCGAGGTAGACCCCCTTGGCGCCCAGCGCCAGAGCCTTGATCACGTCCTGCCCGGAGCGGATGCCGCCGTCCATGTGCACTTCGACCTGCTCACCGACCGCTTCGACGATGGCGGGCAAGGCCGCGATCGAGGAGGGCGCGCCATCGAGCTGACGACCACCATGGTTGGACACGATCACCGCGTCGGCTCCGTGTTGCACGGCCAGGCGTGCATCTTCTGCATCGAGGATGCCCTTGATGATCAACGTGCCGCCCCATTGTTGCTTGATCCATTCGATGTCGGCCCAGCACAGGGTCGGGTCGAACTGTCGGGCGGCCCAGTGCGCCAGGCTGGCCGTGTCGCTGACGCCGCTGGCATGGCCAAGAATGTTGCCGAGGTTGCGCCGCGACGTGCCGAGCATGCCGTGGCACCAGCGGGGCTTGGTCATCATGTTCAGGAGGTTGGGCAAGGTGAGCCGGGGAGGGGCCGAGAGGCCGTTGCGGATGTCCTTGTGGCGTTGCCCCGGTACTTGCAGGTCGAGGGTCAGCACCAGCGCCGAACAGCGCGCAAACCTGGCACGCTCGATGAGCTGACGGATGAAACCGCGGTCGCGCATCACATAGAGCTGGAACCAGAAGGGTTGGCGGGTGTGGGCGGCGATGTCTTCGATCGAGCAGATGCTCATGGTCGACAGCGTGAAAGGCACGCCGAACTTCTCGGCTGCCCTGGCCGCGAGAATCTCGCCGTCGGCGTGCTGCATGCCGGTGAGCCCGGTGGGTGCCAGGGCGACCGGCATGGCGACTTTCTGGCCGGCCATCATGGATTCAAGGGTTCGATTTTCCAGGTTGACCGCGACGCGCTGGCGAAACTTGATGCGTTCGAAATCATCGCTGTTGGCGCGATAGGTCGATTCGGTCCAGGAACCGGAATCGGCATAGTCGTAGAACATGCGCGGCACGCGCCGCTTGGCGAGCACGCGCAAGTCTTCGACAGAGGTAATGACGGGCGTCCCGGAACGGATCATCACGCAATCACCAACTCAATCAGGAAGGGGCCGGGTGTGCGATTAGCCTGGGCAAAAAATTCGTTGAACTGCTCCATGGTGTCGGCTCGTGCGGCCGCCACGCCCATGCCGTTGGCGAGCTGCACCCAATCCAGGTCCGGATTGCCAATATCGAGCATGTCCAGCGCGGTCTTGCCGGTGGTGGCGCCTACGCTCGCCAATTCGTGCTGGAGAATGGCGTACTTGCGGTTGGCCAGGACGACGATGGTGACGTCGAGCTTTTCCCGGGCCATCGACCACAGCGCCTGCACGGTGTACATGCCCGAGCCATCGGCTTGCAGCGCGACGACCCGCCGGTCCGGGGCGGCAATGGCGGCACCGAGGGCCATTGGCAGGCCGTCGCCAATGGCGCCGCCGGTGACCTGCAGCCAATCGTGCGGCGCGGCGTTGAGGGTGCCGGGATAGAAGGCGTGGCCGAAACTGACGCTTTCATCAACGACGATAGCGTTTTCCGGCAACAGCGCATTAAGGCTTTGCGCCACGGCCTGGGAGCTGATGACGCCGCTGCCGGGTTCAGGGTTGGCCGGCCGGGCGGCGGTCGATGTCAGTGGCGGCGCGTTCAGTTCGTCCGCCAGGCGCGCCAGCGCGTCGGCCAGGTCTTCTTCGGGGCGGGCCAGCACATGGACGACCGCATCGTCCGGATAAGGGCGCGGCGACTTGCCAGGGTAGGCGAAGAACGTCGCCGGTACCGACGTACCGACCAGAATCACGTTGGCGATGCCCGCCAGTTTGGCGCGGGCCATGTCGCCGAAGTAGGGCAGGCGTTCGACGGCAAGACGGCCACGGCCACGGGCCTCCCGCGGGTTCATGGTGGTCGATAGCAGGCGTGCATCGGTGGCGGCGGCGATGCGGTGGGCACTGCCCAGGGCATCCTGTTCCAGCGCGCGTCCGGCGAGCAGCAGCAAGGTCGGTTGCCCGCTGCGCAATACACGCGCCATCTGCGCCACCATGTCCGGCGCGACCTTGGGCGTCGGGATCGGCGCCAGCGGCTTGGCCACCTGGCCGCCCGCATCCCAGCAGACGTCCGACGGCAGGATCAGGCTGGCCACTCCGCCCGGTGCGGCACTGGCGGCCTGTATCGCGGTGGCGGCCGCCGTGCCGACCGAAGCGGCGGTGGTGGCGGTACGCGTCCACACCGAAACTGGCCGCGCCCAGCCTTCGGTGTCGGCGGTCAGCGGGGCGTCGAACGGGCGGTGGTAGGTGGCCTGGTCGCCGATGATATTGACCACCGGCGTGTTGGCGCGCTTGGCGTTGTGCAGGTTGGCCAGGCCGTTGGCCAGCCCGGGCCCGCAATGCAACAGGGTGGCGGCCGGCTTGCCTTTGATGCGGGCATAGCCATCGGCCGCACCGGTCACCACGCCTTCGAACAGGCAGAGCACGCAGTGCATCCCGGGAATGCGATCCAGGGCCGCGACAAAGTGCATCTCACTGGTGCCGGGGTTGGCGAAACAGGTGTCCACGCCGCCGTCGAGCAGGGTCTGCACCAGGCTCTCGGCGCCATTCATTGAAGTCTCGTTCATGCTTGTTCCTTGGTCGGTTTCTGATGGCGACGCTCATTGAGGCTGTGTGCGGGAATTCCGATCAGTAAGGCCATGGCACCCAGCACGAGTAAGGTGGCGATCACGTCAAACGCCAGGTAAAGGTCGCCGGTCGAGGTCTTGATTGCACCGACCATGGCCTGACTGGTGACACCGGCCAGGTTGCCAAGGCTGCTGATGATGGCGATCCCGCCAGCGGCGCCGGCTGCGTTGAGGAAGGCCGGTGGAATCGTCCAGAACAGTGGCACAGCGGACAAGGCCGCCGCCGCGCCCAGCGTCAGAAGCGCTATCGACAGCATGGCGTTGCCATGGGCAAAGCCGAGCAGGGCGAAACTGCCGGCGCTGACCAACATCGTCAGGCCGAGGTGCCAGCGTCGTTCCAGGTGGCGATCGGAGCTGCGGCCGAGCAAGTACATGCCTGCCATTGCGCTCAGGTAGGGCAGGCTGGTGACCATGCCGATGGTTTTCAGGTCAGTCAGGCCAAAGTCGCGAATCAACGTCGGCATCCAGTAGGACACGGTGTTCGAGCCGCTGTAGATGCAGAAGTACACCAGCCCGGCGATATACAGCCTGGGGTTACGCAGCACCTGGCTAAAACCGCCCTGGGTCTTGCCAGGCTCGGTTGCCAGCGCGGTGGCCAGCGTCTGTTTTTGTTCCGGACTGAGCCACTTGGCTTGCCCCGGTGTGTCTGTCAGCCAGAACCAGCCGAACAGGCCAAGCACGATGGCCGGGATACCCGTGAGAACGAAGAGCATCTGCCAGTCGTGCAGCCCCAACCAGCCGTGGAGATGGGTCATGATCGCACCGGCCAGGGGGCCGCAAATAATGCCGGCGACGACGCCCGACATCATGAACGCCGCCGTAATGCGGCCACGCAAAGCAGCAGGAAACCAGTAAGTCAGGTACAGGATCACACCGGGAAAGAAACCGGCCTCCGCCATGCCGAGCAGGAAGCGTGCAGCGATGAGCTGGTTGGCCGTCGTGACGAACGCAGTCGCTACGGTGACCGCACCCCACAGCACCATGATGCGGGTGAGCGTGGCCCGGGCACCGACGCGCTGCATGTACAGATTGCTGGGTACTTCAAAGAGGATATAGCCGAAATAAAAGATCCCGACGCCGATACCATAAGCCGCATCGGTCAACAGGATATCTTCGGCCATGCGCAGTTTGGCGAAGGAAATATTGATGCGGTCGATGGCGTTGATGATGAACGCGACCAGTAGAAAGGGCATCAAGCGCCAGATGATCTTGCGATAGAGACTCGCCAGATCGACGCCAGGACGAACCCCGGCGAGCGGCAAGCTTTGTTCGAGTTGATTCATGGAATGATCCCTGCGCGAGTACGCGACTTGTGGTCGTCGCTCTTGCGTGCAACCGTGTGCACACCCCGCATGGATACTGCCCCGCGCTTGGTCGTTCCTCACCCTCTCCAAACGGGGGGGGCGGAGGAAAGGGCGGTGTTTGTGTTTTCGTGGGCTTGCTGTCGGCGAGTCGGGTGCTGGATCGAATAGATCCCTTGTAGGAGCTGTCGAGTGAAACGAGGCTGCGATCTTTTGATTTTCGGGCGTCCCAAGAAGATCAAGATCAAAAGATCGCAGCCTTCGGCAGCTCCTACGGGGGGCGTCAGGTCCGAGCCATTGGTCTTGCCTGCTATTTCACTTCAGATCAAAACGATCCAGGTTCATCACCTTGGTCCCACGCCGCCACAAAGTCCTTCACGAATTTCTCTTTGTTATCAGAGCTGGCATAGAACTGCGCCAGGTCCACGCGGGTGGCGGTCCATTTTGGCTGGCCGGTCTTGCGGTCGCGACCTTCGAATTCTTCATTGGCCTGTGAAACGGGTTTCCATTCCACGCCCGTGTCCAGCAGGTTGGTGAAGAAGTCGTTGGTCAATGCTCTCTCTACTGGTTGCCAACGTCCGGGGCAGGTCGATAGCAATCTTACTCGAGAGGCGGAAAACGGCCAGGGGGGCAGTCACTCAGCGTCTACAAAACCAGAGGCGATTCATTCCGCAGTAACCATTTCAAACAGGAACTGATCAGCGCGCTTCCCGGTTTCTAGGAGTGGGGCTGAAAGCTCAACTAGAAGTAAATTGCTGTGAGTTGAGAAGAACTCACTGGCGATATCGTCCAAGTCGCCGCCGGCAGCTTGAACATGCAAATCGATGAGGGATCGACGGGTCGACAGCAAGATCATCGGCCCCCTACCATCGCGAGAGTGGATGTCCAGTGCCCACTTCCCTTTCGCCTGACTGTTGAGCTTGTCGCACAACGCTATCAGGTAGCTACGGGCCTCTTGCCGGATTTCCTGATTGAACCACAAGCCAATACCGACGGAGAGATCCGGGATTCCATCGGTGAAAGGTGCAATGTACTCGTAAACTTTTCCTGCAAGGGTGCCACTCCACAAAATGAGTTGAGCGTCATGACATTTGGATCCGTCATTGGTGAGTGTCAAGCCACAAAAAGTTGGCCAGATGAAGTCTCCACCACTCCCCCCACGAGGAGTTCGAAGTTGCTCCAGACTCCTCCCCTGAAACTCGATTCTAAGGCAGTTATCCGCAACTCTACCCAGCCCTGTCAGCCCTTGCGTGAGTCTTTGATAAGCGGGGTAGGCGGTAATATCCGCCAGATCGATACGGGTTCCGTTCATACCGTTGTCTCCAAGGAATTTTGTCAATTGTTTAGTGAGGTAATTCAATGCGCTGGTGGACGAGCTATGGTCCGTAAAAGCGCGTAAGTACTTTTCAACAGCACGCCAGTACAGAGTCTGATGGGTCCAGTCTGATGGAGGCAAAGTGGAGTGTGTAATCAGAACAAGGCCGCCAAACGTCTCTTTCCGACTTCTCCGGTATTTCTGGTACATGGACAGTTGATCGACTCGCCCCAGCTCATCTTGGTATTGGGTAAATCCCGCTGCGATTTTGCTCTCGATGATTAGAAAAAAATTAGAGCATCGTCCAATCAGGTCCGGGCGTTTACCCTCGGCCCCGTGGTCGCCTGGGCCGATGACGTGCTGAGTTTCCCAGACAATTGAATTGAGATTACTCAATTCGCCGAGTTGGGCCGGTGGCAGTTTGAAGAGGTCGTTCAGCACCTCTGCTACTCGACCAGCAAGCGTCACTTCGCGTAGCCACTCGGCAAAGAGCTCGGTGAGAAAGTCCTCAAGGGGTGTCCGAACTTCGCTCTGTCGGAACGCGAACAAACGGTCGAAAAAACTCATACCTTTCCTTGGCAGTTGGGGGCAAGCGGAGATTCTGGCACAGTCAGATGCTCATAAGCTGGCTAAATACCGTTGCGGCCTTTGGAAACGCGCCCATGTTGATCGCCCCCAAAAAACCGACTTCCAAGAGCAAAAACTGGAGATAGACAGAGCGTCTGCTTTTGGCCGATAACTGCAGGTGGGGAAGGGCCGTTATCAACCCATAGCGGTCGTTTATGAAAGTCTGCTTCTGGTGTAAATTCGCCGGGCAATGGGGGGGGGCGGGC
>NZ_WTFT01000046.1 GCF_009861505.1 Pseudomonas izuensis | reverse complement strand
AGCCGCCGAAGGCCTGGTGCTCGCGTTCTTCAACCAGGGCGAAGTCTGCACCTGCCCTTCCCGCGCCCTGGTGCAGGAGTCGATCTACGACGAATTCATGCAGGTGGTGATGAAGAAGGTCCTGCAGATCAAACGTGGCGACCCGCTGGACACCGACACCATGGTCGGCGCCCAGGCATCCGAGCAGCAATTCGACAAAATCCTTTCGTACCTGGAAATCGCCAAGGGCGAAGGCGCCGAGCTGCTCACCGGCGGCAAGGTGGAAAAACTCGAGGGCAACCTGGCGAGCGGGTATTACATCCAGCCGACGCTGCTCAAGGGCACCAACAAAATGCGTGTGTTCCAGGAAGAAATCTTTGGCCCGGTGGTGAGCATCACCACCTTCAAGGACGAAGCCGAAGCCCTGGCCATCGCCAACGACACCGAGTTCGGCCTCGGTGCCGGCCTCTGGACCCGCGACATCAACCGCGCCTACCGCATGGGCCGCGCCATCAAGGCCGGTCGTGTTTGGACCAACTGCTACCACCTGTACCCGGCGCACGCCGCGTTCGGTGGCTACAAGAAGTCCGGCGTCGGCCGTGAAACCCACAAGATGATGCTCGATCACTATCAGCAGACCAAAAACCTGCTGGTGAGCTACGACATCAATCCGCTGGGTTTCTTCTAACCCTCCAGCCTGATCGCTGGCAAGCCAGCTCCTACAGACCGCGAAAATTTGTAGGAGCCGGCTTGCCGGCGAAGGCGGTCTCAAAACAGCGAAAAATCACCTTCTTGCCGCGCGGAGCCCTCGATGAAAATCCGTTACAAGGTAAGCCTTGTGGCTGCTTGTGTACTGTTGGTAACCACCAGCCTGCTGTCGCTGGTCCAGGTAGAGCAGGTACGTACGATCTTGCGTCACCAGGTCGAGGCGAGTATTGCCGAAACGAGCAATGCAGTGGCACGCCAGATTGAAAACTGGCTCAACGGTAAGCTGCGCCTGATGGACCTGGCCTCCCAGGCGATCGACAGTCAGTACAGCACGCAAGCGACCCAGCGAATCATCGAGTCGCCCATTCTCAAAGAAGAATTCAAATTGGTATTCGGTGCCCTTGAGTCCGACGGTAAACCGATCAAGAACACCGCCTCCTGGAACCCCAAGCCTGACTATGACGGTCGCACCCGTCCCTGGTACGCGACGGGCAAGGCCGGTCACCAGGCCGTGTTGACCGAACCCTACAAGGACTCCACCACGGGTGAAATCCTGATTTCCGCTGTCGCCCGGATCAGCGATGCCGGGCAACTGCTCGGGGTGTTCGGTGGTGACATCCGCCTGACGGCGGTGGCCGATGCCATCAATACCCTGGATTTTGGCGGGGCCGGTTATGCGTTCTTGCTGAGCAAGAGTGGCAACATCATTTCCCATCCCAACGCCGAGCTGAACGGCAAGCCCTACAGTGAGCTTTTTGCCGGAAGCTCGCCGGCGCTCGACAACCGGCTTCAGGAAGTCAGCAGCGGTGGAAAGTCCCGGCTGGTTTCCTTTATTCCGCTCACCGATCTCAAAGGTATGGATTGGTACATCGGCGTGGTGCTGGACCAGGACATCGTCATGGCCGCCCTCCGCGTCCTGACCTGGCGCGCGATCATCGGCACGGGCCTGGGTGTATTGCTCAGCCTGTTGGTGTTGGGGCTGTTGGTCAGGCGCCTGCTCTGGCCGCTGGATCAGCTCAAGGAATCGCTCGCGGATATCAATCGAGGGAGCGGCGACCTGACCCGTGAATTGCCGGTGCACGGCAACGATGAAATTGCCCAGGTTTCCGGGGAATTCAACCGGCTCCTGCAGAACCTCAAGGCGCTGATCGGCGATGTAAAAACGGGCTCGCAGCACGTCCGCGAGAGCAGCACGGCCACGTCCTGTGAGGCGGATCAGGCTGCCAGCCGGGTCCAGAACCAGCTACAGGAACTGGATCAGTTGTCCACCGCCATGCAGGAGATGGCCTCGACAGCCGAGGATGTGGCGCGCAATGCCCAGGCGGCGGCCGAGGCGGCGGTTGCCGCCAACGAGGAAACCGAAAACGGCGTGGCGCTGGTCTCCCGGTCAACGGGCGCGATCAATCACCTGGCTGTGGAGATGGACGACACCGGTCGTGCCATTAATGAACTGTCCACCCTCAGTCAAAGCATTGAATCGATCGTGGCGGTCATCACCGGCATCGCCGACCAGACCAACTTGCTCGCGCTCAATGCAGCCATTGAGGCGGCGCGAGCGGGTGAAACCGGACGTGGCTTTGCCGTGGTTGCCGATGAGGTGCGCTCGCTGGCCTCCCGTACCCAGCAATCCACCCAGGAAATTCGCCAGATGATTGATCAACTGCAGGCGGGTGTAAAACACGCCCAGGCGCGAATGCAGCAAAGCCGCGACGCGGCCAGCAAGACGGCCGGTGATGCGAATGCCGCCAACTCAACGCTTGCGCGCATTCGTGAAGCGATTTATCGGATCAATGACATGAACTTGCAGATTGCCGCCGCCGCGCAGGAACAGAGCGCGACGACCGAGGAGATCAATCGCAACACGACCAACATCCGCGATATCAGCCTGGAAGTTTCCGACAGTGCCGAAAAGCAGGTCCGCCAGTGTTCGGCGATGGCGGGCTACGTCGGTCAGCAGGACCAGCTTCTGAGCCGCTTCAGGATTTGAAGGTTGCCATTGAATGGCATTGAACCGGGGTCGGACCACCGCCCCGTTACAGATCACCCAGACAACTATTCCACCGAGGTAAGAAAGATGAGTGCGGCTTCCCTGTATCCCGTTCGTCCCGAGGTCCTGGCCAATACGCTGACTGACGAGGCGACCTACAAGGCCATGTACCAGCAGTCGGTCGTCAACCCGGACGGTTTCTGGCGCGAGCAAGCCAAGCGCCTCGACTGGATTAAGCCTTTCACCACGGTGAAACAGACCTCCTTCGACGATCACCATGTCGACATCAAGTGGTTCGCCGACGGCACCCTGAACGTTTCCTACAACTGCCTCGACCGGCATCTGGCCGAGCGCGGTGATCAAGTCGCGGTCATCTGGGAAGGCGATGACCCTGCCGAAAGCCGCCACATCACCTACCGCGAGCTGCATGAACAAGTCTGCAAGTTCGCCAACGCCCTGCGTGGCCAGGACGTGCACCGCGGCGACGTGGTGACGATCTATATGCCGATGATCCCCGAAGCCGTGGTCGCCATGCTGGCCTGCACCCGGATCGGCGCGATTCACTCGGTGGTGTTCGGCGGCTTCTCGCCGGAAGCCCTGGCCGGTCGCATCATCGACTGCCGCTCGAAAGTGGTGATCACCGCCGACGAAGGCATTCGTGCCGGCAAGAAGATCCCGCTCAAGGCCAACGTCGACGACGCGCTGACCAACCCGGAAACCAGCAGCATCCAGAAAGTCATCGTCTGCCAGCGCACCGGTGGCGACATCAAGTGGAACCAGCACCGCGACATCTGGTACGAAGACCTGATGAAGGTGGCCGGCACCGTGTGCGCGCCGAAAGAGATGGGCGCCGAAGAAGCGCTGTTCATCCTCTACACCTCCGGTTCCACCGGCAAGCCGAAGGGCGTGCAGCACACCACCGGCGGTTATCTGTTGTACGCGGCGATGACCCACGAGCGCGTGTTCGACTATCGCCCGGGGGAAATCTACTGGTGCACCGCCGACGTCGGCTGGGTCACCGGCCACAGTTACATCGTCTACGGCCCGCTGGCCAACGGCGCGACCACGCTGCTGTTCGAAGGCGTGCCGAACTACCCGGACATCACCCGGGTGGCGAAGATCGTCGACAAGCACAAGGTCAACATCCTCTACACCGCGCCGACGGCGATTCGCGCCATGATGGCCCAGGGCACGGCGGCCGTTGAAGGTGCCGATGGCAGCAGCCTGCGCCTGCTCGGTTCGGTCGGCGAGCCGATCAACCCGGAAGCCTGGGACTGGTACTACAAGAACGTCGGCCAGTCCCGTTGCCCGATCGTCGACACCTGGTGGCAGACCGAAACCGGCGGCAACATGATGAGCCCGTTGCCGGGCGCCCACGGCCTCAAGCCGGGTTCGGCGGCGCGTCCGTTCTTCGGCGTGGTGCCGGCCCTGGTGGACAACCTGGGCAACATCATCGAAGGCGAGGCCGAGGGCAATCTGGTGATTCTCGATTCGTGGCCAGGCCAGGCGCGCACGCTGTATGGCGATCACGACCGCTTCGTCGACACCTACTTCAAGACCTTCCGCGGCATGTACTTCACCGGTGACGGCGCCCGTCGCGATGCCGATGGTTACTACTGGATCACCGGTCGCGTGGACGACGTGCTCAACGTCTCCGGCCACCGCATGGGCACTGCCGAGATCGAAAGCGCCATGGTCGCGCACCCGAAAGTCGCGGAAGTGGCGGTGGTCGGTGTGCCGCACGACATCAAGGGCCAGGGCATCTATGTCTACGTCACCCTGATCGCCGGCGAAGAGACCAGCGAGCAGTTGCGCCTGGAGCTGAAGAACTGGGTGCGTAAGGAGATCGGCCCGATTGCTTCACCGGACGTGATCCAGTGGGCGCCGGGGCTGCCGAAAACCCGTTCGGGCAAGATCATGCGGCGGATTCTGCGCAAGATTGCCACCGCTGAATATGACGGGTTGGGGGATATTTCCACCCTGGCGGACCCGGGTGTGGTGCAGCATTTGATTGATACGCACAAGACGATGAATGTTGCGTAAGTAGCGTTTGGCGTCAGCGAAGCCCCACCCGATGTTACTGCCTGAGGGTTTTGTGTTGTTTGAGCGGGCCTCATCGCGGGCAAGCCTTGCTCCCACAGGATCGGCGTCGTGCCGAAGTCCGGCGAACGACACAAAACCTGTGGGAGCAAGGCTTGCCCGCGATGACGGCCTGCCTGACACCGCATAAACATCAGCCAATAATTATCGGCGTCCCCGGTCGGCGCCAAGTCCTGTTGGCTACACACCACCTCCAGGCTTTGATTTGCGTAATTCGGTGGCGCCGTCCCGAACTCGCTGAGTGCGAGTTCGGGGTCTTCCAAATCGCCACGGATAGCGACGAGCTTCAGACAGGCGCAGAGACAAAGCAGAGACCCTCTTGTGGAGAGTGCACCGACAGCAAGGCGCCTGGTAAGGCACCTCGATCAGGCATGGCTACTAACGCCGTGGAACGCGTAGCGTCCGCCCGCTGTAACGAGCCCCCATGACCGGTTCAGTCATGGGTGCTGAAAAACTTCTCAATCCATTCTTGGTGGAAATGCTCTGGGTCAGGGCGATCAGTAGCGATAGGTGGCCTGCACTGAGATTCCATTCGCACTGTTGTCGTAGTTGGCACTGTATGCCGGTTGAAGACCGGAGTTGTTCGACTGATTCACCGAGACTTTGGAATCCCAGAGATAACCGTATGCAAAGTCGATCGTCAGATCGGAATTCGGCGAATAGGCACCGCCCAAGGTCACGGCCTGGCGATTGCCGACCGGGATGCGCACGCTGCGATCGGCATTTCGGATGGGCGACGGATCATAGGCGTAGCCTGCGCGCAGCAACCATTGCTGGTTCAATTGATACGAGGCGCCCACGGCCGTAGACCACGTGTCACGCCAGTTCATTTCTTCGGTCACAGTTCCCAGACCTGCTGCCTGGCCTACGGGAGAAAGACCACTGTTGACTGCCTCGACCTTCTGGATCCGGCTCCATCGTTTCCAGGTGGTCCCCACGTATCCGGTCCAGCGACTGTTGAAATGATGGGTGATGGACGTGTCCACGGATTCGGGCATCGTGATGTCTATCTTGTTGTCATACTTTCCGTCCAGCGGAATAGCGCTCGGGGAGCCGGACACCTCGGTGTGCCCTTTGAGTTCATAGTCCACCTTCGAGTGATAGTTAATCCCCCAACGGGTGGCATCACTCAAGTCAAACAACACCCCGACGTTATAGCCAAGTGCGGTGTCATCGCCCTTGATGGTGACCAGCGTGTTCTCGCCGTTATTCAGCGCACCGGTGGCCAGGTAATTCTGAAGCTTCGCATCGAAATGGTTGATGGTCGGTCCGCCACCGATGGACACGTAATCATTGATCCGATACGCAATGGTGGGCTGAAGGGTGATCTCCTTGGTCGTACTGTAGGAGCCATGGTAGCGGCCCTGAAAGCCGCTCTCGTAGTCGTTGATCAGCCCACTCGGCGCATACAGGCCCAGGCCAATCGAAAAACGATCATCAAGCGGCGTCGACATGTACGCGAAGGGCACAACCCCCAGCGGTACCGAATCCCCTTTATTCGTTCCCGGGGCACTGCTCTGCGCATCACTGATGTCGTCACTCACCGAGACGACCGCGGCCCCGCCGGAAATCTCAGTGCGCTTCAATTTAGTCAAGCCCGCCGGGTTGCCAAAAATGGTGCTGGCATCCAGTGCGGAAGACGACCTTCCCGCATAAGCAGTTCCCGCGCTGCTTGCACTTTGTTCATTCAAGGCAATGCCATTGGCCGCCGCGCCTGTGGAGGCGCTGAGTATTGCCGCGGCACCTGCGAATTTGATCCAGCAAGACACTTCTCGCACAGCAAAGTGACACGGGGTTGCACGGTTGCTCAGTTTCATTTCCCACCTCGAATTGTTGTTATTGGTTGGTGCGCAGGCAAAGCTTCGCCTTCCGGTGCACTGGGCAGTGCCGGTTGGCATTCATCGAAGTTGTGAAAAAGGCCCTGGCTGATGACTACCAGGGCCGGGGTGCCGAACTTACGAAGTCAGGATCATTTGAGCCACTCCACCTGAAAGCTGTAGCGACCCAGAAGCAGGGCCAGGGGCTCTTGATCCCGCCCGGCCCGGATGCACGCGACCAGCCCACGCTGCTCATGCTGAATCACCTCGACCGCAATGTCTTTCAGACACATGCGTTCCACTTCCTGCCGAATGACTCGGGCGACCTCACGCTGCTGCAAGGCGGGCTTGAAGATCTTGCCCACCGCCGTCAACGGCAGTGCTTCGAGGATTTCGATCCGCTTGGGAACGGCCGCTCGCTCACTGATGTGACGCTGAGCAAACTGCTCAAGCTCTTCGAGGCTACAGTCGTGGCCGGGGCGCAGTTGCACGTAGGCGACCGGCACTTCACCCGAATAGGCGTCCGGGCTGCCGATGGCTGCCGCCATGGCCACCGCTGGATGGGCTTGCAGAGCCTCCTCGATTTGCTTGGGATCGATATTGTGGCCACCGCGGATGATCAGCTCCTTCTTGCGCCCGGTCAGCCAGAAGTAGCCATTTTCATCCTGGCGACCCAGGTCGCCCGTATTCAGCCAACGCTGTCCATCGATCTCGATCCACAGGCCCCGGTTATGACTCTCTTCAACGTAACCCTCGAACAGGTTCGGTCCCGTGAGGGCGATCAGGCCAATTTCGTCGGTGTCGGCGTCGCGCAGATATTCTCCAGCGTCATCGAGGATGACCGCACGCATGCCCTGATAGGCAATCCGTATACCGATGGAGCCGATGTAGCGCTCGCCATGGGGCGGATTCACCGAGGAGACGCACGCGCCTTCCGTGAGTCCATAACCTTCGAGAATCTTTACCCCGGTCCGGCCTTCGAACTCCCGGAACAGTTCGACCGGCAGCGGCGCGGCACCACACATGGCATAACGCAGGCTGGACAGGTCGCGGCCTTCCAGCTCGCTTTGCAACAGTGCGGAATAGACAGTTGGCACTCCGGAGAAGAAGTTGATGCCGAAGTGCTCGACCATCTCCCAGAAGCGCGGGATCACACCCTCACCGCGATAACCGTGCGGCGTGCCGAGGATGACATGATCACCTTGGGTCCAGGGCATCAGGCCTGTCACCAGTTGCGCATTCACATGGAACAGCGGCAACCCGCAAAAAATAACCTGGCCACTCCCACGGGGTTGCATGTGCGTGGCCATGGCCCACGCGTTGAAGACCTCCGCCCCATGGGTACGCATCGCAATCTTGGGCAGCCCGGTGGTACCGCCGGTGCAGAAGTAAGAGGAACGATCCTCAGGGCGAAATTGCCGCTCGCTTTTCAGGTGCGTGCCTGGCTGAGCATCCATCAATGTCCGTAAGTCGTGAATCGTGGCATCGCAGTGCAACTCACGTTCTTTCTGTGCAAGGGATGCAAGGGATTCACGCTGAGCGACATCAACGTAGGGGCTCATGCCCACCCAAACAATGTGCTTGACCTCGGGAAGTTGATCCAGTTGCGAGGCCAGCTTGTGCCACAGGTCACTGCCCGGCGTCGGTGCGAGCGTTACCACCACGCTGGCGTTGGCGGCCCGTAGCAAGGCCCCTATCTGTTTGGCCTCTTGCAGCGGATTGATCGCCATGACGACACCCGCCGCTTCACCGCCCCAGATGGTGAAGTGGGTTTCCGGCAGGTTGGGCAGGATGAAGGCCAGCACTTCACCCGGGGTAATGCCCAGGTCGTGGAAGGCATTCGCCGCGCGAGTGATGTCTGCGACGAGTTCGGCATAGCTCCAGTGGTGGGTGTTCTCGAAGCAGCTGGCGTCGGTGAAGAAACTCAGTGCGGAAGCGTTGGGGCTAAGCTCGGCTGTACGTGTCAGTGCTTCATAGGTGCTCGAAGCCAATCCACGCTTCGCCAACGAAACCTGCTCGATATGTTCAATGTCGTTCAGCGATCGCACTATCATCGTCAGGCTTCCTCTACGACTCGGTTGCGTTGCACACCCAAGTCGATCACGCCATCGGCACTGCGAATGCGCGCTTCGACCACGTCGCCTGCCTTGAGATACTGCGTGCGCCCTTCCTGCGCCTTGAGGAACAGCTTCCACTTGGTGGCTTCCGGCATCAGGGCTGCAATGCGTTGTTTGGCGGGTGAAGGAATGGTCAGCGCGCATCCTGCCGGCGTACCGGTGGCGATCAGGTCGCCGGGCTCGAGGTTTTGCACGGAGGAGAGTTCGGTCAGGGTTTCAGCGGGGCCATACACCAGGTTGGCCGTGCTGTCGCTTTGGCGGACTTCGCCATTCACCGTCAGGCGCAACTGCAATGCTTTCAGGTAATGCATGTCCTGGGCATCCAGCAGGCACAGGTACGGGCCGACCGGGCCAAAGGTGCGGAAGCTCTTGCCCTTGTAGAACTGCATCTGCGGGATCTGGATGTCGCGTGCCGAGTAGTCATTGACAATGACCACGCCGGCGATGAACTCGTGCAGGTTGGCGTCGGTGACGGTCACTGCGCTGCTGATGACGCGTTTCATCACCAGCCCGAGTTCGATCTCATAATCAAGGAAACGAACGCTGCGCGGCTTGATCAGGACGCTGTCAGCGGCCACCAGGCAACTGGTCGCCTTGGTGAAGATCATGTTGTATTTCTTCGCATCCGGGTCCATGCCCGACTCGATCATGTGCTGTCGGTAGTTCGCCCCTTGGCAGACGAACTGTTGATTGCGGGTTACCGGCGACAGCAGTTTCACTTTGTGCGCCTCCAACTGAGTACCGTTCAGTTGTGCGAGGTCGGCAACAGTGTTCTGTCGGATGAAGTCACCCGTGGTTTCAAAGGTGCCAGGGACAATCGTGATACGGTCTTGGCGCAGCACGCCCCAGTGGATACCGTTCTCAAACTCAAAGCGGACTACGTGTACAGCAGACATTGAAGGTACTCCTGGAGCAGCGTTTGTCCCGCGCTCGAGGGCGCGAGATCTGTGGTGTTGTTCTGAGGGTGGGCTGGCGACGCTGTAGATCAACGAGCCGCCGGCGATCAAGGCACCGGCCTTGAGCACGTCTCGCCGGCCATACCCTGTAGTGATGCCCGACATGGCGGCCGCTTACCCGAACATCCGCATCAGCGTGATCAACTTGCGAAGGGTCAGGTCCGGGCTGCGTCGCAGGTTGCGAACCAGCGCTCGCACGTTGCTGAAGCTCATCTTCGGCTGGGTAAAACTCTTGGGCATGCACTGCCCCCACTGCGCCATGGCTTCAGGGCTCACAGCATGGATGCCCGTAGGCTGTGTGGCGGTAAAAACATCTCCATCGCAGTAGTGCTCGTGCTTATCACCCCAGGGGTCTTGCCAGTAATCGAAGATCTGACTGCCCAGGATGTGTCGGCCGATTCCCCATGAGTGCTCCCAACCCCGCTCGCGCAGGACCCGCTGCCCCATGCCCACGGCGTCGGTATCGACGACCTCATAGGCGCTATGGCTGTAGGTCGCCATGAACCCCTGCGCGATCGCCAGCGTATGGTGATCCGCCGGCCTGTCGCCGAGATCAAGGCGCATGAAAGCGACAATCGGGGTGCCATCGGCGAGTACCTGCACATCGCTGGGGATGAACCCGAAATGCCGGGTGTACCAGGCACAGGTTGCCTGATAGTCGGCCACTTCAATGACGATGTGCCCCAGTTTGATCACTTCAGGCGGTGCAATCGGCGGGCGCTGCGTGGCGTTGATTCGCGGCTGCTCTTGCGCCAGATTCCAGGGAAGCGGAGCCCGGTGCTCCAGAGGATTGCTGGGCGTCTGGTCGTAAATTGCCTCGACGATAAAGCCGGAAGGATCGGTGAGTCTGACGCAGTGGCCGCCGCCAGGATGTATCGAGGTCTCGACTGAGGAGGCACCTGGAATTTTCGTCAGTTTTTCCAGATCCTTGAGCGATCGGACGGCCAGCCCGAACCCGACAAAGCCTGCCTTTTCTGCACGGTGCACGCGGTAGCAATAGGGAGCCGGCGCAGTGCCGCGCAGATAGAGCGTATCGGCTTTCTGATGACTGACGGTCAGACCGAAGTCAGTCAGGAAGTGCGCCGCCTCATTCAAGTCCGGCCTTTGAAAAATCAGGTGAGTCAGACCCTGGGCCTTCACCGTCGGTTGCGGATGCCTGGCCGGCTGTTGCGTTGCCAACCGAAGGATTTCATTTTTGCTATTCATTGTTGTTGTTTTCCAGTTTCTCAGGGCAAAGCGATCCCCGAACCCCTGAAAATGCCAGGAGTTTGTTCGAAGTGTCGGCAACCGCGCTTAGTCGATCAGAGGAAGCGCCGGCAACTCTACGGTCGCCAGCGCTTTCGCCTCCTCAAGAGGAACACCCAAGGCCCGCAGCACGAGTTCGGCGGTATCAGATCCCGATTCGCGCCACGTTTTGTGCCCTTCCAGCACCAGGAAAATGGACCCGAGGACGCTGCTCGATATCATTGTCAGGATCGAGAGCAATTGCTCTTGCTGAAACCTGTACCGGCCGCTGGACAGCCCACTCAGAAGGTCCGTCGTCGCCTGGCTGGAAAACATTTCACGCAGCGAAGCGTTGCTCATGGCGAACTTATGGATGAATGCCCCCCACTGGGAGTCTTCGTGAGCCCGGCGGATGAAGAATCGGATGCCGTTGGCCAGGCGCTGGGCGGGATCGGAGAGGGAGTTGAAGCTCTTGCTGACCCGTTCATGCATCTCTTTGGCGAGCTGGCTGGCGACCGCTTCGAACAGGGTCTCCATGCTCTCGATGTTGCTGTAGACCGTGCCCCGCGCAACCCCTGCTTCTTGCGCAAGGTCGAGAATGTTGACTTGCAAGGTGCCTTTTTCCGCGAACAAGCGAAATGCAGCCTGATGAATGCGGCGCTGTGTTGGATTCAGGGATTGCACAATTTATCTCCAGACTCATCTGAGCCTTGATTGAACACTCGTGTTCAATTCGTGTCAACGGGTTTTTTCGGGATGAGAATGCCCTCCCCCTTCCAGTATCTGACAAATGGCTGGATGAGCGTAGCCAGGCAAACGAAGGGTTTGATTACCAGAGGGCTTGCCAATTGACTATTTCTAATGGCATCGTTGAACACGCGTGTTCAATAGCCATTCGATTTCAGGGTTCCTGACCCAGCCGTTCAGTGTCATTCAACGACTGCGCGCGCCCATGTCGACTGGTAGAAGTTTCATCACTGTAGGTGCGAGCATGTCTGCGTCAAAACTCTTCGAACCGCTTCGATTGCCCAATGGTGTCGTGATTCCCAATCGAATCGCCAAGGCCGCCATGGAAGAAAACCTTGCCAATGAAAATCACGCGCCAGGTGAAGCATTGGCCAGGCTTTATCGGGGTTGGGCGCAAGGTGGGGCCGGTCTGATCATTACGGGCAACGTCATGGTTGACCGCCACGCCTTGACCGGCCCCGCAGGCGTGGTGCTTGAGGACGATCGGAACCTGCGCCATTTCCGCTTATGGGCCGAAGCTTGCCGCAGTCGCGGGGCACAAGCCTGGATGCAGATCAATCATCCCGGACGGCAGCTATTGGCTTCAATGGGGCAGCCGGCAAGAGGCCCCTCCGCCGTTGCGGTCGATATTCCCGGGTTGTCTAAAGCTTTTGTGCCGCCCAGAGCGTTGGATGAGCAGGAAATCGAGGAGCTGATCGAGCGCTATACCCAATCGGCGGTGCTGGCCGAGCGTGCCGGGTTCACGGGTGTGCAGATTCACGCGGCGCACGGTTATCTGTTCAGTCAATTCCTGTCGCCCTTGACCAACCGACGTGACGACCGCTGGGGCGGTAGCCTGGAAAATCGCGCGCACATTCTCCTGCAAACCATCGACGCCATACGTCAGCGCGTGGCACCGATCTTTTGCGTGGCGGTGAAGCTCAATTCCGCAGACTTTCAGCGTGGCGGTTTCGCGGCCGAGGATGCGGCTCGCGTGGTGGAAATGCTCAACGCCAAGGCGGTCGACCTGGTCGAGTTGTCGGGTGGCAGCTACGAAAGCCCGGCGATGCAGGGACAGACCCGCGACGGCAGCACTCTGGCCCGAGAGGCCTATTTTCTCGAATTCGCGGAGAGGATCGCAGACATCGCGCACATGCCGCTGATGGTCACGGGCGGCGTGCGCAGAAAGGAAGTCGCGGAGCGCGTGGTGAGCGGCTCGGTGTCGATGGTCGGGCTTGCCACGGCGTTGGCTATCGAACCGACCCTGCCCAGCCAGTGGATGGCAGGTCACAACACCGCAGTAGAGCCCATTGTCGTCCGCTGGAAGAACAGGGCACTGGCATCGCTGGCGTTAGCCTCGTTGATCAAGAAGCAGCTTGGCCTGCTGAGTCAAGGAAAGCGGACACGCCCCGGGATGTCACCGCTTATGGCACTGATCAGTAGTCAGCTGAAATCTCGACGTCAGGCGAAGCGGTATCGGCAATGGATTGATAACGCCTGACAGATTCAGATCAGGAAAGGCAGCCGGCGAAGCCTGCGTCCGGCGGCAAGGCAGTCACCCGATCAGGGTTAGCTGATCAGATCGATTTAGCCAATGCCAGTGCCTGCGCGCTGGCTGCCTCACGCGCGGCGTGATCGAGTTCGGGACCGAACAGCGTCTTCTCCACCACGATCGATTCGATGTCGCTGACGCCGATGAGACGCAGCCACGCTTCAAAATAAGGTCGCTGGAAATCGAAGCCGTCGGCGGGCGTGCTCGATTGCCTGGAATAGTCCAGGCCACGCGCATAAATCACCACCGCCTTCTTATCCTTCAACAGCCCGCTGAGGCCACGCTCGTCGAAAGCGAACAGGATGCCTCGGTGCGAGACCGCATCGATGAAGTGCTTGAGCTTGTAAGGAATGGAGAAATTCCACAGGGGCACCGAGAACAGCAAGACATCCGCCTCGTGCAGGCGCTGCGCGAGGCTGCGAAAGCCGTCCCACGCCTGCTGCTGGTCTTCACTGAGTGCGGCGCCGCTCAGGTCGGTGTATTTGGCATCCAGCGCATCGCCATCGAGTTCCGGCAGTGCGGTTGCCCACAGGTCCAGCACATCGACGTGATGGTCCGGATGGGCGGCGCGATAGGTTTCAATATAGGTGCGGGCAACGGCCAGGGACGCGGAACGGGCTTTTCGCGGTGACGATTCGATGTGCAATAGGGTCGGCATGGGAGGACTCCAGTAATGATTGAGTCCGATCATCAAAACATATTTCAATTTAAAATATAAATTGAGTATTATCGCAATATTAAGTTTGAATCGCACTATATTGAGCGGAGTTTTTGATGTTCGATACTGTCTTGCTGCGCTCCTTCGTTGCTGTCGTTCAGGAGGGTGGCTTCACGCATGCCGCTGCCCGTCTCAATCTGACCCAATCCGCCGTCAGCGCCCACCTGCGGCGCCTGGAACAGCAGGCCAGCCGCGAGCTGCTGGTGCGCACCACGCGCTCGATCACCCTCACCCTGGACGGCGAGATGCTGCTGGGCTACGCCCGCGCCATCCTCGCGCTTAACCAGGACGCCAAGGTGCAACTGCAGCGCGGCCCCAGTGAAGGCGCGATCCGCGTTGGCCTGGCCGAGGACCTGGCAAATGTCCGGATGATGAATGTCATGCAGGCGTTTGCGCAGCGCTATCCGCGTATCACCTTCAGCGTAAGGGTCGGCATTTCGACCGAGTTGCTGCAAGCGATGGATCAGGGCGACCTCGATGTGGTGGTCGGTGGGCGCTGTCATGATGCTCGGCCCGGACGGGTGCTGTGGGAGGAGCCGCTGGTGTGGGCGGGCGCCGATTGGGCATCGCTGACCCCGGGCGCCCCGGTGCCAATCGCATTGCTGCCGCAACCCTGCCCGTATCGCGAGGCGGCGCTGGCCGCACTCGCGCACGCCGGAGTCGAATACCGGATCGCATTGGTGTGCTCGAGCGGCTCTGGATTGAGCGCCGCCGCGCAAGCCGGTTTTGCGGTGACCCCCATCGTGCAGACGCAATTGATCCATGGCTTGCAAGTGATCTCGCCCGACGCCGGCCTGCCCGTCTTGCCTGACGTCGAGTTCGCCATGTTCACCGTGCCCGGCGCGTCTGCGCATGTGGTCGATGAGCTGGGCAATGCAATCGCACTGGCCTTTGGGCACAAGGTGTGAACGGATGCAGTCCCTTGCACCGTCATCTACTGCGCAAAGCGGCCATGTAGGTTTTTTGTAGCAAGCGGCACCCTATACACAAACCGACACAATCAGCGTGGGGGGGCGGAGCTATAGTCGGCCTGTTTTTGACCGGAGACGAGCCTATGACGACCAAACTGCTAAAAGGGTCTTGCCACTGCGGGACCGTAAAATTTGAAGTCCGCACCGCGGTCACGCCCGCGATCCGCTGCAACTGCAGCCTGTGCCGGCGCAAAGGGATATTGATGTCGCCCCCGTTCGATCAGAACGAGCTGAAGATTCTGAGCGGAGAGGAAGCGCTGTCGACCTACCAGTTCAACACGCGCGTGGCGAAACACTTTTTCTGCAAGCATTGCGGCGTACACCCCTTCCTGCAGTCACCCAAGGGGCCGAAGTTCTGGCGGGTGAACATCGGTTGCCTGCAAGGCGTCGATCCGTTCGCGCTGGAAGTCGGTTTGGTGGATGGCGCCAGCCTCTAGCGCAGGGATGAGCGATGTTGCTTACCAGGCAATGTCGCTCTGGCTCACTGTCAAGACAGTTCTATTACAAGTCTGTCTATGCCGATGGGTAAGGGGTGCGATGCATTTATGCGGTCATTCAATTTTTTCACGAACGCTTCGGCTTCTGCATAGCAACGAAATTTAACGCACCACGCGTTCATCCAGACAATCCAGTCGTCCGATGTGCTGCCTCTTTCGATTTTTATCAGCATTACTGGAGTTCCTTCGTGTGGTGGCTCAGCTCCTTCGAACCTGGATAAATACCTCTAAGTCCGGCATGTGGCCTTTCCTCTCAGAGGATGGAAAGCCTAGCAGTGAGACGTACAATTTGTTGGATCCAGAGGTCATCTGGCTTGGGCACACAGGCAGTGATGCCTGCATCATGACAAGCCTGGATTTGTTCGCTTTTGAAGTTGCCTCGGCCAGCCACTACCGACAAAAGGCTACTTCGTGATTTTGCGTCTGTACGGCCCCACGCAGACATTCTGCGACAAGAGCTGGAAACCGGGGAATTTGGTTAGACAGTAATTAGAAAATCACTTTCCTGGCGGCATGGGTGCATCGAGCGCACTCATGCCTGAGAGCGTCTTGAGCGACTGCTATGAATTGTGAATTCAACCGGTCGATGCAACACAACTAAATTCTGTGTAAGCAGAAGGAGTGTTGCAGATGAAGCAGAGACCTCGGATCTATTACACCGAAAGCCAGAAAAAACTGATGTGGGATCACTGGCAAAAAGGAGACTCTTCCCAGCACATCGCCCAACACACTTCATCGAGGTTAAAGACCAACGCTATGCCGGTAGTGGATCGCGCAACCATTCACTGCGCCCCATCTGTACGACGACCTCGCGAAATCGCGCATAACCGTACAACCGGGTGGACCAATGAGAGTATCTCGAAAAGAAATTTTGGCAATTGGGGTCACGGATTTCGTAGGCTTCGAAGGCATGGCGAATCGCCTCGTCTCCCCTCCCCGCCGCCGAGGCTACAACAGCGAGTAATGCTGGCGGGACATATTGACGACGGGCCCGAGCCTGCAATTCGCAATAAACCGCGTCGGCCTCACTGGCTTTGCCCCAATCCGCAAGTGTCAGTGCAAGCGCTGCCATGGACCAGGGGTGCCTGCCTGACATTGCCAGTGCCAACTCTCCTATCGCGACAGATTCCTCGAACCGGCCGCTCAACCACACAGCGACTTGCAGGACCCAGTGGGCCAGGAAGCTCTCGCAAGAGAGCTCGACGGCGCGTCGGCCAGCCATTACGCCCTCTGCAGTTTCCCCAGCGAACACACAAGTCAGCGCATATACAGCGTGTGCGTAGTCTGAGAGAGGGTCCGATGCCAGCGCCAACTTCGCTTGCTCCATCCCCTCCATCAGGCGCCCTTCGGAGAGCTGCAAAAACAATGCGTACCAGTCGAGCGCCTGGATATATTTCGGATTGAGTTGTATCGCGCGAAGGAACTCGAACTCGGCCTCGACCCTGTTCCAGGTACCCAGAGTCGCGGCCATGGCCAGGGCGCCATGGCCTTCGGCGAGCGATGAATCCAGTGCCACGGCGCGTCGAGCGGCGTCCATGGCCTTGGGCATGGAGTCCTTGGGAGCCGCCAACCCATACCAACAAAGTGTCGTGTAGCAGTCGGCGAGACCAGCCCACGCCAGTGCGTAACCCGGATCGAGATCCACCGCCTGCTGGCAACAGGCGAGAGCACACGAAAGGGTTGGCCCCCTTTTATAGAGCTGGGCGCGACCCTTCAGGTAGGATTGATAGGCCTCGAGATTGGGCGTTCCTGTTTTGATCAGGGGCCTTGCATTCCAGGGGAACGTGATTTTCAACCGCTGTGCGATCCCTCGCGCGATCTCCTCCTGAATGGCAAACACATCCTTCATCTCACGGTCATAGCGCTCGGACCACAAATGGTATCCGTCCGCAGCGTTCACCAGCTGTACCGTGATGCGCAGGTGATTGTCACACCTGCGCACACTGCCCTCGAGGACAGTGCGCACGTTCAGTTCTTTTCCGACAATACGCAGGTCGACGTGTTTACCCTTGAAGGAGAAAGCAGAACTTCGTGCGACAACTTGCAGGTCCGGAATCTGTGCCAGCGCGTCGATGATCTCCTCAGTGATTCCGTCGGCAAAGTATTCGTTCTCTAGATCGCCGCTGATGTTGATAAACGGCAGCACTACGATGGAGTCGCTGACTGCGTTCTCGGCGACAGTTGTCGAGGTAATGGGGACGACGACTGGCGCGATCAGCCGATAGCCTCGTTTGGAAATGGTCTCGATGATGCTGGGCTGGCGGGCATCGTCGTTGAAGGCGCGGCGCAACTCGGCGATGCAGCGCTTCAACGCGTCTTCGGTTACGACAGTGTTTGGCCAGACGGCCTGAAACAATTGCTCTTTGGAGACCGTTTCGCCAGGGTGCCCGGCCAAGCACAGCAACACACCCATTACCTTGGGCTCAAGTCGAACCGTCTTGCCCTCGGCGGACATGTTGTTGAGGCTCGGATCGATGAGCCAGCTACCCACTCTGACGGCTGTCTGCACAAGATTCCCCCCGAAAGCCTGGTACCCGCTGGCCAGTATACGTCCGATGGGTACCGTCCTCACCAAAACTCCACGTCGATATCACCACCCCCTCACGACTTTCCCGTAGCCCACGCGCTAAAACGTTGTCACTGGTTCAACTGCAGGACGCGCTACATGGACAGGCGGCGAGCCACTTGTCTTGCGAGTAGGTGCATTTTAACTGAGGACTCAATACATGATTGCGTATCGCCTGATGCGGGCCCAGGAACATCCGCAGTTCCAAGAGGTGGCGAGACCCTCGCCGGGCCCCGGCCAACTGCTCATCAAAGTGGGTGGCTGTGGGCTCTGTCACACCGATCTGGGCCTGATGAAACGCACTACGGCCGAATGGTTGGATATGCCACCTCCGCTGACACTGGGTCATGAGATTGCTGGCTGGGTTGCGCAGATCGGCTCGGGCGTTGTCGGATTCAAGAGCGGTGAGCCGGTCGCGGTAGTGCCTGTATGGGGAAGCTGCGGGCACTGTCCTGCGTGCAGGCGCGGTGAAGAGAATTTCTGCTACTACATTTCGCGGCTGATCGGCGCCGGCGTGGGGTTCGATGGTGGGCTGGCAGAGTATGTCCTGGTCGAGGCGCGGTTCGTGGTTCCCATGGGTGATTTCGACCCGGTCCTCGCCGCCCCCCTGACCGATGCCGGCCTTACTACCTATACCGCGATCAAGCCTGCCCTGCCAACACTCGTGCCCGGCTCCACCGCAGTGGTGATCGGTGTCGGCGGTCTTGGGCTGCTCGCTGTTCAATTTCTCCGGACTCTCTGCGGCGCGCGAGTCATCGCGGTGGACAATGACCAGGCGCATCTGGCACTTGCCAAGGAGCACGGAGCAGACAATACGCTTTCCAGTGACGTAAGCACCGCGGAACAGATTCGGGACATCACTGCCGGCGCCGGAGCGAATTTCATACTCGATTGTGTGGGTGCCGAAAGTACGCTCAAGACAGCCGTCGCTGCACTGGCGAGACTGGGTCGGCTGACGCTCGTCGGCGCAGCACTCAAGACCGTACCGTTCGGACTGCACGAAGTACCGTGGGGCGCTCAACTCACCACCAGCCTCAATGGGGGCACACTGAATCTGCGCGAGATCATTGATCTCGCCCGACTCGGAAGAATTGAGACGATCGTCGATCGTTATCCGCTGTGCCATGTGGCAGAAGCTTACCGCGACCTGGCGGACGGGAAACTTCGTGGCAGAGCGGTCTGCATTCCACACGGGACGGAGCGAGCCTGATGAAGCCTCAGCACGCTATTTGGGTTGCGGGCGAAGCCGAGATCATCTCCCGGCTTCGTGGTTTCTTTCAGCGCTACGGTGCCACCTTCGTGGAACTTGCAGTTGGCAAGCGTTCGGACATGGACGCATTGCTCGAATTCTATGGCGCGCCGCTCAGATTCGTCGGCTCGACATTCCACATGGTCATGAGGGACGACGCCGCAATCACCGGCGCAGATGGCATGGGTGGCGAGATCGATCGGCTACGTTGCGCGGGCTTCGCGGGATCCACGCTCGACGAATGTCAGATCAACCTGCTCAACCCCCAGGCGGCACTGGTCGACGCGTTGTGGTTGCGCCGCGATGGCACGGGAGCGGTGATGTCACGATTTGGGGTGATCTACCTCGTGACTCTGACAACAGCCGGATGGCGCATCACGTCGGCAGTCAATACATCGGAATGAACGCGGCAACCAACCCTCATCCACTCTGGAGTATCACCATGTCAGATTTCCTGGTGACCATCAAAGTCGGCTGGCCGACGACCATGAACCAGACCGAGCGCATCGACCAACTGCCCGTCGTTGAGATGGATGAGTGGTTCCACTCCACGCTGAACATCCCGCTTCGTCACTCCAACCAGAGCCAGCCGAAATGAAAACGCCAATTGAAGCAACCATCGCGACAAGCGATGCCATAGCGCTCGAAACGAGCGACATACAGGCAACAGTCCTGCGCCCGCGCCCCTCTCCGTACAAGGGAGAGTACGTGATACTGCGTATCGACGATGCAGCGCAGGGCCGTGAGATGCTCCGGCGCATCATCCCTCATGTGGCACCGGCGAACGACTGGTGGGCACCCACACTCCCCGGGTGGGTAGGCATCGCCTTCACCTATCAAGGTATCAAAGCTCTGGGGGTGCCCCAGGCGTCACTGGACAGTTTCCCGGCGGAATTTCGCGAAGGAATGGCGGCGCGAGCAGCCGTTCTGAATGATGTCGGAGGCAACGCGCCAGCCCACTGGGAATATCCGTTCGGCACGGCGGACATGCACGTTGCGCTGGCGATCTATTCCAAAGACCACGAAAGTCTCGAGACGGTGCTGGAGTTGGCGAGGCAGAGCCACCATGACCTGCCTGCGGTAAAAGTTATCTATCGCTTGCAGTTCAGTGAGCTTCCTGGCGGGCGCAATCCATTCGGGTTCAAGGACGGACTCCACAACCCTCACGTCGAAGGCAGTGGCGCCCGCGCGCACCCAGGCTATGGACCTTCGCTCAAGGCCGGCGAGTTCATCCTGGGTTATCCAGACGAGGTGGGTGAGACAGCGACGGGGCCAGAGCCCGAGGTGTTGCGACGAAACGGTACCTTTCTGGCCTTTCGCAAGTTTCACACCAGGGTTGCCGATTTTCGAAAGTACCTGGCAGAGCACGCCGCATCGGCCGAAGAACAGGAGTTGATCGCCGCAAAGATGGTCGGCAGATGGCGCAGCGGTGCGCCGCTGGCTCTCGCTCCCGAGCGAGATGATGCCGCGCTGGGCGCAGATGCCCAGCGCAATGACTGCTTCAGCTACGAAGATGACATGCAGGGCTTGAAGTGCCCCTTCAGTGCGCACGTTCGGCGTGTGAATCCGCGCGACGCACTGAAGAACGAACTCGTCGCCACGAATCTCCACCACTTCCTGCGTCGAGGCACGAATTACGGCCCTGCTCTGCCGGAAGGTGTGCTCGAAGATGACGGCGCGGAACGCGGCGGCGTTTTCCTGTTGATCGGAGCGCACCTGAAACGGCAATTCGAATTCGTGCAATCGCAATGGATGACCGACGGCAACTTCATCGCTCACGCAAATGAGCAGGACCCGATCGTGGGCAATAGCGCAGGTGAAGGGATTTTCACCATTCCAAGGCGCCCCATCCGTCGTCGCCTTCACGGGCTACCGCAGTTCGTTGCCGTCCGCGGTGGCGAATACTGTTTCATGCCCGGCCTGCGTGCATTGAAGTGGATGGCCGCACTGGACGAGGAGAACCAATAGTTAGACCAGAAACAGTAACCCCATAGGAGGCTGCGATGACTGACACAACGACCGTAACCGAGGCTCGGCCCGGCACGAAGGCAGGACAATCGAACGAGTTCACACTGATCTGCAAGCTCAAGCCAGGAGGTGCGGAACGAATGCGCAAGCTCCTCGCCGATGGATTCACAGGCGAGCGCCAAAAGAATACGGATCGCATCGGTACAGTGCACGACCTGCGGTTCGTCATTTTTGACAACGACACCCGGGTCATATTCGCCTCCACCTTTGACGGAACCTGGGATACCTACATGGGCGACTTCGGCACTCTTATTCCCGAGGAGATCGACCTGCTTTTTAACGAATTTGTCGGCTATCCCGGCATCCACAGTCCGAGCATCAACGACTGGGTCGTAAGCCAGCAAGTCACGGCAGTCGGCTTCTACAGCGCGTATCCGGCGGCGCCCGTCCGGGAAGTGTGGAAGGCATTGAAGACGCAGAAGGCGCTCGATGTCTTGCTGGACTCTGCCGCCAGTTGAAACCGTCCTGAGGAGCGAAAATGAACAACTACGTCAATCACGGACAGTACCGCCTGTCCGCGAAGTTAGTGGAGATGATCCACCAGAATTTTCAGGGGTTTCATCCCGGTTATCGGGATGTGCATGCCTCGGGCCGCTATTACGCAGGTGTATTCACGGCCACCCCCGAGGCGGGAAAAATCAGTAGAGCCGTGCACCTGCAGGGTGACTCCGTCCCGGTGACAGTGCGCTACTCGAACAGCCGGTCGGGGAATCCCTGGGGGCCGGCTACGACGGCCTCGATGGCGGTACGTTTTTATCTTCCCGATGGCACCCTGACAGATTTGGTCTCCCTGCCGATCCCGCTGTTTTTTGCGCGAACGCCCGAAGAAACACTGGAGTTTCTCGAGGCCGTTCGACCTGATCCCGAAACCGGCCAACCGGATCCCGACCGGATCGGGCCGTTCCTCACCGCCCGTCCTTGGGTCGCGCACGCGGTCCAGCTCGCCAAAGCCCTGCCGGCATCCGTCAGCTTCGCCCAGACAGCGTTTCACATGCTCCATGCCTTTCGCTTTGTGAACGCTGCGGATGAGCCGCAATACGCGCGCTATCACTGGGAGCCCGAGGCTGGCGTTGTCGGCCAGACGTTGGACGAACTGCAAAAGCAAGCGCCGTCCTATCTCTTCGAGGAACTCGAAGCGCGGCTGCGCGAGGCGCCGGTGATTTTCAATCTTGTCTTGCAACTTGCGGGCGCAGGTGACCCAAAGGACGACCCGAATGCACCGTGGCCCGAGGATCGCCCGCGCGTATGCATTGGGCAGCTCAAGATCGTTCGAACGACCTCCGTCGAAGAGATCGGCGACCCGGTGATGATGCACGACCCCACACGATTAACCGACGGTATCGAGCCGTCGGACGATCCCGTCCTTGCCGCGCGTCGCGGTGTGTACGAGGTCTCGGTTGCTTACCGCACGGGTGGCTGGAAGGGTCGGCAGGCTGCTCTGGAACGCGCAGGTTGTCCATTCAGCAAGAATGACGCCGAGTCATGAATGCGTTCGAGATTCCTTCCCTCAATTTTCATCAGGGATCAAATCGCCAATGAAAGATTCCATTCGAGAAATAGATCTCCAGCGTCGGGCCATACTGACGAGTTCAGCCGTCGTGGCCGCAGGTTTGTTGATACCGCTCTCCAGCTTTTCCGAGTTGACGCAGGCCGCTAACAAGCAATCTACAACCTTACCCAAACCTGGTAACAAAGGAGTACAAGTCATGAACTCTATTACTACCAAAGACGGCTCCGAAATTTTCTACAAAGACTGGGGTCCGAAGAACGCGACGCCCATCGTGTTTCATCATGGCTGGCCATTGAGCGCCGACGACTGGGACAATCAGATGATGTTCTTCCTGCTCAAGGGCTATCGTGTAATCGCTCACGACCGCCGTGGGCACGGGCGCTCGACCCAAACCTGGGAAGGTAACGATATGGACACTTATACCGCCGACGTTATCGAACTGACCGATGCGCTCGACCTCAAGGGTGCCATTCATGTGGGCCACTCCACCGGTGGGGGCGAGGTAGCGCGCTACACGGCTCGGGCCAAACCCGGACGAGTAGCCAAAGCCGTACTGATCAGCGCCGTCCCGCCGATCATGGTCAAATCGGAGAAAAACCCCGGCGGTCTGTCTCTGGAGGTGTTCGACGGGTTCCGGGCAGCACTGGTCGCAAACCGCGCTCAGTTTTACGTCGATGTACCGGCGGGGCCTTTCTATGGCTTCAATCGCCCCGGCGCCAAAGTCTCCCAAGGCGTCATCGACAATTGGTGGCGCCAAGGCATGATGGGCGGTGCCAAAGCGCATTACGACTGCATCAAGGCTTTTTCCGAGACCGATTTCACTGAGGATCTGAAGGCCATCCAGGTCCCCACACTGGTCATGCATGGAGAGGACGACCAAATCGTGCCGTTTGCCGACTCTGCTCCACTGTCCGCCAAGCTGTTGAAGCACGCAACGCTCAAGACGTATCCGGGCCTTCCCCACGGCATGCCTACCACCAATGCGGAACAGATCAATGCTGATTTGCTAGCCTTCATACGCGGCTGAGTATGGAAATCATAGCGTAGGCATGGACGCCGCCGCTACGTACCTGATAGTCCGGCAGATTCAGCCAGGTTCAACCATCAGAAGCCAGCCATTGGTATTCTAGGTGCTGTGACAGTCCTGGGTCGTGTAGACAGCATCGGCCAATTGCCGCTTTGCAATGGGGTGGAAGCTCAAATGAGCCGTAAACACAACGTGTTGGCACTATTGCTGATTGTTCCGCTGTCGGGTTGCTCCAACGCCCCTTCGATTCCAGTCCTGGGGGCTTACTTCCCCGACTGGTTGTTCTGCATCCTCGTCGGCATGCTGCTGGCCTTTCTGATTCAGGTACTGCTTGCACGGCTAGGTTTCGCAACCTGGCTGGCGCCTTCGGTTCTGACCTATCCGGTTTTGACCGCGTTATTGTCGATGAGCACCTGGCTGCTGTTTTTCCAGAATTGACCGGGGACCTGCATCATGAGCGAATCCGCTGTGAACAAACTGCCTCGACGCTTGATCGTTCTCGTATTGCTCGGGTTGACGCTGGTGATGTTGCTGTGGGTCGTCTGGCGTCTGGACACCACTCCACGTACCGATGATGCCTACGTGTATGCCGACACCATAAACGTCACCCCCGAGGTGAGCGGCAGCATCGAAGAACTGGCCGTGCTCGAGAACCAGCAGGTGAAACAGGGAGACGTACTCCTGCGCATCGACGCGCGGGTGTATCAGGACGTGCTGGACCAGGCTCAAGCCTCGCTGCAAGCGCTGAACAAGGAAATCATCCTGAGCCAGCGTCAGGTTGATGCCCAGCAGTTCAACTCCGAAGCGGTGAAAGCCAGTGTCGAACGAGCCAAGGCCGCCGCTGCACAGAGCGCCGATACACTGCGGCGCATGGAGCCCCTGTTGTCACCCGGCTATGTCTCCGAGGAACAGGTAGACCAGGCCCGCACTGCCGCCAAGAGCGCTCGTGCCGAATTGAACGCGGCGCTGCTGCAGGCCAAACAAGCTGCTGCCGCGGTCAGCGGCGTCGATGCGCTGGTGAGCAAACGCGCAGTAATTCAGGCGGAAATAGCCCGCGCCGAGCTTGACCTGGAACACAGTGTGGTACGCGCACCCTTCGACGGGCTCATTGTCGGTTTGACCACCTCCAACGGTCAGTTCGCTGCCGCCGGCCACCCCCTTTTCAGCCTGATCGACACACGTCGCTGGTACGTGGTGGCGAACTTCCGCGAGACCGAACTGGACAAGATCCACAAAGGCAGCCCCAGTACCCTCTACCTGATGAGCGACAGTGGCCGCACCTTCAGCGGCACAGTCGATTCCATTGGTTTCGGTGTGTTCCCTGATGACGGCGGCGCCCAGGCCGCAGGGCTGCCGAAAATCGCGCGGACCATCAACTGGGTGCGAGTGGCACAGCGCTTTCCGGTACGCATCCGAGTCGATAATCCCGACCCGAACCTGTTCCGCATCGGCGCATCGGCCGTGGCGTTGATTCATGCCGGTCAAGATGGGAACTCGCCGCAATGAACGTTGCACCAACGTGGGAGCGGCGCTTCTGGCGCTTCCTTGATGCCGAGCTTTCGCCCTTTCCGGGGCGTGGCAATGCACTGTTGCGCAATGTGCTGGCCTGCGCGCTGGTGATCATCCTCTCCATGAGCCTGGAAGTGCCGCTGCTGGCGCTGTCGCTGATCCTGGTGTTTTTCGTCAGCCAAAGTAACCTGGTGCTGACGCGCATGGCCGGCATCCTGTTCATCGTCAGCGCGACCATCGCCATCGGCATTGCCATCCTCCTGCTCAAGTTCACCTACGGCTACCCGTTGCTGCGCATCCTCTGCGCGAGCGTGGTGTTCCTCGTCAGTGTGTTCGCCATGCG
Organism: Pseudomonas izuensis; assembly: GCF_009861505.1. Lineage (GTDB taxonomy): Bacteria > Pseudomonadota > Gammaproteobacteria > Pseudomonadales > Pseudomonadaceae > Aquipseudomonas > Aquipseudomonas izuensis. Next base: position 3,238 of record NZ_WTFT01000046.1, on the reverse strand, counting down.
CGCAACACGCCTCGGACCGCTGTTCTTCGTGGTGGCCATCGTCACCATTTACGTGCAGAGCCTGGTGGACCTCATTGCACAACCGGAACTGCTGTTGCGCGGTTGCCTGTGGGTGTGGATGGCGGTGGTCTACCCGACCCTGGTGACCTTGCTGGTGAACACCTTGTTGTTGCCCAAAGAGCCCCGGCGGCAATTGCGCGAAACGATGCGCAGGCAACTGACACAAATCGACAGACGCCTGGCCGCGTTGGGTGAGGGGCATCCGGAAACGGCGCGGATCGGCGCGGTGGAAGTCCAGCAGGGGGTGCTCAGCCTGCACAAACTGCTGAAGTTCGCCAGCATGCGCGTCTCTGGGAATGACACCTGGGAGGTCGAACAACTGGCGTTGATCACCTGTGTGTCCCGTTTGTACGCGGCGGCGGCCGCGTTGGCGTCCAACTGTGACGACACCGAGGCCCTGTCTGCGTTGCGCCAGGATTGTACGGCGCTGGCCACAGCCATTGACACCGATACCCTGTCGCAGCCCCCCGTACTGAAAAGTGAAGCCTTGCAGCGCTTGTTGGCCCCCCCTGCACTGGAAGAAATGCGCGATGCCTTGCGCGCCTTGGCCGTTGCAGAACGTGCCACGCCATCCGCTGCTCCTGCGGCCAAGGAACCCTTGCTGGCGAGTGATGCTTTCAGCAACCCCAATTACCTGCGCTTCGCTTTCAAGACCTGGCTGGCCACACTAATCTGCTACGTGTTCTACAACGGCGTGAACTGGCCGGGCATCCACACGGTGATGCTGACTTGCGTCATCATTGCCTTGCCCAGCCTCGGCGCCTCGACCCAGAAGGGCCTGTTGCGGATCGGCGGCTGCCTGGTGGGTAGCGCGCTGGCACTGCTGTGTATCGTCTTCGTTGTCCCGCACATCGAGACGCTGGTTGGCCTGCTAGCCATGAGCCTGCCGGTGATCGCCCTCGGTGCATGGGTAGCCGCAGGCTCCGAACGCATCAGCTACGCCGGTCTGCAGATCATGTTTTGCTTCGCTCTAGCCCTGCTCGAACAATTTGGCCCGAGCATCGACCTTACGGAAATCCGCGACCGGCTGGTGGGTATCCTGCTCGGTGTACTGGTCAGCACCCTGGTGCATGGCGTGCTCTGGCCGGAAAGCGAGGGCGACAGCCTGCGCCGACGCCTGGCTGAAGCCCTGCGCGAGATCGCCGCTCTGCTGCGCTCGCCGGCACTGGAAACGGGAGATACATCTGACCGCCTGCACGGGCAAAGCCTGCGCAGTTGGCGCCAGCTCGCCGAGTCCGAGGCCATGCTTGCGCGGGTGGCCCTGGAGCCCGGCTGGCATCAGGGCGAACATGAGGAGCTGACACTGTTCACCCAGACGTTGCTGGCCAAGGCGAGGGAAGTCCTCCTGCTGGCCACCCAATTGCAACGTGATCGAGTGGCACTCGATGCGCAACTCCCGACGCCAACCCAGCATTGGCTGGACCAGCAGCAACAGGAAATGGGTGCCTGGCTTGAGGGCTACGCCGTACACCTGCAATCGCGGGATACGAAACTGGAGATTTTGCCTACGCTCGACATTTCGATGGCTGGGGACGGCGCGAACGCCGAAGCCCTGCTGCGTGACCTGCGCACGCTGCACCAGCTGCTGGATTCGTTACCAGACTGGCGACACTTTGAGCAAGGTGCCCTCTCGGAGCCGAGCCCATGAACAGACACGTTCATTGCGCATGGCTGCTCGGCCTGTGCCTGTTTTTGGGTGGCTGCGCATTGATCCGCGAAGAAGGCAGCCTGGCACCGCCACGGGACCCGGCTGAACTACGTCTGGCTGACGATCTGCACCTGACTCGCGAAGGTTGGCCAGAGGCGCGTTGGTGGAGGCGATACGAAGATCCCCAACTGAACCAACTGATTGAGATGGCCCTCGCCCAAGCCCCCGGCATCGCGATTGCCCGCAGCCATATCGACCAGGCCCGGGCCCAGGCCGACACCGTGAAATCCTTGACGGGCGTGCAAGTCCAGTTGATCGCGCTGGTCAATCGCCAACACGTCTCGGCCAACGGTTTCCTTGGGCCATTCGCCCGGAATGAGCCAGCCCTGGGGCTTACCGGACCTTGGTACACCGAGGGCGTGGTGGGTCTCGGTGGTGTCTACCAACTGGATCTCTGGGGGCGTCAACGGGCTCAGGTAGACGCCGCCCTGGGCGTACACAATGCGCGTCAGGCCGAGGCGGCCTGGGTCGAACTGGAGGTCTCGAGCAATGTGGCCATGCTGTATTTCCAAATCCAGACAGCTCAGCAGCTACTCGACGACTTGCAACACATGTCGACCATCACTACCGAGGTGGTGGCCGCGCACCAGGCACGCATCGAGCGGGGTCTGGAGTCGCAGCCGTTAAAACAGCAAGCGTTGAGCAATCAGGCGCTGATCGATCGCCAGGTTGTCTCCTTGCGCAGCCAGGTATTGCAACTGCGCGAGGCCATGCGCGCGCTGCTCGGCGTAGGGGCCGATGTCACCTTGCCGCTGGCACCGCGCTCGTTACCGGAACACATTTATGGGGTGCCTGACAGCCTGGGTTACGAACTGTTGGCAAGGCGACCGGACCTCCAGGCTCTGCGATGGTTGGTGCAAGCCTCCTATTCGAACATGGATGCGGCCAAGGCGGCCTTCTACCCCAGTTTCGATATCAAAGCCTTCTTCGGCGCCGACGCCCTGCACATGGGCGATTTGTGGGCCCACGGCAGCCGGCAGATCAACCTGGTCCCGGGGCTGACTCTGCCGATTTTCGATGGCGGCCGCCTCAATGCCGAATTGGCCACCGCCCGTAGTTTGAGTAATGGCTTGGTGTACCAGTACAACCAGGCCGTGCTCGACGCGGTGCGCGATGTCGCCGTGGCCGGCAACAAACAGCAGGGGTTGGAAACCCAGGAACAACTGCAGCAAACGCGCATCGGCAATATGCGTTTCAATCGCGACAGCGCCACGGCGCACTACCAGCGCGGTCTGCTGGACCGGGTTACAGCGCTTGAGTCGAACCTGCCCCTGCTGGCCGAGCATAGCGGTCTTACCTTGTTGCAAGGGCAGCGGCTGGAAAGCGAAATAGCCCTGATCAAGGCGCTGGGAGGTGGCTATCACTCCAGCGATACAACTGCATTGCAGGAAGATTGAGCCTCCCTTGAGGCCTTGAATTGAATCGCCCCTGAATTCGTAGTCATTCGATGACCGTATATGGACTCCTCCT
>NZ_WTFT01000045.1 GCF_009861505.1 Pseudomonas izuensis | reverse complement strand
CTCCCACAGGGATACGGTGGTCATTTACAGAACAGAAGGACACCGCTCCATGGCCGTATTTTCCCATTCCGTCGGCGCCCAGACCTATCGCTTCGACAGCCTCAAGGAAGTGATGGCCAAAGCCAGCCCGGCGCGCTCCGGGGACTTTCTGGCCGGTGTCGCCGCCCTCAACGATGGCGAGCGCGTTGCCGCGCAGATGGCCCTGGCCGACATTCCGCTGAGTCATTTCCTGCAGGAAGCACTGATTCCCTACGAAGTCGATGAAGTCACCCGGCTGATCATCGACACCCACGATAAACAGGCATTCGCGATCGTCAGTCACCTCACCGTCGGCGGATTTCGCGACTGGCTGCTCAGCGATGCCGCCGATGAGCAGGTGCTGCGCGCCCTCGCGCCCGGCCTGACACCGGAAATGGTAGCCGCGGTCTCGAAAATCATGCGTGTGCAGGACCTGGTACTGGTGGCGCAGAAAATCCGCGTGGTCACGCAATTTCGCGGCACCCTCGGTCTGCGCGGCCGCCTGTCCACTCGCCTGCAACCCAATCACCCTACCGACGAACCGGCCGGTATCGCCGCGAGCATTCTCGATGGCCTGCTGCACGGTAACGGCGATGCAATGATCGGTATCAATCCGGCCACCGACAGCATCGCCTCGATCTGCGCCATGCTGGAGATGCTCGACGCAATCATCCAGCGTTACGAGATTCCAACCCAGGCGTGCGTGCTGACCCATGTCACCACGTCAATCGAAGCGGTCAACCGCGGTGTGCCACTGGACCTGGTGTTCCAGTCGATCGCCGGCACCGAGGCGGCCAACGCCAGCTTCGGCATCAACCTGAACGTGTTGAAGGAGGGTTACGACGCCGGGCTGAGCCTCAATCGCGGCACACTCGGGCAGAACCTGATGTATTTCGAAACCGGCCAGGGCAGCGCCCTGTCGGCCAACGCCCACCACGGCGTCGATCAACAGACCTGCGAAACCCGGGCCTATGCGGTCGCACGACACTTCAACCCGTTTCTGGTGAACACCGTCGTCGGCTTCATCGGCCCGGAATACCTCTACAACGGCAAGCAAATCATCCGCGCCGGCCTCGAAGACCACTTCTGCGGCAAGCTGCTCGGCGTGCCGATGGGTTGCGACATCTGTTACACGAACCATGCCGAGGCCGACCAGGATGACATGGACACTTTGCTGACCTTGCTGGGCGTGGCCGGGATCAATTTCATCATGGGCATCCCCGGCTCCGACGACATCATGCTCAACTACCAGACCACGTCGTTCCACGATGCGCTCTATGCCCGGCAGACACTGGGGCTCAAGCCGGCACCGGAATTCGAACAGTGGCTGGCGAAAATGGGCATCTTCACCCAGGCGGACGGCAGGGTTCTCTTCGGCAACAGTCTGCCACCGGCCTTTCGCCAGGCCCTGGCGCAACTGGGATGAGCATTGATATGGAAAAACTACCCTTCGACCCGCACAACCCATGGCTGGAGCTGCGACGCCTGACACCGGCGCGGATTGCCCTGGGCCGCACCGGGACCAGCATGCCTACCCGGGCGCAGCTGGACTTTCAATACGCCCATGCCCAGGCACGGGATGCGGTGCATCTGCCATTCGACCATCCAGCCCTGCGCTCGCAACTGGCCGAACGCGGGCATGAAAGCGTTTTGTTGCACAGTGCGGCGATAGACCGGAACAGCTATTTGCAACGCCCCGATTTGGGGCGTCAGTTGAGCGCCGAGTCGGCACAGACCCTGCGCAATTACGCCTCGGCCAATCCGGGCGGGGTCGATCTGGTCATCGTGGTCGCCGACGGTTTGTCTGCATTGGCTGTCCACCGCCATACGCTGCCGTTTCTGGCACGACTGGAAGAACAGATCCGCGCTGAAAACTGGTCCGTGGCCCCGGTGGTCCTGGTGGAACAGGGGCGCGTTGCCGTGGCGGACGAAATTGGCGAGCTGCTGGGCGCAAAAATGACGGTGATTCTGATCGGCGAACGCCCTGGCCTCACCTCGCCAGACAGCCTGGGGTTATATTTCACCTACAATCCAAAGGTCGGCCTGACGGACGCCTACCGAAACTGCATCTCCAACGTGCGTCTTGAAGGACTGAGTTACGGCATGGCGGCACACCGTTTGCTGTATCTGATGCGCGAGGCCTGTCGGCGGCAGCTGTCGGGGGTCAATCTGAAGGACGAAGCACAGGTTCAGACATTGGAGTCGGACGCAGGAGCGGACATGAAAGGTAATTTCCTGTTAGGGCCGCCGCAGGCCTGAACCGCTTGCGCATTGCACTATCGTTCCGGTTTCAGGCAGGATCGACGCACGGCCGCCAGGGTTTCCCGTCGCCGTCAAAGCACGCAAGACAGCCACTTGAAGACGAGACCTACCATGCGGATTATTCAAGCGACCCTCGAACACCTGGATTTGCTGACCCCGTTGTTCGTCAAATATCGCGAGTTTTATGGTTCCCTGCCGTATCCGGACTCGTCCCGGGCGTTCCTCGAAAAACGCCTGCGTCGCAAGGAATCGGTGATCTACCTGGCCTTGTCCGATGAGGACGACAACAAACTGATGGGTTTCTGTCAGCTGTACCCGAGCTTCTCGTCGCTATCACTCAAACGCGTCTGGATCCTCAATGACATTTATGTCGCCGAAGACGCCCGCCGCCAGTTGGTGGCTGACCATCTGATTCGCACCGCGAAGAAAATGGCCAAGGAAACCAATGCCGTGCGCATGCGTGTCTCCACCAGCAGCAACAACGAAGTCGCGCAGAAAACCTACGAATCCATTGGCTTCAAGGCAGACACCGAGTTCAAGAACTACGTGTTGCCGATCAGCGACGAGCTGTAGCGCTTCATCCGCCCCCTGTAGGAGCGAGCCTGCTCGCGATGATCCCGAGAACACCACTGGGTGTCAGGCGCTCAGCATTATCGTTCACGACCATCGCGAGCAGGCTCGCTCCTACAGGTTTCGGGGTTATTAATTGTCATCAGACTGCCAATTACCCCTTAGACATCCCCCGCTACAATCTCGACGCGTTTTTCACTTTCCAGATCGTATAATTCCGATCTTTCCGACGTGTAAGAAAAACTACACTCGTCTGTAGCCTTACTCGAGTTATCCGCACAGGCCTGCCGAGTCGGGCCGTCATCACAGGTGCCCTCCATGGATTTCAACCCGCTCGATCTAATCCTGCATCTCGATGTTTACCTCGATATGCTGGTCAACAACTATGGGGCATGGATCTACGCCATTCTGTTTCTGGTGATCTTCTGTGAAACCGGCCTGGTGGTCATGCCCTTCCTGCCGGGCGACTCGCTGCTATTCATCGCCGGCGCCGTTGCAGCCGGGGGCGGCATGGACCCGGTGTTGCTGGGCGGCTTGCTGATGCTCGCGGCTATTCTGGGTGACAGCACCAACTACCTCATCGGACGAACGGCCGGCGAGCGATTGTTCCGCAACCCGAATTCGAAAATCTTCCGTCGCGACTATCTGCAACAAACCCACGACTTTTATGACAAGCACGGTGGCAAAACCGTGACCCTGGCGCGCTTCCTGCCAATTATTCGTACCTTTGCGCCGTTCGTCGCCGGCGTAGGGAAAATGCCTTACCCACGATTCTTCGCCTTCAGCGTATTCGGCACCATCCTGTGGGTCGGCGGACTTGTGACCCTCGGCTATTTCTTCGGTAACGTGCCGTTCATCAAGAAAAACCTGTCACTGATGGTGATCGGCATCATTGTGGTTTCAATGCTGCCAATGATCATCGGCTTCCTCCGCAGCCGTTATGGCAGTTCGAACTCCAAAGCCGAAACGCGCTGATTCGATATGTGGTCACTCAGTGCCTGGCGACGCCGGCGCACCCTGGCCAGGCACCCGATTGCCGATGACATGTGGCAACGGGTGCGCCACCATCTGAGTTTTCTTGATGGTCTCAGCGCCGCCGAAGACCAATGGCTGCGCCAGGCCTGCGTGCTGTTTCTGCAAGACAAGCACCTGACCGCCCTGCCCGGTGTCGAATTGCATCAGGAACAACGCCTGCTGCTGGCCGCCCAGGCGCAACTGCCATTGCTGCACCTTGGCGATCTGAATTGGTACCAGGGTTTTCACGAAATCATTCTCTACCCCGACGATTTTCTCAGTCCCCAGCGCCATCGTGATGCCAGCGGTGTCGAGCACGAATGGGACGGCGAACACAGCGGCGAAGCCTGGCAACAGGGGCCGATCATCCTCGCCTGGCCCGGCGTCATGGCCAGCGGTGGCTGGGAAGGCTACAACCTGGTGATCCACGAACTGGCGCACAAACTCGACATGCTCAACGGCAACGCCAATGGTTTGCCGCCGCTGCATGCCGACATGCGGGTCAGCGACTGGGCCAGGGTCATGCAGCACGCCTACGAAGACCTCGACCGGCAACTGGAACGCAATCCGGACGCCGAGACCGCCATCGATCCGTATGCCGCCGAAAATCCCGCCGAGTTTTTCGCCGTCACCAGCGAGTACTTCTTCAGCGCCCCGGATTTACTGCACGAGGCTTATCCACAGGTGTACGCACAGCTGAAGCTTTTTTACCGGCAAGATCCGCTGGGCCGCCTGAGGCAACTTCAGGCCACGGACCCGGTCTATCAAGCGCACGACTAAGGTTCCACACGACTTCTGGTACGTGGCGTCGACACAGGAATATGCCTATAATCGCCGCCACTTTTTGGTCAATCCGGCCAAGTGTTTTTGGTCAACTAACGGGGGCAACGCCCAATGAGCTACAGCAAGATTCCGGCTGGCAAAGACCTGCCGAACGACATCTACGTCGCGATCGAGATCCCGGCCAACCACGCGCCGATCAAATACGAAATCGACAAAGACAGCGATTGCCTGTTCGTTGACCGTTTCATGGCCACCCCAATGTTCTACCCGGCCAACTACGGTTACATCCCGAACACCCTGGCTGACGACGGTGATCCCCTGGACGTGCTGGTCGTGACCCCTTACCCGGTTGCTCCAGGCTCCGTGATCCGCGCCCGTCCGGTCGGCATCCTGAACATGACCGACGACGGCGGCGGCGATGCCAAAGTCATCGCTGTTCCACACGACAAGCTGTCCCAGCTGTACGTCGACGTGAAGGAATACACTGATTTGCCAGCCCTGCTGATTCAGCAGATCGAGCACTTCTTCGCGAACTACAAAGATCTCGAAAAAGGCAAGTGGGTCAAGATCGAAGGCTGGGACGGCGCAGACGCCGCCCGTGCTGCGATCACCAAGTCGGTTGCTGCCTATAAAGGCTAATAGCAGCTGCAAGCTTCAAGAAAAACCCCGGTGATCCGGGGTTTTTTGTGGGCGCTTGAAAGCACCGCTTAAACGCCTTGTTTAAGAGGGCTTGTTTTGGTGTTTTCTTGTTTAATTTTCCTCAAGAACGTCTTACATCCGGTCGTAAAATTCCCGCGAAATTTGAACGGTTCGTTTATTCAAAGCCTTATACCGCGCCAGTAGACTCGTGTTTATGAAAAAGAACACTAGCGGCCCTCGATTCAAAGCGCTCCTTGGATTAGCCAACATCACGACAACCGGGTTTGCCGATTTCCTGAACACGGCCCCGCAAAATGTCCATAACTGGTTCACCCGCGGTGTGCCCGCCCACTGCATGGAAGAAGTTGCCAGAAAACTGTCCGTCAACAGCGAATGGCTGAAAACAGGCGATGGCCCGAAGGATGCCACGCACCTGCGTCTGCACGACGAATCCGGCAATACCTTCGACGCCCAAGCCATTCGCGGCGTCTATACGGTTATCGAGCCCTACGACGTCGAACTCCCCCTCTACAAGGAAACCGCCACGGCCCCCGGCTCCGGCAAAACCCACGTCATCGAAGACCCCAGCCAATCGATCAGGCTACCCCGCAGCCATCTCGACTCACTGGAAATCAACCACGCCGACGCCATCTGCATCCACATGATTGGCAACAGCATGGCCGAACGCATAGAAGATGGCTCCACCCTGGCCATCGACCGTGGTCTGACCCAGATTGTGGATGGCGAAATCTACGCCATCGAACACGACGGCATGCTACGCATCAGATACCTGCACCGAATGCCGGGCAACGCACTGCGATTGCGCAGCCATAACCGCGCAGAACACCCGGATGAAATCTTCAGGCCCGCACAAATCGAAGAACAGAACATCAGGGTATTGGGCTGGGTGTTCTGGTGGTCAACGCTGAACAAACGCAGGCCACCGGTGCCGTTTCTGTAACACCAAGGCAATTTCATTGCGGGCAATCACGCTTCAACAGGCATGGCACAGCCCCTGTAGGAGCGGGCTTGCCCGCGAAGGCGGCGGAACATTCACCGGAAAAATTCAGGGTTACCACAGCACTCGTGATCAACCCAACAGCCCTACCCCGCACACCAAGCTGGGAATTCCCCAAAAAAATCAGTATGCTGCGCCCCACATTTGCGCATCGACCCGCCACGCGGCTCAGATCGCACCGACAAGGCAGATGATTTTCTCGCCGAGTCCCACAGCCGGACGCAAGATCCGGGTGTACGTTTTGAAGGCTGGCGCGGTTTACCAAAAATAAATCAAGCCAGTCCCCGAGAAGCCGGCCACAAGCCGGCTTTTTAACGCCTGGAAATAAGTGTTTATCAGAGGTACTGCTTTTATGGCCCTATCCAACCCTCCTACCGACAAAAACTCAAAAAAGCGCTCACTGGTACATTCAGGGATGTGCAGCGAAGTGGTTGAGGAGCTTGCCATGGTGGTTGCAGAACGGCTCATGGCGCCTCAACGTGTGAAAGTAAGCCTGGATGAGCTTGATGATATCGACGAAGTGAAGATCCAGGAATAAGACTGCATTCCGCTACCCGATTGAAGAGTCCCCGCACCGTCGAGTTTCAGTCACGGATAACTAAACCCCTTAACCAACGTCAACTCCCCCACCGCCCGCATCGGCACCAGGAACGTTTCCATCTTCTCGCTCGGTGTCCCCTCCTCGGTAATCACCGTCACCTGCGCCGTCGTCAACGGTTGCACCGCCTCCTCCTGCCCTTCTTCATCACTGCGATAGCCTCCGCCGAAGTAGTTCACATACACCAGATACTGCCCTTTGATCGGTGCTGGCATGGCGAAGATTTCCGGGCCGTAGCCGGTGGTGACGTCGACATCGAGTGCCGCGCCGTTGGGCGCGACACGGTCGCCGTACCAGATGTGGGCGCCGTCGGGGGTGATGAGGTGCAGGTCCAGGTCCGTGCCGTCGCTGTCCCAGGCCAGCAGTACTCGCAACTTGGCGGGAGTGGCTCCACCACTGGCGTTCAGGAATTGCGTGCGTTGGCGTTGTTGGCCGTCAGGGCTGCGGATTTCGACGCTGTTGCTGCCGTTGGGGAATGAGAACGGTCGATCGAAGCGGCCGGCGGTGTCGATTTTCAGTGGCATGCTGACGCCGTTGACGATCAGCCGGCCGGGGTCGTTGGCCTTGGGGGTGGACTTGATCTGGCCGCTGATGCGCGCGGTGTTGGCCTGTCCTGCCGGGGTGTTGACCGAAGAGGCCGGGTAGTTGACGGTCTGGCGGAAACTCTCGCCCTCGCCGTCGGGCGCGCCGGTCCGCCAGCCACCGACCGGGGTGTCGAGTTTGACGCCTTGCGCCATTGCCAGCGGTAGCGCCAACAACGAACAGAGCAACAGCAAGACCTGTGGATAACGGAGTGTCATGGTCTATTCCAGCAATAGGTGGCGGGCGAGCCCTTCGATGTAGGTTTCATCCTGGCCATTGGGGTGTGCTTCGAAGGCCAGGTGCAGGTATTCGTGGGTCAGGTCGAGGCGGTCTTGCAGCGAGAGCACGCCACGCACGTAGATGCGCTGACGTTCACGGTCGACGTAGGGCCGACCGAAGGTCAGGCGGCAGACGGCGAACGTGCTGACTTCGTTGTAGCCGGTTTCGCTTTCCAGCGTCGGGCGCCAACTGCGCCGCTGTTTCTGCAGCCAGTCCTGTGCGGCGGGCAGTGCTTCGCAGGAAGCGACGGGGTTGTCCCAACGGCTGAGGCTGGCACGCGGATAGGCGTGCAGCAGAATGGCGTCGTAGCGTTGGCCGGCGCTGGCCTGCTCGACGGCTTGTTGCCAGGACAGCTTGTCCGGCCCGGCTTGATCGGAATGGTAGGTGACGCTGCTACCGGCCAGTACCAGATCGCTGGTCCAGGCGGCGATATTGCGCGCTTCAGCAGAGGCCGGACGGGGGGCGACCCGCTGGCGCTGGCTGCTGTCGTCGATGCTCAGGCAGTAGCCGTTGCGCGTGGCGTTTTGCAGCAGGTAGGTACGGATGGCCACGGCCAGGGCTTTGGCGGCCTCGACGGGCTCGGGGGTCGCTTCGCGCTGAAGCACGCGGGCGACATATTCTTCACGATCCAGCCGGGCGACGAGCTTGTCCGCGAGTAAAAACAGCTCGCCGTCGCTGTGGATATCCAGCTGATTGCCGTTGGCGAACTCGACACGATAGTCGCCCCGCAACGGCCCCGGCGGCACTTCGTTGCTTCCCGACAATACCCGTTCAAGTGGATAGCGGGAGAACAGGCTGACCTCAACACAACGTCCCGCGTCTGCGGGCCACTCAACAGGCACGACTGCCGATAACGCCGCAGCGTAATCACGCAAAACCCGCTGACTGGTCCCGCGCCCGCCCGCCCAGATCGGCGTGCCGTCCGCCGTCCAGCCCGCGAACCCGCCTTGGCGCGACGCAGCATCCTGATCCCCCAGCCAACTCCAGGTCTTCACTCGCAACCGGCTGCCGAGCTCGCCCACGACGTTGCCGTCAGCGGTGTTGAGGATCACGTCGAGCAGCACCCGTCG
>NZ_WTFT01000044.1:487-34365 GCF_009861505.1 Pseudomonas izuensis | reverse complement strand
CCGGAGTTCATGACCACCGTATCGGCGCCGGCGCCGAACGTGACGTGGCCATCGATCGTACCGGTGCCGCTGGCGGGAAAGGTCAAGGTGTTATTGCCCGCCAGGTCAGTCAGCGGTCCATTGCTGGCGCTGTCACAGACGAAATTATCGTTACCGGCGGTGGGGGTGAGCGTACAGGCTGCGTGGGCGGGGTGGGATCCGCCTACGCATAACAGCAGTGAAAGGACGCAGGCACTGTAACGGTACTTGGGCAGATCGCTGGAAAACTTCATGCTCGTCTCCGCATATTGATCGGCGACTGAGTTGCCACGTGTCAAAAATGGCAATGCTTCAATCACCCTCGGCAGCGCGAGTTGCGAGACGGCATCGGGAAGGCAATCTCCCGTAATCGAAAACCTTCGACAACGACGGCCACTATGAGTCGCATGTCCATGCATACAGTCCATGGACGAGAGCAACGTAGCAGCCGTTTTTTTACATATCTACTGTCAAAAGTAACAGGTGAAGCGATTAATCAACCGGTCACGAACCGTTTTCGACAGGCCCGGCCAAGGGCTCAGAGGTGAACTTCAACGGCCAACGGCAAATGATCCGACAAATGCGTCCAGGGCCGGGTCCCAAGAATTTTCGGCTCATGGCTGCTGGCATTGCGCAGATAAATGCGATCCAGGCGCAGCAACGGAAATCGCGCCGGGTAGGTTTTTGCCGGACGGCCGTGATGGCGTTCGAAGGCTTCGTGCAGATCATCGCGACGGGCGAGGGCCGCGTTGCCTTGCAGCTGCCAATCGTTGAAGTCGCCGGCGATGATCACCGGTGCCTCGTCGGGCAGGGATTCAAGCAGCTGACAGAGCAACTGCAACTGGAGTTGACGATGGCTTTCCAGCAGGCTCAGGTGCACGCAAATCGCATGCACCTCGGCGTGGCCCGGCACGTCCAGTACGCAATGCAATAAACCGCGACGCTCGGGGCCGGTGATCGAAACGTCGAGATTGCGGTACTCGCGGATCGGATATTTGGACAGCAGCGCGTTGCCATGATGACCGTCGGGGTAGACCGCATTACGGCCATAGGCGAAATCGCTCCACATGCTGTCTGCCAAAAACTCATATTGCGAGGTCGATGGCCAATCGTTGTAACGCGAAGAATGGCGATCGTGTTCGCCGACCACTTCCTGCAAAAACACCAGATCCGCTGAGGTACTGCGCACGGCTTCACGCAGTTCCGGCAGGATGAAACGACGATTGAGGGCGGTAAATCCCTTGTGAGTGTTGACGGTCAGCACTCGCAGTCGATGAATGGCCGGCGATTTGTCCCGCGGCACCGGCTCAACAGTCTGCGGCTTGGATGTACTGGTCACTTTCACTCCTCTGAATCAAGGCTGGCTTATGCATGCGACTGATGTGGGGGCGGGCGGTTCCATCCGGATTTTCTCGGATATATCTGATTCCCTGTGGGAGCGAGCCTGCTCGCGAAAGCGGTGGGTCAGTCAACATGGATGTTGGATGTGAGGGTCCCTTCGCGAGCAGGCTCGCTCCCACAGTGGACCTGTGTCGCCCTAAGCCAGTAAATCTTCCACAGTTGAATTTCTGCAGTTCAGACGAAGATGATTTCATAAGGCAACCGCATCCGGTCCAGCAGCACCCGTGGCAGCAGCGGGGCGATGCCGATGGCGGGCTCACCGTCCAGCTGGCTGGCGTATGCATGGGTCGCATGACTTTTTCGCGCCACCGTCCAGGTGTCCAGGCGTACCTTGCGGGCACGATGCCACGGGATCAAGCCCCGATCACGCATTGGCCAGTGCCAGGCCCAGACCGGCACTTCGTTAAAATCGGCGCCGGCAATGGTCGCGGCATTGGCACTGGCTCGACCAACGGCATCATGGTCGCTGTTGCCGTCTTCGGACCAGGTGCTGAACACCACGTCGCCCGGCCGCAAATAACGGGCTATGAACCGGGTCATTTGCTGCTCATGTTCGGCCAGGGCATTGTCGGTGAAGCCGCCGCGAATCCACTTCAGGCTGTGCATCGGCAACCCGAGCCGGCGCAAGGCTTCGACGCTTTCCTGGGAACGGAATACGCTGAGGCGTTTCTCCGACCACTGCTGCGAGCCCGGATGACTGGCGCTGCCGTCCGTCACCGAGATCAGTTGCAAGGGATGGCCCATGGCGCTGAGCAACTGCAGCAGGCCACCGCAGGTCACCACTTCATCGCCAGGGTGTGGGGCAATCACCACGGCGCGCGCACCAGGCCGGATCAGGGATTGCAGGTTGATGACCGGGACGTTGTCCAGTTGCGGGGCGCTGTTCCAGATCTGTGCCGGCAGGCTGTTTTCGAGCAGAGAGACCGGTTTCATGGCTACGTCCTTGTTTTCGTTGATAGCGTTGTGCCGCGTTCCGAACCCTGGAATCGCCGCGCACAGAGTATTGCTCATGTAATGCTATTCGTCGCCTCGATGTTCCAGGCGGTACATTTTTTCTCCGTACTGACAAAAAGCATATGGAAATATGCGGACCTGTGGGAGCGAGCCTGCTCGCGATGAGGGCGTGTCAGTCGACATCAGCATTGACTGTCCCGCCGTCATCGCGAGCAGGCTCGCTCCCAAAGGGGAAATGCGTAAGTACGCGCCACCGGGTTTGACTCAACCACACAAGTTGCAAATCCGCTCACTCTACTTCTTCATGTTGCAGTTCGAACAACAGCAGCGAACGGCCGGTGACCGAATATTCGTGGCCGAACTCGAAGCGCTCCTGGCCGCGAATCGACGGTTGGTTGGTGTCGATCATGCAGGTCCAGAACCCGCCATCGGGTACTTCCGGCAGTACGAAGTTGACGATGTCGTGGTAGGCGTTGACCACCAGCAACAGGGTGGCGTCGGCGCCCTTGCGGCGAATGCCGGTTTCCTGGGCGCGGCCGTCGAGCAGCATGCCCAGGCAGCGATTGTGCGCATCGTGCCAATGCTCGGTGGTCATCTCGCTGCCATCGGCGGCCAGCCAGGTAACGTCCTTGACGCCGATGTCCTCGTTGTAATTGCCCACCAGAAAACGTCCGCGACGCAGGATCGGATAGGCCAGGCGCAACTTGATCAGACGTTTGACGAACTTGAGCAGGGCCTTGCCGTCTTCGCTGAGGTCCCAGTTGACCCAGCCGATCTCGCTGTCCTGGCAATAGGCATTGTTGTTGCCATCCTGGGTGCGGGCGAATTCATCGCCGGCCACCAGCATCGGCGTGCCCTGTGCCAGCAGCAAGGTGGCGAAGAAGTTGCGCATCTGTCGATGACGCAATGCATTGATTTCGGGATCGTCGGTAGGGCCTTCGACGCCGTGGTTCCATGACAGATTGTTGTTGCTGCCATCCTGGTTGTTCTCGTCGTTGGCTTCGTTGTGCTTGTCGTTGTACGACACCAGATCGTTGAGGGTGAAGCCGTCATGGGCGGTGACAAAGTTCACCGAAGAATAAGGCCGACGACCACGCTGATTGAACATCTCGCCGGAAGCGGTCATGCGACTGGCGAAGTCCGCCAGTTGCCCGTCGTCGCCTTTCCAGAAGGCGCGCACGGTGTCACGGAACTTGTCGTTCCATTCCACCCAGCCCGGTGGAAAATTGCCGACCTGATAGCCACCGGGGCCACAGTCCCAGGCTTCGGCAATCAGCTTGACCTGACGCAACACGGGGTCCTGGCGGCAGGCCACCAGGAAGCTGTGTCGCTCGTCAAAGCCATCGTGATAACGCCCCAGGATGGTCGCCAGATCGAAGCGGAACCCGTCCACGTGCATTTCCGAGGCCCAGTAGCGCAGAGAGTCGGTGACCATTTGCAGCACGCACGGGTGGCTCAGGTCCAGGGTGTTGCCGGTGCCGGAGTCGTTGATGTAGAAGCGCTTGTCATCGGGCTTCAAGCGATAGTACGAGACGTTGTCGATGCCGCGCATGGACAGGGTCGGGCCTTGTTCGTTGCCCTCGGCGGTGTGGTTATAGACCACGTCGAGGATCACTTCCAGGTTGGCTTCGTGCAGGTGCGCGACCATTTCCTTGAACTCGGCGATCTTGCCGCTGGCCAGGTACCGCGGGTCTGGCGCAAAGAACGCGATGCTGTTGTAGCCCCAGTAATTGGTCATGCCCTTGTGCAGCAGGTGCTGGTCATTGACGAACGCATGGATCGGCAGTAACTCGACAGTGGACACGCCGAGCTTGCGGATGTGTTCGAGCATGTCATCGACCATCAACCCGGCGAAGGTGCCGCGCAGGTTCTCGGGGACGCCTGGGTGACGCATGCTGATGCCGCGCACGTGGGTTTCATAAATGATCGTCTTGTCCCATGGCACGCTGACCCGGTGATCGTGGCCCCAGGTGTGCGCCGGGTCGATCACCTTGCATTTGGGCACGAAGGGCGCGCTGTCGCGCTCATCGAAACTGAGGTCGGCGTCGGGGTGGCCGATGGTGTAGCCGAACAACGCTTCGGACCATTTCAACTTGCCCACCAGTTGCTTGGCGTAGGGGTCGATCAGCAATTTGTTGTGGTTGAATCGGTGGCCGTTGGCCGGGTCATACGGGCCATACACGCGGTAGCCGTAGATCAGCCCCGGATGGGCGTCGGGCAAATAGCCGTGGAAGATTTCGTCGGTGTACTCCGGCAGCTCGATGCGTTCGAGTTCCACTTCGCCGGCATCGTCGAAAATGCACAGTTCGACACGGGTGGCATTGGCGGAAAACAAAGCGAAATTGACCCCCAGACCGTCCCAGGTCGCACCCAATGGAAAGGGTAGGCCCTCACGAATTCTCGACGGCTCTTGAGGGGCTGGCGTGTCTTTCTTTGGGCGGGTCATAAGTGCTCCTGCAAATGGGGGGCAACTGCCTGGTCAATGTGTGAGCGAGCCTGCTCGCGATGACGGTTCCACATCCAACACATGCGTTGCCTGACAGGCCGCTATCGCGAGCAGGCTCGCTCCCACAAGGGGGGGATGCCTGGCGAGCGTGCCCGCGGTGGCGAGAAGAATCGCCACACAGTTGTTCAGCTCAGTCGAGCAATGCGTCAGACATTAGGCGGTTTGCGCGCTGCGCGAGGCTTTTTCTCTATAGCCTTCTCCCCCGGCGGAATCACCTTGGAAGCAGCGGCAGGTTTCGCCTTGGCCTTGGTTTTTGGCTCGCCACCCTTACCATTGAGCGCCGTTTTGGTGGCTGGTGTCTTGCTGGCCGCCGCTTTCGGTGCTTTTTTCGGTGCCAGCGCTTCGGCTTCCGCCAGTTTGCAGGCCATCTCCCAGTGCCGGGCTTCCTGACCCTCGGGCTTACCTTCGGACTCCCAGATCTGATAGGCAAACTCGCGGATGCGTTTATCGTCGGTACTCATCGCATTGCTCCTGAACTGAACTCAAGTGTGGGTAGTTTGGATAAAGAGATTGACCGGGAAGTCCCCCAGCGCGGCGCTGACCATCAGCTCCCTGTGTTTTGTGACTACTGTGCTTGAAAAAAGTCCCTTGAGATTTTCCCCGGCGGTAGCAAACGGCAAATGGACCCGCGTATCGCCCCACAGCAGCGCACTCACCTGCGGAATGGCACTGTTTTCCAGCAGCGGCGCAGAGCGAATCGGCACGATCACGATGGCCCGTTGGCCCTCATGTTCCCGAACAAATCCCAGCACGCGATGCGCCTGGTCGCCGAGGATGTCGAGGGGCTGATAAGTGCCCCGTCGAAACAGCTCCGGATGCGCTGAACGCAGGTTCAACGTGCGCGCGATCAAGGTCTGCTTGATGCGTCCGTCCCGCCAGTGCGCCAACAGATCAGACGCCTCCATGGATTCTTGCAAGGCCTGCTGGCGACTGGGGTAATCCACTGGCCGACGGTTGTCCGGATCGACCAGGGAAAAGTCCCAGAAGTCATTGCCCTGATAGAGGTCCGGCACCCCCGGCACGGTCATGCGCAGCAAGGTTTGCGCCAAGCCGTTGAGCGCGCCGGGAACGGCGATAACCTGCGCGGCCTTGCCCAGGGCCGAGCGCAGCAATTCGCCCTCCGGCGTCAGCAACAGGCCTTGGACAAACGCCTGGGTTGCTTGCTCGTAGGCGTCGTTTGGCGCACTCCAGCTACTCTGCAACTTGGCTTCGCGCAGGGCTTTGCGCTGCCACTGCCAGAGGCGTCCGGCGTAATCCTCCAGCGCCCCTTGATCATCGCTGTGCAAATCCAGCGGCCAAGTGCCGAGGATGGCTTGATACAGAATCAATTCATCACCGGCCGATGGCGATAGGTCATCGTTGCGCAGGGGGCGGGCGAGGGCGCGCCACAGGCCGATCTGGTCGGCATACCAGGCACTGCGCTCACTCAACACCGCCAGGCGCGCGCGGGTGTCTTCGCCGCGTTTGTGATCATGGGTCGCGGTGGCCAGCAGGTTGTCCGGGAACTCGGCCAGTCGCCGGGCGCACGCGGCATGAAAGTCAGCCACTGGCGCGCTGAACTGTTCAGTGTCGAAGCCGACGTCATTGCGCGAAAGCAACACGGCCGAACGATAGAACGCGGTGTCTTCCACCGCTTTTGCCGCCGCCGGTGAGGTCAGTTGCTGAAAGCGCACACAGGCATGCTTGAGCCGCTTGCGCGCGCGTCCCACCGGGCGTTTGCGCCAGGGCTCGCCGCCCAGCCAACCGGCCAGGCAATCGAGCACCGGCCAGTCCGCTTCGCCGAGGGTTTGCCGGGCACCGTCCAGGGCTTGCCGGAAAAACACCTCGTCCTGTTCCGAACGGCCGAGTGGGCTGATGTAGGTGCGGTACACCGGAAAATGCATGATCAGCGCCTGCAATGCCCGACGGATCGCACCGAGGGTCAAATCGCGGGTCATCAGGTCATCCCGGGCCACTTGCAGCAGGGCCTGGGCGACACTTTCAAAATCCCCGGCCAGGGAACCGTTGAGAATCTGTTGGCGCGCCAGCTGCGCTTCCTGGGCGAAATCGGCCGGGCGTTCGCTGTAACGGTGCCAGAGTTCGCCCAGGGGCTGTGCGCCCTGCGGGTCGTGTTGCAGCAGCGACAACTGGTTCATGAATTCATAGCCGGTGGTGCCGTCCACCGACCAGTCGCGATGCAGGGTTTCGCCTTCGCCGAGGATCTTCTCGACATAGATCGGCAGATGCCGGCCCGGTACCAGGCGATCGACCCGCCGTCGCAGTTTTCGGCAGTAACCCCTCGGGTCGGCAAGTCCGTCGATGTGGTCGATGCGCAGGCCGTCGACCAGGCCTTCGGCCAGCAGCTGGAAGATTTTCGCATGGGTCGCCTCAAACACGGCGGGACGTTCTACACGCAGCCCACCCAGTTCGTTAACATCGAAAAAACGCCGCCAGTTGATGTCGTCCGCGGCGGTGCGCCAACTGGCGAGCCGATAGCTCTGGCGTTCCAGCAAATTGTGCAACCGTTGGAAGCCTTCCGGGGTAAAGGCGTCGTAACTTTTCAGGTTGTTGTCGATGACCTGGCGTATGTCCGGATCGCCGGCCAGTTCGCGCAATTCTTCTTTCAATGGCATCGCCAGGCTATGGGCGTCCGTCTGATAGCTCAAGGTGCTGAAGCGGTCTGCCAGCGATTTGAGCGGCTCGGTGTCGGCCTTCAGCAGTTCGCCGTAATGGCTGGGGCAAATCGGAAAGTGATGATCGTAGTGCTCGACATGAAACGCCCCGCGCGAGGCATCGAAACGCAGGGGCAGGGTGCCGTCCTGCAGTGCGATGCCGTAGTCGCTGCCGAGGAACGGCATGAGCAATTGGCCTTCCATCAACGGATCGGGCGAGTGCCACTGAATATCGAAAAATTCGCCGTAGGGGCTCAGCCGCCCCCATTCCAGCAAGTCCAGCCACCAGGGGTTGTCGCTACCGCCGACGGCCATGTGATTGGAGACGATATCGAGGATCAACCCCATGTGCTGGCCGCGCAACGCGTTGACCAGTCTATGCAGCGCCGCCTCGCCGCCAAGCTCCGGGTTGACGGTGGTCGGGTCCACCACGTCGTAGCCATGCATGGAGCCGGCGCGGGCGCTCAGCAGCGGCGAGGCATACAGGTGGCTGATGCCGAGGCGGGCGAAGTAGGGCACCAGCGGCACTGCATCGTCGAGGGTGAAACCTTTATGAAATTGCAGGCGCAGGGTGGCCCGTAGTGGCTGTATTTGCACCGCTGTCATTGGTCACGCTCAGCGGCCTGCAATCGCGCGCAGGCGAGCAGTTCCAGGCGGCGTGCGGCGTCGGGGTCATCGAGCAGGGCTTCGCTATAGCCCGGCAAGCGTCGCGACCAATTGGGGTGGGTATCGATGGTGCCGGGCAGGTTGGCCTGTTGTTCGATGCCCAGGGCATCCTCCAGCGGCAGCAACACCAACGGCGCACGGGTATGGCCGAGGAAACGCACGCTGGCGTCAAGCACCTGATCGGTCTCATGGGACTCTTCGCGGAAGTTCTGCGGGTCCTGGCTCAAGGTGCGGCGCAGGCCCTCGCGTTCCCGTTCACGGTGGTGGCGCCATTCGATTTCAGCGTGTGCATCGATCAGCCCCAGGCGGGCGTTCCAGTCGATGTCGCGGCCATGCCACCAGCCATTGAGGGTCGGCAAATCGTGGGTGCTGGTGGTCGCCAGGGCATTGTCCGGCCAGTCGAGGATCGGCTTGAAGTGGGTATTGTCCTGTTCGAACAGCAACACCCGCATGCCCAGCATCGAACGGGCGATGAGTTTTTCCCGCAGACCCTCCGGCACGGTGCCGAGGTCTTCGCCAAGGACGATGGCCTGGTGGCGATGGGATTCAAGGGTCAACAGGCGCAACAGGTCGTCCACCGGGTAATAGAGGTAGGCACCGTCGGCAGGCGGCGCACCATTGGGGATCACCCACAAGCGTTGCAGCCCCATGACGTGATCGATGCGCAGGCCCCCGGCGTGGGCAAAGTTGGCGCGCAGCATTTCGATGAAGGCACGAAAGCCGTTGCGCACCAGGCCTTCTGGGGAAAACGCGGAAATCCCCCAGCCTTGCCCCGTACGGTTGAGAATGTCCGGCGGCGCGCCGACGGTGAGGGAGGCCAGCAGTTCATCCTGACGGCTCCAGGCCTGACTGCCGCCGCCATCGGCACCGACGGCCAGGTCGGTGATCAGGCCAATGCCCATGCCGCTGCTGCGGGCGGCGGCTTGCGCGCGTTCCAGGCACCGGGTGATCAGCCATTGGCAGAACGCGAAGTAGCCGATGCGGCCGGCATTTTCCTCAGCGAATTCGGCCAGGGCGGCACTGCGCGGATTGCGCCACTGCTCGGGCCATTGCCGCCAGTCGAGGCTTTCACCTTTGGCGGCACGGTCCTCCTGGATGGCTTCGAAGCGACAATGGTTTTCCAGCGCTTCGCCCCCTGCGTGGCGGAAGCTGCCGAAATCTTCATGCAAAGGGTGCTCACCCTGCACGAAGCCTTCATACAGCGCCTCTAAAACCCGGTGTTTGGCTTCAGCGGCGGCCGGCCACTCGATCAGGGGCAGATTTTCCAGATGCCTGAGTTCGTCAGCCAGCCCGGTGGCATCGATGGCGGTGCGCAGCGCACGCTCGCCAAGGATTGCGCCCGGCGCGCAGTACAGGCTGTTGAGAAACAAACGGCTGGATGGCGAATAAGGGCTGTAGCGTTGAGTGTCGCTGGCGAACATGGCATGCAGCGGGCTGATCGCCAGCGCTTCGGCACCGCGCTCACCCGCCACCCGGGCCAGGTCTTCCAGGGCCTGGGTATCGCCGAACCCGCCATCGCCGTTGCGACGCAAGGCGTATAGCTGAACGCTCAGGCCCCAGGTGCGCGGGGTCGGGTTTTCCACGGCATCGCCCACGCTGTAACAACGCTCGGGTGCCACGGCCAGGGTAAAGGTTTGTCCGTCGATGCTGACCTGCTGGTAACCGACTGGAATCAGTCCCGGTAGCGTCGCCTCGGCGTCCAGTTTGAGCGTGAGCCGCGAGCCGTCTTCAAGGTGAATCTCGCACGGCGTTTGCGGCTCGAAGTAATGTGCCAGGTTGAGGCCGACGCCGACGTCGGCGGTGAGCAAGGGCGGCAAGTGCCGGGTCTGTTGCACCTGCTGCAATTCGAGCAGGCTGGCGTCGATCTCCTGCGCGCTGCCGGCCGGGTGGCCGAGCCCGGTCAGGACATTGCGCAACACCGAAGGGGCGACCCTTTGCGGGCGACCGTTGGCGTCGATCCAGTCGACGGCCAGACCGGCGCGGCTGGCTAGAATTTCAAGTTGCGCATCGCTCATTGACGCTCTCCATCCGGGGGTGGCAAAGGGGCCGCGGGCTTGAGGGTGACCAGCGCGCAATAGGGGGCAAGGGTGCCCTGATCCAGCAGGCTTTTGGCCTGTGGAGGATGCTCGAACAACACCTGTGCATCGGCCTGTGGGGTGTGGACCACGGGCCGGTGGCTGAGGTTCAGGTCAATGCGCAACAGGCTGCCATCGCCCAGCAACCAGCGAGCCGATACCGCGCTGTCGGCCAATACCTCGGCACTCAAGGCCTGGGCGCCGGGCAGGCGCGCAATGATGTGCCGATGGCGGATTTGCAACAGTTGCCGGTACAGGTCGAGGGTGGCCGAAGCGCCAGTAACGTTCAGTGCTGGCCGCGACGCTTCGAAAGTCTGTGGTGCATTCGGGTCGGGGATTTGTTCGCGCCGATGCGGATCGGCAAAAGCACTGAAGGCTGCAAACTCATTACGCCGTCCTTCGCGAACCAATCGCGCCACCTCGCCGTGATGGCTGGTGAAAAACAGGAACGGCTGCTCGGCGGCACACTCGTCACCCATGAACAGCAGCGGAATCATCGGCGACAGTAACAACAGTGCGGTGGCGGCTTTCAAGGCCGCAGGATGCGCCAGTTGATGCAGGCGCTCGCCAAAGGCGCGGTTGCCGATCTGATCGTGGTTTTGCAAAAACAGAATGAAGGCGCTGGGCGGCAAGTGCCCGCTGGGCTCGCCGCGTGGTTGGCCATGGCGGTTGATGTGGCCTTGGAACACAAATCCCTGGCTCAGGCAGCGCGCCAGTTGTTCGGTGGGGTTTTGCGCATAATCGGCGTAATAGGCGTCGGTTTCGCCGGTCAACAGCACGTGCAGGGCGTTATGGCCATCGTCATTCCACTGCGCGTCGTAGCCTTGTTGCAACAGGCTGGCCTGGTTGTGTTCGTTTTCCAGCATCAACCACACGTGACGCGGTGGATCGACCTGCTGGCGCACCCGTTGCGCCAGTTCCTGGAGGAAATCCGGGTCTTCGATGGCATGCACCGCGTCCAGGCGCAAGCCGTCGAAACGGTACTCCAGCAACCACATCAAGGCGTTTTCGATGAAAAAATCCCGCACCTCGCGCCGGCGAAAATCAATGGCCGCACCCCAGGGTGTGTGTTTGTCTGCATTGAAAAAGCCCTTGGCGTAGCGATGCAGGTAATTGCCGTCCGGGCCGAAGTGGTTGTAGACCACGTCGAGAATCACCGCCAGGCCGTGGCCATGGGCGGTATCGATCAGGTGCTTGAGCTGTTCCGGCGATCCATAGGACGACTGGGGCGCGTAGGGCAGCACTCCGTCGTAACCCCAGTTGCGTTCGCCGGGGAATTGCGCCACGGGCATCAGTTCGATCGCCGTGATGCCCAGTTCGACGAGGCGCGCCAGATGCTGCTCGACGGCTTGAAAGCCGCCGAGCGCACCGACGTGCATTTCGTAAATCACCGCCTCGTTCCACGGACGGCCCAACCACGCGCTGTGTTGCCACCGATAGGCATGGGGATCGACCACCACGCTGTGCTGGTGAATGTCCCCCGCCTGGGCTCGGGAGGCCGGGTCGGGCACCTCCAGTTCGCCGTCGATGTTGAAGCGGTACCCCGTGCCCGCCGGGCAACGGGTATTGATCACGAACCAGCCGTCAGCCTGAGGCAGCAACGGCAAGGACTGTCCATTTTCCAGTTCGACACTGACGTAGAACGCATCTGGCGCCCACAACGCAAATTGCGTGTGTTCAGCGTCCAGCATGATTGCGCCGTGGGGCCAGGTCTCGAGGGTCCGTAACGGCATCCTGAAAGCCTCTTACTGTTTGATCGATTTCCCCAGTGCTTTAGCCACAAGCTGTTCGTAGAGTTCGGCGTAGGGTTCGACCGCCTTGCACCAGTTGAAAGGCGCCGCCATGGCCCGGCAGCGCATGGCGTGCAGCAGGTCGGGGAAGGCGAAGACCTTGAACGCGCGGCTCAGGGCTTCCTGATAACTTTCCACCGTGGATTCGTCGAACAGGAAACCGGTCACGCCGTTTTCGATGGTGTCGGCCAGCCCGCCGGTATTGCGCGCTACCGGCAATGAACCGAAACGCTGGGCGTACATCTGGCTCAGGCCGCAAGGTTCGTAGCGCGATGGCATCAGCAGGAAATCACTGCCGGCGAACATGCGACGGGCGTCGGTTTCATTGAAGCCGATGCGCACACCGATCTGCCCGGGAAATCGCAGGGCCAGTTCGCGCATGGCTTGTTCTTCTTCCGGCTCGCCACGGCCGATGATCGCGATCTGCCCGCCGGATTTGACGATGTATTCGGAAACCGCTTCGGTCAGGTCCAGGCCTTTCTGGTAGACCAGGCGCGAGACCACGGCAAACAGCGGGCCTTCGGAGTCTTCCAGGCCGAACAACTGGCGTACGTGTGCGGCGTTGACTGCCTTGCCTTCCCAGTCGCCGATGCTGAATGGGCGGAACAGGTGCGTATCGGTAGCAGCGTCCCAGCTTTCATCGATGCCGTTGGGAATGCCGCTGAGCAAACCTTGCTGGGTCTTGGCGGCCAGAAAGCCATCCAGGCCACAGCCGAAGGCCGGGGTGGTGATCTCCTGGGCATAGGTCGCGCTGACGGTGGTGATGTGGCTCGAATAGGCCATGCCGGCCTTGAGGAACGACATCTTGCCGTAGAACTCCATACCTTCCTGCTGCAGCGCGTGATGGGGGATGCCCAGTTCAGGGCACGACCCCAGGCTGGTCACACCTTGGTACGCCAGGTTATGAATGGTGAACAGGGTCGGGGTGCGCTGCCCGCGCCAGTGCATGTAGGCGGGTGCCAGGCCGGCGGGCCAGTCATGGGCGTGCACCAGGTCCGGGCACCAGTGAATCTGTGCCAGGTTGGCGGCGATATCGGCGGCCGCCAGGCCCAGGCGAGCGAAGCGAATATGGTTGTCCGGCCAGTCGCGGCCGTTGTTGGCACCGTAGGGTGAACCTTCACGCTCGTAGAGTTCGGGGCAGATCAACACGTAAATGACCAGGCCATCGGGCATGTCCATGCGTCCGATCTTGCAGGGTGGCAGAGCGGCATGGCCGCCCAGCTCACCGATGATGTGAATCGGGTTTTCGCTGTGCAGTACCTGCGGGTAACCGGGGATCAACACCCGCACGTCGTGCAGGTGCGTCATGGCCCGTGGCAGGGCGGCGGAAACGTCACCCAGACCGCCGGTTTTCACCAGATCGGCAATCTCCGACGTGACGAACAATACTTTTTTGCGGTTGGGATTCTGCCTGGCCACCGGGGCCAGCGTTCTGGTGCCGGGAACGCTGATCGTCTGGGCAGTGGGAGCACTCACGGCGCTCGATTCGCCGACATGCTGATGAGCACGTTCTCCCTGAACATCTAAAGCCGCACTGATCATATGAATCTCCCGTGTTGTTGATCTAATTCTTAGGTCTGGCAAACGGTATTTCATTGGCCCATTCCCGGGACCGGGCGCAAAAGCGCTGCACATCGGTAGCAAGCGCTGCCCAATGCGCTGAAGCAGAATGGGTGGAGTAGCCATTGCAAGGATTGCACCAGTCGCAACGCACTTACCTCTCAGTCGACCGATCACCGGAGATAAAAGTTTCGACTTTTTTTCCACTTTGTGACCGGCCGGTTTCGCCCCGCGAAAATGAGCCTAGACCAGAACTTAGAGCGGTAAAGCCTGAATGGCAAAATTGTTCGACAATCGGTTTAAAGCGGTACGGACGTGCCGGATTGCGAGGCAAACGCACCGACGAAGGGCAGGTTTTTTTGCAAAATTGGCTGAAAATGAAGCAGAAATGTCACATCAGTGTGCGTGGGTGAACAGTTGGCATGCACCATTGCGGTGCATGATTTTGAGGGTGTGCTGTGAGTTCTGGCCTCATCGCGAGCAGGCTCACTCCTACATTGGATCTGTGTCTGGCGAAGATCTACCGTAGGAGCGAGCCTGCTCGCGATGAACGATGACGCGGTTCAGTTCAGCAACCGAATCGGCTCCCCCGCAGACCACGCCCGAATATCCTCAATCATTTGTGAAAAGAACAACGCGTAATTCTGCTCGCTCACATACCCCACATGCGGCGTAGCCAGCACATTCTCCAGCGTCCTGAAAGGGTGATGGATCGGCAACGGCTCGACATCGAACACATCCAGTGCCGCACCCGCCAGGCGTCGTTTCTGCAAGGCCTTGATCAGCGCCGCTTCATCGACAATCGGCCCCCGCGCCGTGTTGACCAATAGCGCGGTGGGTTTCATCCAGCCCAGAGCCTCGGCGTTCACCAGTCCACGGGAGCGGTCGCTGAGGACCAGATGCACCGACAACACATCGGCCTGCTCGAACAGTTCCTGCTTGCTGACATAGGTCACGCCGACTTGCGCGGCTCGCTCAGCCGTGAGGTTTTCACTCCAGGCGACTACGCGCATGCCGAAGACCTGGCCGAATTGCGCGACACGCTGGCCTATGCTGCCCAGCCCGAGGATCGCCAGGGTCTTGCCATGCAAATCGCCACCCAGGCCTTGCTGCCATTTGCCGGCGCGCAAAGCGTTGGCTTCGGCCACGAGGTTACGGGTCGCGGCCATGATCAACGCCCAGGTCAGTTCCGGGGCTGCGTGTTTATAGCTGTCGGTGCCGCACACCTGAATGCCCAGCGCCGCGGCGGTCTTGAAATCGAGGGCGGCGTTGCGCATGCCGCCGGTGACCAGCAATTTGAGTTTCGGCAAGCGTCGCAGCAGGTCTTCATCGAACCGGGTGCGCTCACGCATCACGCAGATCACTTCGAACTCACCCAGTCGTTCTGCCAGCGACGCGTTGTCGGCCGGGTAGTCGTGGATGAAGTTCACCTGGCCAATACCTTCCAGCAGCGACCAATCGACCACGTTTCGGGCCACATCCTGCCAATCGTCAATCACTGCAATCTGCACCGCCATCAGCCTTACCTCATTCATGCACGGGGTTGGTTTGGTTCAGCCAGCCAAGCAACGCCTGGTGAAACTGCGCCGGTTCTTCCATCTGCGGCGCGTGGCCCATGCCGGGGAATTCGACCAGCGTTGATTGGGGAATCAGTTTTGCCACTTGCTTGCCCAGGACATCGTAATGGCCGATTTTCGCCTTGACCTCGGGCGAGGCGATATCACTGCCGATGGCGGTGGTATCGGACGTACCGATCAGCAACAGGGTCGGCATCTTCAGGTTCTGGAATTCGTAGTACACCGGCTGGGTGAAGATCATGTCGTAGATCAGTGCCGAATTCCACGCGACTTGGGTATGCCCCGGGCCTTTGTTCAGGCCGGCGAGCATGTCCACCCAGCGATCGAATTCAGGCTTCCAGCGGCCGCCGTAATAGGTGTTGCGCTCGTAGGTACGGATGCCGTCGGCGGTGAGCTTCAGCTCACGTTCGTACCATTGATCGACCGTGCGATAAGGCACGCCGAGGGCTTTCCAGTCTTCCAGGCCGATCGGGTTGACCAGCGCCAGTTGTTCCACTTGTTCGGGGTATTGCAGGGCATAGCGGGTAGCAAGCATGCCGCCGGTGGAATGGCCCAGGAGGGTGGCTTTCTGGATGCCGAGGGCCTTGAGCAATTGCTGGGTGTTGGCCGCCAGTTGCTGGAAGCTGTACTGATAGTTGTCCGGTTTGCTCGAAGTACAGAAACCGATCTGGTCCGGGGCGATGACCCGGTACCCGGCATCGCTCAGGACCTTGATCGAAGTGTCCCAGGTCGCGCCGCAAAAATTCTTGCCATGCATCAACACCACGCTGCGTCCGTTGGCCTTGCCATGGGCGGCGACGTCCATGTAACCCATTTGCAGGGACTTGCCCTGGGACTCGAAGGCGAAATGCTTGACCGTGTAGGGGTATTCGAAACCTTGCAGCTCAGGGCCATATTCCGGGGCGGGGGACTGGGCTTGGGCATGAGCGATGGCAGGCAGGGCGGCGATCAGCAGCAGGCCGGGTAGCCAGCGGGTGAGGGGGAAGGGCACGGGTGAACTCCATTGGAAATCCGCCGATGCTGGATCGGCATGATTAGGGCGACATTAAACAGGCAATCGCCACTGCGCTTGGTTCAACTCATCCAGCCAATCGTGGCCAGGACCAGCACGCCATAACGGGCACCTTTGGCCAGGGTCACGATCAGCAGGAAACGCCCCAGCGGCTCGCGCATCACGCCGGCGACCAGGGTCAGCGGATCGCCGATCACCGGTAGCCAACTAAGCAGTAGCGACCAGTGGCCGTAACGTTGATAGCGGGTTCGGGCTTTTTCCAGATGGGCAGGGCTGACCGGAAACCAGCGCCGGTCACGGTAGCGTTCGAGGGTGCGTCCCAGCCACCAGTTCACTAATGAACCGAGGACATTGCCCAGCGTCGCCACGGCCAGCAGCGGCCACAGCCAATACGTGTCGCTGAGCAGCAGTCCCACGAGCACGGCTTCAGATTGCAGGGGCAGCAGTGTCGCGGCACCGAAGGCCGCCAGGAACAGGCCGAGGTAGGCACCGAAGATCAATGGGCGGGGTAGTCCGCCACGACCACATCCGTGCCGTCCTTTTTCAGGCCGATCACTTGATACGCATCGCTCATGCCGTCCATTTCCATGCCGGGCGAGCCCATGGGCATGCCGGGGGCGGCCACGCCCAACAGATCATCACGTTTGCTCAGGGCCAGCACCTGGTCGGCCGGCACGTGGCCTTCGACAAATTTGCCGTTGATCAGGCCCGTATGGCAGGAAGCCAGGCGTGGCGGCACGCCATGTTGTTGCTTGAATTCGCTCATGTTGGCTTCGACATGATCCTCGACCTTGAAACCGTTGGCTTCCAGATGGCTGATCCATTTTTTGCAGCAGCCGCAATTGGCGTCGCGGTGGACTTCGATGGGAATCAGGTCGGCAGCCTGAGCCAGGGAGGAAATGAACAGGGTGCTCAAGGCGATCAGACGCAGGTGGGTTCGCATGTCGGAATGTGTCTCGGATTGCGGGCGAAAAAGCGCATTCTGACCGGTTTTTCCGGTCAGGCATTCAAGGTTTGTTTCGAATTGCTACAAGCTGACAGCCTTATGATCGTAGACCAAGGCTGTCAGGTAGATGAGGGGGAGATTACAAGAGTGTCAGATTGGCCGCTGAGCGTCGGATCAGGCGCTCAGGGTAGTGGGAAAGTCAGTGTGGTTAACGATGATAGTAGTAACCCGGTCCACCCCGGTCGTCGTAATGGTGATCATGGTGCCAGCCATCGCGGGGGAAAACGATGCAACCGCTCAGGGACAGCAGGGCCAGCAGGGGAATCAGCAGTGTGATTCGACGCAACATTTGAAAATCCTCATGGTTATCGCCGCTATGAAGCCAAAACTCTTCATCGGCTGTAACATGAGACCCCGTTTGCAGCGCTCCATCCCCGGAAAACGGTAGGGGTTTGGCATGCATCCGGATACAAAGCAGATACATTTACCCGTTTCAGGAAAGGCCAATGACCCAGTCGCAACGTTTGAAATACTCGATTCTGATCTCGCTGGTAGTGCTGGCGATCATGTTCGGCCTGTCGTATTTGCAGAACACCGGCGTCATCAGCGAAAAACTGTTCCAGTACATCGCCATTGGCGTGGCGGTGATTGTGGTGGTCATCAATGGTGTGATGCGACGCAAGGTCAAGCCCTGAGTATGTGTGAGCGAGCCTGCTCGCGAAGAACCTCGGGACAACGCGGCCATTCAGACGGGGCGCGTTATCGTTGACGTCCATCGCGAGCAGGCTCGCTCCCACAGGTGCGTGTTTTGCGCAAGTGATCGTGTAGCGACTTGATCAGTGGTGTTGCAAAATCGCAGCCGCCCGCGGGTCCAGGCTGTAGCTTTTATCTTCGTTGAGCACGATTACCCCTTCGCTGCACAAGCGTTTCAACACTTCGCGCACGCTCAGGAAGGACAGGGGAATATCCAGCTCCAGTAAATGGGCATGCACACCCCGCACACCCAGGCTGCGGTTGCTTTCGGCGGCCGTCAGCAGCGCGTCGATGACTTTGAGACGAATCAGACTGGTCCGCAGGCCAAAGCTCTTGAGCAGGAGGCGAATACGCTCGTTGCCGTGCCGTTCGGTACGCTGGTCAAAAACATCGACCCCAATGGAAGTGCTCTTTGGTGCGTTGCTACCGTCCGTTGGCAGTTGCGAGTTGAACATGCAAAAACTCCTTTTCAGAGCCTGATCAGGAAAAATGGGTGCTCTTACACAACAAGATGTATGAGCCACGCAAATCATGAAGACCTGAATGTAGAAATTTCGTCGTCGTGGCGTCACCGGTCTGTAAGAAGGGATGAGAAGCCCGGTAAGGTGGCTGCGAAGTAACACGACGGATGTTTGAACGACGCATTTAGGCCGCAATTAGCCAAGGGTGACGATCTTCAGCTTTTCGGGGTACGTTGCGGAATGGAATTGAGAACCGGGTTGCCGTTCTTGTTGCGCGTCAGGTAGACCGGCAGCACCTTGGGCAAGGACGTCACCAGGGAATTGAGTTCCCTGATGTTGTAGATGCCGTCGATGCGAATCGTGCCAGTGCTGTTGTCGGCCACCATCAGCGGGGTTTCCAGGTAACGATTGATCAGCGGAAGGGCGTCGTTGAGCGCCAGATCATCGAGTACCAGTTTGCCGCTGCGCCAGGCCAGCGAAGTGTCGTTGGCGTCAGTCTGGCTGATCTGCGGCATGAAATCGCCATGACCATAGCTCGCCTGCATCGACGGAACGAGCCTCAGACCGTCCCCCGGCAGGTCATCATTGCTACTGACCAGCACCGAGCCTTCGAGCAGGTTCACCTTCACCCGGTCTTCATACATCCAGACATTGAATTGGGTTCCGGTGACCCGGATCTTGCCTTCGGCCGCCTTGACGATGAACGGATGGCGGGTGTCGTGGTTGACGCTGAAAAAGGCCTCGCCTTTTTTCAGGGTGACTTGACGATGATCCTTGTAGTTGCTGTAAGTCAGCTCGCTGCCCAGGTTCAGTTCGACCAGACTGCCGTCCTTCAAGGTGACTTGACGCACATTGTCGGTTGTTTCGAAGTGCTGGTACGAATTCGGCAGCCACCCCAGGTTCCAGCCGCTGAAAGCCGCTAACGGCAGCGCCATTGCGCATACCGCGGCGGCGATGCCGAAGGTGCGCCAGGGTGTCCGGGATTTCGCTTGCATCATCGGTACGACAACCTCAGGGCGAGGCACATCCCCCGAAACTTCCCAGATTTCCAGCATGGCCTCGTACTCGGATACATGCAGCGGATGAGCATCCAGCCACTGCTCGAACGCCAGGCGCTCCTGCAGTGTGCAGTCATCGGCGTGCAAGCGCATGCACCAGTGCGCTGCGGCATCGGCGATGGCGTCGTATTCGGCTGGGGAGAGAGTGGGGTCGATCATTGACTCATCCTGATTTCGGCCATTCTAACCTTGGGCGGGCGCTTGCGAGAACATCGATAATGGCAATTAAATATCAAGGTCAGTTTGTTTTCCGCTGAAGTCCTGCAAAAGCGTGGAAGTGGCGCGCAGTATCCATGGAGGGTGTGAAAAATCGATCAGGAGGATCGCTCTTGGCGCAAAAGTCACGTGCGTAATGCGCAGAACACCGGTTCCGCGCATTTTGCGATTATCGGCGATCAGCCACTGGCAGCGGGTCCAGTTGCCGACCCATTTCGCAGATGAGGCGTGAGATCGAATCGGCATTGCGCAATATGATTTTGATTCGATGTTCGGCGTTTTGCGCATCCAGGAAAGCATCCCGGGCTTCGTCAATGGTTGGGCTGCCGGTTATTTCGAGAATGGCCTCTTCCTCATCAGCGGCGCCTGTCAGTGAGCCGAGGCTGATCCATGAGTTCAACTCGGTGTTCCAGCGGGAAAACAACTCTTCCCTGGGGGTTTGAAGTGATAGCGCGCTGCGCTGGAAGTCGATCTGGTCCTGTTTCAGCACCTGGCCATAGCCTGTGATCGACTCCACAAGATCGCTGAATGGACGCCTGGCCTCGACGTACACAATATCCACTGCATCAGAAGCCAGATGAGCCAATTCGTGGATCAGTATTGCAGCCTGACTATGAGCGTCGACATCGAAGGGGTGCGTTAAGCAGGTTTTATACCGATCAAGTTGTTGATCGAAAAACCGCTCCGTGATGTGTATTCGTTTGTCTGGATCTTCCACATTCACAAAAGCGGCCACGGTGGACAGGGATTTTCTATTTGTGCCAATGACCAGTCGGTCGCCGCAGAGCAAATCATGGTCGGGGTCCACCAGCGCCATGCAGACAGGCACGATTGCCGTTTTGATTTTTCCGATGAGGCTGGCGTCGACCGAATTCACATCAAAGTGTTCTCTAAGAAAAGTGTTCAGTCGCGTCCCATGCTTGAGATTTCCGGGTAGCGCCAGATTATGCAGGCTGTTGAAGGCGTAAAAGCGCGCCAGATCGACAGCCTGCACGAGCATGGCGGCCCGTTCCGGGAATTTGGCGCGAATGTCTGCCATGCCTCGCGCTTCTATGTTCAAGACGTGTCGCGCCTCGTGGCTGGCGATAAATCTGTTGTGCATTTTCGACAGGGTCTTTCCGTAATGGACCGTATGGATGTCCGGATCGACGACCAATTGCTTGTCAGAAGTGGTCGCCAGCACAGGGCCTTCCAGGCCGTCCTTGACCATCCGCCATACCGCTCCGGTTTTTTTCACGGGATACACTTTACCGGCGATGGGGGCGTATCGGCGTTGGGTGGCTGCCTCCAGGTACGTGCCATCTGCAATGCTTCTTGTCAGATCCTTCAATTGCACAGCCGAAGTTTCAAAATGCTGCAGCCAGGTACGCTGCGGTGAAGTGGAGTCCACCTGCGACCATTGCAGTGCGGCCAGGGGGGAGGCGACCAGCGTGGGGCTGGCAGGGGGGGTAATGACGGTTTCGGTTTGGGCTTCCAGCGACAGTTTCCCCAGCGTCAGCATCTGCACCGCACCGCTGATGAAATTGCGCAATGCAGTTTTCCAGTGATGATCCTGCAGCCCTTCGGCTGAATCCTTGAAGTCGTCGTAGGCTTGCCAGAGAAATTTCCCATAAGCGAGTTTTCCGGGCAGCAGGCCTGAAACCAGTTTGATCCCGCTGCTGAACAAATGCTTGACCGCTTCCCAGTCTGCAACGCCTTCGGTTTCCGTTCGACTGGCGAGCATCCGTGGCAACAAGGCTACGTTGTCGTTGAACAAACGGGTTAGTAGATGACCGCTGATCACACTGGCCCCGAGCGTTATTTCACTCACTTTTCCGACCGTCGACTTGTACAGGTTGCGCAACCCCGAGCGTTCAATGTCCGGCAGGCGTCGCAACAACAATTCTTGCAAGGGGCCGGGTGTATTGAATGTCGCGATTACACGGGCCTCATTGTCGAACTCGGTGAAAATCGAGCCGGTGTGATAGGGCGCATACAAGACTTGAGGGCCTTTTTTTCCGGCCCCCGGGCCGATCAGGTACAAACTGGAAGCCGCGACGGGGGTGCCGCCGGCGGTCTTGATCAATTGCAGCGGTCGAACGATGGCATGGGCGCCGTTGACGGCGGCCCGGGCCACGGCGTCCGGCATATCCAGCACCTGTCGAATCAAATCAAAGGCACTGTCGGACAGTCGTTGTTGCAGTTTGAGTTCATGGGCGTGATGCAGGAGTTGCCACGGTACTTGTTGCACAAAACGCTGCCAGCGTGGCACTGCCTGGATACTGTCAGTCACTAAACTGTCGGTCACGTGTTGAGCGTAGATTTTCTCGATATCGAGCGACAGCAGCAGCTGTTTGACCGCGGCCTGGTCCAGGTTCGCAGGCAATGGCTGGCTGGTTTTCGAAGCAATCTTGAAGGTGGTGTCCTGTGCCACGCTGACATGGTTCAAGGCAAACTCGGTCAAGGATTGAGGTGGACCAGCCAGAGACAGGTTAGGGGTGATTTCGATCTCGTCGGGATCCAGCGCTGTTCCGGCAATTCGCTTGGCGAGCAGCGTTTTCAATGTTTCATGGACATAGGTTCTCAGCGGTTTAATTCCGTGCAGATAGTCTTTGTCATCGGGAACGCTGTGACGAAGTTGTTCTAGCAGTTCGGCATGCAGTTGTTGTTCCTCGACCGGCGCCATGCCGAGCCAGGCCGGCAAGGATTGCTGGAGAACCATTGCCTCGGCGATGACCTTGGCTCTGCGCAAGTTGGTATCGATGACTGTTTGCGTCAGCGCTTCCAGTGCTTTTGTTTGTTGGTTGGGAGTCAACAAATTCCAGGCGCGCACTTGCTCACAGCGTGCCAGGAAGTGGTCAATTGCGGATTGTGCGAGGTGCTGCAAAACATCGTCCGCGATCAGTCGAAACGAATTGAGCGAGTAGCGGCGGTGGAACTTGTGCTGAGCGGGGGAAAGATTCTCCAGCAGTCCCAGGCGCTTTTCCGAGTCGAGCAGACGCAGGTTCAATTGCTGCCGGGCACTGCCGACCGTCTCGAAGACTTCCAGTCCGTTGGTGGGCGTCCAAAGAATTGCGCGGCCGGAATGCTGTACATCGAGACCACCTCGGGTGGTTAACAAGACGCAATTGGCCAAAGGCAGAACGTTCTGCTCTCCAGCGCATTCAAGAACCAGTGAATAGACATCCGGGTAAAACCCCTTGACGGCGAGGCGACTCGTTCGATCCGCCTGTGCCTGGTTGAAGACGGTTTCAATAATGTGCCAATCGGCGTTTCGCAACGTGCCGCCCAGTTCCCGCAGAGCAGCTTCTCCGCGCAGGCCAACGGAAAAGGCGTCAGCAATATCCGGTTTAATGTCCTCAAGATACGTTCGCTGGTCTGCCAGAGTATTTACCGGCTGTTTCAAAAAATTATCGCGCAGCGCCGATTCAACGGAAAGGTAAGTCTTGGCCAGGCTTGCTGCCGTATCCCCCAGCACCAGAGAGGGTTGTTTGCCAGTCAATACGGGCCGTGTGCTCCAGCGCCCTTGGGCTTCCAGCCCCGGCAATCGCGTGTTGACCATTGAACGTATGTCCAGCGCCTTGTCGAAGTAGGCCTGGATGTTGACCGCGCCATCACTGTGCCGGAACACCTGAAAGGCGTATTCCAGGTTTTGCAGTTGCTTGGTGATGATTGCTTCGAAGAGTGCCGCGAACACCGAACCGCTGGTGACGGCGCCCGACACCTGGGGTTCGTGGAAACCAATGAAGCGCTGTCGCTCCTCCAGGCTCATGAGGTCATAAAGCTCGTCATCGTGACCGGCCATGATCGATTTTTTCTGCAGGGTGGTTTTCAGTTCTTGATAGTCCTTGAGAACCTCGAACCCTCGTACAGGCGTGTAAATAAAGGCAGAGGAACTGTTCTGACTAATCATCAGGGCGCCGGCGAGCTCGATGTAATTGAGTGGGTATTCCCAGAGCCGCACCGTTTCGAGGGTCATTGTCGAGGACGTTCCTGTCTTGGGCTCGATCAGCGGGTGCAAGGCGCGGCTTTGCTCCGGGGTCAAGACCTGATCCTCGCGCTTGAGCAGCAGATCGGCTCGCGCTTGTTCGCCGATGGCGCGGGAGAAGAATTGCCGACGTGTGGCACCGTCGGCACTTGCCTCGTTCCAGTAGCGTTGCAGTTGCCTCGATAACTGGCTGATCAGGCCGTCGGCCGCGCGCTTGACCGCTGCTTGCCAGCGTTTCTGGTCATTGGCCAGCGGTAATAGTCGCGGGTGAGAGAACTCGGCATGCTGTCCGAGCGGCCAGCGCTGATGGCGGTAAAGCGCAAGCACGGCTTCCCGCAAGGACATGCAGTGGGTCCAGCGGCGGGATTTCGGACTTTTCAGGTCGCCGGGTGAAGGCACTGTTTCGGTATAAAAGTTGACCAGGGTTTGACGCTGATCCAGCGCCGGAAAGTCTTCTTTGAGCAACGCCTCAAGCACGGCATCGAGCATCGCATCGAGCGCTGGCAGTTTCTGCAGTTCGTCTACCATGGCTCGATCATTGTTGCGCAGGTTGTCCTCAATAACGGCGCGCTGATCCTGGAATATGTCGCCGTCGATGGACTGGAAGGTCACCTGGATGTCAGTGGCTTCGGCCAGCGTTTTGCGCGCGGACAATGACATGAACGCCAGCAGGTCATGGTCTTCATCCGCGCTGTCCAGCTGGCTTTTGATGTGTGCCGTCAGGATCGTGCGACTGGCGAATGTCTTGATACCGGCGTACGGCGTATAGAAAACTTCGCGGTTGTCATCCGGCATGGAATGCAACACGAAGCAACCCGCCAGGGGAACGGATAGCGCCCCGGTGCTGACCAGGACTTTCTCGGCGTGCATGGGTGGGGTTTGTTGTTGGCGTGCTGCAGGGTTGGCCCATTGCACGTGGCGCAGCCAATCGAAATCCTGTCTTGTCAGCCCGTGGGTTTTGCCAAGCTCAGACCAGCGATCGGTAGAACGCCGGATTTCGGGGAAGAAAAGTGGATCAGGGGACGCAGTCATCGTCGAGTCTCGTACAAAGCGTGGTGCGACGCACCAATGGATGGAACGTCGAGCCTAAAAAGCCCTGCCGGACAGGGGGCGGTAGATAGTTAATGCACGGGCCGCTCACGTTCATGCAAAGAGCCACCATTGAAGGGTTGACAGGCCACTCGTCGCGCGTTGTTAATCGGCGGTCTACCTACGCTGTTGCCCCCTCCAATAATTAGTCTGGAGCTTCAGATGTCTGCGCCCCTCGATCATGTGTCTACTGATGTCTCGCAAAACCTGTCCCTAGCCGGGCTGACGGCATTGCTTGAGAAGATATTCCTGCGTCACGGCACCTCGGCCGACGTTGCCAGGGTGCTGGCCGAAAACTGCGCCGGTGCCGAGCGCGACGGTGCGCACAGTCACGGCGTGTTCCGCATTCCCGGTTATGTGTCGACGTTGCAGAGCGGATGGGTGAATGGCAAGGCCGTTCCGGTGGTTGAGGATGTGGCCTCGGGATTTGTGCGGGTCGACGCCGGCAACGGTTTCGCACAACCGGCCCTCGCAGCGGCACGGGCCTTGTTGGTGGAAAAAGCCCGCAGTGCTGGTATCGCAGTGCTCGCCATTCGCAACTCCCACCATTTCGCGGCGTTGTGGCCGGACGTCGAGCCCTTTGCCTATGAAGGACTGGTGGCGCTCAGTGTGGTCAACAGCATGACTTGCGTGGTGCCTCACGGTGCCGATCGGCCGTTGTTCGGCACCAATCCCATCGCGTTTGCTGCGCCGCGTGCCGACGGCGAGCCGATTGTTTTTGATTTGGCCACCAGCGCCATTGCCCACGGCGACGTGCAGATTGCCGCGCGCAAGGGTGAGCGGTTGCCGTTGGGCATGGGCGTGGACGGTCTCGGCCAGCCGACCCAGGATCCGAAAGCGATTCTCGAAGGTGGAGCGTTGTTGCCGTTCGGCGGACACAAAGGTTCTGCGCTATCGATGATGGTGGAACTGTTGGCCGCGGCATTGACCGGGGGTAATTTTTCGTTCGAGTTCGACTGGAAGAATCACCCCGGCGCCAAAACCCCGTGGACCGGCCAACTGCTGATCGTCATCGACCCGAGCAAAGCCGCCGGGCAGAGCTTTGCCGAGCGCAGCCAGGAACTGGTGCGGCAGATGCATGGAGTGGGGCTCAAGCGCTTGCCAGGGGACCGTCGACACCATCAGCGTGCCAAATCCCTGGCCAACGGCATTGCGCTGGATGCGCAGACGCTGGCGAATCTGCGGGATTTGGCCGGAGTGAGTTGACGTGGATGACTTGTGGGAGCGAGCCTGCTCGCGAAGGCGGTATGCCAGGCAAACTTATGTCGACTGACACTCCCTCTTCGCGAGCAGGCTCGCTCCCACAGGTGCACGCATGGCTTGAAGATTTTGTGTTTACCGCCGTGCCAGCAACAACCCGACCACCAGGCCGAAACCAGCGGAAACCGCCACGGTTTGCCATGGATGACCGCCGATATAGGTTTCGGTGGCTTCGACCGCAGGCAGCGTCCGGTTACGAACGCTGGTTACCGAGTCCCGGGCCTGCTGGAGTTTCAGGGCGATTTGCCCTCGCAGTGTCTCCGCTTCCTCACCCACCAGTGAGGCACTGCTTTTGAGCAGTTTTTCCGATTCTTCGATCAGCGTCTGAAGCTCGCTGAAGGCCTGATCCTTGATTTGGTCCTCGGCGGCTTGTGCGGCGGATTTTCGGGCCATTGAAGTACTCCTTGCAGGTAAGTGGACAGTGAACAGTGGAGTGCGCGGCGATTGAAAAAGTTGCAGCGACTTTGCGTCCGGACTCGTTCCCGGAGAAAATCCAGCGCAGGACGATTCGTCCTACAGTGTAAGATGTCGCCTATTTTACGCAGCAGGAAATTCCCATGAGCTTCAATCTGGCCGACAAATCCCTTGCCGAGCGCGCTGCGCTTGAAGATGAAAAATCCCGTCTATTCGAACTCTGGCAAAACAACCTGGGCAAAGCCAAGGGCGAGGCGGCGCGGTTGTTCGGTGAGCGCGCCAAACGCAAAGGCAAATGGGCCGAATGGGTCCGCGCCGAACTGGACGGCATGTCGCCGCCGGAGTTCTCGAACATGGTGCGCAGTGAAGTCAATCGCCTGATGGCTGCCAACAAATAACTTTCTGCTGACACATTCCTGCGACAGCTCCTACGCGCTCGCAAAACTCGCGGCAATCGCCTCGCGCACCTTCAGCACCACCGGATCGAGCTGGGTACTGGTACGCCAGCCCAGTTCGATCGGGTAGCGCGGCAACGCCAGGGGGCAGTGCAGCAGCGTCAGGCCGCTGAGTGCCGCGATGCTGCGGGCAGCGTGGTCGGGAATGGTCGCCACCGCCTGGCTACCCTTGAGCAGGTGCGGCAATGCCGCAAAATGAGTGGTCGAGGCACAGACCTGTCGGCTCAAGCCCAACGCCGCCAGACCCTCGTCAGTGATACCGATGAAACCTCCCGACGACACCAGGATGTGTTCGCGAGTGACGAACTCTTCAAGGCTGATGCTCTGTTGTCCCGCTGTCAGGCTGAGCGGATCCACCAGACACGCATAACCCCCTTCACCCAACACCTGACGGCTGAGCAGGCGTTCGGCAAACCCGCCGGCGGCAATCGCCAGGTCGATGCTGCGCTCCATCAAGGCCTGGGCGACGATCTGACTGTGGGTCTGGCGGAAGATCAGGCGCAGCTTTGGCGCGCGGCGGGCGACTTCTTCGATCATGCGCCGGCCATAGGCGATCTCGAAATCATCAGACATGCCTACGGTCACGGAGCGCCCGTCGTAATGGCTGGCGCCAGGGTCGACCATCGCCAGGCTCTGACGGCATTTGTTCAGGGCATCGCTGACCACCGGCTTGAGCTGATTGGCCTTGAGCGTGGGTGCCAGGCCGCGACCGGTGCGTACGAACAATTGATCGCCATACACTTCGCGCAAGCGGCGCAATGCCGCGCTGACCGCCGATTGCGTCACGCCAAGGCGCAGTGCGGCGCGGCTGGCGCTGGATTCCTCGTGCAGTGCCTCGAAGACTTTGAGCAGATTGAGGTCGATATCGGCGATATTCATCCGGTTCATATCATTCAGCATTGAATGGGGCTTTATTCATGATCCCGTGGCGCTTGAGAATGAGCAACACCTGATGCGAACGGAGTTACCGCGATGTCCAGATCCATTGTTGCCGCATTGCAAATCGGCGCCTTGCCCGGCGGCAAGGCACAAACCCTGGAACAGATCCTGTCTTATGAAAACGCAATCATCGAATCCGGCGCCGCTTTGGTGGTGATGCCCGAGGCGTTGCTTGGCGGCTACCCGAAAGGCGAAGGTTTCGGCACGCAACTGGGCTATCGCCTGCCGGAAGGGCGCGAGGCCTTTGCCCGCTACTTCGCCAACGCCATCGACGTGCCCGGCGCGGAAACCGAAGCACTGGCCGACCTGTCGGCGCGCACCGGGGCGAATCTGGTGATCGGGGTCATCGAGCGGTCGGGGAGTACGTTGTATTGCACCGCGCTGTACTTTGATCCGCAGGCGGGACTGGTGGGCAAGCACCGCAAATTGATGCCGACCGGCACGGAACGGTTGATCTGGGGCAAAGGTGACGGTTCGACTTTGCCGGTGATCGACAGTCAGGTCGGGCGAATTGGCGCGGTGGTGTGCTGGGAAAACATGATGCCGCTGTTGCGCACCGCGATGTACGCCAAAGGCGTGGAGGTGTGGTGTGCACCGACGGTGGACGAGCGGGAGATGTGGCAGGTCAGCATGCGCCATATTGCCCACGAGGGGCGATGCTTCGTGGTCAGCGCCTGCCAGGTCCAGGACTCGCCGCAGGCCTTGGGTGTGGAGATTGCCAACTGGCCGGCGGATCGACCGTTGATTGCCGGCGGCAGTGTGATTGTCGGGCCGATGGGCGACATCCTGGCCGGGCCATTGCGCGGCAAGGCCGGTTTGCTCACGGCACACATCGACACGGATGATTTGATTCGCGCCCGCTATGACTACGACGTGGTCGGGCACTATGCGCGGCCAGATATATTCGAGCTGAACGTGGATGAGCGGGCCAAACCCGGCGTGAAATTCAACACCTGACCCTTGTAGGAACTGGCTTGCCAGCGAAGACGGCGACACAGCCAACATCACCGTGGACTGACACGCCGCCTTCGCTGGCAAGCCAGCTCCTACAGGAATCGACCACCGACGAAATCGCCCTTAGCGGCTACCGGTGAAAGGCTCCGGCAGGCTGAGCTTGCCACTATCGACGCAACGGCTCGAGCCCATCACATTAATGTTCAGCGGATCTCGATTGGGGAACAGCGCGCAGGCGCTCAGGGAGAGCGGCAGGAGGGAAAGGATGACCGCGGAGATGCTGCGCATGGACGTGCTCTCATCGATAAAAGGGCTGAACCGCCAGGGCCCAACCCTTGAGCCATTGTCTAGCGGTTCAGGCTTGCGCCAACCACAGGCGCTGCCGGTTCACCTTTGGCCGGGACATCCGGGTTTTCCATCACTTGCAGGATAGAGGCTTCCGGGTCGAAATCATCTTCTTCCAGCTCGATGAATTCTTCGGGCAGGAAGATGTTCAAAACGATCGCGCACAGCGCACCGACGGTGATCGGTGATTCGAAGATGTTATGCAACGCCTTTGGCAACTCGCGCAAGACCTCCGGGACTGCCGCCACACCCAGGCCCATGCCGATGGAAATCGCCACGATCAGCATGTTGCGTCGATGCAGGCCCGCTTCAGCGAGGATCTTGATCCCGGCCACGGCGACAGTGCCGAACATCACCAGCTCGGCGCCACCGAGCACCGGTTTTGGCATCAGTTGCAGTACCGCGCCGATCATCGGGAACAACCCCAGCAGCACCAACAGCCCGGCAATGAAAAACGCCACATAACGGCTGGCCACGCCGGTCAGTTGAATCACCCCGTTGTTCTGGGCGAAGGTCACCATCGGCATGCTGTTGAACACGGCTGCCATGGCTGAGTTGAGGCCGTCGGCCAACAAACCGGACTTGATCCGGCGAATGTAGACAGGGCCTTTGACCGGCTGCCGGGAAATCATCGAGTTGGCGGTCAGGTCGCCGGCCGCTTCCAGTGGCGACACCAGGAAAATCACCGCCACCGGCACGAATGCCACCCAATCGAAGGAGAACCCGTACTTGAACGGCACCGGCACGCTCATCAGCGGTATGGCAGGCAGGCTGGCGAAATCGACGTGCCCCAGCAGCCAGGCGACGACATAGCCCAGGGTCAGGCCGATGACAATCGCCCCCAGGCGCAGGAACGGTACGTCCACCCGGTTCAATACCACAATGGTGCCGAGCACCAGCGCCGCCAGGCCCAGGTGGCTGGCCGCGCCAAGGTCTGCGGCACCGAAACCGCCGGCAATGTCGGTCATGGCGACCTTGATCAGCGACAGGCCCATGAGTGTGATGATGGTGCCGGTCACCACTGGTGTGATCAGCATCCGAAGCTTGCCGATGAACTGGCTCAACACCACTTCGATGAACGCGGCGAAGAAGCACACACCGAAGATCGTTGAGAGGATTTCATCGGTGCCGCCACCGCGAGCCTTGACCATGAACCCGGCACTGAGGATCACACTGATAAACGAGAAACTGGTGCCTTGCAGGCACAGCAGGCCGGAACCGACCGGACCGAAGCGCCGCGCCTGTACGAAAGTGCCCAGGCCCGAGACGAACAGCGCCATGCTGATCAGGTAGGGGATTTCGCTTTGAAGGCCCAGAGCGCTGCCCATGATCAGGGTCGGGGTGATGATGCCGACGAAACTGGCGAGCACATGTTGCAGCGCGGCGAACACGGTGGCGGTCAGGTGCGGGCGGTCGTCGAGGCCGTAGATCAGGTCAGTGTGGCGTGGTTTTTCGGAGGCGGTCATGGTTGTGTGCAAGCCAGAAGGCGGGCCGGGTCAGAAAATGGAGGCGCAGGATGCCAGAAACACCATTGAGTGGCGAGCACCGCAACCCCTGTAGGAGCTGGCTTGCCAGCGATGGTCGTAAACGATTAAGCGTATTGATTGGTTAACCGTGTCGTTCCTGGATTTTTCGCTGGCAAGCCAGCTCCTACAAGGATTGTGTCTGGCATGAGCATTGTGGTGCTCAGGCAAACGCCGCCAGCAGATCCTCTTCAAACGCCTTCTGCGCATCCCCCGGCACCTGCGCTCGATGGCGGGCCAGGTGAAACGCCACGTCGAAACTCATGCCTTCTCGGCGCACGACCCGCAGCACGCCCTTGTCCTCCCAGCTTCGGGCAAAGTGCTCAGGCAGATAGCCGATATGCTTGCCGGACAGTATGAAGGCGAGGGTGCCTTCGACCTGCTCCGAACGCGCTGAACACAGCTTTCCCTGAAAGGGCTCGTCGCTGCGCAGGAAGCGGTAGGGGTGATCGACCCGATCGCAGGCCTGCAACGCCTGGTCATCCGGCGCGTCATTGGTGAACAGCGGATGGCCCGCCGCGCAATACAAGTGCTGGGTTTCGGTGAACAGTTCGCGGTAGTCGAATGCACTTTGCACCTGGGAGAAATAACCGATGGCCAGGTCCAGCCGCTGTTGCAGCAGCAAGCGCTCCATTTCGCCGGGCATGGCGCTCATCAACTCGATGCGCACCGATTCATCGCGTTCGCGAAAGCGCCGGATTGCCTCGGCCACCCGTTGCAGCACCGACTGATCCAGTGCCTCGGACAAGCCCAGGCGGACTTCACCGATCAAGCGCCCGGCCACGCCGTTGGATTGATGACGGAACGCTTCGATGGATTGGAACAGCCCGCGGGTGGCGCTGAGCAATTGTTCGCCTTTCGGAGTGATCCTGAACCCGCCCTTGCCACGACTGCATAAACGATAACCCAGGCGGGTTTCCAGCTTGGCCATTTGCTGGCTGATGCTGGACTGACTCAAGCCGAGTTCACCCTGGGCCGCGCTGAAGCCGCCACACTCCGCCACGCTGACAAACAGGCGCAGCAGTTGCAGGTCCAGGTCGTGGAGTTGACCGAGCATCAAACATTACTCCTTCGTAATGTCAGGTTAAGAGACTTGATATTTCACCAATGTATCCGACCGCGCATCCTGCAACCACTTCCTCCGGTCAGGTGTTCGTCATGGCTCCCGTGTTCAAGATGTGTGTTCCCGCGCTGTTCCTTGCGATGGCCGCTGCGGCCCATGCCGAGGATAAAGTCGTCAATCTCTACAGTTGGGCCGATTACGTCGCCCCCGAAACCTTGCAACGCTTCGAGCAGGAAACCGGCATTCACGTGCGTTACGACACGTTCGATGCGCCGGAGGTGCTGGAAACCAAACTGCTCACCGGCGGCAGCGGCTATGACGTGGTGGTGCCATCGTCCAGCGTGTTGGCGCGCGGGCTGGCAGCCGGAGCCCTCAAAGCGATTCCCCACGAGGGCTTGAAGGGCTATGCCAACCTTGATCCGGATCTGCTGGAGAAACTCGCCGCTGTCGATCCCGGCAATCAATACGGCGTGCCCTACACCTGGGGCACCCTCGGGCTTGGGATGAATGTCGAAGCCGTACAGAAACGCTTGCCGAACGTGCCGCTCAACAGCCTGGACCTGCTGTTCAAGCCCGAATACGCCAGCCAGCTGAAAGACTGCGGCATTGCGATCATCGACTCGCCCCAGGAAGTGATCGGCCTGGCGCTGCACTATCTGGGCAAAGATCCCTACAGCACCGACAAGGACGATCTCGACGCGGCCCAGGCACTGTTGCACAAGCTGCAGCCATCGGTGCTGTACGTCGCCAGCGGCCGGCAGATCAACGATCTGGCCAATGGCAGTGTCTGCCTGGCGCTGGCTTATAACGGTGATGCGAGCATGGCTGCC
The DNA here is from genome assembly GCF_009861505.1 of Pseudomonas izuensis. Classification (GTDB taxonomy): domain Bacteria; phylum Pseudomonadota; class Gammaproteobacteria; order Pseudomonadales; family Pseudomonadaceae; genus Aquipseudomonas; species Aquipseudomonas izuensis. The sequence continues at coordinate 1,882 of NZ_WTFT01000044.1, read as the reverse complement.
GATCAGGCGCGCAAGGCCAACAAGCCCTACGAAATTGCGTACCGGATACCCAAGGAAGGCACCCTCGTGTGGCAGGACAATCTGGCGATCCCCAAGGATGCACCGCACCCCGAAGCCGCGCGCCAGTTCATCGAGTTCATGTTGCGCCCAGAATCCGTAGCGGCGCTGACCAATACCCTGTTCTTTGCCACCGCCAACCAGGCCGCGACGCCGCTGGTGGATGAGGCGGTGCGCACCGACCCCGACATCTACCCACCCGCCGACGTTCGTGGCCGGCTGTACGCCGACCGCAGCATGAGCCTCAAGGACATGCGCCAGCGCACCCGCGTGTGGACCACCTTCCGTAGCCGCCAATAATAAGGAATCCGAGATGGACGTCCCGATGCAAAACGACCAGGCCATGACCCGCGACAGCCTGTATGGCACCGCCGCCGAAAGCACCTACGCGGGCATCACCAGTTTCATGCGCCGCCGCTACAGCCGCGACTTACGCGGTGTCGACGTGGCCGTCAGCGGCGTGCCGTTCGACACCGCCACCAGCAACCGTCCCGGCGCGCGCTTTGGACCGCGGGGGATTCGCGCGGCGTCCACCGGCATTGCCTGGGAGCGACACTGGCCGTGGACTTTCGATCCGTTCGATCATTTGGCGGTGGTGGATTTCGGCGATTGCGATTTCGATTACGGTTCCCCGCAATCGACCCCGGAAAGCATCGAGGCCCACGCCGAGCACATCCTCAACGCCGGCAGCGCGATGCTGACTTTCGGCGGGGATCACTTCATCACCTACCCGCTGCTCAAGGCCCACGCACGCAAGCACGGCCCGCTGTCGCTGATCCATTTCGACGCCCACAGTGACACTTGGCCGGACGAAGAGGGCAAGCGCATCGACCACGGCACCATGTTCTGGCACGCCGCCAAAGAAGGCCTGGTCGATCCGTCGCGTTCGGTGCAGATTGGTCTGCGCACCACTAACGACGATCATCAGGGCTTTGAGGTATTGGACGCGCGGCAGGTGCATCGGCGTGGGGTGGATGCGATGGTCGAGGCGATTCGCGCGCGAGTCGGCGATCACCCGGTGTACCTGACCTTCGACATCGACTGCCTGGACCCGGCGTTCGCTCCGGGCACCGGTACGCCGGTGTGTGGCGGCTTGAGCACCGTGCAGGCGCTGGAAATCCTCGGCGGTTTGCGCGGGATCAATCTGGTGGGCATGGATGTGGTGGAAGTAGCGCCGGCCTATGACAATGCGGACATCACCTCACTGGCGGCGGCGACGCTGGCGATGGAGATGCTGTGCCTGTATGCGGCCAGGCATAAGGTCGACCGGTAGCACGAACTGCAGCGCGGCTGCTGACGCCATCGCGGGCAAGCCTTGCTCCCACAGGAATTTCGTCG
>NZ_WTFT01000044.1:0-423 GCF_009861505.1 Pseudomonas izuensis | reverse complement strand
CAAGCCTTGCTCCCACAGGAATTTCGTCGAACACGTAACTTGCAAACGACATAAACCTGTGGGAGCTAGGCTTGCCCGCGATGCTTTATCAGGCCACCGGGATTTTCGGCAGGTCGAGGGTCACGCCACCGCTAAATCGTGCGAAGTTACCGCTAATCGATACATGGGGCACGCCCTTGGCCACGCTGCTGACACCATCGCGGGCAAGCCTTGCTCCCACAGGAATTTCGTCGAACACGTAACTTGCAAACGACATAAACCTGTGGGAGCTAGGCTTGCCCGCGATGCTTTATCAGGCCACCGGGATTTTCGGCAGGTCGAGGGTCACGCCACCGCTAAATCGTGCGAAGTTACCGCTAATCGATACATGGGGCACGCCCTTGGCCACGCTGCGTGCAGCGTTGGGGGCGCGGATTTTGTCCA
>NZ_WTFT01000043.1 GCF_009861505.1 Pseudomonas izuensis | reverse complement strand
TCCGAAACCCCTATCTGCGTACGCAGGTAGGGGTTTTGTTTTGTCCGCCGGAAAGTGGTGCGACGAAAAAAGGGACAGCCTGATGGCTATCCCTCACTTTCGGATCCTTAATGAAACTTTGGCAGCACGTGTTCTGCAATCTCCTCAATAACTTCAGCGACCTCTCGCTCGCTGCGACGCACATGCAGGCCGACATGTTGCACGCCTGCCTCACGCAATGCCTGCAGTTCATCAATCAACGCCAATCGCCCACAGCTACCACCGAAGTGAACACGACGCATCGGTGCATGGGGATTGGCCGACAGATCCAGATGAACAAAGCTGATGTAGGGTTTATCGCCGCCCACCTCACGCCACAACCCTGCTCGACGACGATGTTCATCCGGCGTGCCGGGGTAGGCGAGCCAGCCGTCCATGTGTTGACCAATCCATGCTGGCGATTGCTGACCAAGGCCCGCCACCAGTAATGGAAATGGCTGCTCGCGCTCCGGAAGCAGGCGAGCACCGTCGGGCAAGCGGCCTTCGCCTTGGCTGCGCAGCAACTCAACGGTTTCGCGGAAGATTTCGCCACGCTGATCGTAATCCACGCCAAACAACGGATATTCCATCGGGCGGTCACCGCTGGCTACGCCCAGCAGCAAACGCCCATCACTCAACTCATCGATACTGTTGGAAGACTTGAGTGTCAGCCAAGGCTGACGCAGCGGGAGCACAACTGCCGCCGTACCCAGCATGATGTTATCGGTGATACCTGCCAGGTAACCCAGGTAGGAAAAGGCTTCGAACACCTGCGCGGCATCGCCGAAATGAGGATCGTAAACCGGTACGTCGCGAACCCACAGCGCTCGGAAGCCGGACTGGTCGGCCAGGCGAGCCATGGCTGCGTGTTGTTTCAGGTCGGGCACACCAAAGGGGCGATTCTCGGCAACCCGCCGCCGCTGACCGTCGCTGGACCAGTCATTATCCAGTGGCAGTTCCAGGCCGATGGAAAACCCGTTCGAACCCAGTAATCGTTGAAATCGTGGATGCATGAGAAGACTCCCAATAAAACATGCACCGAGTATCCACAGCCCGGTCACCCGGAAAAACGCATGAATGGGAATATCAATCTTGATTGAAACGCACGAGTCTGCTGCCTGTATGAAAAACTCTTCACCCTCCAGAACCCCCGTTAGAGGAAATCGCACTAAATTGACCGGTCGGTTTTTGATAGGGTGCAACTCCTTTTTTAAGGACTGATTTACGGCCCACGGATCGGCACCGTCTTTTCAAAGAGTCGCCAAAGAAATGCCCGAACCGATACCGATCAAGGACCACGAAAAAGAGACGCGGCTGGTCAACAAAAGACTGATGGCCTGCGCCTTGTTCGTCGTCGCCATTACCTGCGCGCTGGTGGTGCGCATGTATATCCTGCAGGTGGTGGAATTCGACTATCACTCCACCATCTCCGAAAACAACCGCGTCCATGTCCTGCCGATCACCCCCACCCGTGGCTTGATCTATGACCGCAATGGCGTCGTACTGGCGGATAACCGGCCCAGCTACAACCTGACCATCACTCGCGAACGCGCATCCGATGTCAAAGAAGAGCTGGACGAGGTGGTCAACCTGCTGCACCTGCCTGCTGAAGACCGCACGCTGTTCGACAAGGCGATGAAACAGGCGCGGCATCCGTTTGTGCCGGTGACGCTGTTCTATGAGCTGAGTGAAGAACAGATCGCGGTGCTGGCGGTCAACGAGTACCGGTTGCCGGGCATCGATGTCGAACCCCAGTTCGTACGCCATTATCCGTTGGCCGAGCACTTCGCCCATTCGATCGGCTACGTCGGACGAATTAATGAGAAAGAGTCCAAGGTTCTGGATTCGGTCGAATACCGCGGCACTCAATCCATCGGCAAGACCGGGATCGAGAAATTCTACGAGTCGGAACTGCATGGTCATGTCGGTTATGAGGAGGTCGAAACCAACGCCCAGGGCCGCGTGCTGCGAGTGCTCAAGCACACCGACCCGATTCCTGGCAAAAACATCGTACTGAGCCTCGACGTCAAGCTTCAGGAAGCCGCCGAGCAGGCCTTGGGCGATCGTCGAGGCTCCGTAGTCGCCCTCGATCCGTCGACCGGTGAAGTGCTGGCCATGGTCAGCAAGCCGAGTTTCGACCCGAATCTGTTCGTCACGGGTATCAGCTTCAAGGAATACGCGGCGCTGCATGACTCGATCGACCGGCCGCTGTTCAATCGCGTGCTACGCGGTCTCTACGCGCCGGGTTCGACCATCAAGCCGGAAGTCGCGATTGCCGGTCTGGATGCCGGTATTGTCACGCCACAGACCCGCGTGTTCGATCCGGGTTACTACCAACTCCCGGATTACGATCACAAGTACCGCAACTGGAACCACAGCGGTGACGGCTGGGTGGACATGGACGCAGCGATCATGCGTTCCAACGACACTTACTTCTACGACCTGGCCCACAAATTAGGCATCGATCGCCTGCACGACTACATGGCGATGTTCGGCCTGGGTGAGAAAGTCTCCCTGGACATGTACGAAGAGTCGCCTGGTCTGATGCCATCTCAAGCCTGGAAGCGCGCCACACGCCGCCAGGCGTGGTTCCCGGGCGAGACAGTGATCCTTGGCATTGGCCAGGGCTACATGCAGGTCACGCCGCTGCAGCTGGCCCAGGCCACGGCGCTGATCGCCAACAAAGGTGTATGGAACCGTCCACACCTGGCCCAGACCGTAGACGGCGTCGCGCCGGTGGACGAGCATCCGATGCCGAACATTCTGCTCAAGGATCCGCGTGACTGGGAGCAGGTCAACCACGGCATGCAGATGGTGATGCACGATGCCCGCGGGATTGCCCGGGCGGCAGCGGTGGGGGCGCAGTACCGCATTGCTGGCAAGAGCGGTACCGCGCAGGTGGTGGCGATCAAGCAGGGCGAACGTTACAACCGCGAGAAAACCCGCGAGCGTAACCGCGACAATGCCTTGTTCGTCGGCTTCGCCCCGGCCGAACACCCGAAGATTGTGATTTCGGTGATGATCGAAAACGGCGAGGCCGGCGGCCGCGTCGCCGGTCCTGTGGTCCGGCAGATCATGGACGCCTGGCTACTCGATCAGGACGGGCACCTGAAGCCGCAATATGCAGCGCCGAGCAAGGCACCGGGCGATCCTCACGTCTGACCATCTAGGCATCACAGCACAGGCTCACGGATGCTGAGCATGTGCTGGAAGCTCTCCAGGAACACCGTTTCGGCCTGACTCATTTTCTGTTCGCGGTTCCACAGCAGATGGATATCGAAATCCACCACTCCGTTTTCCGGCGGCAAAGGCCAGAGCAGGCCTTGTTCGACATCCCGTCGCACCAGGTGCGTCGGCAGGCAGCCGATGCCATAACCTGCGCAGATCAGGCGGTAAATTTCTTCGAAACTGGTGGAAGATGCGACGATTTTGCCGGTGAAGCCTTGCTGGTCGCGGAACAGTGTCAGGGGTGACAGGTTGCCGCCCAACTGATCGCTGGTGAAGCTGACAAAGTTTTCGGCGGCGAGCTGTTCCAGGGTCAGGTTCTCTTGCCCGAATAACCGATGACGCTGGCCACAGAAGTACGCATATGTCTCCCGAAACAGCACCCGTTGCTCCAGTCGCGGTTGCGGTAATCGGCACAGGCCGACGCCGATAGTCGCGGTCTTTTGCAGCAGCGAACTGATGATGTTCGAGCTGCCCATGACTTCGACTTCCAGCTCGATTTTGGGGTGAGTTTCATGGAAATCGGCGAGGAACTCATCGTAATGCCGCGCCTGCACGCCGCTGACGGTGAGGATGCGAATCTTGCCCACCACATCGTCATGGCGACTTTCCACTACCGTGCCCAAGCGCGAAATATCACCGTAGATATCCGCCGCAATGCGCAGGACTTCTTCCCCGGTTTCCGTCAGATCAAAGCGCCGACCGCTGCGGGCAATCAACACACATTCCAGTTGTTCTTCAAGACGCTTCAGCGCCTGGCTGACCGCCGATTGCGTGATATGCAGGCGTGCGGCGGCACGGCTCATGCTGCCTTCCTGGCCGATGACCAGATAGGTGCGCAGCAGGTTCCAGTCGAGGCGATCGTTCAGAAAGCGTCGACCGACCCAGGGATTGGTAATGGAGGACATAAAAATCCATGAAGTAGCAGGGCTAATAGTAAAGATAAGAATTTGAAAATTGACTAATCCTGGCACGGAAGCGATAAAGCCCACAAGCGCCACAGAGCGCAACCGTCACAGCCTTAGCACCTGCCCAAAACTATAAGTACACAGGGTCCTTGCATGCACACTACCCCCCAACCGCGCCGAGCCGCGGCCGCCGCCTTCATTGGCACGACCATCGAGTTCTACGATTTTTACATCTACGCCACCGCGGCGGCGCTGGTGCTTGGGCAAGTGTTCTTCCCCAGCAGCGATCCGGTGATGAGCACCCTGGCTGCCTTCGGCAGTTTTGCCGTCGGCTTCATTGCCCGGCCCATGGCTGGCATGGTGTTTGGCCATCTGGGGGATCGTCTCGGGCGCAAGAAAATGCTGCTGGTGACCATGGCCCTGATGGGCATCGCCACCGCCGGCATCGGCCTGTTGCCCAGCTACGCCAGCGTCGGTATTTGGGCACCGGTCGGTTTGATCGTGCTGCGCTTGATCCAGGGTATTTCGGTCGGTGGCGAGTGGGGCGGCGCGGTGCTGATGGCCAGCGAACACGCGCCGGCCAAACGCAAGACGTTCTACGCATCGTTCGCCCAGCTCGGCAGTCCCGCCGGTTTGCTGTTGGCCCTGATCGCTTTTCGCCTGGTGACCTCCCTTGAGCCGGAAGAATTCCTCGCCTGGGGTTGGCGCCTGCCGTTTCTCGCCAGCGGCGTGTTGATGATGGTCGGTCTGCTGATCCGTTCCGGCGTTCACGAGTCGCCGGAGTTCGCCAAGGTCCAGGACAACAACGAAACCGCCAAATACCCGGTCATGGAGGTGATCCGCACTTGCTGGCGGCAGATCCTGTTCGCCGCGGCAGCCGTGACCATCGGTTCAGCCGGCTTCTTCTTCACCAACACCTTCATGATCACCTACGTCACCCACTATCAGGGTATCCCGCGCTCGACGATTCTCGATTGCCTGTTCCTGGTGACCATCATTCAGTTGCTCTCGCAACCGGTCTCGGCGCTGCTGGCCGAACGCATCGGCGAAGGCCGATTTCTCAAACTGGTTGCGCTGCTGTGCATGGTCACGCCTTACCCGATGTTCCTGCTGGTCGGTACGCAAAATATTGTGCTGATGACCGTCGGCATAGCCCTGGCGGTGGTGATTCTCTCGGCGCTGTACGCGGTGATCGCTGGCTACATGACCCAGGCCTTTCCGGTGCATCTGCGCTACTCGGGCATTTCTATCGCCTACCAACTGGCCTGCGCCCTGGCCGGTGGCACCACGCCGCTGATCGGCACGCTGTTGGCGAGCAAGTTTTCCGGACAATGGATGCCGCTGGCGGTGTTCTTCACCTTGCTATCGGCCCTGTCCCTGATCGGTGTTTGCGGCCTGGCCCGCCTGCGCGCCAACCCGGTCGCCACCCACGCTGCTAAAGAGGTGTTTTCGTGAGTAAACCTGCACACATGGACGCGGTTGAATGGCAAGCCCGTTGCGAGTTGGCGGCGCTGTACCGCCTGGTCGCGCACTTTCGCATGACCGACCTGATCGACACCCACATCACCCTGCGCATACCGGGGCCTGACCATCATTTCCTGATCAACCGCTACGGGGTGATCTTCGACCGCATGCGTGCCTCGGATCTGGTACGCATCGACCAGGAAGGGCGGGTGGTCGACCCGGCTTATGAAGGTCACCGGGTCAACGCCGCCGGCTTCGTCATTCACTCGGCGATCCATATGGCGCGCCCGGATCTGAATTGCGTGATTCACACCCACACCGCAGCCGGCATGGCTGTCGCGGCGCAGAAGCAAGGCTTGCTGCCGATCAGTCAGCACGCGCTGAAGTTCTACGGCAAGTTGGCCTATCACACCTATGAAGGCATCGCGTTGTCGCTGGATGAGCGTGAGCGTCTGATCGCCGACCTCGGCCCGCATCGCGCGATGATCTTGCGCAACCACGGCTTGCTGGTTGGTGGCTCGGGTGTGGCCCAGGCGTTTCAGGAGATTCATTTTCTCGAGCGAGCCTGTCAGGCCCAGGTCCAGGCACTGGCCGGCGGATCGGCATTGCATTACCCGTCGCCGGAAGTCTGCGCGCACACCGCCGAACAGTTTGACCGTGATGAGCAGGACAACATCATCGACCTGGCCTGGGAGGCCGCACTGACCCTGATTGAATCCCAGCGTGAGTCCTATTTGTCATGAGTGCAGTCATCAATACCGTGGTTTTGCTGTCCCGAGACACTTTGTTGCTCAAGCAATTGCAAGCCGCGTTTGCCCGTAGTGCGCCGCAACTCACAACGGTGCTGGCCGATGACCCGCGGGCAGCCAACGCACAAATGGCGGCGTGCTGGTTTCCTTTGCCGGGCAGCCTTGCTGCGTTGCCGAATCTGCAAGTCATTCACTCGGTGGCCGCCGGTATTGATCACCTCGACCACGACCCATCGTGTCCGGACTTGCCGATTTGCCGGGTGGTCGACCCGGGCCATCGCCAGGGCATGACCGAGTACGTGCGCTGGGCGGTGATTCACTATCACCGCGGCTTCGACCAGGTGTTGTCGCAACAACGGGAACAGCGCTGGGAACGGCCGCTGCAACGGTCGGCGGGGCAATTCAGGGTCGGCGTGATGGGGCTCGGTTCGCTGGGCAGTGCCATCGCTCTGGATCTGGCTGCCGCGGGTTACGACGTACGTGGCTGGGCCCGACGCAGCAAGGATCTACCGGGGGTACAAACCTTCGCGGGTTCTGAAGAACTGCACGGGTTTCTCGACGGTGTCGAGTTGCTGATCAACCTGCTACCGCTGACCAGCGAGACTCGCGGCATTCTCGGGCGTGCAACGTTCGAACAGCTCGCCAACGGAGCGGCACTGGTCAACTGCGGGCGTGGCGGGCATTTGAACATCGACGATCTCGAACAAGCACTCAAACGCGGTCAACTGCGCGGCGCCTTGCTGGATGTCTTCGAGCAGGAACCACTGCCAGTCGAACACCGCCTCTGGACGATGCCCGGCGTGACCATCACCCCGCACATGGCTTCGGCGGCGTCCCATGACTGCATCGCCGAACAAGTGGCGGAAAACTTCCATCGCCTGAATACCGGCGAACCGTTACTCAACTGCGCCGACCGCCTACTGGGATATTAAATCAACACACAACCCCCTGTAGGAGCGAGCCTGCTCGCGATGAACCCAAGAACACCGCGTTTAATCAGTAAACACGCGTAATCGTTAACGACCATCGCGAGCAGGCTCGCTCCTACAGGGGGATTGCATAACCGGTAAGAACGAGCTTCCCCCGCAAGCCATAACAACAACTTTCGCCTCAACCGTTTTACTGCCAGTTCAAAACAATTACATAAATTCCTGGAGTCAGAGATGAGCGATCTATCGTCCGCAGAAAAGTCCGGCGCACCACCGGAAGTCGCAATCAGCATGAAAAAAGTCGCGGTAGCCAGTGTGATCGGCACCACCGTGGAGTGGTACGACTTGTTCGTGTTCGCCACGGCCTCGGCGCTGGTATTCAACAAAGTGTTCTTTCCGGATTTCGTGCCGCTGATCGGTACGTTGCTGGCCTTCGGCACTTTCGCTTCGGCGTACCTGGCGCGAATCGTCGGCGCGGCATTGTTCGGGCATTTCGGTGACCGCCTGGGACGCAAGTCGATGCTGTTGATATCGCTGCTCACCATGGGCGCAGCGACTTTTGCTATCGGCTTGTTGCCTGACTTCGCCACCATCGGCATCTGGGCACCGATCCTGTTATTACTGCTGCGGGTGATCCAGGGCCTGGCGCTGGGCGGCGAGTGGGGCGGGGCGGTGCTGATGGCGGTGGAACATGCGCCGGCCAACAAGCGCGGCTTGTACGGATCCTGGGTGCAGATCGGCGTGCCGGCCGGGACCCTGATCGCCAACCTGGCCTTCTTGTTGATCGCTGCCTGGATGTCCCCTGAAGACCTGTTGGCCTGGGGCTGGCGCATCCCGTTCCTGGCCAGCGTGCTGCTGATTGCCGTCGGTTTGTACATCCGCCTGAACATCTCGGAAACCCCGGCCTTTAACAAGGTCAAGGAAGCCGACGTGCAAGTGAAAATGCCCCTGGCGGAAGTGTTCCGCAAGTACTGGAAACAAGTGGTGCTGGGCGGCATTGCCACCATGTCCACTGGCGCATCCTTCAACATCATCGTCGCTTTCGGCCTGACCTACGGCACGCAGAACCTCGGCTTCAGCCGCAGTGTGATGCTCGGCGTTGTGTTGCTGTCCTGCGCCTGGTGCATCGTCATGTTGCCGGTGTTCGGCGCGCTCTCGGACCGTTTTGGACGCAAGCCGATCATCGTCGGCGGCATCATTGCCGAAGCGCTGGTGGCGTTCCCGATGTTCTGGTTGATGGACACAAAAGAGCTGCCGATGGTGGTCTTCGGTTACCTGTTGCTGATGACCGCGTTCGCCGCCAATTACGGGCCGATCGCCACGTTCCTCGCCGAACTGTTTGGCACCCGGGTGCGCTATTCCGGGCTGTCGATCAGCTACATGTTGTCCGGTCTGCTCGGCAGCGCGGCCACACCGATTGTCACGACTGCACTGCTGGCCGCGACGGGCAAAGGCTCCTCGGTGGCCTGGTACATGATCGGCGCGGCATTGATTTCGCTGGTAGCGCTGTTGCTGCTGACCGAGACCTTCAAAAGGGACATCAGCGAAATCCCGGGCCTCGTCACGGCAGGCGATCCCGCCCTCGGCAAACCTCTCAAATCGGCTACGGCCTGAATCCTGGAGTTCAAACCCATGCGCAGAATTCAATCGGCCCCAGGCTACATCGGCCCGGTCGGCCCTTACTCCCAGGCTGTGGTCAGCGGCCACCTGGTGTTCACCGCCGGGCAGATTCCGGCTCGCAGCAACCTTGACGAACAACCGGAGGATTTTCCCGAGCAGGTGCGACAAACCTTGCGCAATCTGGAGGCGATCCTGATCGAGGCCGGCTCCGATTTCAGCCACGTGATCAAGGTCAACGCCTACCTGACCGATCCCGCGCAACTGGAGCCGTTCAACGCGGTGTACCGGGAGTTTCTCGGCCACGCGCCGCCGGCACGGACCACCGTGTGCGTGGCGCTGTGGGGCGTTTCGCTGGAAATCGACTGTGTCGCCGAACTGATTGCCAGGGAGCCACAACATGGATGAGTCGCAACTGATCGAACAGCTCAAGGCTGTGAGCCTCCCCACCCTCGGGCATTTTCTGGAGGAGGGTTTTGCCGACCCGCAACTGCGGGCCATGGTGCCCAACGTGAAACTGGTGGGCCGTGCATTGACCCTGAAACTGGTGGGCGCCGACGCCATCGCCGTCAACCTGGCCCTGGCGCAAATAAGGCCGGGCGATGTGCTGGTGATCGACACCTGCGGCGATCATCGGCACGCCCCGGTCGGCGCGGTCACCAGTTGCGCGGCGCGTTGCGCCGGGGCAGTGGGCATCGTGGTGGACGGTGCAGTGACCGACCTGCTTGAACTGCGCGAGGCCGGGCTGCCGGTGTTCGCTCGTGGCACCAGCCTGCTGACCACCAAATTGCATGGTCGCGGTGACAGCCAGATCAATCAGCCGGTCCACTGTGCCGGTGTGACAGTGCATCCGGGGGACCTGGTGCTGGCGGATGACAACGGCGTGTTGTTTCTCGATCGGGCCGTCGCGCAAGACGTGATTGAACGCGCACTGGCTTCGGATCTATCGGAACCGCAGCTGCTGGCGCGATTGATGGCTGGCGAACCGGTGTCCAGCGTCTTGAGTACCAAGCTCTCTTAATTAAAGGCAGCCAGTTGATCAACTGGCTGTTCAGGAATTTCAATTAATGAATAAACAACCGTTGGCGCTTATTGCGCTCGGCAGTGCACTTGTCAGTCCGTTGAGCATGGCGGACTTTGTCAAAGACAGTAAAGCCACCCTGGGGATGCGCAATTTCTACTTCAACAACGATAATCGCGACGGTACTGCGGCTCCTTCCAAAACCGAGGAATGGGCCCAGGGATTCATGCTTAATTACCAGTCCGGATTTACCGAAGGCACCGTGGGGTTTGGTGTCGATGCGTTGGGCTTGCAGGGTATTCGCCTGGACAGTGGGGACGGACGGCATGTTGGCAGTTCGATGATTCCCGACCATGGCGACGGGGCTGCCGAGCAATGGTCGCGCTTCGGGGCGACAGCGAAGATGCGCCTGGCCAGGACGGAATTACGTTACGGCACCTTGATGCCGAAGCTGCCGATTTTACAGGCCAACGATGGTCGGCTGTTGCCGCAGACGTTCGAGGGCGGGCAGATCGTCTCCAACGACTTCAAGGACCTGACCCTGACCGCTGGCCATCTCGAACATGCCACCGGTCGCGGCTCCAGCGACAGCACGGGCCTCGCGGTGGCCGGTGGCACACGGGAAAGCAACGCGTTCAATTTCGCCGGTGGCGACTACAAACTCAGCGAGACACTGCTGGCGCAGTATTACTACGCCAATCTCGAAGACTATTACCAACAACACTTCGCCGGCCTGCTGCACAACCTCAACCTGGGTGATTTCGGCGCCCTGAAAACCGATCTGCGTTACTTCAAGACCACCGCCGACGGCGCCAACGACTCGGCCAGCGGACGGGCCAGCGGCTACCGCACCAGCGGCTACACCCAGGGTGGAAGTGGCAAGATCGACAACGATACCTGGAGCCTGGCGTTTACCTGGAGCATCGGTGCCCATGCATTGATGGCCGGCTACCAACAGGTCTCAAGCGACAGCGGCTTCGTCCAGCTCAACCAGGGCAGCCTGCCGGATAAAGGCGCGGGCGGTTCGAGCGTCTACCTGTTGACCGACCGCTACATCCAGAACTTCACCCGCGCCGGCGAGCGAACCGGGTTTGCCCAATACACCTACGATTTCGTCGCCCTCGGCGTGCCGGGGCTCAAGGCTTCGGCGATGTACCTGTCGGGCCATGGCATTCAAACGGTGGCCGGACCAGAGCAAGAGGAATGGGAGCGGGACTTGAGCGTTGATTACGTGATCCAGAGCGGACCGTTGAAGAACGTCGCCCTGGGTTGGCGCAACGGCATGTCGCGCAGTGAGGCGTCTCGCGATCAGGACCAGAATCGCCTGGTGGTCAGCTACAGCCTGCCGTTGTTCTGATCGGCAACGATTCAGGGTGTCAGCCGTTGCTGCAGGCTTTCGAGAAAGATCGTCTCAGCACGGCTCATGCGTTGCTCGCGGTTCCACAGCAAATGAATGTCCACATCGGCAATCCCTTCGTGGGGCGGCAGGCGCCAGAGCAATCCTGAGTCGACATCCGCCGCCACCACGTGTTCGGGCAAGCAACCGATACCGAAGCCGGCGATCACCAGTCGCCGGACTTCTTCCAGGCTTGGTGATGACGCGACGATGCGTCCGCTGAACCCCTGCTGATCGCGAAAAATCGTCAGCGGCGAGAGCATGCCGCCGATCTGGTCGCTGGTGAAGCTGACGAAATTCTCCCGCTGCAAATCCCCTTCGGCAACGTTCTGTTGGCCGAACATGGCGTGATGTTTACCGCAGAAAAACGCATAGCGCTGACGCAGGAACAGGCGTTGTTCCAGGCGCGGTTGCGGACGTCGGTTGAGGCTCAGGCCGAGGGTCGCGGTTTTCTCCTGCAGGGCGCTGACGATGTCGGAGCTGCGCATCACGTCGACTTCCAGATCCACCCTTGGATGTTGGCGATGGAAGTCCGCAAGAAAGTCATCGAAGCGCTCGGAGTAAATCCGGCTAATGATCAGCAAACGCACCTTGCCGATCACTTCGTCGGCCGGTTGTTCCAGCACGCCGCTGACCTGGGACATCTGCCCATAGATTTCCCCGGCCAGGGCGAAGATCTGTTCGCCGACTTCGGTCAGGGCAAAGCGTGGTCCGCGCCGGGCGATCAGTTGCCGGTCCAGTTGCTCTTCCAGACGCTTGAGCGCCTGACTGACCGCCGGTTGCGTCAGGTGCAGGCGGGCGGCGGCGCGGCTGATGCTCAGCTCCTGGCCGATCACCCGAAAGGTGCGCAGCAGGTTCCAGTCCAGACGGTCATTGAGCAGGCGTTGCACGTCGCGGTCGGCCATGGCGGCTCTCGATTATAAGTTGAAGTAATACTTCGCATAATAAATAGAAAATTGACTAATCATAGCCGCGAGACGAAAAATCGAACTGGCCAAGGCTTGAACCTAATGCAGGAGCCGGCTTGCTGGCGATGGCGGCGCATCAGTCAACATGGATGATGCCTGACACACCGCCTTCGCCGGCAAGCCGGCTCCTACAGGCATCGCGTCGTTTTGAATTTTCCTGGAGAAACTCATGTTGAAGATTAATGGCGAACGCCTCTGGGCGAGTCTGATGGCGATGGCCGAAATTGGTGCCACCGCCCGTGGCGGCAGCTGCCGCCTGGCCTTGAGCGATGAAGACAAGGCCGGTCGCGAATTGTTTGCCCACTGGTGCCGTGAAGCCGGCATGACCCTGAGCGTGGATGCCATTGGCAACCTGTTCGCCCGTCGCGCGGGTACCGATCCGGATGCCGCGCCGGTGATGATGGGCAGCCACCTCGATACCCAACCCGAAGGCGGTCGGTTCGATGGCGTGTACGGCGTGCTCGCCGGCCTGGAAGTGGTGCGCTGCCTCAACGATCTCGGTATTAAAACCCGCAAGCCGCTGGAAGTTGCGGTGTGGACCAACGAAGAAGGCGCACGCTTTACTCCGGCGATGTTCGGCTCGGCGGTGTTCACCGGGATCATGGATCTGGACACGGCGCTGGCGGTGCGTGACGTGGATGGCATCAGTGTCGCCGAGGCGTTGCAGCGCACCGGTTATGCCGGCGAGCGACCGCTGGGCGGTGCGGTGGATGCGTATTTCGAGGCGCACATCGAACAAGGGCCGATCCTTGAAGACAACGCCAAGAGCATCGGCGTCGTCAGCGGTGGCCAGGCGATCCGCTGGCTCGACGTGCGGGTCGAAGGTATGGCCGCCCACGCCGGCACGACGCCAATGCCGCTGCGCAAGGACGCCTTGTATGGCGTGGCGCGGATGATCCAGGCCATAGAAAGCCTGGCGACTGATTTCGCCCCCGAAGGCCTGACCACCGTTGGCGAATTGAGCATCAACAAGTCCTCGCGCAACACCATACCGGGGCGGGTGGATTTCACCGTCGATCTGCGTCATCACCGCGACGAAGCCATCGCGGCCATGGAACAACAGGTGCGTGCGCGGCTGCAGGCAGTTGCTGACGCTCGCGGCTTGAACCTCACCGTCACCCCGCACTGGATCAGCCCGGCCACGCCATTCGACGCTGATTGTGTGGCGGCGGTGCAGCAGGCGGTGGATGCGCTGGGCTACGCTCAGCAATCAATCGTCAGCGGTGCCGGACATGACGCGATTCATCTGGCGCGGTTCTGCCCGACGGCTATGGTTTTTATCCCCTGTGTTGGCGGCTTGAGCCATAACGAAGCCGAAGACGTGCTGCCTGAAGATGTGCGCCAGGGCACCGACGTGCTGCTCAACGCCGTGCTGGCCCGTGCTGAAAAAATCTGAACGAACACAAAACCCTGTGGGAGCGGGCTTGCCCGCGATGAGGTCATCAGCTTCAACATCTATGTTGCCTGATGCATAGCTATCGCGGGCAAGCCCGCTCCCACAGGAACCGCGCTCAAATTCTGGATTTAGGTTAACTGACAGGAATTCATCCCATGCGCAGTTTTTTCCACCCCGAACAACTGCTTCACCATCCCCGCAGCTACTACTCCCGTGGCCAGATGCGCACCCCGCAGGAAGTGCCGGAGCGCGCCCAACGACTGTTGCAGGCATCCCATGCATTGGGTTTCAAGGTTGAGCAACCCACCGATGCCGGGCTCGATCCGTTGCTGGCGGTGCACGGTGCGCCGTACCTGGCGTTTCTCCAGGAAGCGCATCAGCGCTGGAAGGAAATCCCCGAGGATTGGGGCGACGAGGTGATGTCGAACATCTTCGTCCGCGAGCCCAATGCCCTGCGCGGGATTCTTGCCCAGGCTGCGCGCTATCTGGCCGACGGCAGCTGTCCGGTGGGCGAGCAAACCTGGCGCTCGGCCTACTGGTCGGCGCAAAGCGCGATTGCCGGCGCCCGGGCCTTGCTCGATGGCGAGCCCGCCGCGTACGCCTTGTGCCGTCCACCGGGGCACCACGCCCGGGCCGAAGCTGCGGGAGGGTTCTGTTATGTGAACAACGCGGCAGTGGCGGCGCAGGTGTTGCGTGACAAGTTCGCGCGAGTGGCGGTGCTTGATACCGACATGCACCACGGCCAGGGGATCCAGGAAATTTTCTACGACCGCGATGACGTGCTCTACGTGTCGGTGCATGGCGATCCGACCAATTTTTATCCGGGTGTCGCCGGGTTTGCCGATGAGCGCGGTGTCGGGGCGGGAGAGGGCTTCAACCTGAACTTGCCGATGGCCCATGGCGCCAGCGAGCAGGACTTCCTCGGGCAATTGGATGTGGCGCTGAATGCAGTGACGGACTTCGGTGCCGAGGTGCTGGTCCTGTCCCTCGGTTTCGATATTTATGAGCTGGACCCGCAAAGCAAGGTGGCGGTAACCCGTGAAGGGTTCGCCGTGCTCGGCGAGCGGATCCGCAGCCTCGGGTTGCCGTGCCTGATCGTGCAGGAGGGCGGGTATCACCTGGAGAGTCTGGAGGAGAATGCGCGGGCGTTTTTTGTGAGTCCTGAGGTGTGGCAGCTCTGATTTCGATGTTGCCTGTGACGGCGCCATCGCGGGCAAGCCTTGCTCCCACAAGGGGTGAGGTCGAATGCAAATTTGTGACCCACCTCAATACCGTGGGAGCAAAGCTTGCTCGCGATGAACGATGACTCGATCCACCTGCCGGAACACAAGCGCCGTAAGGCACTTGCCATCGACCTGACGTTAACGTAAAGATGGCTCCACAGCGCCGACATATAAAGTAAAGGCGCAGGGCGGACGACCCGGAGCGCTTGATGACGCTAATAAAAACAAACTCCCCCAAACTGCACCACGAAGCCCGGCTGGCCCGGGAAAAGCTGCACCTGGAAGGCGAAGTGCCAGACGGCGTCCTGCGGGCGGAAATCGATGCCTCGTGGCGACGCAGCCTCAGCCATGGCGTGCATTTCAATGCCAAGCACGAGCTGGCGCTGGAGTCGGGCGCCAGCCTTGACGTGCTGCTGTCGAGCAACCGCCTGTTGATCGACGCCGCCTTGCCTTCCATCGATTACCTGGCCGAACGCCAGGGCAAGGAAGGGCTGATCATCCTCGCCAACTCCGACGCCACTATCCTCGCCGTGGAAGGGCGGGCTGATCGTCTCAAGGGCAGCGGCCTGCAAGACATCACCCTCGGAGCCTGCTGGAGCGAAGCCGTTCGCGGCACCAATGCCCTCGGCACGGCACTGGTGGAAGCCCGGCCGACCCTGATCGATTGCGGCGAACATTACCTGGATCGCCTCAGCGATTTTTCCTGCACCTCGGTGCCGATCCATTGCCCGCAAGGCGAGATCCTCGGCGTGCTCGACCTGACCCGCGAAGGCCCGCTGGGTCGCGCCCACGACAGCACGGCGTTGCTGGCCATGGCGGTCAGTCAGATCGAGAGCCGGGTGTTCAACGCCAGCTATCCGGACGAAATCGTCCTGGCCTTCCACAGCCGTCGCCAATACCTCGAATCCCCCTGGCAAGGCCTGCTGGCAGTCAGCCTCGGCGGACAAATCCTCGCGGTCAGTGCCCAGGCCTGTCAGTTGTTGCATGCCGAGCGTTCGGCGCTTGTCGGTCGGCGCTGTGAAGAGTTTCTCGGCGTCGATGGCCTGCAATTGCTGGCGCGCTTGCATCAAGGTGGCGCCGGCAGCCTGCAGACCGCCAAAGGCGAATTTTTCTACAAGACCCTGCGTGCGCCGCAGCGAAACATCAACGTCGCAACCCCGACACGCACCCCGGCCAAAACCACCAAGGCTCAACCGGACCTCGAATCCCTGGCGGGCAGTAATGTCCGTTATGCCCGCGCCCTGCGCATGGCCCGCCAGGGCCTGGCCAACCAGTTGCCGGTGTTGCTGCTGGGCGAAACCGGTACCGGCAAGGAAGTCATCGCCCGTGCCCTGCACATGGCTGGCAGCCGCTGCGACAAACCTTTCGTGGCGGTGAACTGCGCGGCCATCCCCGAAGGCCTGATCGAGTCCGAGCTGTTCGGCTACCGCGAAGGCGCGTTCACCGGTTCGCGCCGGGGCGGGATGGTCGGTCGCCTGCAACAGGCCCACGGCGGCACGCTGTTTCTCGATGAAATCGGTGACATGCCGCTGGCCCTGCAAGCGCGGCTGCTGCGGGTGTTGCAGGACCGCAAGGTCGCACCGCTGGGTGCCGGCGAAGAGCAAGACATCGACGTCGCCCTGATCTGCGCCACCCACCGTGAACTCAAGCGCCTGGTGGAGGACAAGCACTTTCGCGAAGACCTGTTCTACCGGGTCAACGGCATCAGCGTGATGCTCCCGGCCCTGCGCGAGCGCGAGGATTTCAGCGCGCTGGTCGGTCGACTGCTGGCCAGGCTCGATGCGCCGGCGGTGGTACTGCATGACGACTTGAGCCGATTGCTCGGCAACTATCACTGGCCGGGCAACATCCGCCAACTGGAGATGGTCCTGCGCACCGCGCTGGCCATGCGCGAACCGGGCGAAACCGTGCTCACACTCGATCATTTGCCCGACAGCATGCTCGACGAACTGACCGCGACCGAACGTCCGCAGTCCGGCAGCATCCGCGAAAACGAACTGGAAATGATTCGCCAGTCACTGGACAACCATCAGGGCAACGTCTCGGCCGCCGCCGACGCCCTGGGCATCAGTCGCGCGACCCTGTATCGCAAGCTCAAACAGTTGCGTTCGTGATGCGCCGCCTGATTGTCCGGCTGATCGACAGCCAGAACCCCGAGGCCCTGCAAGCCTCGCTGCACTGGCTCTACAGTTTTGTGCGGCCCCATCGCCTGGCGATTGCCGGATTGTTGGGACTGTCGGTCTGCGCCTCGGCACTGGTGCTGGTGCAGCCGTGGCTGACCAAGCTGCTGATCGACGATGGCCTGCTGGCGCGCAACTTCCCGATGCTGGTGCTGATCGCCGGGCTGATGATCGTCGCCGGGCTGCTGGGTACGGCGCTGTCGGGGATCAATCGTTACCTGCACACGCGATTGTCGGGGCGCATGTTGTTTGCCCTGCGTGATGACCTTTATCGGCACTTGCAGACCCTGTCACCAAGCTTCTACGGCCAGAGGCGCATCGGCGACCTGATGTCGCGCCTCGATGGTGACGTGGCCGAGATCCAGCGCTTTGCCGTGGACTCGCTGTTCTCGGCGGTGTCGAGCGTGATCGGCCTGGTGGTGGCGGTGGCGATGCTGTTGACCCTGTCGTGGAAACTGTCGCTGCTGGCGCTGGTGCTGATCCCCCTCGACGTGCTCTGGCTGCGCTGGATGCGGCGCAAGGTCGAGCGCGATGTGCGGCAGTTGCGCGAGCGTTCGGCGGACATGTCGTCGTTCATGGTCGAGACCCTGCCGGTGATGAAATTCATCCAGTCCGCCGGCCAGCAACAGCGCGAAGCGCGGCGCCTGGAAACGCTAGGTCAAGGCTACATGAGCCAGCTGCTGCGCCTGCAAGTCACCGAGTTTTTCACCCAGGCCGTGCCCGGTACGCTGACCTCGCTGTCCCGGGCCTGCGCGTTTTTGATCGGCGGTTACTGGGTGGTGCAGGGCACCTGGCAATTGGGTGCGCTGATCGCGTTTTCCACTTACTTAGGTATGGCCGTCGGGCCGGTTCAGAGTCTGCTGGGGCTCTATGTGGCGATTCAGCGCATGACCGTCAGCCTCGGCCGGGTGATGGAGTTGCGTGGTGAGCAGCCGACCGTGCTGACACCCGACGCCCCGAAGCCAATGCCTGCCTCGGGTGAATTGCGCTTCGACGATGTGCACTTTAGCCACCCCGGTCGCTCGACCACCCTGCGTGGCATCGAAGCGCGGATTCCCTACGGTTTGAAAGTCGCCCTGAGCGGCGGCTCCGGTGTCGGCAAATCGACCCTGATCGATCTGCTGCAACGCCACCATGACCCACAGTCCGGGCGGGTGCTGCTGGGCGAAGTGGATGTGCGTGAGCTGGACCTGTTCCAGCTGCGCCGACGCATCGCCGTGGTCAGTCAGGATATCGTGCTGTTCCGCGGCAGCCTCGCCGACAATCTGGCCTATGCGGTGCCGGACGCCAGCCGCGAAGCGATTGCCGAAGTGGCGCGGCTGGCGCAGCTCGACAGCTTGATCAGCTCCTTGCCCGAAGGTCTGGACAGCCCACTGGGCGAGCGCGGCCAGCAGTTGTCCGGCGGGCAGAAACAACGCATCGCCATTGCCCGCGCGTTGTTGCAGGACCCTCTGATCCTGGTGCTCGACGAAGCCACCTCAGCCGTGGATGAAGCCACCGAGCGCGAAGTGATCGAGGCCATCGACCGGCTGTTTGCCGGGCGCACGCGAATCCTGATCAGTCACCGTCCCTCGACCCTGGCCGATGCCGATCTGCGCTTTGAATTGCTCGACGGTGTTTTGATTTCGAAAACGGTGCTGCATGAAGCCTGAGCTGCTTGAAAAAGCCGGGCTGCGTATCGGCGTGGTGGACAGCGGGCACTCGGCGGCGCAGCGGGTACAGGTGATCGTCGGGCGGCGCTTTTCCCTGGTGGAGGACGGGCTCGCCGAAAGCGACTTGCGGGACGATCCGCTGGGCCACGGTAGCGCGGTCATCGAAGCCATCGGCCGGAGAGCGCCCTCGGCGCTGTTTTGCGTGGCCCAGGTGTTCGACCAGCGCGGTGTCACCAGCGCCTTGCAGATCGCTTCGGCGATTGACTGGCTGGTGGCGCAGGACGTGCGGTTGATCAACCTGAGCCTGGGTTTGCGTCAGGATCGCAGCCTGTTGCGGGTCGCTTGTGCAGCTGCTGTGGCGCGCGGCGTATTGCTGTGCGCGTCCAGTCCGGCGCAAGGCGAGGGCGTGTTTCCGGCGAATTATCCACAGGTGCTGCGGGTGACCGGCGACGCGCGCTGCGCCGAACTGGAATGGTCATGGCTCAACAGTGCCCAGGCGGATTTTGCCGCGTGCGTGCACGGTACTTATCCGGGGCAGTCCGGGGCGAGTCTTGGATGTGCGGCGTTGAGCGGGCACATTGCGGCGTTTCTGGTGACACAGCCCGAGGCGAGCAATGAGCAGGTCATCGAGTATCTGCGGCATAACGCCCGATATCGCGGCCCCGAGCGGCGATTCGGGCCATGACGGCGATTGTGATTCTGGGCGCCGGGCCCGCGGGCGCGGCGGTGGCGTTGGGGCTGCGGCGGCTGGGTTACGCTGTCACGCTGATCAGCGAGTGGCGCCGGTTTGCCGCGCTGGAAGGCGTTTCCCAGCGAGTATTGGAGGCGTTGCGTGGCGCCGGCCTGCATCAGGCGCTGTCCGAAGCAACTTTGCCGTCTCAAAGGCGGGTGAACTGGAACGGCCAGCAACATGCGCAAAACGTCGAGTTTCTGCTGGATCGCCCGACCTTCGATCGTGGCCTGCGGGAAGCTTTGCGCGTGGCAGGGGTGGAACTGGTCGAAGGCCGGGTGTTGTCGGTGCAGGCTTCGACCACCGGCCATCGCATCGAGGTCGACGGACACCAGGCCATAACCGCGGACTTTCTGGTGGAAGCCCGCGGCCGTCAGGCACCGGCCCTCGGCAAAGGCCTGCGCGGGCCGGAGACGGTCAGCCTGCTCAATCGCTGGCAAGGTACGCCGGGCGCTACCACCAGCGCCGTGGAAAGCCTTGAAGACGGTTGGGCGTGGATGGCGCGGCGGGCCGACGGCCAGTGTTACTGGCAATGGACAGTGGACGTCGCCAGCGCCGGGTTGCCGGGCAAGGCCCAGTTGCTCGACTACTGTCGCCGGCGGCGTCAGGACTCGGCGGTGGCACTGGCATTTTTCGCCGGTGAACCCGAGGTCGATGTACAGCTGCACGCCCGCAGCAGCACGGCGATTCTGAGTCCGCAGGTGTGTGGCGACAAATGGATACGGGTCGGCGATGCGGCAATGGCGGTGGACCCGCTGTCGGGCAATGGCATCTTTCAATCCCTGTCCTCGGCATTGCAGGCCCCGACGGTGATCAACACCCTGCTGCGCAAACCCGAGCGAGGTTCACTGGCGCAACGGTTTCATCAGCAACGGGTGGAGCAATTGTTCCTGCGGTTCGCGCGGATCGGCCGGGATTTCTACGCCGACGAACAACGCTGGGTCGATCAGCCGTTCTGGCAGGCGCGACGGCAATGGCCGGATGCTGAGGTCGCCCATGCCGCGGCGGATTTCAATGCATTGCGGATTGAGCGGGCGCCGGTGTTGCGCGACGGTTTTGTCGATGAAGCCGAGGTGGTGATCACGGCGGATCAGCCGTTGGGGATCTGGCATGTGCAGGGGGTGGAGTTGGCGCCGTTGGTGCGGCGGTTAATTTGTCGCGAGCCGGCTGAGCAGGTGCTGGCGGGGTTGACGGTGGAGCAGGGGAGGATGGTTCGGGGGTGGTTGTTGGCCCAAGGGTACAAGCCCTGATCCTTGCGGTGACAGGTCTGGCCCCATCGCGGGCAAGCCTTGCTCCCACAGGTCCGCGTCGTTTGTCATGAACGACACAAAATGTGGGAGCAAGGCTTGCCCGCGATGGCGTCCGAAAGAACGCTGCCAGTTACAGCTTGATCAACACCGACTTCAACTCGGTGTAATGCTCAATCGCCGCATACCCCATTTCCCGCCCAACCCCCGACATCTTGTAGCCACCAAACGGCAGCGCCGGGTCCAGGGCGCTGTGGCAGTTGACCCACACCGAACCGGACTTGATCCGCGGAATCATCCGGTGCACCGCCGCCAGGTCATTGGACCAGATGCTCGCGCCAAGGCCGTAGGGGCTGTCGTTGGCCATGCGCAGCGCATCGGCCTCGTCATCGAACGGAATCGCCACCAGCACCGGGCCGAAGATTTCTTCCTGCACCAGCGAATGCTTTTGATCGACATCAACGATGACCGTCGGCTTGACGAAAAAGCCCGGTCCGAACTGCTCGCCACCGCAGGCGATGGTCGCGCCGCTTTGCCGACCCTGTTCGATGTACCCGTAAACGCGCTCCTGCTGACGGGCGGAGATCAACGGCCCCATCTCGACGCTCGGGTCCAGGCCGTTGCCGAGTTTCATGGCGTTGGCGATATCACTGATGTCCGCCACCACGTTGTCGAAATGCTTGCGCTGCACATACAGGCGCGAGCCGGCGCAGCAGACCTGGCCCTGATTGAAGAAAATCGCGCTCGCGGCACCGGCGGCGGCGCTCGACAGGTCGGCATCGGCCATGACGATGGTCGGCGATTTGCCGCCCAGCTCCAGGGTGACCCGGGTCATCGAATCCATGGCGATCTTGCCGATCTGCTTGCCCACGGCGGTGGAGCCGGTGAAGGTCAGCTTGTCCACCAGCGGGTTGTGGGTCAGGGCGGAACCAGCGGTGATGCCGGTGCCGGTGACCACGTTGAACACGCCCTCAGGGTAGCCCGCTTCCAGCACCAGCTCGGCGAGTTTCAGGGCGGTCAGCGGGGTTTCATCGGCGGGCTTGAGGACCACGGTGCAGCCGGTGGCCAGGGCCGGGCCGAGTTTCCAGCAGGCCAGCAGCAACGGGAAGTTCCAGGCGACGATGGCGCCGACCACGCCCACCGCTTCGCGACGGATGAAACTGTGGAACTGGTCGTTGGGCATCAGCGGCAGCGATACGTCGACACTGGAGCCTTCAATCTTGGTCGCCCAGCCGGCCATGTAGCGCAGGAAGTCGATGGCCAGTTGCACGTCCATCACTTGGGCGACGGCCGCGCTCTTGCCGTTGTTCAGGCATTCCAGTTGCGCCAGCAGCTCGGCATCGCGCTGCATCAGGTCGGCGAGCTTCCACAACAGATTCTGGCGCTCGCGGGGGCGGGTACGGCTCCACGCTGAATCATCGAACGCCTGGCGGGCGGCAAGCACCGCGCGGTCGACATCGTCCGGCGTGGCCCTTGGCACCACGCACAACACTTCGCCGGTGGCAGGGTTGTGCAGGTTCATGGTCTGGCCGTCGGCGGCCTCGACCCAGTCACCGCCGATGAGCATGCGCGGAGCGCGCTGGATAAATGCCGTAGTGGCGGGAAGCAGGTTAGGGAGCGACATGGCGAGGCCTCTTGTTGTTCGTGAGAACAGGGCTTTCGCAATGGCTGTGCCAAGTGCCCGAGAGGGCCGGCGGGCCCTTGTCGGGCGGGGTTTCTCCTGAAACCGGGAGAGGTCGGCGGTGCGATGGTTTTGTCGCAAATCGCGACAGCGTGTGAGACGACGAACAGCCTGCCCGCCATCTTGAGGCAGCCCTTGGCGAGGACTAGAATTTTCTGGTTCGGTGGGTGAAGTGAGGGATCATTTTCCCGGCATCACATCTGGCGTAAGGGAGGCAGCGATGAACCTTTCACCCCTGGAAATTCAAAGCATCATAGAGCGCAGTTTTCTACCCTCGGTGTGCACCTGCAGCATGGCGCCGGATCAGTCCCTGACGATTCGGGTCTGCGATTGCATGACCGGCCAGGTGGACCTGATAGCCACCCACGTTCCCCTGTGGAAACTGGACACCGTGCACGGAATTGCCACGCTCGTGGCGGAAATGCGCCAACAGATCGAATCGCACAAAGGCGCTCAGCCACCGATCTACCACTGACATCTGCGTCGGCCGCACCACGGCGGTGGTGCGGCCTGTATCGATAGCCTCATGACGCCATTTTTCGGGTAATTTCATCGAACGTGCTGCTATCGGCGGCTGCCAATAGCTTCCTGTCATCCTTGAGCGTCGCCAGAAAAGTCACTTCGGTTTCCTTTCCCGCCAACATGAAGCCGGCGAAGGCGCCGATCGGTCCGAGCAACATGGCACCCGCCACGCCGAAGCCGATGGCCTCCTTGATGTTGTTGATCGATTCCTCGTTGGCCACTTCCAGGTTTTTGAATTTCGATAGCGGGAGCCTAATGCCGGGCCACGGGTGCAGCGACGTTCTTAGAATAAAAACGCCATCCCGGTAATCTCCGTCACCCTGCAGAAAGTCCCCCGCCAGGACAGTGATGCTTGCCATTTTTTTTCCCCTGCCTGGCAATCGGTGAACAACCATTTCGCACCCGTCGGCGCGGACCGTCAATGGCTGGCCGATGAGCTGTTCCGGTAGAGCATCTATGCTGTCTCAGACTGCAACAGCTGTCGCGATATTAGACGCCAGCCACCGTCTCCAGGCATGGCCTTGTGTAGTCAAATAAACGCAAGTGATTGATTAAGAAGCTTATCGGCAAGCTGGCACGCTCCGTGTATTGCTCATTGCAGACGTTTCTCTTGCCTGCGTCAGCGGATCAAAGCCGACGGCAGAAACCAAAAAAAACGATCAGCAACAAAAATAAGAAAGCACCGTGCGAGGTTCGACGTTGATGAAGAGAAAACTCCGATCAGGCCTGAGTGCCAGTCTGCTGGCCGTGGCCGCTTGTGTGGCGCTGCATTCGCCCTACAGCCTGGCAGCCCGCGACGCCCAGACCATCCTCAAGGAAACCTGTCAGGGCTGTCACACCCCCGAAGCCAATAACGCCCTGAGCCGCATCAGCCACCAGCGCAAGACGCCGGAAGGCTGGCTGATGAGCATTGCGCGCATGCAGACCATGCACGGTTTGCAGATCAGTGACGAGGACCGCCGGACGCTGGTCAAGTACCTGGCCGACACCCAGGGCCTGGCACCCAGCGAAACCGACGGCGTGCGCTACGCCATGGAGCGCCGGCTCAACACCGTGGAAAAATTCGACGACCAGACCAGCCAGATGTGCGGTCGCTGCCACTCCGGTGCGCGGGTCGCCCTGCAACGCCGTCCGGCCCAGGAATGGGAGCGTCTGGTGAACTTCCACCTCGGCCAATGGCCGTCGCTGGAGTATCAGGCACTGGCCCGCGACCGCGACTGGTTCGATATCGCTCGCAAAGACATGGTGCCGCTGCTGGCCAAGCGTTATCCGCTGGATAACCCGGCCTGGAAAAAATGGCTGGGCACCGCGCCGAAAAGCGAGGCACTGGTGGGTGACTGGAGCTTCAGCGGGCACTTGCCCGGTAAAGGCGAGCTGGCCGGCGTCATGAGCGTGACAGCCGACGGCAACGACACCTTCAAGGTCAGCGTCAAGGGCCAATACGCCGACGGTTCGCCGTTCAACGGCGACGGCAGCGCGATTCTCTACACGGGCTACGAATGGCGCGGCAACGTGACCATCGATGGCGTGACCATGCGCCAGGTCTTCGCCGCCCAGGGCAACGCCCTGCAGGGCCGGATGTTCGAGGCCGAGCATGATGAGCGTGGCCTGGATTTCGTCGCCGCCAAGCAGGGCTCCAGCCGTTTGCTCGCGGTGCAGCCAGGTTATCTGAAGGCCGGCAGCGAAACCGAAGTGACTTTGATTGGCACCGGCTTGATCGGCAGTGGCCTGGCCGGCAAGCCGAACTTCGGCAAAGGCGTGGACGTGGTCGAAGTCGTCTCCCAAAGCCCGGAACAGATCAAAGTCAAACTCAAGGCGGCCGCCAACGCCCAGCCGGGCGTGCGCGCGGTCAGCGTCGGCTCGCTGAAAGGCCCGCAACTCTCGGTCTACAACAAGATCGATGCGGTCAAAGTCGTGCCTGAGTTCTCCGTGGCACGGATCGGCGAGGGCGGTGGTTCGACGCCGAAAGTCCAGGGCCGTTTCGACGCCGAAGCCTGGGGCAAGGGCGCCGATGGCAAGCCGTATCGCATCGGCGTGTTCCCGGCGCAGTGGAAGGTCGAGGCCTTCGACGATCGCGCCAAGGAAGACGAAGACGTCAAGTTTGCAGGCACCATGCAGGCCGACTCGGGCGTATTCACCCCGGGCGATGCCGGGCCGAACCCTGCACGCAAAATGTCCACCAACAATGCCGGCAACCTCAAGGTGATCGCCGCCGTCGACGACGCAGGAAAATCCCTGACCGGCGAAGGCCACATGATCGTGACCGTGCAACGCTGGAACAATCCACCCATTCCTTGAGTTGGCCTGATCGTCAGCGATTCAGACACTTTTCGGAATGATCGCAAGCCCTGCACAACGGGGCTTGCACAGGAGGTTTGCCATGGGCGCAATTTTGAATCTGGTCGAACGCAACCTGCACGAAGTGCACGTAGACGCCGACCGCATGCTGTTCCACATCCCCAGCAGTTCGCTGTTCGCCAGCGATGAACTGACGGGCACCATCATCGACACCTTGCGTGGCCCCGGCTGTTCCTCGGACGACCTGATCCAGCGCCTGGCCGCGCGTTTCAACGGCGAGGAAATCACCGAGACCCTGCGCGAGTTGATGGCCCTGGAACTGGTCAGCGACGGCTCGCCGCTGACCCCGGACATCGCCACCAAACGCGTCGAACGCACCGCCATCAACACCGTGGTGCTCAACGTCAACACCGGCTGCAACCTGAGCTGCACCTACTGCTACAAGGAAGACCTCGACAAGCCGTCGGCCGGCAAGAAGATGGACGTGGATACGGCCATTGCTTCCGTCGAAATGCTGCTGCGCGAATCCCCGGACGAAGAGCGTTTCACCGTGGTGTTCTTTGGCGGCGAGCCGCTGAGCAATCGCAAGCTGATCGAGTACATGGTCGACTACTGCGAGAAGCGTTTTGCCGAGGCCGGCAAGTTCGTCGAATTCGTCATGACCACCAACGCCACGCTGCTCACCGAAGAGACCGTGGATTACCTCAACGCCCACCGTTTCGGATTGTCAGTGAGTATCGACGGGCCGAAAACCGTGCACGACCGCAACCGCATCACCGTGGGCGGGCAGGGCACTTACGACGTGGTGCGACGCAAGGCCGAGATGCTGTTGTCGCGCTATAACAGCCGCCCGGTGGGCGCGCGGGTGACCCTGACCACCGGCGTCACCGACGTCGAAACCATCTGGGATCACCTGTTCAATGAGCTGGGTTTTGCCGAGGTCGGTTTCGCCCCGGTGACCTCCGGCGACATCAGCAGTTTCAACCTCACCAGCGATGAACTGGTGCAGGTGTTCGCCAACATGAAGGCCCTCGGTCGCCGTTACCTGGAAGCGGCGCTGGAGCATCGCAACATCGGCTTTTCCAACCTGCACCAGTTGATCACCGACATCCACGAAGGCCACAAGAAAGCCCTGCCGTGCGGCGCGGGCCTGAAGATGCTGGCGGTGGATCACAAGGGCGAACTGAACCTGTGCCACCGGTTTACCGGTTCGAGCCTGCCGACCTTCGGCAACGTCCACAGCGGTGTGAAACAGGTGGAGTTGAACGACTTCCTGTCCCAGCGCCTGGACCGCACCAACACCGGTTGCGAAGACTGCCAGATCCGCAACCTGTGCTCCGGCGGCTGCTACCACGAGAGCTACGCCCGCTACGGCGACCCGACGCACCCGACCTATCACTACTGCGAACTGATGCGTGACTGGGTCGACTTCGGCATCGAGGTCTACACCCGGATCATGGCCAACAACCCTGCGTTCATCAGCAGCTACATCACTCCGCGCAAGGCTCACTGATATGAAACATCTCAAGGCAATCAATAACAAGGCGTTGAAGCTGGATCAGGCCGCGGACGAGAACCGCATCGAAGAAGTCGTAGCCATGAGTTCCGTGGCGGGCTGTGCCTCGACCACCGACCCGGGTTGGGAAATCGATGCATTTGGCGGTGTGTCGTCGTTGTGCCAGCCGATGGAAGCCGACCTGTATGGCTGCTCCGACCCGTGCTGGTGGCCGGCCCAGGTGCCGGACATGATGAGTACCTACCCGGACTGGAACAAGGATGCGCAGGCGTCCAACGACAACTGGCGCAACCTCGGCACTGTCTTCCCGAAAGACAAGTGATCTGACAGAAGAAGGATTCCAGCATGCGTAATTTGAAAGCCTGCGGCTTGGCCGCGTTCGCCGTCCTTAGCGCTCTTTCGCTCACCGTTGTGGCCGATGAAAACACCGCGCTGCAAGACGGTCATGAATACATGTTGACCACCAATTATCCGAACAACCTGCACGTGATCGACCTGGCCACCGACACGTTGTTCAAGACCTGCAAGATGCCGGACGCCTTCGGTCCGGGCACTGTGCAGCTGTCGCCGGATCGCAAGACCGCTTACGTGCTGAACAATCACTACGCGGATGTCTATGGCGTCGAACTCGACAGTTGCAAACAGGTGTTCCACGCCAGCATCACCCAGAAGCCCGGGGAGAAAGCGAGGTCCATGTTCGCCTTCACCCTCAGCCACGACGGCAAGGAACTGTTCACCATCGCCAACCCGACGTTGATGCTCAACGATCACTACGAAGTGCAGCAACCCCGGCTCGATGTGTACAAGACCGACGCCGGTATGGACGCCAAACCCGTGCGCAGCTTCCCGGCGCCGCGGCAGCTGACCATCATGCAGAGCGGTGACGACGGCACGTTGTACGTGGCCGGTGCGGATATCTACAAGGTCAACGTGCAGACCGGCAAGTTCGACGTGCTGATCCCCAGCCGTCACTGGAAACGCGCCAACTACGCCGCGCCCGACGTGCTCTATGTATGGAACCAGCAGACCTATCGCCATGACTTCTCGCTGCTCTACACCACCGCGAAGTTCAAGGACAAGAAACAGGACCCGGCCACCGCCGACTTCCTGTACGGCCTGTTCAGCATCGACCTGAAGACCGGCAAGACCGAAACCACTGACTTCGGTCCCCTGACTGAAATCTATTTCAGCGGCATGCGCTCGCCGAAAGACCCGAACTTGATGTTCGGCGTGCTCAACCGCCTGGCCAAGTACGACATCAAGGAGAAAAAGATGCTTCAGGCGGCGACGCTCGATCACTCCTACTACTGCATTTCCTTCAACAAGGACGGCAGCAAGATCTACCTGGCCGGGACGTTCAACGATGTGGCGATCTTCGATGCCGACAGCCTGAAACAGATTGGCAGCATCAAGATGCCGGGTGGGGACATGGCGATTACCACGGCGCAGGTTTTTGTGCGGTAAATTGCAGCGTCTGCACTGACGCTATCGCGGCGGTGCGACGATTCGACAAGCCTTGCTCCCACAGGTCCGCGTCGTTTGTCATGAACGACACAAACCTGTGGGAGCAAGGCTTGCCCGCGATGAGGCCTTCAAATACACCGAAGAATCAAACCCCCGGCACCGGACACCCCAAATCCCCCTCCTGGCACTTCAAGTATGTCTTGAACGTCTCAATCCGCGCCTTGGTCAATTCCGTCACGCAATTGCCGTAGATCAGCGGATAAACACTCCCGCCTTCCACACCTGACGCCGAAAACCTGCATTCGGCATCGCGAAACGCAATCCACGAACGCTGCGCACTCACCAGCAGTTTCTTGCTCTCAGGATTGCCCTTGAGCCTTGAAGTGATTTGTTGATACAGCGCATTCAACTCCTTGTCTGCCGCCGCATGCTGCTGCGACGCACACAGGTTCATCGTGGCCTGGTCGGCAGCATTGGCGCAGTCCACGGCATGGGCCAGTTGGCTGAGCAGCAAAGGCGTCAGCGCCAGGAAAAAGCGTGTGCGCATGGGGAAAACTCGCTGTGTCAGAGGGGATAGGAGGGCAGTGTAGCGAAGCGAAAAGCGATGCAAAGAGAGCGATTGCGACAACTGACACCCGATTCATACAACTTTCGGGCTGGACATGTGGTCTTACAGGCCTACTGTTGTTCAGTACAGGAGGTGACATATGAAACCAGTACCCAATAGTTTTGAACGCAAAATAATGCTCAGGTCGCCGCGCTCCCATGTCTGGCGCGCATTGGTCGATGCCGAGGCGTTCGGTCAATGGTTCGGTGTCGCGCTCGAAGGCAGGCGTTTCATTGCCGGCGAGTGGACCCAGGGACAAGTCACGTATCCCGGTTATGAACACGTGTTGTGGAATGTGTTGGTCGAGCGGGTCGAACCGCAGCAGTTGTTTTCGTTTCGTTGGCACCCCTACGCCGTGAATCCGAAGATCGACTACTCCCAGGAACCCACCACGCTGGTGAAGTTCGAACTGGCGGATTTCGAGGACGGCACGCTGCTCAAGGTGTCCGAGTCAGGTTTCGCCCACATTCCCGACATCCGTCAAAAAGAAGCGTATTACATGGACAGCCGTGGCTGGGAAGAGCAATTGGGCAGGCTCGAGCACTTTCTCGTCGAAAGCGCCAAGGCCCGCGAGCGTGAAAGTGAATGAGGCATCTAAGGGTTTTCGGAAGGGTGCTATAGCGAATGTCTTACACGCGATGGTAGCTATGTCGTCTATTGCGGATTGGATCCGATGCGTATTCTGGCCCCATCCACTGACGCACAGGGAGTGCTCAGGATCATGGATGATCGGCCATTTGCATGGAGTGCTGACGACAGGGAGTCGTAATGGTCTTGGAAAAACCCGCTTCGGCGGGTTTTTTTGTGGGCGCCTGAAAAAGGCTGGCGAAACTCTAACTGTAGGAGCGAGCCTGCTCGCGATGGTCTCAAGAGCACCGCGTTCAACCAGTGAACACGCGTTATCGTTAACGACCATCGCGAGCAGGCTCGCTCCTACGGGAATTAAAGTTCGAGTTTCGCCGCGGCACGCTCGGTGATTTGCGCCCGCAGCTTCAACGACCCGGCGGCGCGTTGTCGGGCCTCTTCCAGAACGCGACTGGGTGCTGTTTCCGGGCTCCCGGCCTGGAACGGCGGCGCCGGCGCGTATTCCAGCTGCAATTGCACCAGCTCGGCAGTGTCCTGATCGAACAACTCGGCCGCCAGGGTCAGGGCAAAATCGATGCCTGCGGTGATTCCGCCACCGGTCAGCAGATTGCCGTCGCGCACCACCCGACCCTTCACCGGAACCGCCCCCAACGGCGCCAGCAACTCGTGATAGGCCCAGTGGGTGGTGGCGCGCTTGCCCTTGAGCAGCCCCGCCGCACCGAGTACCAGCGCACCGGTGCACACCGAGGTGACATAACGCGCCGTCGCGGCCTGTTCCCTGAGGAACGCGAGGGTCTGGTCATCTTCCATCAACGGCCCGACACCGCTGCCGCCGGGCACGCAGATCACATCCAGCGCCGGGCAGTCATCGAAGGTGGTGGTGGGCTTGAGCATCAGACCGGTGCTGGCGGTGACGGGCATCAGGTCCTTCCAGATCAGATGCACCTTCACATCGGGCAACGAGGCCAGCACGTCGTAAGGGCCGGTGAGGTCGAGTTGCTGCACCTGTGGAAACAACAGAAAACCGATCTGCAAGGTCATGGTGTTTTTTCTCCTGAAGTGGGTGGACGACTTCACTGTAGGCGCCTAGCATTTGGCGCATACGCCAATCACCCCACGAATTACGCCAAAATGCCCAAAACCATTCATGTGCTTGCATTTGCCAATGTGCAATTGCTCGACGTCACCGGGCCGTTGCAGGTGTTCGCCTCGGCCAACGACATCGCCCGTCAGCAAGGTTCGCCCACGCCTTACGCGCCGACGGTGATCGCCAGTGGCGGCGGGGCGGTGATGTCGTCGGCAGGGTTGGCGTTGTTGGCCGAACCGTTACCGCAGCAGGGCAGCGATACCCTGATCATCGCCGGGGGCTGGGGTGTTTACGCGGCGGCGGAAGACCAACCACTGGTCACTTGGGTGCGCGAGCACGCGGCGCATTGCCGGCGGGTTGCATCGGTGTGCACAGGGGCGTTTTTGCTGGCGGCCAGCGGCTGGCTCGATGGCCGGCGCGTGGTCACCCACTGGACCCGCTGCGATCAACTGGCGCAGAAGCACCCGGCGCTGCTGGTCGAGCCCAATCCGATATTCATCAACGACGGCCCGGTCTGGACCTCGGCCGGGGTCACCGCCGGCATCGACCTGGCGCTGGCGATGGTCGAAGCCGACCTCGGCCGCAACATGGCCCTGGAAGTCGCCCGTCAACTGGTGGTGTTCCTCAAGCGGCCCGGTGGCCAGTCGCAATTCAGCGTGACCCTGTCCTTGCAGAAAGAAGGCAATCGGTTCGACGAGCTTCACGCCTGGATCAGCGAAAATCTCACCCAGGATCTCGGCATCCCGAACCTGGCCTTGCAGGCCGGCATGAGCGAGCGCAGCTTCGTGCGTCACTACCGCGCCGACACCGGCCAGACACCCGCCCGGGCCATCGAGTTGATTCGAGTCGAGACGGCGCGACGCCTGCTCAGCGACACCGGCGTGCCGATCAAGCGGGTCGCCGTGCAATGCGGATTCGGCAGCGAAGAAACCCTGCGTCGCTGTTTTCTGCGGGCCACGGGCGTGACGCCGCAGGCCTATCGCGAACGTTTTTCCGTCAGTGCTGCAGCAGATCCAGTAACGCTTTGAGCGTGGCCTCGGGGGCTTCTTCGGGAATGTTATGCCCGACCCCCGCCAGCACCCGGCGCTCGTAACGCCCGGTGAAGTGTTCGAGATCGTCGTCGATTTCCGGTGCCGGGCCCACGCCATCGTCGGCACCACACAGGGAAATCGTCGGCACGCTGATCGGTGGTTGCTTGGCCAGGGCCTCCTCCATCCACTCCAGCGCCGGATCGCCGGGCGCATACATGAACCGATGCCGGTACGAGTGAATCACCACCTCGACGAAATCCGGGTTGTCGAAGGCTGGTGCGCTCAAGGGGTATCGCTCAGGGCCTTGGGTCCAGGTCGGCGACCACAGCTTCCAGAGCAATTCACACAAGCTGCGGCGATTTTTCGTCAAGCCTTCGACGCCGCGCGGCGTGTGGAAGTAGTACTGATACCACAGGCGATGCTCGGTTTCCGGGGCCCGTGGCTGGGTCGAACGGGGAATGTCCTGCAGGTTGTAGCCATCCCCCGTCACCAGGCAACGCACCCGCTGCGGCCACAACGCCGCCACGATACACGCCGCCCGACCGCCCCAGTCGTAGCCGCAGAGGGCTGCTTTCGAGATGGAGAGGGCGTCCATCAGGTCGAGCAGATCCTGGGCGAGGGCGGCTTGCTGACCTGAGCGCAATGTATCGGGGCTGTTGAAACGGGTCGGGCCGTAGCCGCGCAGGTACGGGACGATGACGCGGTAACCTTTGGCTGCGAGGGGCGGAGCGATTTCGTCATAGGCGCGGGCCGAGTAGGGGAAACCGTGGAGCAAGATCACCGGGTCGCCGGTGCCGGGGCCGTGTTCCTCGTAAGCAACGTTGAGCAGCGGTGTGCGGACTGTTTTTATTGGATGTTCAGCCACGGCAGGCTCCTGATTTCAGACCTGACGACAGACTAGCCCAAGGGACTACATCCCTGTTGAGCAAATCACGCCTCTGCCACCTGGTTGAAATACTTTGCCCGTTCCGGCGTGAACGTCACCACCATCCCCGTGCGTGAACAGGTCAGCGCCCGTTCCTCGCTCAAATCCACATCCAGATCCTCCCCACGCAAACCCTGCCATTGGGCGAGGTATTTGAGCGAGCCGTACTTTTCGAGTTTTTTCAGGCTGCGGCTGACGCCACCTTTCCAGCCCAGCACCGGCAGTTCACCGGCGAGACATTGTCGGGCGAGGTCGGGAAAGCGGGCGGCGCGTTGGCGACCGATTTCCCAGCACTTGATCAGACCCTTGTCGTGGGCCTCCCACAGTTCGTCGCGGTTCAAGCCGGTACGAAGGGGGAGATCGATGCTGCGGTGGATGCGTTGGGTCATGCCGGTTCCTTGAGTTCGGGTTTTGTTGGACAGCTCCGCTGTGCCCGTTGAACCGGGATGTTAGGTGGGGGTGTAACGGCTGGCAACAGGGTATTTCCGGGTGTTTTGTTTAAAAAATGTAGGGCTTTGGCCAGCGAAAAACCTTTGGCGAGCGGGCTTTTGTGGCGAGGGGATTTATCCCCGTTCGGCTGCACAGCAGTCGCGAAACCATTCAAAAGCAGAATACCTGACACACCGTGCGCTACAAATTTGGGGCTGCTTCGCAACCCAACGGGGATAAATCCCCTCGCCACAAAAGCCCGCTCGCCACAGATGACAGGCGGTGTCTGATAGATGGTATTCAAGGCTGCCAAAACCCCTTCTCCCCACTCAACTTCCGGTCCAGAAAACACGCCGCGCTGATCAACGCCAGATGCGTCAACGCTTGCGGCGTATTCCCCATATGCCGCCCATGACTGTCGAACTCCTCGGCGTACAGCCCCAGCGGGTTGGCGAAGCGCAGCAGTTGCTCGAATTCCAGATGGGCTTTTTCCACCCGTCCGGCGCGGGCCAGGCATTCGACGTACCAGAAGGAGCACGCGGCGAACGCGCCTTCGGTGCCGGGCAGGCCGTCGATGTGGGTCTGTTCGTTGCAGTAGCGGTAAACCATGCCGTTGCGCACCAGGTTTTTCTCGATGGCATCGAGGGTGCCGAGCCAGCGTGGGTCCCTGGCGCTGACGAAACGCACCAGTGGCATTAGCAGCATCGAACCGTCGAGGCCGGTGCCGCCGATGTGCTGGACGAAATGCCCGTGTTCTTCATTCCAGAAATTCGCCCAGATGTCGGCGTAGATCGCCTGACGGGTCTGGTCCCAGCGGGCGAACGGGGCGGGCAGGGAGCGTTTCGAGGCGAGACGGATCGCCCGGTCCAGCGCCACCCAGCACATCAGGCGCGAGTGCAGAAAGTGATGTTGTTCGCCGCGCATTTCCCAGATGCCGACGTCTTCCTGCTGCCAGGTGTCGCAGACTTGATCGACCACTTCCACCGTGTGTTTCCAGCCCTCGTGGGAAATGGCTTCGCCGTACTTGTTGACCAGGTACACCGCATCCATCAGCTCGCCGAAGATATCGAGCTGGACTTGCGCATAAGCCAGATTGCCAATGCGCACCGGTTTCGCGCCGCCGTGACCGGATAAATGCGCAAGTTCGATTTCCGGCAGTTCCTGTCGGCCATCGATGCCATACAGAATATTCAGCTTCATGGCTTTGCCGTGACAGTCGCTGACCCGCCCGCGCAACCAGCGCATGTAGGCGTTGGCCTCTTCGGTAAAACCCAGGCGCATGAAGGCGTACACGGTGAACGAGGCGTCGCGGATCCAGGTATAGCGATAATCCCAGTTGCGTTCGCCGCCGGTGGTTTCCGGCAGGCCGAAGGTCGCCGCCGCAAGGATTGCGCCGTGTTTGCGTGAAGTCAGCAGCTTCATGGCCAATGCCGAGCGGCTGACCATTTCCCGCCAGCGACCGCGATAGTTGGATTGGCCGATCCAGTCGCGCCAGAACTTCAGCGTGCGCTCCAGGCACAAATCCGCGGCGCCTTTCTTGAAGCGCGGATCATCGATGGCGCCGAGCAGGAACTCGGCGGTCTGGTCCTGTTCGAGGGTGAATAGAGCAACGGCGGCGTCGGCGTCGATGTTCAAGGGCAGGTCAGAGGACAAGCGCAGGGGTGGCTGGTCGATGGCTTCAAAGATCACGTCTTTATTGTCGAGGCGGGCACATGTATTGGCGCGGGCATAGTCATGGCGCACGGCACATCGCAGATGAAAGTCTGCCTTGCCACTGACCACCCGCACCCTACGCATCAACAGCGGCAAGTCATCTTCAGTGTCACCAATGGGCAGCAGATCGGTGATTTCCACTACCGCGCGGTCGCTCAGCCAGCGGGTTTGCAGCACGTTGGTATCGGGCAGGTAGATTTGCTCGCGGCGGGCGTCGGGCAAATCCGGGGAAAGCTGGAAAATCCCTGCTTCGGGGGTATCGAGCAACGAACAGAAAATCGACGGGCTGTCGAATTCCGGCCAGCAGAAAAAATCCACGCTGCCCTTGTCGTTGACCAGTGCGGCACTGCGCATGTCGCCGATAATGCCGTGGGCGTCGATGGGGCTTTGGCGTTCGGGGTGGTGGTCAGTCATTGTCGAGAAAACTCCGGGAACTGAGAGCCTGATCAGAGGACAGGTCCGGACGGCCTGGAGTTCATTTGTCTGGGAGTACCCAGTGGCCGGCAGGCCAACCCTTCACGCAACAATGCTCGAACGGGATCGGCCTGCCCCGGGTTCAGTCAGCGCGGTTCAACATGATACCGAGCGCTATGTTTATGCCATTCCAGATTCCCGGCGATCCAGGCCTTCAAGCCTTTGAGGTAGCGTTGAAGCAGAGGCGAGGCATTGCCCAGCAGTCTGTCCTCGGCCACTTCGTAATCGCGCATTACGTCATCGTGAATATCGGCAATGTGGTCGATCGCCTGTTGCAGGGTGCACTGATGTTGTGCAGCGAGCAGGTATGGCAACTTGAATTCACCCACCTCGTTCATATGCTCTTTGTAAGCGGAATAAAGGTCGTTGACCAACGTCGTGGCGAGGGAAGCCAGTGCGGTGATCTGATGAACCTGCGGTTGTGAATACAGATTGGCGGGTACCTCGTACCCGCCGATCGGATCGATCAACACCAGGCACGGCCAGAAGCTGTTGACCTGTCTGCTGGCCAGGTATTCGGCAATCGTCGGTTTCGTGTCGTATATGCGCCAGGCTCCTTCGGCGGCCATCGTCACGAACATGGCGATGCTGATCTGGCGAACCCTTGCGACTTGTGACGGCGTGCAGAATTCTTCAACCCGCTTCATATAAGCGCGCAGCCCGACCAGCACCGGGTCACTGTCGAGCTGGCGTTCGAGTTCGGTGTCGAAAGAGCGGGGCAGGTAAACCGGATCCATGGCGGCAATGGCGAACGACAGGCGAGGGGCGACAGTTGCCGGGCTACAGCCCAGTGAACGGTCATCGCAAAAATGGTCGTCCACCGCGAACAGGGCTGCCAGGCACTGGCCCTGGAGTAACAGACGATCCGGATCGTCTGTATCCGTGTGACACAACATGGCATAGCGACCGAAGTTCGAATCGCGGATCTTTTCGAGTTTGCCCGCAAATATGCCGATGCGTCCGACCCATGACATCAGCCGGTCGTTGACCTCCTTGCCGAGTGCTTCGTCGATTCGCAGCGGCGATGGACAGTGCAGTGGACGCACCACAAAAGGTGCAAGGGTCGGTTTGGGGGCGCTTGTCCCAGTCGGTTGTTGTGTCATCGGGATTCTCCTTTCTTCCATGTCAATTACACAGCCTGTGGCACGCGCAGGCCTCTGCTGTTGGACGCTGATTCAATCCCGCGCCTGTGCAGTCTCATTCCAGGCTTTCAAATCGGCAGGGCCGAGGGTTTCAAAAATCCGCCGAAACCAGATGCTGAACGTGTCGGGGGCCGCGGCAATGCTCGGGGGGATTTGCGCGAGCGCCATCCACTGCCAGTTGCTGGCTTCTTCGGGATTGGCGATGGGATCGGTGTGACACAGGCCGGCGAAGATGTGGTCGTACTCATGTTCGATGAGCTGGTTTGACACTTGCTCGCGGTAGAGCAGCGTGGCGACTTTTTGCAGTGGGCAGGTGATGCCCATTTCTTCCTGCAAGCGTCGTTTCGCCGCCGCCAGGGTTCGTTCACCTGGCCGGGGATGACCGCAGCAGGTATTGGTCCATAACCCTTGAGAGTGGTACTTGCCCGAAGCGCGCTGTTGCAGCAGGACACGCCCGTTCTTGTCGAAAATGAAGATCGAGAACGCACGATGCAGCAAGCCTTGTTGATGGACC
The DNA here is from genome assembly GCF_009861505.1 of Pseudomonas izuensis. Taxonomy (GTDB): domain Bacteria; phylum Pseudomonadota; class Gammaproteobacteria; order Pseudomonadales; family Pseudomonadaceae; genus Aquipseudomonas; species Aquipseudomonas izuensis. The sequence goes on along the minus strand of NZ_WTFT01000043.1, from coordinate 33,648 downwards.
TGCATCTTGGGGGCGTAACCGCGTTTACGATCGTGGGTATCGACCAGGATGAGTAACTCTTCCATAGCTGGACTCCATTGTGTCTTCGCTACTGGCGTTACTACTGACCGACTGCGTAGAGAAAATAGGGCAGGTGAAGAACAAAAAACTAGTTGTCGGGGGAGAGGCTTTCAAGCGGTTACTTAGATTGTTTGGATGTTGTGTGAAGTCGTTTTTCGCTTCTACGGATTTATGCAATTTGTATAACGCCATCGCTGAGCTGTTTGCCCGCGACCGAAGCTGCCCCAGTGCGAATGTGGCTTTCACATTCACCCAACAATTTGTTGCTTCCCCCTCGATTGGCCGTTGTGGCAACTTGCAGGCCCTTATCGAGGCCAGCCCCATGGCAAACCCCTACCGCGAACTATTCAAAGCCCCTGGCGCCCGAGCCTTTGTGCTGGCCGGGATGATTGCGCGTATGCCGATTTCCATGACCGGTATCGGCCTGATCACCATGCTTTCGCAGTTGCAGGGCGGCTACGCACTGGCCGGGGCTGTGGCGGCGACTTTTGCGCTGGCCACGGCATTTTGTGCGCCGCAGGTGTCGCGACTGGTGGACCGTTTCGGTCAGCGGCGGATCCTGCCGGTGTCGGCGCTGATCGGCGGCGGGGCGTTGTTGCTGGTATTGCTCTGCACCCGTTTGCAGGCGCCGCAATGGACGCTGTTTGTATTTGCCGCGCTGGCCGGTTGTATGCCGAGCATGTCGGCGATGGTGCGGGCGCGCTGGACCGAGCTGTATCGCGGCCAGCCGCAACTGCAAACCGCCTATGCCCTGGAGTCGGTGCTCGACGAAGTCTGCTTCATTGTCGGGCCGCCGTTGTCGGTGGGTCTGTGCGTGGTGGCGTTCCCCGAGGCCGGGCCGCTGGCGGCATTGTTGATGCTGGCAATCGGGGTCACGGCGTTTGTCCTGCAACGCAGCACCGAGCCGGCGGTGCATCCCCATGAAGAACATCATATGGGTTCGATCATTCGCTCTGTGGACATCCAGTGGCTGATGTTGCTGATGGTCGCCATGGGCACCATCGTCGGCGTGGTGGATGTGGTCAGCGTGGCGTTCGCCCGGCAGCAGGGCCAACCCGCGGCGGCGAGCATTGTGCTGTCGGTGTACGCCATCGGCTCATGCCTGGCCGGGCTGGCATTCGGCGCGCTGCGTTCGAAGGTGCCGCTGCCGCGCCTGTTTCTCTACGGTGGGGTAGCGACGGCGGTGACGACCTTGCCGTTGTTGCTGGCGACGAATATTTTCGGGCTGTCGCTGGCGGTGTTCGTCGCCGGGCTGTTTTTTGCCCCGACGCTGATTGTCGCCATGGCCCTGGTGGAGCAGATCGTGCCGCCGGCCAAGCTCACCGAAGGCCTGACGTGGCTGGTCACCGGCTTGAGCATCGGCGTCGCGATCGGCGCGGCCAGTTCCGGGTGGCTGGTGGATGCGTTCGGGGCGCGCAGCGGGTTTTGGGTGGCGATTGCGGCGGGGGCCGTGGTGTTGGGTTCTGCGGTGCAGAGTTTCCGTCATTTGAAATAGAGGTTAATTGTGGGAGCGAGCCTGCTCGCGATGGAGTGTCAGCCACATTGATGTCGACTGATACACCATCGCGAGCAGGCTCGCTCCCACAGGGATATTCCTTCGACTAATTTCTGTCAGGTTTCATCCGTTCTCCTAGACAGACAACTTTTCGAGGTAAGCCCGGTGACCCAGCTGACATTGCTGTGCCTGCCCTATTCGGGTGCGAGCGCCATGGTTTACAGCCGCTGGCGGAACAAACTGCCGCAGTGGCTGAAATTGCAGCCGGTGGAGCTGCCGGGACGGGGCGCGCGGTTTGGTGAGCCATTGCACACCGATATGCGGCGGTTGGCGCTGCAACTGGCGCTGGAACAAAAAACCACGCTCAAGGCCCCCTACGCGCTGTTCGGCCATAGCCTCGGCGCGCTGCTGGCCTGTGAGATGGCGCATGCGTTTCGCTCGCTCGGTTGCGCCGAACCGGTGGCCCTGTTTGCCTCGGGTACCGCTGCGCCGACAATGCGTGCCGACTACGACCGTGGTTTTGCCGAGCCCAGAACCGATGCCGAACTAATCGAGCAACTGCGCACGCTCAACGGCACCAGCGAGGAAGTACTGGCCAACCAGGAGCTGATGAGCCTGACCCTGCCGATCCTGCGCGCCGACTTCCAGTTGTGCGGGCGGTTCGAGCCATTGCCACGTCCACTGCTCCAGTGCCCGGTACACGTGCTCGGCGGCAAGGCCGACCGGGCTACCACCGAACAGTTGATCGGCTGGAGCCAGGAAACCCGTGGCAGCTTTTCCCTGGACATGCTCGGCGGCGGGCACTTCTTCATTCATGAGCATGAGGCCAAGGTACTCAAGGTGATCAAGGATCAGCTTGAAGTGCATCATCGCCGACATGCCATGGCTGCCAGCGCCTGACCGGGCCCACCACCTTCGCTGCGATGCGGCGATCCGACAAGCCAGCTCCTACAGTAGATATTCGTTGTAGGAGCTGGCTTGCCAGCGAAGGGGCCCGAATGAACGATACAAATCTTCAAAGCTGAACCCTTCCTGAAGAACCCCGCGATTCCCCCTGCAAGGTTTTGTAACAGGTTTACTCTCCACATACCGGGGCGTAAGCTTCGCGCGTTTTCAATCCATAGCGGAGACCCACAGTGGGTACTTGTTCGAGTGACAGTAGTCGGCCGGTTTCGATAACCGGCACATCCTCGGCCTGATAGCGCGCCATCTTTTTTGTGCCGTTGTCTCGCCGTAATAGCGAGCAGCGGCATCCCGATCACGGCCATTCCCGGCCGGTATCCCGACGTCCTTCTCATCGACGCTGAACCGTGCGTGATGTTCGACCTTTTGTCGTCATCGCGGCGCACCGACACGCCTGCTCGACGGTTTCCCGGCTGATCCTGGGGGAACTGCCATGAACCTGACCCTGCTCAAAGAATTCTTCGCCGGATTCCTGCGCACCCGCCACATCGCCCGGCATTTCCGTCGCCTGGCGCTGCTGGAAAACTTCACCGACACCACGGTCAGCCGCGAGGTGCCGCCGACCCTGGCGCAAACCCTGGTCAGCGCCGCCGGCAGCGACACCGGCGCGCTGCTGGGCACTTTGGGCAGTCACACCGACGGCTTGAGCGAACTGGAAGCCGAGGCACTGCGCGAGCAATTCGGTCTCAACGAGGTCGAGCACGAACAACCGCTGCCGTGGTGGACCCACCTGTGGCACTGCTACAAGAATCCTTTCAACTTGCTGCTGACGTTGCTGGCGGTCATCTCCTGGCTGACCGAAGACATGAAAGCCGCCATCGTGATTTTTTCCATGGTGGTGCTTTCGACCTTGCTGCGCTTCTGGCAGGAAAGCAAATCCAACCAGGCCGCCGATGCGCTCAAGGCGATGGTGAGCAACACCGCGACGGTACTGCGTCGCGATATGGAAAACGGCGGTACACAGCGTCTCGAATTGCCGATCAAGCAACTGGTGCCGGGCGACCTGATCGTGCTGTCGGCCGGCGACATGATTCCCGCCGATTGCCGGGTGCTCAGTGCCAAGGACCTGTTCGTCAGCCAGGCGGCGATGACCGGTGAATCGATGCCGGTGGAAAAATTCCCGCGCCGCCAGGACAGCGACACCCTCAATCCACTGGACCTGGACAACATTCTGTTCATGGGCACCAACGTGGTGTCCGGCACGGCGATGGCGGTGATCCTCACCACCGGCAACAACACCTATTTCGGTGCACTGGCGCAACGGGTCGGCGCAACCGACCGTGCCCCCACCTCGTTCCAGACCGGGGTCAACAAAGTCAGCTGGTTGTTGATCCGCTTCATGTTCGTCATGGCGCCGCTGGTCCTGTTCATCAACGGCTTCACCAAGGGCGACTGGACCCAGGCGCTGCTGTTCGCACTGTCGATTGCCGTGGGCCTGACCCCGGAAATGCTGCCGATGATCGTAACCTCGACCCTGGCCAAGGGCGCGGTGTTCCTGTCGCGCAAAAAAGTCATCGTCAAACGTCTGGATGCGATCCAGAACTTCGGTGCCATGGATGTGCTATGCACCGACAAGACCGGCACCCTGACCCAGGACAAGATCTTCCTGGCGCGCAATGTCGATGTCTGGGGCAATGACTCCGATGACGTACTGGAAATGGCTTACCTCAACAGTTACTACCAGACCGGCCTGAAAAACCTGCTGGACGTGGCAGTGCTCGAACACGTGGAAATCCACCGTGAATTGAAAGTCGGCACGGCGTTTCGCAAGGTCGATGAAATCCCGTTCGACTTCACTCGCCGGCGCATGTCGGTGGTGGTCGCCGAACGTGATCAACCGCATCTGCTGATCTGCAAAGGCGCCGTGGAGGAGGTGCTGGGGGTCTGCTCGCGGGTGCGTCATGGCGAGGTGGATGAAGTGCTCAGCGAAGTGCTGCTGGCGCGGATTCGCCAAGTCACTGCGACATTCAACGCCGAAGGTCTTCGGGTGGTTGCCGTGGCGGCCCGGCCAATGATCGAAGGGCGTGATACCTACAGCCTGGCCGATGAACGGGAACTGACCCTGATCGGTTACGTCGCCTTCCTCGACCCACCCAAGGAAAGCACCGCACCGGCGCTCAAGGCCCTGGCTGCCCACGGCGTGGCGGTGAAAGTACTCACCGGCGACAACGAACTGGTGACCGCGAAAATCTGTCGCGAAGTCGGGCTGGAGCAACAAGGCCTGCTGCTGGGCAACGATGTCGAACGCATGACCGATGCCGAACTCGCGGTCGCGGTGGAGCGCACCAACGTCTTTGCCAAACTGACGCCGTCGCACAAGGAACGCATCGTGCGCCTGCTCAAGGGCAACGGCCATGTGGTCGGTTTCATGGGCGATGGCATCAATGACGCCCCGGCCCTGCGGACCGCCGACATCGGCATTTCGGTGGACAGTGCCGTGGACATCGCCAAGGAAGCGGCGGACATCATCCTGCTGGAAAAAAGCCTGATGGTGCTGGAGGAGGGCGTGCTGGAAGGGCGGCGCACCTTCGCCAACATGCTCAAGTACATCAAGATGACCGCCAGTTCCAACTTCGGCAACGTGTTCTCGGTGCTGGTGGCCAGTGCGTTCATTCCGTTCCTGCCGATGCTGCCGATGCACCTGCTGGTGCAGAACCTGCTCTACGACATTTCGCAGATCGCCATCCCGTTCGATAACGTCGACGCCGACATGCTGAGAAAACCACAACGCTGGCAGCCCGCGGATGTCGGTCGGTTCATGCTGTTCTTCGGGCCGATCAGCTCGATCTTCGATATCACGACCTTTGCCTTGATGTGGTACGTGTTCGATGCCAATACCCCGGACCATCAGACACTGTTCCAGTCCGGCTGGTTCGTGGTCGGGCTGCTGACTCAGACGCTGATCGTGCACATGATCCGCACGCCGAGGGTGCCATTCCTGCAAAGCCGCGCGGCGATGCCGCTGATGGTGATGACCGGGCTCATCATGGCCGTGGGGATTTTCCTGCCGATGGGACCGCTGGCGCATTACTTCAAGCTGCAGGCGCTGCCGTCGCTGTACTTCGTGTTCCTGCCGGTGATTCTGCTGGCGTACATGGGCCTGACCCAGGCGGTGAAGGGGTTCTACATCCGGCGGTTTGGCTGGCAATGATCCCGCCGCTCCCTGTGGGAGATTCTTTGGTTGAGGGGAAGTATCCGAGCGACCGAGATCCACGGTGGGAGCGAGCCTGCTCGCGAAGAGGCCATCCCATCCAATATCCATGCTGACTGACCCACCGCTTTCGCGAGCAGGCTCGCTCCCACAGGGGGATGTGCCGGACGCAACAGCTGTGATCGCGTGTATCCGATGGGGACTGGTATTTAGGAAAAGTCCTACAGAAAGCTCGAGGGGTCTTCCGTAGCCTTGCGCCCTCATTAATCTGACTCGCTTGCGGGGGGCCACGTTGTCGAACAAGTCATTACGCATCCTGATCGCTGACGAACAACACTTTCACCGGTTGCGGATCGAACGCTGGTTCAACCAGCTTGGCTACTACGGGGTGGCGCCGGTGCAGAGCCTCGAAGAACTGCTGATTCTGGTGGAGTACGCCAGCGAGCCCTTCGACCTGCTGGTCGTCGATGCTGCACTGGCCGATGGCAAGCTGGATCTGCTGGGTTTGTGCCTCGATAACCGGCAACTGGATCACGTGTTGATCTACAACGGTAAGCAGGCCGGGCTGTCACCCATTCCCGCCGGTGAAAAAAATAGGGTTCAGGTAAGCCATGCTTCGTTGCCTGATCTCACATCAATCCAGCGCCTGATGGCCGTCGTCGATCCGCGGTTACCGTTCGTCGGCACTGTCATTTCTGTCAGGTAGTGCCGCGCAGTTATCCGTGCCAGAGTCTATGCGCAGCCACTGCGTTTAATTTGGGTCTTGCTCAATCGTCGTGTTTTTGCCCAGGGAGTTGCCATGAAGTCAGTGTTGATTGCGGACGATCATCCGGTGATTCGCGGGGCACTCAAAATCGTACTCAGGCAGGAGGGCTACAAGCACATCCTTGAAGCCGGCACTGGCAACGAAGTTTTGCCGATGATCCGCCAGCATGAGCCGGATCTGGTGGTGCTGGATTTGAACATGCCGTGCCTCGACGGGCTGGAAGTGCTGGCACGTATCCAGGCAAGCGAAGTGCGGTGCCGGATCGTGGTCTTCACGTCCCAGGAAGCGGAGCATTTCCAGGATCGTTGCATGCGTGCCGGTGCCTCGGCTTATGTCGCCAAGACCAACGATCTGGAGCATTTGCAAAAAGCCGTGCACGCGGTGATGGGTGGATACAGCTATTTCGCGCGCCTGCCCTCGAGTTCGGTATCGATGAGCATCATGCAACGCAGCGAAAAACAGATGATCGACAATTTGTCGGACCGCGAATTGACGATTTTCCAGCAACTGGCCCGGGGCATGAGCAACAAGGCCATCGCCGAGGCCCTGCATTTGAGCCACAAGACTGTCAGTACCTACAAAACCCGTTTGATCGAAAAACTCAACGTGGAATCGCTGGTGCATCTGCGCGATCTTGCCCTGCGCAATCATCTGATCTGAATGAACGCCTTGCGATATCCGCGCATTTTGAAAAGCCTGCTATTGCTGGGCGTTTTCCTGTGGGGCATCAATGTCAGCGCCCAACCACAAACACTGACGTTGCTGGGACGCTCCAGCGCAGAGGGTTATACCGCCCCGCTCTCTGAAGCCGATACCCGCTGGTTGCAGCAAAAAGGTAAGCTGGTGCTGGCCGTTTCAGTACCTTATCCGCCCTTCGAAATCACCCCTACCGATCGCGCACTTGAAGGCGTGACGGCGGACTATGCCGGTCTGCTCGGTCAGTTGTTACAGGTGGAGGTTCAGGTGCGGCGCCTTACGTCGCGAGAGGAGGCAATCCGGACGCTCAAGCAAGGGAATGCGGACCTGCTGGGAACAGCCAACCGGTATGAGGCACAGGATCCACAGCTACAGATGTCCAGCGCCTATGCCGTCGATCAACCAGTACTGGTGACACGAACCGATTTGCCGAATGTGCCGGACCCGACGTTGGCAGGCAAGCGCCTGGCGATGGTGTACCACTACCTGCCTGAACACAGCGTAAAACAGTTCTATCCCGAGACTGATGTTCAGCTTTACCCCTCGACCCTTGCAGCCGTGGGGGCGGTGGCTTTCGGTCAGGCGGATGTCTTTTTGGGTGACGCGCTCTCTGCCCACTACCTGATCAGCAAAAACTATCTCAATAACGTCGTGCTGGCCGACTTTTCACCCATGGAACCCGGTCACTTCGCCTTTGCCCTGAGCCGCGACAACCGGCGGCTGCTGCGCATCGTCAACCAGGCGTTGGCGGCGATCCCGGCCAATGAACAGATGAACATTCTGCGGCGGTGGGGGGCGAACGGGGCGTCGATGCCGGGTACGAAATCACTGCAATTGAGCGTGGCCGAACAACGCTGGCTCGACCGACACCCCCGTGTGAGCGTGGCGATCAACGACAATATCCCGCCGATCACCTTCATCGACAGCGATGGCAAGTTTCGCGGTATCGGCGTCGATGTGCTGACGAAAATCAGTCTGCGCACCGGGTTGCAATTCGACATCCGGGCCATGCGGTCGGTTACGGACATGGTCAACGGCATCAAGAGCGGCGAGGTCGACGTGCTGGCCGGGATTGGCCTCAGTACCCGGCGTGAAGAGGACCTGCTGTTTACCCGGCCATTCCTGAGCAGTCCTTCCGTGCTGGTGACTCGCGTGGCGCCCGACAGCCCCAGAACCCTCGAAGAGATGGCGGGAAAAACCCTGGCAATGACCCATGGCAACATTGCCGGCGAGTTCGTTCGGCAACACTTCCCGCTGATTCGCAGTGTGGATGCGCCCCTGTCGGCGGATGCCATGGAAATGGTTGCCCAGGGCAAGGCCGATGGCAGTATCAATTCGTTGATCAGCGCCCGTTACCTGATTTCCCGGCAATACCGCGATCGCCTGCAAGTGACCAGCGCCGTGGGCATCGATCCCGCCCGCAGTACCCTGGCGACCAGTCGCGAGGCGACCGAGCTGCATTCGATCCTGGACAAGGCGTTGCTCAGTATCCCCCCTGAAGAAATCGAAGAACTGAGGCAACTTTGGCGCAATGACCTGATGGTGGAGCAAAGCGTTTGGCTGCGTCACCGAGACACCATTTTTCAGACGTTCGCCGCGGCCGGCTTCCTGCTGTTGCTAGCCTTGGCCGGGATCGCCTGGCAGCGTCGGCAGATTCGTTTGCGCCAGCAACTGCTGGGGCAACTGCAGGAGGCCAAGGACGCCGCAGACGATGCCAACCGCGCCAAGACCACGTTCCTGGCCACCATGAGCCATGAGATCCGCACGCCGATGAACGCCCTGTTGGGCATGCTTGAACTGGCGCAGAAAAGGGCCGAGGAGGGCGTTACCGACCGTGCGGCCATCGAGGTGGCGTCCAAGGCCGGGCAACAGCTGCTGGCATTGATTGGCGACATTCTGGACATCGCCCGTATCGAGTCCGGGCATCTGTCGCTGTCGCCGGAGCGGGCCAATCTGCAGGCGTTGGTGATGTCGGTGTGCCGGGTTTTCGAAGGCCTGGCACGGCAGAAGAACCTGCGATGGCAGGTGGAACTGGGTGAGCACAGCGACCGCGATGTGCTGGTCGACGCCACCCGCTTGAAGCAGGTGCTGTCCAATCTGCTGAGCAATGCGATCAAGTTCACCCACGAAGGCGAGGTCAGCCTGTGCTTGCGTGTGGTGCCGGCGCCGCCGGACCGTCTTGCCGTCACGGTATGCATCGAGGACAGCGGCATCGGCATCAGCGCCTATGACCAGCAACGGCTGTTCAGCCCGTTCGTGCAGGCGGGGAACAGCCAGCAATCACCCCGCCAGGGTTCCGGCTTGGGGTTGGTGATCAGTCGAACGTTGTGCGAAATGATGGGGGGGAACTTGCGGCTCGACAGCTCTCTGGGGCGCGGCACCCGGGTGGATATCAGCCTTGAACTGGATGCGTTGCAACCTTTGCCCGACATTGAAATGCTGCAGGAGAAATCGCAGGTTCGCCCCTTGAGCATTCTGGTGGTCGACGATTACCTACCCAATCGCGAATTGCTTTCGCGGCAATTGAGTTATTTGGGGCATCAGGTACAGGTCGCGGAGGATGGCCAGCAAGGTTTCGAACAATGGCGTGAACAGGCCTTCGATCTGGTCATCACCGACTGCAACATGCCGAAGGTCAGTGGTTATGAACTGGCGGGAGCGATCCGCGATGAGGAGCGGTTTGAAGTGGGGGAGCGAACGGTGATCCTGGGCTTTACCGCCAATGCACGACCCGAGGAAAAAGTACGTTGCATTGAAGCCGGCATGGACGACTGCCTGTTCAAGCCGATCCGGCTGGTCGACTTGAGCGCATGGTTGGCCTCGAGATTCTCCAGCGAACCGGCAGGCGTGACCCCATTGCCTTCCCCCGAAATCGACTTGAGCGGGCTGCGCAAATTCACGGGGGCCGACGATGAACTGATCACTCAGCTGTTGAGCGATCTGGCCGTGACCAATCGCGATGACCGCGAGCGCCTGCTGCAAGCTCATGCCCGTGGCGATTACCACGGTTTGCAGGACCTGGCGCACCGTATCAAGGGCGGGGCGCAGATGGTCCGGGCGCAGAATCTGGTCGAGTGTTGTGAGCAACTGGAGCATGCATGCGGTAGGGGGGATGCCTCACTGATCGACGCCGCCGTCGATCAGTTGCATCAAGCCATGACCCGCCTGGACCACAGTCTCGAGCGGAGCTGAGGTCAGTCCCAGATCGGTGCGATACCTTTCGGGCTGGTCAGGCGATGGCCCCGATCCAGACCGGCGATCAACGCCATGTCGGCGTCGCTCAATTTCATGGCGCTGGCCTTGAGGTTGCTGGCGAGGTTGGCGCGTTGGGTGGAGGACGGAATCACCGCGTGCCCCAATTGCATGGCCCAGGCCAGAGTGACTTGTGCCGCAGTCGCTTGCAGGCGGTCGGCGATCCGGGCAATGACCGGGTCCTTGAGCACTTCGCCGTAGGCCAGTGTCATGTACGAAGTGATCTGGATGCCCTGGCTATGCGCGAACTCGACGACCTTGCGGTTTTGCAGGTACGGATGCAACTCGATCTGGTTGGTAGCAATGTGCTCGGCACCGATGGCGGCGATGGCTTGTTTCATCAAGTCGACGGTGAAGTTGGACACGCCGATCTGACGGGTCAGGCCCAGGCGCTTGGCTTCGAGCAGGGCGCCCATGAACTCTGCGACCGGCACCTGATCCTCCGGCGATGGCCAGTGGATCAGGGTCAGGTCCAGATAGTCGGTCCGCAGTTTTTGCAGGCTTTCCTTGAGGCTTTCGATCAGGCGATCCCCGGCGAAGTTGGCGACCCAGATCTTGCTGGTGATGAACAGTTTTTCACGGGCGACGCCACTGGCTGCGATGGCTTCGCCGACGTCAGCTTCGTTTTCGTAGATTTGCGCGGTGTCGATGGCCCGGTAGCCCAGTTCCAGGCCGGTGCTGACCGAATCGATGACCACCTGGCCTTGCAAGCGAAAGGTGCCCAGACCGAATGCGGGGATAGACATGAATGACTCCAGAGGTTGCCGTGGGAATGAGCGCGAGTATCCGCGCCTGCATCCGTGAGAAAAACCGCTGGACTGGCAAAGCAATGTTTACCGCAAGTCAAGAATCGGGGGAGCAGTCAGGAATATTGATGGTGCCTGGTCTGACGCCTTCGCGAGCAAGCCCGCTCCCACAGGGGGAAACGCAATCCAATGTGGGAGCGGGCTTGCTCGCGAAGGAGGCGACTCGGTTTGAAGCCTTACCCCCTAAGCAATATCACTGCGGGTGAACTCTTCCCCAAGAAAGTCGATCAAGGTCCGTACCGACGGCAGCAACCCACGGCGCGACGGGAAAATCGCATGGATGATCCCGCTCTTCGGCGCCCAGCCCGGCACCAGTTCCACCAGGCGCCCGGCGGCGATGTCGTCGCGCACCACCACGCTGGGCAGGTGGGCGATGCCGACCCCGGCGATGGCCGCGTGACGTAATGCCAACAGGTCATCGGTGACCATCCTTGGCGCATGGCGAATCACCGCGCTGGCACCCTCGGCACCCAACAATTCCCACTGATATTCACGCTGCGCCGCGCCCCAATGCAGGCTGGGTAAGCCGCTGAGGTCGGCTGGCGATGGCGGTGTCGATAAACCTTCGGCGAACACCGGACTGCCGACTACGCTCTGGGTGCTGTTGCCCAATACCTTCATCACCAGGTCGGTGTTTTCCAGCGGCGGAAAACGTACCCGCAGGGCAATGTCGAAGCCTTCGTGGATCAGGTCGACCCGGCGGTTGGTGCTTTCGATGAACAATTCCACCAGCGGGTATTTGAGCATGTAGCGGGTCAGCATCGGCCCGACCCAGGTGTTGAGCAACGCCGTCGGGCAACTGATGCGCACCAGGCCCTGGGGCTCGGAGCGATTGCGTTCGATCAGTTCGGCGGCGCTTTCTGCTTCCACCCGCATGGCCAGGCAACGCTGGTAATAGGCCTGGCCGATTTCGGTCAACGAACAATGGCGGCTGGTGCGATTGAGCAGGCGCACGCCCAGGCGTTCTTCAAGCTCGGCTATGCGTCGGCTGAGCTTGGACTTGGGCATGTCCAGCGCCCGCCCGGCCGCGGCGAAACCATGATGTTCCACCACTTGGGTGAAGTAATAGAGGGTGTTGAGGTCTTCCACCGTCGTTCTCCAAATAGAACGCTAAGGCTGATTTTTGCAGTCTAGTGCAGAAAAGGTCACGGTTTTAAGCTTTGTCCATGGCTTTACTCACCTTATTTGGAGGCACCATGAAAAACATCATCGGTATCTATACCAGCCCACGGACCCATTGGGTCGGCGACGGTTTCCCGGTGCGCACGCTGTTTTCCTACGACAACCTGGGCAAACACATCAGCCCGTTTTTGCTGCTGGACCACGCCGGTCCCGCCGAATTCACGCCGACAACCGAACGACGTGGCGTTGGTCAGCATCCGCACCGTGGCTTCGAAACCGTGACTATCGTTTACAAAGGCGAACTGGAGCACCGTGACTCCACCGGCAGCGGCGGCAAGATCGGCCCTGGCGACGTGCAATGGATGACCGCGGCCTCGGGCATTCTCCATGAAGAGTTCCACTCCGAAGGTTTCGCCAAAACCGGCGGCACCCTGGAAATGGTGCAGCTGTGGGTCAACCTGCCGGCCAAGGACAAAATGGCCGATGCCGGCTACCAGACCATTCTGGATGGCGACATTCCGGGCATCGCGCTCAAAGACAACGCCGGCAGCCTGCGCTTGATCGCCGGTGAGTTCGACGGTCACACCGGACCGGCGCGCACCTTTACCCCGGTCGATGTCTGGGACATCCGTCTGAATGCCGGCAAATTGCTCACGCTTGATCTGCATGAAGGGCGCAACACGGCGCTGGTGGTCCTGCGCGGCTCGGTTCAGGTCAATGGCCTGGAATCGGTGCGCCAGGGGCAGTTGGCGCTGTTCGACCGCAAAGGCGATCAGTTGACCCTTGAGTCCAGTGAGGACGCGGTGGTGCTGTTGCTCAGCGGCGAGCCAATTGACGAGCCGATCGTCGGTCATGGTCCATTCGTGATGAACACCGAGCAGGAAATCCACCAGGCCTTCGCCGATTTTCAGTCCGGTCGTTTCGGTCAGATGCACGGCTGATCGATCGCGCTTCAATCACCCGCTCTACACAGGATGTGTAGGCCGGTTTTCCGGCCAGGCGCGCAAGGGTGAAATCAATGCTTGGGACAACGCGGTGTTTCACGCGGCAGTGAAAACCACCGGCAAGAAAACCCTGGCGTTCCCGTCCATCGCCGCCGTGCATGAAGGCTACAAGGTGTTTGCGGTGGTCGATGCTTCCGGCAACCACTCGAAATTGGCCACTGATCTGACAATTGCCCGCTTGTCCCAGGCCGGGGTGGTGCCAATCGACATTATGGCTACGCTCTCTGAGCTGCAAGGCTCGTGGAACCGTCCGGACGCCGAGCAGTGGGCCGCTGTCTATGCCCAGGCCATGCCGCATTATCAATTGCTGATCGAGAGCTACCTCAAGGCTCAGCAAGTGGCGAATGAACACGAAGTGCTGGATTCCCAGCGCTAACCGGGTACCCCACGCCGATTTCCACTCGGCATCGATAACACGCGAGGACTACTGCCATGACAACTTCTTACAAACGTCTCGACAAGGATAACGCCGCCGTTCTGTTGGTGGATCATCAGGCGGGGCTGCTGTCGCTGGTGCGGGACATTGAACCGGATCGCTTCAAGAACAATGTGTTGGCCCTGGCCGACCTGGCCAAATACTTCAAGTTGCCGACGGTTCTCACCACCAGTTTCGAAACCGGGCCCAACGGCCCGCTGGTGCCCGAACTCAAGGCACTGTTCCCGAATGCGCCGTACATCGCTCGTCCTGGGCAGATCAATGCCTGGGATAACGAAGACTTCGTCAAGGCGATCAAGGCCACCGGCAAGAAACAACTGATCATCGCCGGCGTAGTGACCGAAGTATGCGTGGCGTTCCCGGCACTCTCGGCCCTGGCCGAAGGTTTTGATGTGTTCGTGGTCACTGACGCTTCCGGTACCTTCAACGAAGTGACTCGTCACTCGGCCTGGGATCGCATGTCCCAATCAGGCGCGCAATTGATGACCTGGTTCGGCCTGGCCTGTGAGCTGCATCGCGACTGGCGCAATGACGTGGAAGGTCTGGCGACGCTGTTCTCCAACCACATCCCGGATTATCGCAACCTGATGACCAGCTACAACACACTGACCAACAGCAAATAACCCGGCAACACGCTTAACCCCTTGTAGGAGCTGGCTTGCCAGTGAAGGCGTCCAACTTGCCGATGCAAGACTCAAGGCGCCTTCGCCGGCAAGCCGGCTCCTACAGGGATTTGCGGTATCAGGCCAAACGCGATTATCCAGCCAAATCAATTGCTCCTACACTGTGCCCAATGTGTGCGATCTTTTGCTCATCGTCCTGTGCTGGAGCCGCTTGATGCTGTCGTTGCTTGCCGAACACCCGTTGATCTGCGCCCTGGTCCTGATCCTGATCGATCTGGTGCTGTGGCGCTTGATCGGTGCCAACCACCACAACTGGAAACTGTTAGTACGGGTGGTGATTTTCTCGTTGTACAGCGTCCTGCTGTTCAACGAAGGCATGAACCCGCTGGAGCAGGCGCCGTGGGCTGAGAACGTGCCGCTGCACCTGGCCGCCACTGGGTTGGAGATAGGTTGGTGGTTATTCGCCGCGCGTACCCTGACGGTGCTGATCGGCGCAGCGATGATGCAAAGTGTGGGGCACACCGGGCGATTGTTGCAGGACCTGCTCGGTGCGTTGATTTTCCTGATCGCGGTCATCGCCGCCCTGGCCTACGTGCTCGATCTGCCGGTCAAGGGCGTACTGGCGACGTCCGGCGCCTTGGCGATCATTGTCGGCCTGGCGCTGCAAAGCACCCTCAGCGACGTGTTTTCCGGCATCGTCCTGAACACCACCAAACCCTATCAACTGGATGACTGGATCGCCATCGACGGCACGGAAGGCCGGGTCATCGACATCGATTGGCGTGCCACGCGGCTGCAAACCTCCCAGGGCAGCATGATCGTGATTCCCAACTCACTGGCCGCCAAGGCCAAGATCACCAATTTCAGCCGGCCCAGCGATATGTTCGGCGTTTCGATCAGTCTGCAGGTCAGCCCCCATGTGCGCCCGCAAACCGTGATCGATGCCCTGGAGCGGGCGATGCAGGGCTGTCGCATCCTGTTGAATCACCCAGGCCCGAAAGTGGCGCTCAAAGGTTCGAGCCCTGCCGGCGTGGAATACGAAATCAGCGGGTTTGTCGCCCAGATGAGTGAAAAGCGCACGGTGTGCAATCAACTGTATGACCTGGCGTACCGGCACTTGCGGGCATCCGGGGTGTGCCTGTTGTCGAGTGTGGAACCCACGCCGACGAGCGGCCTGTCACGGGCGCGGGCGTTGATCGACAGTTCGCCGATCTTCTCTACCTTGCGCCAGGAAGAGAAAGAAACCTTCAGCCAGAACATGACCCCGCAAAACTTTCGCGCCGGGGAGACGATCCTGGCGGCGGGGGAGGTCAGCAATCACTTGTTTATCATCGATTCGGGAGTGGTCACGGTCTCATTGATCCGCCACGGCATGCCACTGGAGTCCGGGCGCATGGGGCCGGGGGAAGTGATCGGCGAGGCCGGCATCCTGATCGACAGTTCGGTGCCCGCCGTGTTTTCCGCGAAAACGGCTTGTACGCTTTACCGCATTGAAAAGGCCTACCTCAGACCGTGCCTGGAAGCCCGGCACGACATCAACGACGCGATGAAGACCTTGCTCGATTACCGCCTGCACAAAGTGCAGGAATTGACACAGGAAGTGCCGGTGGTGGTGCAGAAGAAAGGGTTTTTGCAGTGGTTGCTCAAGCGGACGGGCTGAGTTTTGCAGAGTATGGCCGCTGCGCGGTTCCCTGTAGGAGCGAGCAGAGCTCGCTCCTACAATGTCAAACCCTCGGTTCGACCAGTGGCCTACTCGACTTCCCCCATATTGGCTATTTGTGCAAATCGCCCACGGGACTAACGTATGTCCACACCCACTTGCCCTGGAGCACGTCATGCAAACCCGTACCGATTTCTACACCGCTTCGCCTGATGCCCTGAAGGCCATGATTGCCCTGGAAACCGCCGTTTCCAAACTGCCACTGGAAAAAAACCTGATCGAGCTGGTCAAGCTGCGCGCTTCGCAAATCAATGGCTGCGCTTTCTGCATCGACATGCACACCGCCGATGCGATCAAGGGCGGCGAAACTCCACGCCGGCTGTTCGCCGTCACGGCCTGGCGCGAGGCACCGTTCTTCACCGAGCGCGAGCGTGCTGCATTGCTGTGGACCGAATCCCTGACCCAGCTCAGCCTGACCCACGCCCCGGACGAAGACTACGACGTGGTCAGCGCGCAGTTCACGCCCAAAGAAATGGTCGACCTGACCGTGGCCATCAGCACCATCAACAGCTGGAACCGCCTGGCTGTGGGCTTCCGCAAGACCCCACAAGCCTGATAGTCCCCAATCAACTGTAGGAGCGAGCCTGCTCGCGATAGCGGTGGGTCAGTCACATCATCATTGCCTGACAAACCGCCATCGCGAGCAGGCTCGCTCCCACAGGGGCCAAAATTTCCGATCTGACCTCAATGCGCATCCGCACTCGGCGCAGCCGGTGGTTGCACCTTGCGCATCAAGGGCACCATCGCCGTGGCGACGATGAAGCAGACCATGATCATCAGGAATGCGTCGCCGTAGGTTTGTGTCTGCGCTTCGCGGTAGGTCAGCAGCCAGAGCTGGTGCAGGCTGGCACTCACCCCGACATCGCCGCTCTGACCCAGGGCGGCGAAGTTGTTGCCGACCTGGGACAGCCACTGGTTGAGGGCTTCGTTGGTGCTGTTGAGGTGTTCGGCCAACCGGGTGAAGTGCAGGTTGGTGCGGTCATTGAGAATGGTCGCGCAGGCAGCGATGCCGATGGCGCCGCCCAGGTTTCGCATCAAATTGAACAACCCCGAAGCATGTTTGAGCCGCGCCGGCGCCAGCCCGCCCAGGGTCAGGGTCACCGCTGGCGGCACCGCCAGTTGCTGGGCAATCCCGCGAAAGGCCTGCGGCAACATCAACTCCCTGGCACCCCAATCGTGGGTGATCGGGCTGAAATCCCACATCGATAAGGCGAACAACCCCAGGCCGGTCATCATGATCCAGCGCAAATCAATGCGGTTGGCCAGAAAGGCATACAGCGGAATCGCCATGATCTGGAACACCCCGGTGGAGAAAACCGCCAGGCCAATGTCCAGCGCGCCGTAGCCGCGCACCCGGCCGAGAAACAGCGGTGTCAGGTAAATAGTGGCGAACAGGCCGATCCCGGTGACGAATGAAAAGAAACAACCGAGGGCGAAGTTGCGGTCTTTCAAGGCGCGCAAATCGACGATCGGGTTGGCCACGTGCAGGCTGCGGCCGATGAATGCCAGGCCGGCCAAGCCGCTGATCCACGCGGTAGTGAGGATCGTACTGTCGCTGAACCAGTTCCAGCGTGGGCCTTCCTCCAGGGTGTATTCCAGGCAGCCGAGGAAAAGGGCCAGAAACACCATGCTTATATAGTCGGCGCCCTTGAGCAACGAGAGCTCCGGCTGATCGATCTTCACCAGCATCGGCACCGCCACGGCAACGAAAACCCCCGGCACCAGGTTGATGTAGAACAGCCAGTGCCAGGACGAGATATCAGTGATCCAGCCACCGATCACCGGCCCGAGGGTCGGTGCCAGCGAAGCCACCGCGCCGATGGTTGCGGCGGCGATCACCCGTTGCTTGCCGCCGAAGAAAACGAAAGCCGTGGTGAACACCATGGGAATCATCGAGCCGCCGAGAAACCCTTGCAGGGCGCGGAAGGCGATCATGCTCTGGATGTTCCAGGCGACGCCGCAGAGCAGGCTGGTCAGGGTAAAACCCACGGCGGATGCGCAGAACAGCCAGCGTGTAGAAAACACCCGCGATAACCAGCCGGACAGTGGGATCACGATGATTTCGGCAATCAGGTAGCTGGTCTGTACCCAGGCGGTTTCGTCGGTACCGGCCGACAGTCCGCCGCCAATGTCACGCAGCGATGCCGAGACGATCTGGATATCCAGCAGCGCGATGAACATGCCGATGCACATGCTGGCGAAGGCGAAGACCTTGGTCGCCGTGGCCATGCTCGCGGCATTGAACGGTTGCGCCGGGGCGGCGAGGGGGCGGCTCATGGCGCGCTGGCCACGGCAGGGGCGTCAGGTGCCTTGCGGGTGTCCACTTCAGCGGTCACCGACAAACCGGGACGCAGATGACCGAGCACGCTGTCGGCCGGATCGAGATGGATCCGCACCGGCACCCGCTGCACGATCTTGGTGAAGTTGCCCGTGGCGTTCTCCGGCGGCAGTACGCTGAATTGCGAACCGCTGGCCGGCGCGAGGCTGTCCAGATGGCCGTGGAACTCCTGCCCCGACAGCACGTCGGCATGAATCACCACCCGCTGGCCGGGCGTCATGCGCGCCAATTGGTCTTCCTTGAAGTTGGCATCGACCCACAAACCACTGGAGGGCACCACCGACAACAGTTGCGAGCCGGCCTGGGCATACGCACCGACCCGTGCCCGACGATTGCCGATCACGCCATCCACCGGCGCGCGCAACTCGGTGTAGCCGACGTTCAACTGCGCCAGGTCGCGCTCGGCCTTGGCCTGAATCAAAGCGGCGCGGGCTTGTTGTTTCTGGGTGGCGATGACATTCAGCTGCCGTTGCGCAGCCAGCAATTCAGCCTGGGCACGGCTGCTTTGAGCCTGTGCGGTCTTGAACGTGGCATTGGCCCGTTGGGCGCTTTCCACAGAAACAGCGTTGGTGCTGACCAGTTTTTTGTAGCGGGCATCGTCATCCCGCGAACGGGCGGTTTCGGCGCCAGCGGCATCGATGCCGGCACGGGCCTGGCCAATGACCGCCTGTTGCAGCTGTTCGGTGGCGTCGAGGTTGGCGAGCAGGGCTTCTTCAGCCGCCACCGCGCCTTCGGCCTTGGCCAGATTAGCGCGGTAGTCGCGGGAATCGAGGCGGATCAGCACGTCACCGGCCTTGACCGTCTGGTTGTCGGTCACCAGCACTTCGTCGATGTAACCGGCAACCTTTGACCCGATCACCGTCACATCGCCGCCGATGTAGGCGTCGTCGGTTTCCTCGATGAATCGGCCGTTCGTCCACCAGTGCGCGGCGTACACACCGGCCAGCACCAGCGCGGCGATGCCCAGGGTCGGCAGGAGCAGGCGTTTGAGCAGGGGAGGCTTGGGGGCGGTCACCGGGACGGCCAGGTCGGGCTCAACGGAAGGCATGCTGGTCATGGAGGATTACCTGTAGGAAACGGCATTTAATTACGTACGTAATATGACGCATGTCATATTTAGTGGCAATTTATTTTTGCTGCCGGTCGTCAGGTGCTCATTAGTGGTAACGAGATGTTGTGTTCGTTGAAGATCCCCTGTAGGAGCGAGCCTGCTCGCGATGGTGTGTCAGTCGACATCAATGTGGCTGACACACCATCGCGAGCAGGCTCGCTCCTACAGTGGATTGGTGTTGCCGGCTACTGGCTCGCCAGCCGGGCATTCGCCATCGCCAACCCACCCTTGCCATCCCGGCTGCTGACCCCTTCCAGCCAGGCCTGCAACACCGCCGGATTAGCCTTCAACCACGCCTTGGCCGCCGCCCGGGGCTTCTGGTTCTGGTTCAGCACCGCATCCATCAACTGGTTCTCCATGGCCAGGCTGAACTCCATGTTTTGCAACAGCTTGCCGACGTTGCTGCATTCCTTGAGGTAATCCTTGCGCACGTTGGTGTAGACCGTGGCCTGGCCGAAGTTCGGGCCGAAGTATTCGTCGCCGCCGCTGAGGTATTTCATCTTGTTGCGGGTGTTCATCGGGTGCGGTTCCCAGCCCAGGAACACCATCCATTCGTTCTTGCGCGTGGCGCGTTTGAGTTGCGAGAGCATCGCCGCTTCGCTGGACTCGACAATCTTGAAGTCCTTCAGGCCGAACGCGTTCTTGTCGATCATGGTCTGAATCAGCCGGTTGCCGTCGTTGCCCGGTTCGATGCCATAGAGCTGGCCGTTGAGTTTGTCCTTGAATTTGGCGATGTCGGCGAAGTCATGCAGCCCGGCGTCGTACACGTAGTCGGGTACCGCCAGGGTGTATTTGGCGCCATGCAGGTTGGCGCGTACGGTTTCCACGGTGCCGGCGTCGCGGTAGGGCTTGATGTCGTTTTCGGTGGTCGGCATCCAATTGCCGAGGAACACGTCCAGCTCCTTGCCCGAGGACAGGGCGCGGTAGGTCACCGGGATCGACAGCAGCGTGGTTTTGGTCGTGTAGCCAAGGGATTCCAGCACTTCGCTGGCAACGGCGGTGGTGACGGTGATGTCGGTCCAGCCGACGTCCGAGAAGCGCACCGTGGCGCAGGATTCCGGTTCGGCGGCCAGGGCATGCAACGGCATAGTGAGGGATGCAAGCAAGAGCAAGGCTTTCATGGATCGACTCCTCAAGGGGTGAACCTTTTTGTTGTTATGGGTGATGCAGAAAAAATCCTTCGTGAAATCACTCGCCACAGGTGGATTACTGTGAGGGCGTAATCGAGGCTGCTCTTGATCAAACGCGGCATAAACGCGCCGTTTTCCAGCAGTTGCGATGCCGCTAAATAACGGCAGCCCATGTCGTTTCCCATCAAGTGCGCGCAAGGCGTCCCTCTACACTGCCAGGCAACCGATCAACATCTGTGGAGCACCGGATGAATCAACCTGTCGAGCAATTGAGAACCCGCCTGGCTTGCGCGTTTCGCTGGGCGGCGCGGCTGAACCTGCACGAGTCCATCGCCAATCACTTCAGCGTGGCGGTGTCGGGAGACGGTCGGGAGTTCTTGATCAATCCTTATGGCAAGCATTTCTCGCGAATCAAGGCCAGCGACTTGCTGCTGGTCAACGCCGATGATCCGTCCAGCCTCGACCGTCCGGATGCGCCGGACATCACCGCCTGGGCCTTGCACAGTGCTTTGCACCGCAATCAGCCTCATGCCCGCTGCATCCTGCATACCCATTCGAAGTACGCGACGGCGTTGGCCTGTCTCAAGGATTCGCGGCTGCCGCCCATCGAGCAAAACTGCATGCGCTTCTTCGAGCGCGTGGTGATCGACGACGGCTTCGACGGCATGGGCCTGGGGGATGAGGCCGAGCGGGTCAGCCGTCTGCTGGGGGGCAAGCCGATTCTGTTGATGGGCAATCACGGGGTGCTGGTGGCCGCGCCGAGCATCGCCCAGGCCTTCGATGATCTGTATTACTTCGAACGGGCCTGCGAGACCTATATCACCGCGCTTTCAACGGGACGGGAGTTGCGCATCGCCAGCGATGACATCGCACGCAAGACCTGCCGGCAATGGCTCGACTATCCGGGTTTTGCCGACAAGCATTTCAATGCGCTGCTGGGGATTCTGGACGAGGAAGAACCGGATTATCGCCAGTAATCAATCCGCCTCAACCGGCCGCTGCGCCTTGCGCAGCGGCTGGCGCATCACCGGAGCGGTCCAGACCTGACTGCGGTCTTCGCTGGGCGGACAGCCGAAGCGGGCGCGGTAAGTGCGGGAAAAATGCTCCAGTGAACCGAAACCCGAACAGGCTGCCACCTGAGCCACACTCAGACGCGTCTGTTGCAGCAAACTGTGGGCCTTGGCCAGGCGCAAGGTGATGTAGTACTTGAGCGGTGACAGCCCGGTCTGATGCTTGAACTGCCGCTCCAGTTGCCGCCGCGACAACCCGACCTGGCCGGCAATCGCTTCGCAATCCAGCGGTTCCTCCAGCGCCTTTTCCATCAACTGCACGGCGCGGCGAATCTTGCTGCCGTACAACCCCGTGTTGGTCAGGCTGCCGTCGAGCTGGTTGTCCGCCGGCGCGCGCACCTGGCCCATCAACAGGTGCATGCCGATTTCCCGCGCCAGTTCGCTGTCGATGCTCTGGCCGATCCAGCCGAGCAGCATGTCCAGCGTCGATGTGGCGCCGGCGCAGGTCATGCGCTGGCGTTCCAGGGTGTACAGCTGCGGCTTGGCGTGGACCCGTGGATAACTTTCCTGAAAACCCTGCAAGTTGTCCCAATGCACCGCCGCTTCATAACCATCGAGTACCCCGGCCGCCGCCAGCAGTTCGGTGCCGGTTTCCACCCCCATCAGCACCGCGCCGAACAACGCCTGTTTGCGCAGCCAGCTTTTGAGCGCGAGGTTGCGGCTGTGTTTATGCACATCGAAACTGGCGATCACCAGGCACACATCAAACCCCTGGTCGGCCTTCAAGCCATCGTTGGCGACGGTGGTCAGGCCGTTGCTGGCCTGCACCGGTTCGCCGTCCAGCGACAACAATGACCACTGGAACAATGTGCGCTGGCTCAGCCAGTTGGCAATGGCCAGCGGCTCCAGCACGGCCGCCAGTCCGAAGTTGGAAAACGATGGCAACAGCAACACCGCGACGCGCAACGGCGCGACCTCGCCGCGCCGCCAGGTGAAGCGTGTTTCTGCGTTACTCGACGACTGATTGCTCATGAGTGATCTCTATCGTTGCTGCGTCTGCCATTGCGGGTGAATCCATACCGGTGCTTTGGAGGGCGGCAGAGGTTGCCTGCCGCGAATCATGTCACTGGCCTTCTCCGCGATCATCACCGTCGGTGCGTTGGTGTTGCCACTGACAATCACCGGCATGATCGAGGCATCCACCACCCGCAAACCGTCGAGGCCATGCACGCGCAATTGCGGGTCGACCACTGCCTCCCAGTCACCTGCGGGCCCCATCTTGCAGGTGCCGCTGGCATGGTAGCCGGTTTCCGTCACTTGTCTGGCCCAGGCATCCAGCGCTTCATCACTTTGCGCTTGGGGGCCGGGGACCAGTTCCTCGCCCTTGAACGCCGCCATGGCCGGTTGCCCGATGATCTCGCGCACCAGCCGGGCACCGGCGCGCATGTCGGCTCGATCCTGCTCGGTTTTCAGGTAATTGAACAGGATGCGCGGCGGCTGCCTGGGGTCGGCGCTGGTCAGTGTGACGCTACCGAGACTGGTGGGGCGCATCAGGTCGATGTGGATCTGGAAGGCGTGGTCCGGCACCAGGTCGACACTGCCGGGTTTCACCGCCAGCGGCATGAAGGTCAATTGCAGGTCGGGGTGTTCGACCCCGGCCCGGGAGCGGATGAACGCCCCGGCTTCGAAATGGTTGCTCGCCGCCAGCCCATCGTGAGTGGCGAACCAGCGCGCGCCGATCCACCATTTGCCCGGTGCGGTGGTCCAGGGGTACAGCGACACCGGTTTTTTGCACAGGTATTGCACGACGGTGTCCGGGTGGTCGTTGAGGCGTCGGCCGACACCGGGCAGGTCATGTTTGACGGTGATGCCCAGGTCGCGCAGTTCCGCCGCCGGACCTATGCCAGACAGCAACAACAATTGCGGCGAATTGATCGCTCCCGCCGTCAGCAACACTTCGCGGCGGGCATGGGCCGTGTGGGTTACGCCGTTCTGTTCGTACTCGATGCCGATGGCACGCAGGCCGTCGAACAGGATGCGCAACGCCAGGGCATCGGTGGCCACCCGCACATTGCCCCGGCCCAGCGCTTCGCTCAGATAACCGCGCGAGGTACTCCAGCGCCGGCCGTTGCGAGTGGTGCGGTCCACCGGACCGAAGGCTTCCTGACGGTAGCCGTTGAGGTCGTCGCTCAAGCCATACCCGGCCTCGGCGCCGGCCGCCAGAAACGCCGCGCACAACGGTGTTTGCGTATCGCCGGGGGTGACGTGCAAATGCCCGGTCGCCCCGCGATAATCGTCGGCGCCGTCGGCATGGCTCTGCGCGCGTTTGAAGTACGGCAGCACCTCTTGATAACTCCAGCCTTCACAACCTTGTTCGGCCCATGCGTCGTAATCCCGGGCGTGGCCACGGATGTAAACCATGCCATTTATCGACGAAGAACCGCCCAGGGTTCGCCCCCGAGGCGTGCCGATGCGGCGACTGTCCAGATAGGGTTCCGGCTCAGAGTGGTAGCTCCAGTTATAGCGCGTGCCACCCACCACCAGCCCGACGGCGGACGGCATGTCGATGGTCCAGCTCTTGTCCGCAGGTCCTGCCTCCAGCAGCAGAATCTTCGCTGCCGGATCTTCACCCAGGCGATTGGCCAACACACAGCCCGCGGACCCTGCGCCCACAATCAGGTAATCAAACTCATGGTTGGCCATGGTTCGGGGTGCTCCATAGTTGAAAGAACATTTCACACCCGCTGTGGGAGCAAAGCTTGCTCGCGATAGCGGTGGGGCAGGCAAAATCAGCGTCGACTGACACACCGCCTTCGCGAGCAAGCTTTGCTCCTACAGGATGTGGGCTGGTTCAGATCGCGGACTTACCGTGAATCCCGTTAAACACCAACCGATGAAAGTGA
The DNA here is from genome assembly GCF_009861505.1 of Pseudomonas izuensis. GTDB lineage: Bacteria > Pseudomonadota > Gammaproteobacteria > Pseudomonadales > Pseudomonadaceae > Aquipseudomonas > Aquipseudomonas izuensis. The sequence continues at coordinate 9,062 of NZ_WTFT01000043.1, read as the reverse complement.
TGCACCAAATGCTCGCTCTCATTGCTGCGCTGGGCATCGATCATGTAGCGGCCCTGGTCATACCCCAGCGAATGCAAACCCTTCTGCACCGAGATATTCAGCGCAATATCCTCCGGCCCCAGATCCTCGTTCATCCACTTCATGCACTGCTCGCTGACCCTGGCGGTCTCGGCATTGTTGGAGTAATACCCGAAGCGCAACAGCGAGCGCTCGGCGTCCAGCGGAATCATGATGAACGAGCCCAGGAACTCCGAGAACGGGAAGGTGTAGAAGGTGTTGTTCGGCCACAGGCCAATGTTGAAGAAGCACTCGTCCGGGTTCAGATCCTTGCGCAGCGGCACGCCGTAGGCTTCGGTTACCGACAGATTGGCGGGGGCGATGTAGGTCCACCAATTGTCGCGTTTGGTCAACTGATAGCCCTTGAAATCGATGAGTCTGGCCAGGTCGATATGGCACGGCCCCGACAACTTGAAGTGATAGCCCTCGATGGAATTGTCCATGATCACCTTCCAGTTGGCCGGCACAATCACGTCCTGTTCCTCGATCAGGCGCATGTTGGCCAGGTCCGGAAACACCCGGCGCATTTCTTCATCGGCACCGGGAAACAAATCGCGCAGAGAAGGCGCCTTCGGATCAAGATTGAAGTAGATGAAACCGCCCATTTCCTCGGTGCGGATCTGCGGAATGTTGAACTGCTGCAACTCGAAGTTCTTCATCTTCTCGCACCGGGGCGCGCTGCGCAGGCTGCCGTCCATTTCGTAGCACCACGAGTGATAGGCGCAACGCACCACGCCCCCGGTGGTGCCGCGACGTTCTTCCAGCAGGCGATTGCCGCGATGTTGGCAGACGTTGTGGAACGCATGAATCTGCCCCTGCCGATTCTTCGCCACCACCACGCTCTGGTCGAAAATATCCGTCACCACATACTGCCCCGGCTCGGCGAACTCACTGACATGCCCGGCGACATGCCAGGCATGCATGAAAATGTTGTCGCGCTCGGCCTTGAACAAGGTCTCGTCGTAGAAGTAACGCGAAGGCAGGGTGAAGGCCTCTTCCGGATCCTGATGATCCCAGCCGTCGATCGAACCTGGGGATTTGAGAGTCTGGACATTGAGCATCGGGGCGATCTCCTCGGTGACTGGCGCCGCACGGTACGGCTTTGTTGTGGGTCCTAATCTAGGGGGCGAGGAGGAGGGGGGATTGATGGAAAGCGACCAGTTGCGAGTGGGAAATATCAAGGCGCAGGTTGTTGTTTGCGGGAGATTCTATGTTGTCTCTAACACCGCTATCGCGAGCGAGCTTTGCTCCCACAGTTGATCGTGGCCGAACACAATACCCGGCAACACCACGAATCCCTTGTGGGAGCAAAGCTTGCTCGCGATGGACGTCAACGATAACGCGTGCTGTCTGAATGCACGCGTTGTCTGGACGTTTTTCGCGAGCAGGCTCGCTCCTACAGGTTTATCCGACTATCACGCCCGCTCAAAAATCGCCGCAATCCCCTGACCACCACCAATGCACATGGTCACCAGCGCATAACGGCCACCAGTGCGATGCAGTTCGTGGATGGCCTTGGTCGCGATGATCGCGCCGGTGGCGCCCACCGGGTGACCCAGGGCGATGCCCGATCCGTTCGGGTTGACCTTGGCCGGATCTAGGTCAAGTTCCTGGCTGACGGCACAAGCTTGTGCGGCGAAGGCGATGTTGGCTTCGATCACGTCCATGTCCGCGACGGTCAGGCCGGCACGCTTGAGGGCGATACGGGTGGCCGGGACCGGGCCCAGGCCCATCAATTCAGGTTCGAGGCCGGCGTGGGCGTAGCTGACCAGGCGGGCGAGTGGGCGCAGGTTGTTGACCTGTACCGCAGCACCGGTGGCCATGACCAAGGCAGCAGCGCCGTCGTTCAGGCCCGAGGCGTTGCCGGCGGTGACCGAGCCGTCTTTCTTGAACGCGGGCTTCATCGAAGCCAGTTGTTCCAAGGTGGTGGCACGAGGGTGCTCGTCGACGTTGAACAGCTGGGTGCCTTTGCGACCCTGGATTTCAACGGTGGCGATCTGGTCGGCGAAGTAGCCGTTGGCGATGGCATGGGCCGCGCGCTTCTGGTCTTCGAAAGCAAGGGCGTCCTGCATTTCACGGGTGATGCCATTGCGCTCGGCGACGTTTTCGGCAGTGATGCCCATGTGAAAGTTCTGGAACGGGTCATGCAGGATGCCGAGCATGTAGTCGACAGCCTGGACATTGCCCATGCGCGAGCCCCAACGGGCCGAAGGCAGCAGGTACGGGCCGCGGCTCATGGATTCGGCACCGGCGCCGATGGCGATATCGGCATCACCCAACAGCAGGGTTTGCGCGGCGCTGACGATGGCTTGCAGGCCGGAACCGCACAGGCGGTTGACGTTGTAGGCCGGGGTTTCCTTCGGGATGCCGGCGTTCATCGCGGCAACGCGGGAGATGTAGGCATCGCGGCATTCGGTGGGGATCACGTTGCCCATCACCAGATGGCCGACGAGGGCCGGGTCCACGGCGGCGCGTTCCAGGGCGGCCTTGACCGCTGTGGTCGCCAGGTCGGCCAGGGGCACGTCCTTGAGCGAGCCGCCGAAGGAACCGATGGCGGTACGGGCGGCGCTGACTACGTAGATTTCCGGGGTGTTCATGGCTAGTTTCCTTTCGGTGGATTCTTATCTGTACTGCGATTGAGCAGGGCGTTCAAGGCGCTTTTCGCCTCGTCGGTGTTCAGGCGCTGAATGAACAATGTGTTCTCTTCGCGCAGGGTGGCTTGCAGTTCGGCCATGCCGGCCTGCTTCATCAATTGTCGGGATTGGCGCAAGGATCCCTGAGGCATCGCCAGAAAACGCTGGGCGATTTGCTGAGCCGCGAGCAGGCATTGCTCTCCGTCGTCGAAGGCTTCGTTGGCCAGTCCCCACGCCACCGCCTCGCTGCCGTTCAGGCCTTCGCCCAGCAACACCAAACGCGCGGCACGGGCCTGACCGAGCAGGCGCGGCAACAGCAGGCTGGCGCCGAACTCCGGGCACAGGCCGATGTTGACGAACGGCATGCGCAGCTTGGCGTTACGGGTCACCAATACTTGATCGCAATGCAACAGCACGGTGGTGCCGATGCCGATGGCAGCGCCGCATACCGCGGCAATCAATGGCTTTTGCAGATGCGTCACGGCGCGCATCAGGCGGAACGCCGGGCTGTCCAGGTGCGTCGGCGGCTCCTGCAGGAAGTCCACCAGGTCGTTGCCGCTGGTGAAGCAGTTCGGGCCACCGGTCAGGATCACCACGCGGATCGAATCGTCCTCGTCAGCCGCGAAAATCCAGTCGGCCAACCGCGTGTACATGGCGTTGGTCAGCGCGTTGAGCTTGTCGGGGCGATCGATGGTCAGCGTCAGCACGCCATCGCGTAGTTCTTGTTTGATCAGGTCGGTCATGGCTGGCGCCTGCGGAGTCGGTTTGGCGGCCACTTTAAGCGGCGGATAAACCCCGGAGCTATGACAAAACGGGTCAACCAAGCTGATGCTTTTTGCCATGTCATCGGCCGACACACCCATTCGGGGTATGGATTCACCCGGCGAATCGCCCAATAGTAGGTTCATCCGCTCATCCAGAGCCGAACTCGCTCGATAAGGTGAATGTGCAATGCGCAAGACACTGAAGGTGATTTCCAGTCTGTTTGTTGTTTCGTTGGTCATCAATGCCCATGCCGCTGACGTGGACGACAGTAAAACGCTGCGGCTCTACAACTGGGCGGATTACATCGGCGAGAAGACGCTGGCGAATTTCGAGAAAGAAACCGGCATCAAAGTCATCTACGACACCTTCGATGCCTATGAAACGGTGCAGGCCAAGTTGCTGACCGGTCACTCCGGTTATGACCTGATCGTGTTGAACGCCTCCCTCGCGCCGCCGCTGATCAAGGCCAAGGTGTTCCAACCGCTGGACAAGAAACTGCTGCCGAGCTGGAGCAACCTTGACCCGAAAGTCCTGCAGGACCTGCAAGGCTTCGACCCGGGCACCACGTACTCGGCGCCCTATACCTGGGGCAGCAATGGCGTCACCTACAACGTCGACAAGATCAAGGAACGCATGCCGGACGCGCCGATCGGTTCGCTGGCGATGATTTTCGATCCGAAGATCGTCTCCAAATTCGCCGACTGCGGCGTCACCCTGCTGGACGCGCCCACCGAGGTGATTCCGCTGGCGCTGAAGTATCTGGGCCGTGACCCGCGAAGTGCCGCGCCGGAAGACCTCAAGGCCGCCCAGGATGTGCTGTTGTCGGTGCGGCCTTACATCCGCAAGTTCGACTCGGTCAATTACCTGACCAGCCTGCCCAATGGCGATGTGTGCATGGCCATGACCTGGTCCGGCGACTACGCCACCGCCATGGCCCGTGCCGAAGAGGCCAAGAAGCAGATCAACCTGGCCTACTTCATTCCCAAGGAAGGTTCGCTGATCTGGTTCGACAACATGTACATCCCGGCCGACGCGCCGCACGTGGCCAACGCTCACAAGTTTCTCGATTACCTGATGCAACCGCAGGTGATGGCCGATGTGAGCGATTACATCAACTACGCCAACAGCAACGCGGCCGCCACGCCTTTGCTCAATGCCAGCGTGCGCAATAACCCGGCGATTTATCCCGATGACGAAGTTCGCCAACGACTGTTCCCGCAGAAAACCCAGGACGCCAAAGACATGCGCGCCATCACGCGGGTGTGGAGCACGGTGAAGAGCGGGATTTGATCGTCCAATTGTTCAGTTTGAGGTTTGTGTATGGCTACTCCAATCAAGAAAGTATTTTCGCAGGCTGAAGAGGCCGCACTGGTCAAGGCTGACAAGGCCCACCACATGCACGGCTACCACATGTTCGACGAGCACGCCGAACAGGGCTCCCTGAATATCGTCGCCGGCGAAGGCACCTACATCTACGACACTCAGGGCAACCGCTTCCTCGATGCAGTGGGCGGCATGTGGTGCACCAACATCGGCTTGGGCCGCGAGGAAATGGCCGAGGCCATCGCCGATCAGGTACGGCAGCTGGCTTATTCGAATCCGTTTTGCGACATGTCGAACAACGTGGCGATCCAGCTGTGCGAAAAACTCGCCAGCCTGGCGCCCGGCGACCTCGACCATGTGTTTCTTACCACTGGCGGCTCGACCGCGGTGGACACCGCCTACCGGTTGATCCAGTTCTATCAGAACTGCCGTGGCAAGACGGAAAAGAAGCACGTCATCGCCCGTTTCAACGCCTATCACGGCTCGACCACACTGACCATGTCGATCGGTAACAAGGCCGCCGACCGGGTGCCGGAGTTCGATTACGCCAACCCGCTGATCCACCACGTGTCCAACCCCAACCCTTACCGTGCACCAGAGGGGATGGACGAGGCGCAGTTCCTCGAATTCCTGGTCAAGGAATTCGAAGACAAGATCCTCTCCATTGGCGCAGACAAGGTTGCCGGGTTCTTCGCCGAACCGGTGATGGGCTCGGGCGGGGTGATCATTCCGCCCAAGGGTTACCTCAAGCGCATGTGGGACGTCTGCCAGCGCTACGACATCTTGTTCGTCGCCGATGAAGTGGTCACGTCCTTCGGGCGCCTGGGCAAGTTCTTCGCCTCAAAAGACGTGTTCGACGTGCAGCCGGACATCATCACCACCGCCAAGGGTCTGACTTCGGCTTATCTGCCGCTGGGCGCGTGCATCTTTTCCGACCGCATCTGGAAGGTCATCGCCGAGCCGGGCACAGGTCGCTGCTTCACCCACGGCTTCACCTACAGCGGCCATCCGGTGTGCTGCACGGCGGCGCTGAAGAACATTGAAATCATCGAGCGGGAAAACCTGCTGGCCCATGTCGACGATGTCGGCGGCTACCTGGAGCAGCAACTGGCCACGCTGCGGGATTTGCCGCTGGTGGGCGATGTGCGCTGCTTGAAGTTGATGGCCTGCGTGGAGTTCGTCGCGGACAAACGCACCAAGGCGCTGTTCGCCGACGAAATCAACATCGGCGAGAAGATCCATTCACGGGCTCAGGCCAAGGGATTGCTGGTGCGGCCGATCATGCACCTCAATGTGATGTCGCCGCCGCTGATCCTGACGTATGCACAGGTCGATGAGATCGTCGACATCCTGCGCGAGTGCATCCTCGAAGTGGCGGCCGAGCTGGAAGCGAGCGGCCAGTACGCCGGCCAATGACTTCATCGCTCAGGCTGTTACCAAGGCCCTGTTCACCCGCTAGACTGCGGGTCATGAGCAGACCAAACGACGAAACGCTGATCGCGATGCCCTTCGGGGCATTGCATAAATGGCATGGGGGAATGCGCGAGGCATTCGCCCATGTCGACGAACCCGACGCCCTGCAATACCTGGCAGCGGCGTTGGGGGAGCTGGTGTCCATCGAGTCGATGATGATCAGCCTGGAGCGCAAGGACCGCGTGCCCCAGTTGCTGTATCAGCGCGGAATTGCCGAGCAATATCAGGTCTCGATTCTCGAACGCTATTTTGCCGGCGGCTACTTGCTCGACCCGTTCTGTCTGGCGGTGGAGCAGGGGTTGGCGCAAGGCTTCTATCACCTGGAGGAAATCGCTCCGGACAACTTTTTCGACAGCGATTACTACAAGACCTATTACCTGAATGTGGGGTGTTCGGAGGACAGCTACTACATCGTCGATACCGGCAATGACACGAAGATTTCCGTCAGTCTCTTCCAGGGCCACGGCGGTGAATGCCTGCGGGTCGACCAGTTGAACCTGCTGCGCGCCGTCGAACCGCTGGTGCGCGAATTCGTCAGCGAATTCAGCCGACGAGGGTTGCTGCGCAATAGCGAGATCCAGTGCAATCACGAACAAGGCCTGCGTGATGATCTCAAGCACCGGGTGCAATCGGCGTTCGAGCATTTCGGCAGTGATCTGCTCACCGAACGGGAGCGGGAAGTGGCACACATGGTGTTGAGGGGGCACTCGGTGAAATCCACCGCCAGCCAGATGAACATCTCCCCGGAAACCGTGCGCATGCACCGCAAGAATCTGTATTTGAAGCTGGAAGTGGGATCACAGTCGGAGTTGTTTGCGCTGTTTATCGAGTGGTTGCGCGGGCATTGATTGCCCGGCACAACCGATAACCTGTAGGAGCGAGCCTGCTCGCGAAGAACGTCCAGACGACGCGTTCAGTCAGGCAGCCCGCGTTATCGTCGACCTCCATCGCGAGCAGGCTCGCTCCTACAGGGTTGGTCAGCGCGCCCGCAACCGCCGCCCGACTACTTCCAGCACATCACAGCCATCGCGCAACGGGATGGCGCAGAGCAGTGAAAAATCGCTGAGGATGAAGGAATCGCATTCAATCGAACCGCGCATGGACAGATTTTCCAGTACTTGGGTGACAGTGCGGATTCGGTAGTTGGCGGCGTCCATCAGGACGTCGAGCGGGGCGTGGGTGTCGACGAAGAGGGTGGGCATTTCACTGCAATTGCTGGTGAGTGCCATGAAACGATTGTCGGGATGTGGGGCTGGTTTTTCGTAGGGTGGATCAGGTGTCAAAGTTTTCATTTAGATATTCCCAAAGAAGAAACGGAGCTGCCGTTAGCCTTCCTACGGGCTAGGGTGGCAGCTATGCACGGGGTAGGAATATCGAGACCTTTGGGAAAACTCGACCACGCCGAAGCGTGCCCGTGCACAGCCGCCGCAGGTGATCTTACGGACGCCTGTAAACGGCCGCAAACCATGCTTTGACGCCAATTGCATCCCATTGGTCTTCAAGGGTTCCTACACCCTGCCGCTGTATGGTCAGCGACCGCTAAAGACTATCGATGGAACACAGTTCAAACCAGTTCACGCCGATCGCCACAATTCGAAGGAATTCTCCGAAGACCTTGCCCAGAAATATCCTAGGACCTGTGGAACTTGTATCCGTAAAAAGTGGGTGGTGGGTTGTGAGTAAGGGACAACGGGCATGACCGACGCCTAGGAAAAACAGAAATGCCCTACACCAATTGACACCAGGATCACCTCATTCCCTGTAGGAGCGAGCCTGCTCGCGATGACGGCAGCACTTTTAACATTTTCATTGAATGTAATGGCCCAATCGCGAACAGGCACGCTCCCACATTGGATCTGTGGTTGACACACAAGATTTGTGGTCAACCAAAAGGCTTGATCGGTCCTCGTGCTTGACTATCATCGCGGCGGGCATTTACCACATACCAGACGGCACGAAGAAACTCCTCATTGTTATCTTCAGCCAGCACCTGAGATAGGTATTCGCTGATTGCTTCATCGCTGTCGAGCAGCGCCGTCATATCGAAAGTCGTCAAAGTCTGGCTCATGGTTAAACCTTCTTTGCCATTTTTTTGCACGGGGCCTGCCGTACCACCTCCAATAGCAACTCAACAATCAGAGCCATCCAGTACCCTTGCCAATTAAAAAAAGTAAAACCATCATGATCCCCACAAACAATGCAGAAAAATGCATCAGTCTGATATAAAAAATCAGTTTTGCAGGTATTTTTCCATAGTCCAGCGCATCAAGCTCTCCATTCGTTATTGAGCGCTTATAGTGCACGATCATCATTCCAATGTTATTGGTCAGAAATATTCTGCTTATGGGGTCTTTACCCAGTAGCAGTTTACGGATTTGTGCACCATGGGAATTTCGCAGTATTTCAAAAATACGATCAAGTTTGAAATAAGAGAAATATAGTTGCGCAAAAAGCAAGCCCACCCCTAGCGCAATTACAGCGAGGGCAGTTGCGAAGTAAAAATCTCTTGCGCCGAACATCATTCACTCCACTCGTATATTACCTCGCCAATACCTTCACCGATTGTTTCACCTATCAATCCGCCACCAACTGCTCCCAGTCCCGCTGTAACTACTCCGCAGACGAGCAGTCCATAAGGCGTCAAACTTATTGCGGGACAAGCGTAACCAACTATTGTTGGTCCCGCAGTACTTCCAACTGTAGATCCAATGAGCTTTCCACTCTCAGTGAGCTTAACTTTTTTACACTCTTGCTCTCGGCCTGTTCGACACACTTCACTCACCTTCACCCCCGAAGCCCCAGCCCCCAATC
>NZ_WTFT01000042.1 GCF_009861505.1 Pseudomonas izuensis | reverse complement strand
CTCACCCACCTTCGCCGCCGGCACTTTCTGCAATTTGCACAGCAAATCATGGGACAGCTCATGCAGCCCGTGTTTCTGACGCAATTCTTCGGCCAGATGCGCCAGCAGGTTGGCGGCCATTTCCGCATCGGCCATGGCCCGGTGGGCCTTGCCGGTGTGGGGCAGGTTGGCGAAGGTGGTGAGGGTGCCGAGTTTGTGGTTCGGCGCCGCGGGCATCAGGCGACGGGCCAGCAGCAGCGAGCAGGCAAAGTTTTGCAGGCGGGTGCGCTTGATCCGTCCCAGCTCGAAATCCCAGAACTTCTGGTCGAACGCGGCGTTGTGCGCCAGCAACGGCGTGGTGCCGACGAACTCGTTGACTTCGTTCATCACCTGCTCCGCCGAGGGCGCGGTGCGCAACATGGCGTTGCTGATACCGGTGAGTTGTTCGATGAAGGCCGGGACACGCACGCCGGCGTTCATCAGGCTCTGGTAACGCTCGACGATGCGCCCCTGTTCAAGCATCACCACGGCAATTTCCGTGGCTCGACAGCTGCTGCTCGGTGAGATCCCGGTGGTTTCAAAGTCGATGACTGCGATGCGTTCCAAACCTGTTTCAACTCCGTAAAAATCAATTCTTGAGCAGCAAGGCGCCTTCGATGGGTACGTAACGGCTGGCGGCGCGGATCAGCGAGTTGGCAGTCAGGCCCGGTACGCCATAGGCCACCGCCTGCACACCGTGCTTGCTGATGATGCGCTCCAGCAACATGTCGAAATCACCGTCACCCGAGGCCAGCACCACTTCGTCGACATGGTCTGCCGCGTCCATGATGTCGAGGGTGATGCCCACGTCCCAGTCACCCTTGGCCGAGCCGTCGCTGCGCTGGATATACGGCTTGAGCTTCACGGTGAAACCGAGGTTGCGCAGGATCTGCTGGAACTGCTGCTGTTTGCTGTCGCCACGATCGATGGCGTAGGCGTAGGCCTCGACGATCTGCCCCTGCTTGCTGATCTCGGCCCACAGCGCGGCATAGTTGAAGTGACAACCGTAAGCCTGACGCACGGTGTAATAGAGGTTCTGGACATCGGCGAACACAGCGATTTTCTTCACCGCAACATCCCCTTGGTGCGCAGGCAGGATCAGGCACCGGGCCCGAAAAGTCGCCCAGTATGCCAGCCTGAAGGAGTGTTGTGGCGAGGGGTTCATCCCCGTTGGGCTGCGAAGCGGCCCCCTGCGTCCGTCCAGACTGACCGAACTGGTCGGATTTACGACTGCTGCGCAGC
>NZ_WTFT01000041.1 GCF_009861505.1 Pseudomonas izuensis | reverse complement strand
GAGGCAAGGGTGATGAGCATCGCCGCGCAGATCACTCCGGGCCTTCGCAAGTAGCGGGTTGATGTGGACTGCGGTTTGACATGTTTCATGTTGGGACCCCTCGCGTCATGCCATATCGGCGAAACCCACCGCCTTCTATCGGGACGACAGCTGCTGCGGGTAAAAGGGGCCATGCAACAGGTGGGCCGTATTGCGGGCCCGGAAAAAAGTTCAAACTAATTAGTTAGTTGTTTCCAATTGTGTATTCAGGGGAGGAGGTAAATTGGGGACAGTGGGGGATATTCCTCAATAGCGGGTAAAACGCAGTTATTTTCAGTGGGTTACTTTCCTCAGTTGGTGGGGTAATAGCTCCCTGAATTTTTTGACTAAAAGCAGTACGATGATCTCCGACCGCTAATAAGGGTTACGACTGCCGAACAGCCATAGTGAATAGTGTGCCTTCTGATGGATCACTGCCTCGCGAGAAATTGCTCTTCACGTCGTCGACGATTTCTGGCTGTTTCTGCGTGCCACGAACAGCAGTTTGAACCATAGGTGGTAGCTTGCGAAGAACGGCTAAACGAACAACAAGAGGGTCGCGAGCGCGGCGGCAGCGCAAAATGTGGAGCTTGTTAGCAGCAGGCATAGGACGTCGTTTGTTACGCCTTTCTCAGTAACTGAAAGCTCCAGCGACTCAGGGTGAGGTTTTATTGATGGGGTTACCGGGCTGCAGCAGGATGGCCACCGAAATTACCAGGTCATCCAGCGACCAAGGCTTGTGCAGATTGATCGTATGGACCGGTAAGTTGAATGGATCGATCAAATAACCGGAGGTGAGAATGGAGGCGATCCAAGGCAGACGACTCTGGATCATCTCAATAAACTCTATCCCCTGGATCTGTCCTGGTAGCCCCTGATCCACGATCACAAGCGGGCAGTGGAAAGCGTGTTGCAAAAAGTACGTCAGTGCGTCGTCTGCAGCCTCAAAAGCCAGAGACTGGGCGCCAATCTCGGACAGGATGTCCGTCATCAGTGCTCGAAGCGTCGGATCATCCTCAATAACGATCACCGTACCTTCGATCGGCAGCATTCCTTCCCAGTTCACGTTCACGCGCCTTTTCCTTCAAGGTCAGGTTTTTCGCCTCATCGAAAAGACAGCATAGGCCGATTTCAGTTAGAGGCTGGGAAAAGGTAATTCTGAGATTTTGCTTACGAAGGGGGCTTTAGCCCTTGGGAACAACGTCTACGAACATAAAGCTATCAAGGATCAGGGCGCGGAACAGGTCCAGACGGCGTAACGGATGACTTTACTGGCCTTGGGCAGGCACTAGCTATGGAGCGTAAGTCGCGGTAATTGCATTTCCTTGTTATTTCTCGGTCCACTTTCGCCTCTGCGTACTACCGGAACCTTCGAGCATCCAGGCTATCCCACCCGGGGTGCTCCGCTTAAAGCTCAGTACGCATGTTTGGAGAGTGATCCGAGAGGCTCTCGGCGTTCGGTTTTTACGTTCACTTTACGTCAGTGATCCTCGGGTGCGACCCGAGACTGGCGCTGAAGGGCAACCCACAGCGCCATATGATACGTTCACGGATGTGCTCCACCTCAAGGAGACTTGCATGACAGCCAATGCCGACATAAACGCCGAACCTATGCTCAACCCCCCGGTTTTTTACACATCAGCTGTCATCCTGCTTCTCTTGGTGCTATACGCCAGCATCTTCCATAGTCATGCCCAGATAGTGTTCGCGAATGTCCAAAATTGGATCATCACCAACGTGAGCTGGTTTTATATTTTGGCGGTGGCCATCATTCTCGGCACAGTGGTCTTCCTCGGCGTGAGCAGGTACGGAGACATCAAGCTCGGACCGGATCACAGCACCCCGGACTACAGCAGCACGACTTGGTTCGCGATGCTGTTCTCGGCTGGCATGGGCATTGGTTTGATGTTTTTCGGTGTGGCTGAACCCGTGATGCATTTTCTCAATCCGCCCGTGGGGGACGGCAGTACGGTTGAGGCTGCCCGCGAGGCGATGAAAATCACCTTTTTCACTGGGGGCTGCATGCTTGGGCGATCTACGCCATCGTAGCGATGATCCTGGCTTACTTCAGTTACCGACACGGCTTGCCATTAACGTTAAGGTCTGCCTTGTATCCGCTGATTGGTGATCGCATCTATGGCCCGATTGGCCACGCTGTCGATATTTTCGCGATCATTGGGACAGTTCTAGGCGTCGCCACCTCACTTGGCTTTGGTGTCTCTCAAATCAATAGGGGACTCAACGCCCTGTTTGGTATACCCAACAGCACAACAGTGCAGATCATCTTGATCATTGCCACAACAGCGCTCGCTACCATCTCAGTCGTCACTGGCTTGGACAACGGGGTACGTCGACTTTCCGAGCTCAATCTGAGTCTGGCGGTTCTGTTGCTTCTGATGGTCATCGTGCTTGGACCAACGGTGTTCATTCTGCAGACGTTCGTACAGAACACCGGAGGTTACCTTACGGAAATCGTCAGTCGAACCTTGAACTTATATGCCTACCAGCCTACGGACTGGATTGGAGGGTGGACGCTGTTTTACTGGGGCTGGTGGTTGGCCTGGTCTCCGTTCGTTGGCCTCTTCATCGCTCGTATTTCTCGTGGCCGAACTATCCGTGAATTCGTGACTGGCGTTCTCCTGGTGCCGGCGGGCTTCACGCTGCTATGGATGACGGTGTTCGGGAACACCGCCATTCATATATGATCCTCAACGAGGGCCTGACAGACCTTGGAGCAGCCATCGATAAAGATACATCCCTTGCATTATTTGCCTTCCTCCAGCACTTCCCTTTTTCCGGGGTGATCTCGCTGGTTGCCATCGTCATGGTCTTAGTGTTCTTCGTGACCTCCGCAGATTCCGGTGCGATGGTCGTTGATATGCTGGCCTCTGGCAGGTCTACGAAACACCAGTCTGGCAAAGAGTATTCTGGGTATCCAGCATGGGCTTGGTTGCAATCGCATTGCTGTTGGCCGACGGTCTGAAAGCGCTACAGACAGCGACCATTGTCAGCGCATTGCCGTTCACCATCATTCTTCTATTCAGTATGCGAGGATTGCTCAAGGCGCTGAAGCTCGACGCCACAAAGCGCGGACTGCGTTATCAATCACTTTCGCCAGGTGCGGCTCGTAGTACAGGGGGCTGGCAACGCCGGCTGAGGACGATGGCCATGTTCCCGCGTCGAGCTCATGTACTTCGCTTCATTTCGGAGACCGCAAAGCCAGTCTGCCAGTCGGTGGCCGAGGAATGGCGCAAGCAGGGCTATTCTTGCAATGTAGAGGATGTGGAAGACGGTAACGTTCGACTCAGCGTTGGGAGTGCTGATAATCCTGAGTTCATTTACGAGGTACGACCCCATCCCTACAACATGCCGAGTTTTGCAATGAGTGACACGCAGGATAAGGAGCGTAAATACTTTCGAGCCGAAGTGCATTTACGTGAAGGGGGTCAGGATCACGATATTATGGGATGGTCTCGTGAAGACGTGATTGGGGATATCCTTGATCAGTACGAGCGACATATGCATTTTCTTCACCTCACCGGCTAGCCTTCTCCGAAGGGCTGCACTGCACGCGAAAAAAATGCCAGTGAACTCGCCTCGGCCATTGAATGTAAGGTCAAAAGGCATACATGTCGGCGTTGAACTAACAAACCCTTATTTACAAGCCCTCAAAAATACTCAGGGCATTCATTTACAGTTTGCAATGTAAGTTGCGATCGACTTACGAATCTCTGCCTTTGCGTCATCTGCACTTCCCCAATGCCCCATCTTCAGCCATTTGCTTGGCTCTTGCGCCTTACAGTACTCGAAGTAATGTTGGACTTGGGCGAGCAACAGAACAGGAAGGTCCTCCCATTCCTTCACGTTACTGTACATAGGGCTTAGCCTTTCATGAGGTACCGCTACGATTATGGCTCCTGTACCAGTTTCATTTTTTGTGCAAATCACCCCGACTGGTCGACTGCGAACAACAACGCCAGGCGATACCGGGTAGGGGCAAATCAGCAGTACGTCCAGAAGGTCGCCATCATCGCTCAGCGTATTTGGAATAAATCCGTAGTAGGCCGGATAGAGTGTCGATGTGCTGAGGAACCGGTCAACGAAAATTTGCCCACTTTGTTTATTAACTTCGTAATTAACTGGAGAGTGGTTTGCAGGGATGTCTATAACTGTAAAAAAATCATTAGGGATTTCAATACCTGCTGAAATGTCCTCATAACTCATGATCATTACCCCAATGACTTAACAAGACTGCCCGTTAATTTCGTTTAGCTTGCAATACTCCTCCCACTCCATTTCTACCATTTCTGCCACCTCGCGATGAAATTCTATGATCAAGCATTTCAGTTCCTCGCGAGACTCTGAAATCAAGGTAAGAGTTAATTCCCACACCTCGATCCCCAGGCGCGTGGCCTCTTCTTCGAAGGCTGACTCGATGCACAGTTTCTTTTCATCCTCACTCAGTCCCTTAACGGCGTCATTGAGTGCTGAATTGCCCTTGAAGAACTTCGACAGTGCTAAATCTCTTTGCAAGTCATCGGAGTTCATCGGATGCTCCAACTCCGTGAGTCATCCGAGGCTTTCCGCCTCGGTGCGAGGTAGCGTCGGCCACGGTCATGCAATCGCAGGTTCATCAAACCAACCGCGGATTGTTTTGTAAAAAAATAGATGCATTGTGTCCCACCAACGTATCCACCAAACACCTGGTTCACCGTCCTCCAGTGCGATCAATGGCAGGCTCCCAAGTTTCTGCTCAGCATCGTACAAATCCAGTTTTCCAACGATGGTACCAGCAGAAATAGGTGCTTCGAGTGGTCCGTCAATCTCCAGTCGTGTCTCTACTTCACGATTTTCATTTTTGGGCAATGTGAGGGTCAGATCGTCCAGCAAGCCCACGGCGATCAATCGTTCTTTGCCTTTCCAGAGCGCAGACCACGTGAGTATCTCCCCAGCTTTTTTGTAGGTTTGGGAATCAAAGAAGCGAAAACCATAACCCATGAGCTTTTCTGTCTCTGCCGTGCGTTTATGTGCGCTGCTAGCGCCAAATATCACACTGATCAAGCGTCGCTCGGCTCGGTGCGACGAAGCCACCAGGCAATAACCGGCGGCCTCGGTATGGCCAGTCTTCAATCCGTCAAAGCTTGCATCGCGCCATAAAAGTAGATTGCGATTGGCTTGCCGAATACCGTTCCAGGAAAAGTGTTTTTTGGAGTAAAGGGCATAGGAGTGAGCCCCTTGGCTGATGATTGCCCGGGCCAACAAAGCCATATCGCGAGCAGATGAATAATGCTCTGGATCAGGCAGCCCGGTGGAATTCACAAAGTGTGTGTTACCCATGCCTAAAACGGATGCGGTGGAATTCATCATCACGACGAAGGCAGCTTCGCTTCCGGCCACATGTTCGGCGAGCGCAACGCTTGCGTCATTGCCAGAGTCGATGATCACACCGCTCAGCAAGTCGTTAACTGAAACCGAACTGTCCGGGTCAAGAAACATTCGTGAACCACCCGTACGCCAGGCATTTTCGCTAACGGAGCTGCTGTCATCAGCGTTCAGGTGCCCGGCTTTGATTTCACCTGTGGTGACGTACGCGGTCATCATTTTTGTCAGGCTTGCGGGGGGTAATCGCATATCGCTGTTGTGGCTGGTAATCACGCTACCCGTAGCCGCGTCGATCAGTATCCAGGCTTTAGCCCCGAGCTTTGGCGGGGCAGGGATCATTGCTCCTGGTGAGTAGATTTCAGCCAGCGCAGGGTTAGCCAACACTACAGGCATTAGGCAGAGCATGGTTAACACAAACGGGGACAGCAGGTGTTTCACAAGGAAGTGGCCTTGGATCAGCAGAATGTGCTGCAAAGCTAGCCCTCAGGGCTGGGGGCCTCAAATTAAGTTGGATTAAGTTAAATTTAATGTGCAGATGTCGATAAATCTGCATCAACTGGAAATTGTCGGGCAGATAATCAAGACTCGGGTACCGCTAGGCATGGCGGCAGGCTGAATATCCAGCGTGTAGCCATGTAATTTTACGATGGCCGCGACCAGGGATAACCCGAGGCCATGGCCGGGTTGCATTCTGCTGGCGTCACCGCGATAGAGCCTGCGAATGACGTGGGTGCGGTCTGTCTCGGGTATGCCAGTCCCATCGTCAGCGACTTCAATGGCGACCGCTGAATCCTTGATGCTACCCCGCAATTTGATGTGGCCTCCCTCTGGTGTAAATTTGATGGCGTTATCGAGCAAATTGACCAAGGCTTCAAACATCAACGAAGAGTCGCCATACAGCTGGGGTAGGTCATTGGTAATTTCCAGGGTGAGCGTCTGAGAACGATCCAGAGCTAAAGGCTCATAAAACTCATGCGCTTGCTGCAACAGCGCCATGATTTGGAACGGTGCAAATGCCGAGCGGCGACGAGTGTCGTCGAGTTCAGCAACCCGAAGCAAGCCTTGAAAACGCACCATGATCGATTCGCTTTCCTCAAGGGCTTGATTCAATATTTGCTCGTGATCGCTGTCCATAGGCAGTTGTTGGAGCTGATAAAGCCTTGCACGCAGCCGTGTGAGTGGCGTACGCAGATCGTGGGCAACGCCATCGCAAACGCTCTTTACCTCATGCATCAGTTGCTCGATGTGATCGAGCATCGTATTCACGGCGTTTGCTAGCATATCCAATTCATCGCGGCGGGAGGATAAGGGTAAGCGCTCCGACAAGTTGCCCGAAACGATACTCTCGGTGCAAAGCTGCAGGCGTTTGACGCGGCGTAACGGCAGACGTCTCAGCAAATACCAGCCAATCAATCCGGGGATGAGTGTTAACGAAAATCCCCACATCAATGCCTGCTCGATAATCCCGCCAACGGCCAAGATCGAGCCACCGTCACGCGCCAGAATAAGAATATGCCCGTCAGGGCGGCGTGTTAACAGGGCATAACTGCTTCTGGTTTCTTTGTCAGGTAAGGCAATGCTCAGTCCGCGCTCGAGATAATGAACCTTGCCATCATCGGGCAAACTGGAGCGCAGTTTGAGCAGGTCTCCGGCAACGTGTTGTCCGTCAGATGTGAACAATCCGTAAGCATCGATCCCGGGCGTTGAATAGGCTTCACTGGCAGCCAGTTCTTTCACCAGTTTTTTGTCATCGATTTTTTGATAGTAGTGGGCACGCTGCAATAATGTCCGCTCTGCAACGGTTCCCAGGTAGTGCGAGATTTGCCAGTACAACACCCCGGTGAAGAGAGCGCCCCAAACCACAAAAAATATGGCGTAGAACCCGATCAATCGACTACCGGATGAGCGCCATTCCTCAGTCTTTGGTAGTAAGGACATAGCCGGCACCGCGTATTGTATGAATGACGGGAGTACCTTCATCTCCTTCAAGCTTTTTGCGCAGCCGACCAATGTGAACATCAATGATGTTCGTCCCTGGGTCGAAGTGATAACCCCAGACCTCTTCAAACAGCATGGTCCGGGTGACCAACTGACCGGCATTGCGCATCAGGTAATTGAGCAGCTTGAATTCGGTCGGTAGCAGCAGGATGTGTTCGTCATTTCGAGTCAGTTTGTGCTCAACCAGATCCAATTGCAGGTTTCCGCAACGGAGTTGCGGATGGCTTGTGTCTGCACTGGTGCGGCGAAGCAACGCGTCAAGACGTGCGACCATCTCGATAGCAGAAAAGGGTTTGGTCAGATAGTCATCGCCACCAGCCCGTAGCCCCTGAACCCGTTCATCGACGTCTGAAAGTGCACTGATCATCAGGACCGGCGTTTGAATTCCAAGGCTACGTAACGTACTGATAATCGTCAGGCCATCAAAATCGGGAAGCATTCGATCCAGGGTAATGGCGTCATAACCTCCCGCAATCGCCAGTGCCAGCCCATCGCGTCCAGTTGCAGCCCATTTTGAACTGAAACCGTGGCGTTGGAGTTCAGTGATGATGACTTCCGCCGTCACCTTGTCGTCCTCTATGACCAATGCGCAACTCATATCATCCTCCGCTTCAGCCTGCTTTTAATGCTTGCGACTCGATGCCGAAAGCCTAGGCAGGTCTACCTTAGTGACCAGCGTTGCGGCCGAAGATTAAATTTTCTTAACTCACCTTAACCATGGTGCCTGCAAAAGTACGGATATATTCAGAACCAGATACACCCCGTACCGAGAGGTGGGAAGCATGACCCCTTATTTGGCGTTCTTTTTGTTGGCCTTTGGTTTGGTGTGCACCTACGCTAGTCGGGTCACTGCGTGAAACAATCGGGTGTGACTGATGTGGAGCTGGGGCTATCGACGAGCTCCCTGCAACCAACGAATTCATTCCGATGTCAATTTTGCATGGATGCAAATCAATGCTCGGTTTCCGCCTTTGGAGCCCCCTATGACTCGGCAAGAAGAGTTTTTGGCAAAAGCGTTGGAAATACACCATGGGTACGAACAGGCGACAGCCGTCATCCTCGACATGATGAGTAGAAACATGGCTCGGGGGCCTGAGTGGGACGCTGCTGTCGCCAGGCAGCTTGCAACTCTTGACACCTGGATGGAGCTGCCGAGAGGGTATGGAGACTTCCGGGCAAATCCCTGATTGCCTGCCCTTTGCACAGATCAGATCATGGGCGTTCACCGCACGCGCGGAGTTCTCGGGGTTATTGGTCACCCTGTGGCGTCTCGTGCGATAAACGTCTCTTTCACTTGATCCCACCGAGAATTAGCAACGCCCCCCGCCTAGTCGACGTGATTCCCCCCCTGAGGTACCTTCTACACGACAGACTTCAAACCGTCTGCGCGGATGGGAAGCAGTGGCTTTCACGATCGGGGAACCAAGCCTGGGGGCGGTATGGACGAAATATTTGTCGTGCAAAAACGACCTCTATTTAAGGTCGATGGGCAGGTTGATCGAGATTCGGCGAACAATGCCAGCGCAGATTTTTATTACAGAATCATCAATACGATTACAGGCGTTTTCGTCGGCGAGAAGTACCTCGTGCGCGAAGAAGCAGAGGCCGTCTGCGAAAGTTTGAATCTGATGGGACGCGATCACCTTCCTGATAATGATCCCTTGCGTTTTAGCCGTAGGTAAAATGCGCTCAAAAGTATCCATAGGGGATTTTTCAGGTTGTCGAATTGATGACCAGCCGTTCCAATGCCGCATTCGGATGCACAAACATTAGCCTGTCTCACAACTCCAAATCTGTATGAACGGTTGGCTATTAGTCGGTGCCCCAATCCATTGACTCATGAAGTAACACGCCCCATCAATACACAATTGGTAGTCCCCAGCCTCAGGCGTTCGTCCCAGACGCAAAGGTTGAAGCGGTGGCAACTGTCGTCGGTAGTGCCAACTGCCGTTCTCCAGTCGAGCGTCCTCAGGAACTTCCATTCCCGCGCCGTTGCCCCGGATTCTGGCTTCCACCAACACCAGGCCTTGCTTGGTGACGCGGTAATCCTCCTCCCAACGGATTTTCTCGATGGTGTGGTTCCACGCCAGTGTGAATTGCGAAATGGATAACTGGGCCCAAGCGACACCCGCCAGGCCCATACACAATCCAATCATGCGTTAGCCGTCCCCACCTGCTTGGACCGCCACAAATGTTGAAGAATTACCAGCAGCCCAAGTGCGAAACCGACTTCATCGGTCAGCGGCAAAGCCACGATCAATAGCGCACCTGCGCCAACACTCAAGAAGCGTTCCCATAGCGCCATCTTCTGTTGCAAGTAACCGGTTGACGCCATTCCCCACAGACCGACCGCCAACGTCGTCTTGATCAGCATGTAGGCAGTCATCCATAAATTGTCACCTTGCAACATTAGCGCCGGGTTGTAGACGGCCATGAATGGAATGATGAATCCAGCGAGTGCAATGCGAACTGCCCATAGGCTGATTTTGAATCCGGTCTCCTTCGCAATCGGTGCTGCCGCGAAGCAGGCGAGAGCCACCGGTGGCGTAAGGTCAGCGAGGATGCCGAAATAGAACACGAACATGTGTGACACGATCAGGGGAACACCCAGCTCCAACAGTGCAGGGGCTGCGATTGAACTGGTGATGATGTAGTTGGGGATGGTCGGAATGCCCATGCCTAGCACCAGGCAGGTGATCATTGTGAGCACCAGTGACAGCAGCAGGTTGTCCCGGCCAATGGCCAAAATATAACCCGCAAAAGTTGAGGCGACGCCTGTCAGAGACACCACGCCAATGATGATGCCCACCAGCGCACAGGCAATCCCCACTGGTACGGCATGTCGCGCACCTTCGACCAGCGCATGCAGGCAGATCGTCAGCGTTTCCCGGCCGCCGTTGATGAACCCGCACACCAATACCAGCACTGCGATGACTAAAAAGATCACACCGATTCCGAGTTGGAAGAATCCGGTGCACAGAACCCCGAGGGCGATCCAGAACGCACAGCGCAAGCCAAAACTGTGCACTCTGAGAATGATCGCAGAGCCGAGAATGACGATGGCCGTCAGTGCCAGCCCGACCATGCCGGAGAACAGGGGGGTGCGACCGGAAAACAGCAGGTAGACCAGGACCAACAAGGGAATTAGCAGGTACCAGTTCTCCTTCACCGCGCCTAGGGCACTGGGGCATTGGTCCTTTGGGAGGCCTTTGAGATTCGAGCGTTTGGCTTCCAGATGTACCATCCAGAATACCGATCCGAAGTAAAGAATCGCGGGAATCAGCGCCGCCTTGGCAATCTCCACGAACGGCACGTTGATGGTTTCAGCCATGATAAAGGCGACGGCCCCCATCACGGGCGGCATCAACTGGCTGCCCATGCTGGAGGTCGCTTCGACCCCGCCGGCAAACGCCGCCCGGTAACCAAAGCGCTTCATCAGCGGGATGGTGAATTGTCCTGTCGTCACGACGTTGGCAATCCCCGAGCCGGTAATGGTCCCCATCAGTGCTGAAGAGGCGACTGCGACCTTGGCCGGCCCGCCCAGCTTGTGACCGAACAGTCCCATGGCGAAATCGGTGAACAGCTTGATCATGCCAGCCTGTTCTAGAAATGCACCGAACAGGATGAATAGGAAAATGTAGGTGGCAGACACGTAGGTTGGCGTTCCGTACAGCCCTTCAGTGCCGAATGAGAGTTGGTTGATGATCTGGTCAAACCCATATCCCCGGTGAGCCAGATCACCGGGCAGATACTCGCCAAACAAGCCATAGGCCAGAAAGAGGCCACAGATGATGGGCAGCGCAATTCCCATAACCCGTCGGGCGGCTTCGAACACCAATGCGATCAGCACGAGACCAATCACGGTGTCTGCGGCCGTCAGATCGCCGGAGCGCTGAATCAGGTCGGCCTCGAACACCCACTGATACAAAGCCGTGGCAATCCCAGCCAAACTGAATACCCAAGCCAGCGGTTGCCAAGGACGATCCTTGCCGAAAGCCGGGTAGCTCAGAAAGACTACCCAAAGCAAAAAACCGACGTGTACGGCGCGTAAAACCTGACTTGAGATGGGTGCAAACGCTGCGGTGACGATCTGAAAAATCGAGAACAGCAACGCCACGTAAAACAGGTTTTTTGGCCAGTCTCGCGGATTCGCAGAGATGCCCTGATGCTCTTCACTCATTAGTTGCCTACCTCATGACCACATTGAAAAGAGCGAACTAAGGCGCTGCGGCCCAGGCCGTCGCGCCTTGTGTCATTACAACGCGCCCTTTTCCTTGTAGAAACGTTCCGCGCCCGGGTGCAGTGCTATCGGCAGGTTTTTGGCTGCATTTTCCAGCTTGATGTCTTTGGCCGCCGAATGAGAATTGCCTAGGCGGGTCAGGTTCTCGAACAGCAGCTTGGTCATTTCATAAGCCACTTCATCGGACACGTCGGCACGCGTTACCAGAATATTGGTGATCGCCACCGTCGGCACCGCTTCAGGTTGCCCATCATAGGTATTGGCCGGAATCATTGCGCCCTGATAGGCGGGATTGCCGATTTTTGCGACTACATCCGTGGGGATGGCAACGTAGTTCAACGGCATGACGGAGGACAAATCGCGAATAGCCGCCATGCCCAACCCGGAAGATTGCAGGGTGGCATCCAGCTGCCGGTTCTTGATCAATTCCACTGACTCGGCAAAGGGCAGGTATTGCACTTTACCCATGTCTTCATAAGTCAGGCCTGCTGCTTTGAAGATCGCCCGCGCGTTCAGCTCAGTGCCTGACTTTGGGGCGCCGACGGAGATGGTCTTACCTTTGAGGTCCGCCAGGGTTTTGATTCCCGACTCTTTGCTGGCCACGATTTGAATGTAGTTGGGGTAGGCCCCTGCGATGGCGCGCAATTTGGTTAACGGCGCGCTGAAACCGGCGTCTTCCACGCCGTTCTTCGCATCCGCTACGGAGTCCCCCAGTGCGAGGGCCAACTCTCCACGACCGGCTTGCAACAGGTTCAAATTTTCCACCGAGGCTTTTGTGGCCTGAACCGAAGTTTTCACGCCTGGGATGCCATCGTTGTAGATCTGCGACAGGCCAACACCAATTGGGTAATAAACCCCGCTCGTTCCACCAGTCAGGATGTTAATGAACACCGGGGCGGCCTGAGCTGCGGTGGCGACCGCCAACGTAGCGGCGGCCAACAGGATAAAGCGGCTTTTTACTCGCATGGGAAATCTCCGTCTTGTTCTTGGCTTATGCAGAGTGAATCCACTGTAGTTGATTCAGACGCTGACAGGGGATTTGAGCGAATTTCGGTGGGTGCAGCGCGGACCTAACGTGACCGCAGACAGGTTTGCAGTGATGCGAGGCGTGGCAATACTTGAGCCAGAGCGATTGGACGTCCCCGCATATCCAGTTAGTCTTGCCTGCACCACAGTGCTGAAACTCAATGGGAATTCGCTCGAGTGATCAAACCGATAGTGCTACTGCGTCGCCGCTTCGCCTCCATCCGCTGGCGCACACGGGTGACACTCTGGGCTGCCGCCACCTTGGCGGGGCTGCTTGTCGTGATGTTTGCCCGGCTGGCTGATCTGGCGCTGACGCAATTTGCGCAACAGACCGCCGATCGACCCTGGTTGCCGTTTATTTACACACCTTTGGTCGGCATGTTGGTGGTGTGGTTGACCACCCGTTTTTTTGTTGGCTCCCAAGGCAGCGGCATTCCTCAGGTGATCGCCGCTACGCGCTTGGCGCATCAATGCAAGTGTGTCGACAAACTGGTGTCGCTGCGCATTGCCTTTGCCAAGATAGGCCTTGGTACGTTGGCGCTGACCGGTGGATTTTCCGCTGGACGTGAAGGGCCATCGGTGCAGGTCGCCGCTTCGATCATGCATTTTTTCCACCGTTACCTGCCCAATGCGCGAATCATCCGCAGCGAAGACCTCATTCTGGCCGGAGGGGCGGCAGGCATTGCGGCAGCCTTCAATACGCCGCTAGCCGGTGTGGCCTTTGCGGTAGAGGAACTGGGGCGCAAGCTGGAAACCCGAACCAGCGGGGTCTTGCTCAGCACGATTATCTTGTCGGGGATGGTCGCGATTGCCTTGCAGGGCAACTACAACTATTTCGGCCATTTCGACGTTCAAGATATCCATCTCGACATCGTTGTCCCGGTTCTGGCGATCGGTATTGGATGTGGTTTTCTGGGTGGATTGTTCAGCCGGATGCTGCTGTGGCCGCAGCGGCATCAGCGATTTGTCGTCTGGGAATGGCGTCGTGTGCATCCCGTTTGGTTCGCCGGCATATGTGGAGTCATTGTGGCGATATTCGGTTGGCTCAGTGGTGGGATGTCGTTTGGCAGTGGTTACGGGATCACATCCCAGATCATCGTGTCCGATGTCGGCCTGCCATGGCACGCGCCGATCACGCGTTTTCTCGCGACCGTGGTGACTTACTTTTCCGGTATCCCCGGTGGTATTTTTGCCCCTTCCCTGGCGGTAGGGGCGGCCATCGGAGCCAACGTCGCGGAGATCTTCGGACTGGCTGCACAGCCGATGATTGCTTTGTGCATGGTCGGTTTTTTGTCTGCGGTAACCCAGTCGCCGATCACGTCCGCGATCATCGTGATGGAGATGATCGACAGTCATGGCATGGTCATCAGCCTCATGGCCGTGGCGCTGATCGCCAAAGCGGTCAGCGCCAGAATGGGGCCTGAGTTATATCAGCAGTTGGCTCGTGGCTTTCTGCAATCGGCAGACAGTGGCGCATCCCCGCGAAAGCCAGGTTGATCTAACGCACCAGTTGTTGAGCCACTGCACTGAGTGTTTGTTTGTCTTCCTCCAATGTCAGCGACAGGTCTGCGCGTTTCAGCAGAAGGTCTGCGTGCCTGACACAGGCATCGTTGAACATCTGCGGGTTTATCTGCGCCAGACTTACAAGCGCCTTCATCATGCGCAGGTCTACTTCCAGCAAGCTCGCACCGTCTCTGGCAATCGGTGCGAAAAAGTCATCGAACAGGTCATCGACAGTCAGACCGCGAAGGTAAACCTGCTCGCAGTCTTCATTTATTTTCGCTGCAGAGTCTTGTGGTTTACCCCAACAGGTGAGGCTTCTAACGCCCCGGCCAATGACGTCAATGGCAGTCCCGGGATCGTTGACCGCTGGCGACAAGGCGCGTGAGGCAATCTCTGATAGTACCGACAGCCCGAACCGGGGATCGTGTTCAAACGTTCGGCGTACGCCAATGGTCAAGGCGGCGAGGATTTTTTCGGTGCTGGCGTGCAATTCGTCTTCGCGTTCCTTGTTCAGGCTAACGGTTCGGGCGAGCGGCATGCCCAGATGGACAAAGCTTCCCGGAAGGATGTCCAGAAAGATCTGTATCTCGCCTGCTTTGGCGATGTCGCCTAGCGCGTGTACATCAATATGTTGGACGTACCCGGTCTGGTGGCCTGTGATGATTTGAGCAGAGGCTGGAATCATCCACTCGGCAGGGTAGGCGGTACCACCCAGATGAGGCCATTGGACTCTGTTGTCGATTGCGTCGATTGTCGCCTGTTCGACACGATCAATGGTTTCACCCACCCGACCGAGTTTGGAAAGGTGATCGATCCAGCGCAGAAGCGTGTAGACAATCAGAATTACCACGGCGATGGTAACCGCGAATAGCAGAACCCTTCCTTGTGTGCCGTAGGCCCCGGTACTCAGTGCGATGATTCCCACCAGGCTGAAAAGAAATGAGCCGATAAAGGTCGCGAGGGCATTTTGTGTCGTGGTGTCCTCCATCACCAGCGTGGTGGCGCGTGGCGTTACGCCACTGCTGGCAGCACCGTAGGCGGTCACCATCGTGCTTAACGAAAAAGTGGTCACTGCGAGCATGCTTGAGGCAATGATTCCCAGGATCTTATCCACGGCATCGGCACCGATACGGGCGGGCAATGATTCGGGAATGTAGTCCTTGAAGACGACGGCGAGCAGCGCTGTTGCCACGCCCAGCAGCGAAAACAGCGTGGCCCTGAACCACAGCCGTTTAGTCAGTTGATGGAGCAGCCAGCGCCAACGAGCGATCATTGTTTATACCTTGTGACAGTGACGTGATCGGTTGGAAGACTCCGAGTCTGAGTCAATAAAGGAGGAGGGCTGATCACCCTAGATGGAGTGTTCCTGATGACCGAAGGTTCATTCAGCAGTTTGGAGTTCCATTGCATCTCGCCTAGCAGCTCCTTATCATCGGCCTGGGTGCGTTGTTGCATACAGTACAGCGCAGGTTAAAGCTCAAACGTTGGTCGGGCCGCCAGCGGAGAGTCAATGTGTCTGATAAATACTCGGCGTCCTCCTCTATCCCACGTCCTCAGGTTTTAACCGCTCGTGCACTTTCCGCAATAGAACGGTTTTCACATATCGAAGCGGTTAGCGGCATCGTTCTATTACTCGCTGCGCTGGTTGCGCTCATTTGGGCCAATAGCCCGCTTGCTGATTCGTATGAGCATTTCTGGAACACCCAACTCACCTTAGGTTTAGGCGACTTTACAGTCTCGTGCTCACTGCATTTTTTGGTCAATGATGGGCTGATGGCCGTTTTCTTTCTCGTGGTGGGTGCTGAAATACGGCAGGAAATTAATGACGGCGCGCTGGCGAATTTCAAGTTGGCGACATTGCCGCTTGGCGCTGCGTTGGGCGGTGTTTTGATGCCGGCGATCATTTACATGGCGTTCAATCACGGTACCGAAGCCAGTACAGGTTGGGCTGTACCAACCGCCACTGACATTGCTTTTGCTGTGGGGGTTCTAGCACTGCTAGGAAAGTCGATTCCAGGTGGCATACGCGCGCTGCTGCTGGCACTGGCCATCATCGACGACATTGTTGCCATTTTGATCATTGCTGTTTTTTATACCGCGAGCCTGGATTATCTGGGCCTAGTGGTAGCGCTGAGCGGGCTGGTCTTGGTGTTGGTTTTTCAGCGCATGGGCATTGGCAAGGCGTACGCATACTTGCTGCCTGGCGCCATCGTCTGGTTTGGTCTCCTGAAAACTGGTGTTCATCCAACACTTGCGGGCGTCATTCTCGGTCTTATGACGCCGGTAAACTCAAAGCCCGCAACTGAACGTCCACTAGAGACCATTGGGCGTACGTTCCATGAACTGATGGACAGGTTTGCCCAATCCAACAACAGTCCGCAGGAGGTCGCTAAACCGCTGAAGCAACTCCAGCAAGCCCAGAGGGAAATATTGCCTCCGGTACAGCGCGTTCAGGCTGGACTGCATCTTTGGGTAGCGTTTGCTGTCATGCCGCTCTTTGCATTGGCCAATGCGGGTGTGAGTCTGCAAGGCATCAACCTGGACGATGCTGTCTCGCGGAGTGTCTTTGTGGGTGTGATATCGGCGCTGGTCCTCGGAAAGCCACTTGGAATTGTTCTGGCGAGCGTCGCCCTCGTCAAACTTAACGTCTGCAAGCTGCCTGAGGGCGTGACATGGTGTGGTGTCGGACTGGTGGGGCTGCTGGCCGGTATTGGTTTTACGATGTCCATCTTCATCTCGTCGTTGGCATTTTCTGATCCGGCATTACTGTCTGCGGCGAAACTCAGTGTGCTTGCGGCTTCGGCGCTGGCTGCAATCGTCGGACTGATCTGGGGGAAGATGAAGTTCTAAGCCTGCTCTCTTCGCACGAATATCCATTGCGAACACCACGGCGCAACGGCTGACTGGCCATTCCGCCGTGGTGGTTTATGGAGCGTCTTTCGTACTCGTATCCCTCTTAACTCCAGATAAAATTCACCGAATGCTGATCGGGACCGTAATGCTCTTCCCGAATGTCGAACTGATGGTCGCAGTCGGGTTAGACGATGGACCACGGCCGGTGGTGGTCACCGATACCCGCCAGCGCGCCCCTGTACCGGTTGGCGTGAGGATCGCGTTGCCCAGGTTGAGTGGCCCTGCGGTCGTCATCGCCGTGACTGTCAGCGTATTGCCGGTCCCCTTCGACGTCGTAACCGCCAGGTCCCAGGTGTAACGGTTGTTGCTGCGGGCCGATACCGTCGCGCTGGTGACCACCAGATCTTCGTTGACCACCGGCGCCGGCGATACTGTCACGGAGACTGTAGTTGGTGGCGAGACCGCGTTCTTGGCGTCGCTGGCTGATAGGTGAAGGTCGCGGTGAACGGCGCGGGGGCGCTGGCCGGTGGCGTATAGATCACACGTACGCCGTCGGTGCTGACCGTGCCCTGACCGGAGTCCGGCTGCTCCAGGCCGACTACTTTGAGGGGCAGGTTGCCGTCAGGGTCGGTGTCGTTGGTCAACACGTTGATGGTCACCGGCTGCCCATTACTGCTGGCGGCGCTGTCCGGGTTGGCGACAGGTTTTTTGTTCGAACCCTGGTCATCATCGTCGTCATTGTTTCCGTTTCCGACGCCGCTGCGAAAAGTCGGCAGCGCGGCGGAGTTGACGTAAGTGACACCGTCCCAGCCGGGCAGTGGCGTTGGCATCAACTGGAACTGGCCCGGATGTTCGATATCCCAACGCAGCAGCATCGACGTGTCCTCGTGCTGAGTGTTGTGGCAGTGCTCCATGTAGGTCCCGGCAAACTCGCGGAAGTGAATCGCCATTTCCACCTCCACCGAACTGTCGATGCCTTCGCCAATGCGATACACGTCCTTGCACGCGCCCTTTTTCCATTCCGGTGGCGCCTTGCCGTCGCGGCTGAGGATGATGCCTTCCTCGAAATGCACTTGCACCGGGTGGTTCCAGCCGTTGCCGCCGTTCTTGATTTTCCATACTTCCAGGGTGCCGTTGCCGCCGTATCCGCCATCAGTCGGGCCGTTGGCCAGTTGCGGGGCGGCGTTGAGTCGACGCGGGTCCATGTTGTAGCCGAAGCCGCCGTCAGTCTTGATGGTCCACGGCGCTTCATCAGTACCGTCGGAACGGCCGAAAATGAACTCACGATGCCGCGCCAGTTTCAGCTTGGCCTGGACCACCGGATCATCACGGTTGAGGGTCAGCGGAATCATGAATTTACCCGCCGCCTTGCCCGGTTTGGCTGGCTCGTAATCGGCCGGGTTCATGCTCACATCCGTGCCGCTATAAGGCTGCACGATCAATTGCAGGAACTTGCCCACCACGGGGTCGCCCTTGTCCCACTCTGGCCCTTTGCTGCCTTGCTTGATCACCGCTTTGTACTTCTCGGACAGTACGTCGGCTAGACTAAGACCGTTCTTCTAAGGCCCTTGCCGGTCTTGCGTTCCATCAGGTTGACGAAGTACAGCTTGTCACCGGTCTTGAGCCCGTTTTTCGCGAAGTTGACGATGATGTCGAAGCGTTCGGCGATGCCCTGGGTCGGCAGGATCGCGTTGTGGTTCTGCTTATTACCGTCACCGTCACCATCCAGGTCCAGGCTGCCGTCGAACGGCACGGCGTGTTCCATGAGGTTTCCGTCGTTGCCGATCATGTGGAACGGCACACGGGTGTAGGATACGCCGGAACCCTTTGGCCCTGGAAATTCGCCGCCATTGCCGCTGATTTCTCGCACCACGGCAAACTTGAAGAACCGTGACACCGAGCCGTTGAGGATCCGAAAACGATAGCTGCGCGCCCGTACTTTCAGGTGTGGCTCGTATTGCCAGTTGACCAGGATCTGGTCGTCGAGGAAGCCGTCGGTGTTGAACGGGTTGAACCATAGTTGACCATTGGCATCCCAGGCCTTGTCGGCGATCACCAGGTTGACGTCGTAGTCACGGTTGCCCCACGGCATCGCCGAACCACTAGGCAGACGCAGGTTGACGCCATCCTCGATCGCTTCATAACCGCGATCCAAGGCGCTATAGTAGTTCATCATCACCGCGTTGCCCTTGTAGACGTTCTGCACGGTGAAATTTTGCATGTGGTCGTGGAACCAGTGAGTGCTCATGGTTTCACGCCAGTCGCCACGGATCTTGATGCTGCCGTTGTCGCAGGTCTTCAGGTCCGGGTCGGCGTCGTTGACAAACAGGGTTTCGCCCGGCGCGCAAGGGAACGCCGTCGGAACGCTGATGGTAGCGGTCCCTATGTCCAGCATTGCCCATTCAATGGCGAAGGCGAGCGCTAGCCGTCGAAGCATTTTTATAGATGGATTGCTTTACAAATTATGCTTTGGCAATATCGGCGACCTGTGTTTCTCAGTCAGTTCTCCATCCCTCTCATTTGGGAACTGCGCAGTCGGGGAATATAGGTAAACCCGGCCCTGTGCCGGGTTTTTTATTCGTAGGAAACAAATCTCACATTACGTCGCAGAGATTCTCCAATTCTTCAGTTGTGAGTTGGGTGGTCGTCAACGTCTGAAGCCTGATTGAAAAGGCTGCTCGGCTTCAACTTTGCAGGCTATTTCTATGTCCATCGCGGCAATGCGGCTTATCGGTTTCATCCTTGGTGTCTTTCTGATCACGCTGGCGGTAAGCATGGCCATTCCTATGGTTACGCTCGTGACCTACGGGCACAGCGATGACCTTTCCGCGTTTCTATGGTCGAGTTTGATAACCTTCATCTGTGGCCTTTTGTTGATCATGCGGGGGCGCCCAGATACTGCCCAACTTCGTCCGAGGGATATGTACCTACTGACGACAGGCAGTTGGATGGTTGTGTGTACCTTCGCGGCGTTGCCCATGGTGTTCATCAGCCACATCAGTTACACCGACGCTTTTTTTGAAACGATGTCCGGCATTACAACCACGGGCTCAACTGTCCTGAGCGGTTTGGATACGGCGTCACCTGGATTGTTGATCTGGCGCTCGATGCTGCACTGGCTCGGTGGTATCGGCTTCATTGGCATGGCTGTGGCGATATTTCCACTGTTGCGAGTGGGTGGTATGCGTCTTTTCCAGACAGAGTCCTCAGACTGGTCGGAGAAAGTGACGCCACGTTCCCATGTGGCCGCCAAGTACATCCTTCTTGTCTATCTGGGGCTCACTGGTGTCGGAGCTCTGGCGCTCTGGATCGCGGGGATGACACCGTTTGAGGCGATCAATCACGCCATGTCGTTGATCTCTACTGGAGGGTTCTCAACGTCAGACGCCTCACTTGGGCACTGGACGCAGCCAGCGATTCACTGGGTGGCGGTGGTCATCATGATTCTGGGCAGCCTGCCCTTTACCTTGTACGTCACAATGTTGCGCGGTCATCGACGTGCGCTGATAAAGGATCACCAAGTACGCGGCTTTTTCGGATTCTTGATCGTCACCTGGCTGGCTGTGGGTACTTGGCTGTGTTTTCACAGCGATTACGGATGGTGGGACGCGTTTCGGATCGTGGCAATCAATGTGACTTCGGTCGTTACGACAACTGGGATAGCGGTTGGCGATTACACCTTATGGGGCAGCTTTGCTGTCTTGCTCTTTTTCTATTTGACCTTCGTCGGTGGATGTTCAGGCTCCACGGCTGGAGGCCTCAAAATCTTCCGCTTTCAGGTTGCTGGCGCTCTACTGGTAAGTAGTTTGAAGCAGTTGATCCATCCTCGAGCCGTGATTCAGAAGAAGTACAACGGTCATCCCATTGACGAGGAGATCTTGCGTTCGCTTTTGACCTTCTCGTTTTTCTTCACCATCACTATTGCCGCGATCGCCTTGGGCTTGGCTCTCATTGGACTTGATTGGACGACTGCTTTGAGTGGCGCCGCTACGGCGGTGTGTAACGTCGGGCCAGGGCTTGGCACGATCATTGGGCCGGCAGGTAATTTCTCATCACTACCTGATGCCGCCAAATGGCTACTGACCGTAGGCATGCTCCTTGGCAGGCTGGAAATCCTAACTGTGTTGGTGCTCGTAACTCCAGTTTTCTGGAGATATTGAGCTTCACGACTATTGAGTCGTATCACGCACTTTGCCAGTTTCCATTGGCCAGTTTAAAAGAGGCATGGGTGACGAAAATCAATTCATCACTTAGCATGAAGAATGTGCATTCCGCGCCGCCCTAAACCTTAAGGAATTTTTCATGTCTCGTTTGGCTGAATTTCGCAAACTTGAACAAAAACTGGCCGCACAACTCGCCGAGCTCGAGTCGATGAAAGGTGATTCTGGTCTCAAGGCTGAAATGGAGTTTGAGAGCAAACTCCGGGCATTGCTTGGTGAGTACGGCTTCAGTCTGCAGAACATCATCACCTTGCTTGATCCGCAAGCAGGACGTCGCTCCCCACTTGCAGCCGTCTCGAAGTCAGCCCGCAAAGCGCGCGATGTAAAGATTTACAAGAATCCTAATTCGGGTGAGCTGATTGCAACCAAGGGTGGTAACCACCGTCAGCTGAAAGAATGGAAAACCGAGTTTGGTGCAGAGGTTGTTGATTCGTGGCGCACTCAGTAAGATCGATTTGATAACAAAGGGCCCTGCGCGGGCCCTTTTTTGTTAATTTGAAGAATCATATTTGGAGTCCGTTATGGTGAGCTCTGTTGCTACGCTGACTAGTACCGGAAAACATTGAGCTATTGATTCAACAGCAGAGCGTTTGCGGTCTCGGGGATTATGGAGTAGGTAGGAGTGAGACTTTTCGACTGGTCGTCCAAAAAATAGCTAGGCCAGCCTCGTTTAGATGTGGTCGAAGCCAAGACGCAGATGTTTGAACTGGGCAGAGTTTTCATGACTGTCAATTCAATCAAATATCGCGGGCTCTATCATTTTTCCAAGTCAAAAAACTGGGCTCTCTCATGGAGAGATTGGGACCCTGTTTCTAGCAGGGGGCATCGCGGCAATGGGCTTGGAGAGTACGTTTTGGTCGACGTTTCACGTGATGTCGTATCCGCTCATGGGAAAATGCCCCGTTCTAACAATGGTTCCATCGCTGACAATGGCTCGTTGAGTCTTGAAGATTGGCATTTCGGGAGCACGCTTTCCGGAACCTTCCGAGTCTTCGATAGCAATGGTTTCCTGGTTGTAACCAAAGAATTGACGTCCAGAATTCTTTATAGTGGTATTACAAGGAATGGAAAACTTGTGTTCTGCACGACGGCCAATAGCCCGCCGATCATGCCAACAAACTCTTCCTGTTC
Organism: Pseudomonas izuensis; assembly: GCF_009861505.1. Taxonomy (GTDB): domain Bacteria; phylum Pseudomonadota; class Gammaproteobacteria; order Pseudomonadales; family Pseudomonadaceae; genus Aquipseudomonas; species Aquipseudomonas izuensis. The sequence continues at coordinate 11,357 of NZ_WTFT01000041.1, read as the reverse complement.
GATCTGGAAACTGGCGCAGAGCTGTTCTCCATCACTCCACGGACGGGGGGCGCGGATAGCTATGATTTCGATGAGGAGTAAGATGACTTTGCCGGACGCATACTTATCTACTAGCTTTATCTACTAGCTTCGAGAGCTGTGAGGTCTCGGTGCTTCGGCATCGCAGCTGGCGGCAGCCATAAGCCCATTTGTACGCGACACCTTTAGGGAAGAGGCAGGGCTCCGCATGTGCCTCTTGGATTTACTCCTAATAATGATCTTCTGCCCACCGGCAAGGAGTTGTGATGCGCGCCACGGCGTTTTCAGTCGGTGAACCTGCTCCTTGGTTCTACTGCCGCACTCAACTAAGAGAGCGCTTTTGTTTCGACACTGTTGCCGGTCGGTATGTAGTGATTTCTTTCTTGGGCTCTGCGGCTGATCCTGCGTCCATTAAAGTTTTGGAAGGTGTTCGGGCTCATCGCCAGCGGTTCGATGACGATCAAGTCTGCTTCTTTGGTGTTTCCGTAGATCCAGAAGATGAAAAGCTGAAACGGGTAAAAGATTCGATACCTGGCATGCGCTTCATCTGGGATTTTGATCGGTCAGTCAGTGCGCTCTACGACACATTACAGCTAGACGGCAGCATTAGGCCAATGACCTATGTGCTGGATCCTGCGCTACGAGTCATGGCCATCGTCCCGATAGAGGAGCCGGTTGATAACCATGTTCCCTCGTTAATGCGCTTTCTGGATAGATTGCCCGCACTGGCTCCTCAACATGTAGCCACTCCACACGCACCAGTCCTAGTGGTTCCCCGTATATTTGAGCCCGCGCTGTGTAAAGCCCTAATAAATTATTACGACGAACGTGGTGGAGAGGAGTCCGGGTTTATGGTGGAGCGGTCGGGTAAAACCGTCCAAGTCGCCGACCATAGCCACAAACAACGTCGCGACTGCATGATTGAGGATAAGGCTTTATCCAAAGCATGCTCTTTGCGTATAACCAACCGCCTGGTTCCGGAGATACACAAGGCGTTTCAGTTCAATGCCACACGGATGGAGCGCTATCTGGTGGCCTGTTACAACAGCGAGGAAGGCGGGCATTTCCGGCCCCATAGGGATAACACCACCAAGGGTACAGCGCACCGCCGTTTTGCCATTTCCTTGTTTCTTAATTCGGGAGAGTACGAAGGAGGTTTTCTGCATTTTCCAGAATTTGGAAAAGTGCTTTACAGCGCCCCAGTTGGAGGGGCTGTGGTGTTTTCGTGTTCTCTTTTACACGAAGCCACTCCCGTAACCAAAGGTCGCCGCTATATGTTCCTCCCGTTTCTCTACGATGAAGCTGCTGGTGTCATTCGAGAAGAGAATCTCCCATTTCTTGAAAGTTGACGAGTTATCAGCACAGATCAACTGTCATTTCCGATGGCTTTGAATGCCCTGCGCTGAGCTAAGCTAGCCACAATTCGAAGGATTTGCAGGACAAGCAGGTGTCCCGGATAAAACAGATATCCCCAGCACCTGACTGGCCAGATTCTGAAATGGCCAGATCGGCGCAGCAACCATAGCCCAAGCAACAGGGCGGCAAAAACGATGCTCAAGGCTTTGGAAAGGTCGTTAGCGTCCGACGAAGTCACTTTGCGTGACTCAGGCGGGCCACCACTGATGCGGCAGCAGTTGATCAATTGCACTGGCACGCGGCGTCGGCAGCCGCGTCAGCACATCTTTGAGATAGGCATGCGGATCATGCCCATTCATGCGTGCCGACTGGATCAAGCACATGATTGCAGCTGCCCGTTTACCGCTGCGTAGTGATCCAGCAAACAACAAGTTCGAGCGCCCAAGTGCCCACGGTGTTATCTGATTTTCGACCGCGTTATTATCTTTCGGCACTACGCCATCCGTAAGCGTCCGGCAAACACGCCTTTCTGACACCATTACTTAGGGCGACGGTTCCACCTATTTATGGAAACAATTTTTAGCCTCACAAGCGGATCGCCATGCGCCAACGAACCTCTTATCCAAAGTCCTTCAAAACCCAAGTCGTCCAGGAATGCCTGCCCCAGGCCCCTCTGTTGCAAGTGTCGCGATGAGTCATGGCATCAACGCTAACGTGGTGCGCAAATGGTTGCCGCTTTACCGCGATCAAAAGCTCACTGACTCGTGACTCGCCCGCTTTCTTGCCGGTGAAGCTGGAACCAAATATTCAGAACGAGAAGTCCGTCAGCATCGAGTTGCCATGCGGGCAAGGAATGATGAGCGTAAAATGACCGACCTCCGATCCTGATGGCTGTGCCCGATTGGTTCGCGGACTAGCGCAATGATCCACATCGATTCCATCTGGCTCGCCACCTTGCCTATGGACATGCGCGCGTGCACTGACACCGCGCTTGCGCGGGTAACCTATCCGTGGCGCTGCAAGGACACGCCTTAGTATTGGGAGAATGTGTGACGACAGTAGGCCACGGTAAGCAGTAGGCTCTAGCGATACACTAGAAAGACCAGCATGAAATCGAGCAGATTGTTAACCAGAGGCGTGCGGCATGCCAATCAGTGACGAGTGGACGGAGTGGCACCTAACGCCCAGAGGCTCGAAGTGTGGCGCTGAGTAGAAGGATTATCGTCGGGTAGACCGCACGCCTCCAGCAGACCGAGTCCTAACCAGTAAATATAGGCTGTACCTGAGGTCATCGAACTATATGGTGGACAAAGGCAATGAAGATATCTGGCGATCTCCTGATCGCGATGTGGTGGAAGAACTTCTAAAGCTACATGGCAATCCGCCTGAACACCTCTAGAAGAGGTTAGGCTGTCGGCGCTGATTGAAAACTGACCCAACCGCCTATTGAAAATTGACCCAGGACGGATCGCTGACTTTTACCTCAGCAATTGTGACTAAGCCTAGCAGCAGTGTCTCGATGACAGATGCACTAAGCCCCGCCGCATATAGGTATGTGGCAGTGTATTTCGGGGCAGATCAAAATGGTTCATCGTCCGTCCAGGCACTCGGTTTCCAGCGGGCAAGAGTCGCTGCATGATGTGAAGATGAAATTGATCACCACCACTTTGTCCTTGATCAAGTCATCAAAGAAACGCACCTGCCGACCGTTCTGATCGGTCAGCAAGGTGTTGGGAAAGTAATCGCCGCCCCAGGGGGTCGCCGCCTCCGTCGGTGACGACACCGACGGAGCAGCTAAATGAGCCACCAGCACCCGACTGGCCAGCAGGCAGGTGACCAGCATCAAAACCAGGTGCATGCCCAGGGCGCGTGTGCGCGGTGTATTCAACTTCATGTCGACACCCTCCCGGTTCATTTCTTGACCGCTACTTTTGGCCCCATGCCGTCGCCGGTACGGAAGGTTGGCAGTGCGGCAGAGTTCACGTAGCGCACGCCATCCCAGCTCGGCAGCGGTGTCGGCATCAACTGGAATTGACCCGGCTTCTCAATGTCCCAACGCAGCAGCATCGAGTTATCTTCGTGCTGGGTGTTGTGACAGTGCTCCATGTAGGTCCCGGCGAACTCACGGAAGTTGATCGCCATTTCCACATTGTCCAGGCCATCGCTTTCCGAGCCGATGCGGTACACGTCCTTGCGTGCCCATTTTTCCCATTCCGGTGGTGCCTTGCCGCCACGGCTGAGGATGATCCCCTCCTCGAAGTGCACGTGCACCGGGTGACTCCAGCCACTGCCGCCGAGCCTGATGTTCCACACCTCCAGGGTGCCGAAGCCACTGGTGCCGGCATCGGTAGGACCGTTTTTCAACTGGGTGGCCGCGTTCAGGCGACGAGGGTCCATGTGGTAGCCGAAGCCGCCATCGGTCTTGACCGTCCAGGGTGCTTCATCGGTGCCGTCGGAACGACCGAAGGTGTAAGTGCGGTGACGGGCATTGGCCAGCAGCGCCATGTCGGCAGGGTTGTCACGATGGATTTTCAGCGGGATCATCACCAGGCCTGCAGCCTTGCCCGGTTTGGCCGGTTCGTACAACGCCGGGTCCATGGCCAGGTCCTGACCGGTGTAGGCCTTGACGTTGAGTTGCAACACCTTGCCCACCGCCGGGTCGCCCCTGTCCCACTGCGGTCCCTTGCTCGTTTGCTTGATCACCGCCAGGTACTTCTCGGACAGCACGTCGGCCAAGGGGATCGGCTCTTTCGGGCCTTTGCCGTTGTCGTGGGCCAACAGGTTGACGAAGAAAATCTTGTCCCCTGGCTTGATGCCGTTTTTCGCGAAGTTGACGATGATGTCGAAGCGCTCGGCAATGCCCTGGGTTGGCAGAATCGCGTTGTGGTTCTGCTTATCGCCATCACCGTCCAGGTCCATGGTGCCGTCGAACGGCACGCTGTGTTCCATGATGTTGCCGTCGTTGGCGATCATATGGAACGGCACCCGGGCATAGGACACACCCGAGCCTTTAGGCCCCTGGAACTCGCCACTGGTGCCCTTGATTTCACGCACGAGCGCAAATTTGTAGTAACGCGACACCGAGCCGTTGAGCATGCGGAACCGATAGCTGCGGGCCCGTACATCCAGGGTCGGTTTCCAACCCCAGTTGACCACCACCTGGTCACCGAGGAAGCCGTCGGTGTTGAACGGGTTGAACCACAGCTGACCGTTCTGATCCCACGCCTTGTCGGCGAACAACAGGTTGACGTCGTAGTCGCGGTTACCCCAAGGCAAGGCGCTGCCGCTGGGGAAACGCAGGTTGACGCCGTCGTTCACCGACTCGTTGCCACGGTCCAGGGCGCTGTAGTAATTCATCATCGCCGCGTTGCCCTTGTAGACGTTCTGCGCGGTGAAATCGAGCATGTGGTCGTGGAACCAGTGGGTGCTCATGGTTTCGCGCCAGTCGCCGCGGATCTTGATCGTGCCATGGTCGCAAGTCTTCAGACCCGGGCTCATGTCATTGGTCCACAGGGTTTCGCCCGGCGAGCACGGGAACGCCGCACGCGGATCTTCGGCCTTGGTGTTGATGGTGTCGTAACCGGCCAGATGGATCGGCCAGCGGTAGTCGTAATACTGCCCGGGGAAGAAAAACGCGTTGGCATAACCATCGCTTTCCGCCGGTGCGTGACCATTGTGTTCATGGGTGGTGATGGTATGCAGACCGAAACCCATGTTGGCCGACGGGTCGATAGGCAGGCCGTTGTAATGGCGCATGAGCACCGGCTGACCGTAACGCACCATCAACAGTTTGGGCGGCAGTGTGCCGTCGAAGGTCCACACCGAGTTGTGTTTCTGCACCGGCATCAGCGGATGCAGACGCGGCTCGACGCCCTTGGAGGTGCCATCCGTTGCCTGTATTCCCGCGACGTTGTGATAGAGGCCGCCGGGGCCAAACTTGCCCACGGCATAGCGGTGCATCTGGTGACTGTCACGCCAACCGGTATTCAACCGTGCGCCGGTTTGCACGCTCTTATAGGCGACCTGCGGATAAAACTCGTTCCAGCGCTGGTGTGACCAGCCTTTTCCTGGCGGACGGCCTTCCGCCGACGAGCCGATACGGCGATTGAGGAAAAATTCGATTTGCTTCTGCCAAGGGTTGCGGTCGACTACATTGGCATACTGGCTGGGGAACGGAGTCAAGCCCGGTTGACGCAAGAAGGTATCGAGTGCCAGGCTTGGCGGCGCACTGCGCGCAGCACTGGTGGGGTCCTGTTGCGGCAGCGGGCCGATTGCCGGGGCAGGAAACGGCAAGGGCGCTGCCGGCGTGGTGGGGTCGAGTTTTTCCGGTCCGAATTCCTCGAACAGCATCATTTGCTGGGTGAATGGCTGAGCGCCGAACAAAGGGCTGGGCTTGCCATTGGTGGGGTAGTTGAAACTGGTCTGCTGTGCCGGCGGAAGCTGGTTTTCTACCCGCGTCTCGTCGCGGTTGCCTTTGACGCCATCAGGCAAATCGAAGGCATCCTGGTTGGCCTCCGGCATGCTCAGGATGGCATTCAACGCCGCTGGCTCGTCGGCTGGTTCGTTCTGGTAAGCCGAAGGATCGGACGGTTCTGGCTGTCGCTCGTCGTCGATCGGGCTGGCGCGCAACATCCCTGTGCTTATTGTCATTGCTAGGGCGACGCTCAAAGGCGTCAACAACCATTTGAAGGGATACCGCGCTTTTCTGTCCATCACCAGCCGCCTCGTGTGTGTGAAGGGGGTGATGGTGGTTTGGCAATTCTCTCGCCAGATTTGTAACTGTTTTATACAAAAGAATTAATACCCGCCAAAACAATGGCTTATCAACATCAATGTGCCATGGCCGGGAGAAAACGACTGGGGATGACACCCGCTAACGGGGAAAGTGTCGGCGCTGATTGAAAACTGACTCACCCTGCCAATTGAAAATTGACCCAGGGCGGATCGCTGACTTTTATCTCAGCGATTGTGAATAAGCCTAGCAGCAGTGTCCCGATGACAGATGCACTAAGCCCCACCGCATGTAGGCATGCGGCAGAGTATTTCGGGGGCAGATCAAAGTTCACGGCAGTGCTGCACCGCATCACACCGCACTTATTGGCGCAGAGCTTCTATGCATTTCGCCGCGATGCAGCAGTGGGAGTGGACGGCATGTCGTGGCGAGAATATGAGGAAGGTCTTCTCCAGCGGGTGACCGATTTGCACACAAGGCTCCACAGTGGGGTCTATCGGGCAATGCTATCACGACGGGTCCATATCCCCAAAGCCGACGGTAGGCTACGTCCGCTGGGCATTGCCTCTCTGGAGGACAAGATCGTACAGCAGGCAGTTGTTACTGTTCTGAATGCGATCTATGAAGAAGACTTTCTAGGATTCTCGTACGGGTTTCGGCCGGGACGCAGCCAGCACGATGCGCTGGATGCTTTAACGGTCGCGCTCAAAGGCCAGAGGGTGAACTGGATATTGGATGCGGATATCACGTCGTTCTTTGATGAGATCGACCATGAATGGATGCTGATGTTTCTGGGACAGCGGATTGCAGACCGGCGCCTGCTCGGGCTTATCTGTAAATGGCTTCAGGCGGGAGTAACGGAAGATGGCCGTAGGGTAGCTGCTACCAAGGGGACGCCCCAAGGTGCAGTGATATCGCCGTTGCTGGCGAATATCTATCTGCACTACGTGCTGGATCTGTGGGCAAGGCAGTGGCGCCAGCGCCATGCCCGTGGCGATGTGATTGTGGTGCGCTACGCGGACGACAGCGTGGTGGGTTTCAGGACGCAATGGCAGGCTCAGCAGTTTCTGGTGCAGTTGCAGGAACGCTTGGCCAGGTTCGGTTTATCCCTCAATGCCTCGAAGACACGGTTGATTGAGTTTGGTCGTTTTGCTGCGAGAAATCGTAGGAAGCGAGGCTTGGGTAAACCGGAGACTTTTGACTTCCTGGGCTTCACACACTGTTGTAGTGCCAACAGAAGCGGTGGGTTTCAAATACAGCGACTGACGGTCAAGAAGCGAATGCGTGCAACGCTGCTGGCTATTCGGGATGAGCTGAAACGCCGACGTCATGAGCCTGTTCGAGTCGTGGGTCAGTGGCTTCACCGAGTGGTCAGTGGGTACTTCAATTACCACGCGGTGCCGGGAAATCTGATACGTCTTGGCGGTTTTCGTTTGGCGGTATGCCGTCTATGGCGGCAAGCTCTCAAGCGACGCAGCTAGCGTAACCGGCTTCAGTGGTCACGCTACGGACGCCTTGCCGACCTCTACATACCTAGATCCAGAAATGCACATCCTTACCCTGAAGATCGCTTCGCGTCACGTACCCAAGGCAGGAGCCGTATGCGGTAGTTCCGCACGTACGGATCTGTGCGGGGGGCGGCAGGCAACTGCCGTTCCTACCGCGACCTTCGCTGCTACCTTTTGGCAGAATGATTTGCCGAGTAACAAGGAGCAGCAGCGCTGACACGTTCGAGGTCGTTTCGCAGATCCGCGATAAGGGTCTCGATGGCAAAACCGTTGTTGAGCGGGGCGATCGGGATCCCGGTGACAGTGAGGATTTCTTGATTCGAGGTGCCGTGATAAAAACGCACGGTCAGTGCTGCAGGTGAATCTACCGTACAATCGCAGCGGGTCGGGAGAAAGCTTTGCTCTACGAGGTGGCGTAGTTCTAGAGTCGATAGCATGGCGACATACCTTGACGGGAGTCAGCCAAATGACTTTTGTCAGACGTGGGTGTTGAAGCTCCTGGACAGTAGATGCTGGTAGGCCCCCTAATCACATTTGGCCAAGAGCCCTCGTAAAGTGTATTCCTGAACCTCCCCGAGGAATTAGACCGTTTTTCTCTGACGGCTTTGAAAGGCAGCGCATTTGTCGCGGTCGTTCAGACGGGGCTTTTTCTGATGGAGGGGAGCAGACATGCCCAAAGCGAGCGCTGGAACAGGCGCAACATCTATGGAAGTCGAAGGAAAGCGACAACAATGTGTTCCGCAACCCAAAACCGGTCTCTTTAAAGCCGTGGGATGCAGGCCGTTAAAAATCAGTAGCTTGCGGAACAGTAAAGATGCTGATTATTGAAATAGCTTGATTGTGGAGGAGTTAGCAGACCACAGTTCCAAACTTCACGACTGCGTACGCGAAGGACTCCATATATTTTTTGTGACCCGCTAGAAAGTCTTCTGCTGTCCTGCCAAGTGCCGGGAATAGGTCCTTGTTAAAACGGCGCTGCAACTCGGCATTGCCGTCTTTTCGCGCGACGCCATCCAACAGCCAGGCCTTGGCCAGATCCTGGACGGTCAGCGTTTGCACCTTCGTCGTTTTTACTTGTTCGGCCTCTACGTTAGCCGCGGCGTATGCCTGTGCCTTGGCGGTTTGCTTCTGCTCGTTGGGATTGATCTGCTCATCGATAAGCGCCCGGGCCTGGTTGCGCGCCGTACGGATGTCCGTCAGGGATTTGCGCGGCCAGGTTCCGCAGGCGTACTCTTTGTTCTGGTCGCCCTAGTGATAACGATAGAAAAAGCTGACCGACACGCCGTCCTTACGCAGGGAAATTCGACCGGCGAGATTGCCATCCTCCCGGAGGATTCGACCGGCATCGTTGGGAGTCAGTGACTCGAGTTCTTTGATGGTAATTTTGGCCATGAAATGGACTCCCCCTACTTTTACCCCCACAAAAACGTCGGCTCTTGATGGACGTTACTGGACTCTCGTAGAGCAGACCACCGCTGGAGCTCAAGTAAATACTAGCTTAGAAAAATCCACAGTAAAATTTTGGAATCTTTCAAGAAGTATGAAAAAGGAGATGTGGGCAATCTGTTCAATTGCCCGCCTAGCCTCAGCTCAGCCTACGGCGGAGATGAACTAGACTTCCTACATCTTTCCTCAAGGACGAGCGCCATGTCAGATAACTCAGACTGCAAGATCGCCACGGCGGACGCTCTGACATTGCTCCTGCACAATCAGCATGCTTTAGGCGCAGCGATAGAAGAAGTAACCAAGTGGCTCTCAGAAAATGGAGTGGGAAGTGTCGCTGCTAACGCAATGTCGGCCATGGAAACGCTGGACACAAATGCTCAAGCCATCACAGATTCCATTATGAGGTTACGCCAGTCATAGATATGAATTGCTCTGATTCTGTAAACACAAATGACTGGCGGTTATAGGGCAAATAATGACCACGACTCACTTTGAGTGAACCACCCTTGTCCCCCCTCAACCTAGAGGACAAGCCATGAACTCAATTGCTACATATCGCCATCAGCCTTGGAACAAGGGAAAGCTTGTCGGGCAGAAAGCCCCGCTCCGAGTCAGAGATATCTGGGCCATCCGGGTCAGACTCCAGCTAGCAGAGAAGACACGTGATTTGGCGCTTTTCAACTTGGCCATCGATAGCAAACTGCGTGCCTGCGACTTAACCAAGCTACGAGTCCGAGATATCGCCCATGGAGAGCATGTGTCGTCAAGGGACATCGTGATGCAGCAGAAAACTCAGCATCCAGTGCAATTTGAAATCACTGAGCAAACCCGAACGGTATTGGAAGCTTGGATGCATCGTGCGCGTCTCCGAAGCGAGGACTTTTTGTTTCCGAGCCGATTGCACCACTCAGACCATCTTTCCACCAGACAGTACGCTCGAATAGTCAAAGCATGGGTGACCGCCATTGGTCTTGACCCAACCATGTACGGTACTCACACGCTACGGCGAACCAAGGCATCGTTGATCTATCGCAGGACGAAGAATCTGAGAGTTGTCCAACTCCTGCTTGGTCATACGAAACTCGAAAGCACTGTCAGGTACTTGGGCATCGAGGTCGATGACGCCCTGGAAATGGCAGAGCAGACAGAGGTTTGACCAACACTGCGACGGTCGGAGCCAGACCGTCGCTATCCGACCCCAAGCTGCCGGTGAGGGCTGGCAAAAACCGGCCAGTTCCTGTCGTTCGCCAGTCCCGTCGAGCAGCCATTCGAACAACTGATCCGATCCGCAACTTGCCCGATAGAGACAATGCCGTTTCGCTGACCTTAGCTGGGGCGAAAATATTCCGGAAGTAATGCGATCAACCTCACTGTTCTGTCGCCATTACATATGTCTGCCATTGCGGGCAGCGATCGCAACGGTGGTCGGCGAATCAGCAAGTGAAACGAATTGTCGTGTCGCGCCATCAAGCGCATCGATGCAACCCGTCTCGATGTCGTAGACCCAGCCGTGCAGATTCATGCGCCCCTGCTCGAGCGCGAGTGCCACCGATGGGTGCGTACGTAGATTCGCCAGTTGCGCGATCACGTTTTCGCGCACTAGACCGTCGAGCTTCGCGCGAGGCGTGTCGAACTCATGCGCCGCGTTGATCGCTTTCGCGGCGTCCGAGTGACGTAACCAGTTAGCGACCGCCGGAAGATGGTCCAGACACGTGCAACGTGAAATCGCGCCCATCGCTCCGCAGTCCGAGTGGCCGCAGATCACGATGTCCTGTACGCCCAGCACTGCGACCGCATATTCGACGGTAGCCGAGACGCCGCCTGGTTCGGGACCGTACGACGGCACAATGTTACCAGCGTTGCGAATCACGAACAGCTCGCCCGGTTCGCGCTGTGTAAGGAGTTCAGGCACAACACGACTGTCCGAGCAGGTGACGAACAACGCCTTCGGATTTTGTGTCGTCGCAAGCTGCCTGAAAAGCTCGACGCGTTGCGGATAAACCTCACGCTGAAAACGCAGAAAGCCGTCAATAATGTCACGCATGGAGTCCTCCAAACCCGAATGCCGAATGCTGGCACGAACCCTCGATATGCCATCGCGCCGCTGTGGTCGTCATTATCGCAGACCTCCTGCGCCTTGGCTGTACTTGATCAACGATGGGTTTCGAGGCGCGACCAGCGCGGCGGATGTCCGAAGCACCCTGGCAGCCTCGGTTTATTTTTCACTGGCTTGAAAGGTGAGTGAATCGATACTGCTTCCGTAGACGCTTTCCAAGGACCGTATATGGACTCCTCCT
>NZ_WTFT01000040.1 GCF_009861505.1 Pseudomonas izuensis | reverse complement strand
CTTACCCAATTTGCTGAAACGCGGCCAGCCGGCCACGCCTCGGTCCCCGAATTTCTTGACGACCATAGAGCATTGGAACCACCTGATCCCATCCCGAACTCAGCAGTGAAACGATGCATCGCCGATGGTAGTGTGGGGTTTCCCCATGTGAGAGTAGGTCATCGTCAAGATTAAATTCCGAAACCCCTATCTGCGTACGCAGGTAGGGGTTTTGTTTTGCCCGCAGGAAAGTTCGTACAGCAGTACCGGACAGGTCCACGCTGTCACAGTCTCCCGACAATGCTAAGGTTCGGCCCTAGCATTTGTATTTTCCAAGGAAGCCTTTATGCCGGACGCGACGTCCCTCAGTGCTGGTTTTATGGTGGTTCACGGCAACCGCCTGGACGAGTTGCGCAGCCTGGTGGTTAGCTGGATGCGGCGTTATCCGCTGGCTCCCCTGGAGGATGAGATCGCGCTGGTACAGAGCAACGGCATTGCACAATGGCTCAAGCTTGCACTGGCCGAAGATGCTGAAGAAGACGACATGGGCGGCTGTGGAATCGCCGCTGCCATTGATGTGCAGTTGCCCGGTAGTTTCATGTGGCAGCTCTATCGCATGGTGCTTGGTCGTGACGAAATTCCGGCGAAGTCCCTGCTCGATAAAGCTCCATTGACCTGGCGTCTGATGCGCCTGCTTCCGCAGCTGATCAATCAACCGCACTTCGAGCCCTTGCAGCGCTTCCTTACCAATGACACCGACCTGCGCAAACGCTATCAGCTCGCTGAGCGGCTGGCGGATCTCTTCGACCAATACCAAGTGTATCGAGCTGACTGGCTCGAAGACTGGGCAGAAGGCCATCATCAGTTACGCAATGGTAGAGGCGAAGCCAAACCGCTGCCGCCAGCGAATTGCTGGCAGGCAGAATTGTGGCGAGCCCTCTTACATGATGTCGGTGAAGAGGGCATGGCGCAGAGCCGTGCGGGCGTCCATCAGCGGTTTATCGAACGTATCAACAACCTCGACGTAGCGCCCAGTGGATTGCCCTCCCGAGTGATCGTGTTCGGGATTTCCTCTCTGCCGGCTCAAGCCCTGGAAGCGTTGGCCGGATTAGCTCGGTTCAGCCAGGTGCTGCTTTGCGTGCATAATCCGTGTCGTCACCATTGGGCGGACATCGTCGCCGATAAAGACCTTTTGCGGCATCAATACAAACGACAGGCCCGCAAAAGCGGCATGCCGGTTGTGCTCGACCCGCAAACCCTTCATCAACATGCCCATCCATTGCTCGCTGCATGGGGCAAGCAGGGGCGCGACTATATAAACTTGCTCGACAGCTATGATGATCCGAATAGCTATCGCTCGGCGTTTCGCGACGGGCGCATCGACTTGTTCAGCGACAGCCTGCCACTGAACATGCTCAATCAGTTGCAGGATGACATCCTTGAGTTGCGGCCACTGAACGAGACTCGCGAGCGTTGGCCAGCAATAGATCCGCATAAAGATCAGTCGATCCGTTTTCACATCGCTCACAGTGCACAACGTGAAGTAGAGATCCTTCACGATCAGTTGCTCGCGCGCTTTAGCGCCGATCCACAATTGCGTCCTCGCGATGTGATAGTGATGGTCCCGGATATCGACAGCTATGCACCGCACATTCGTGCGGTATTTGGTCAACTCGAACGTCATGATCCGCGCTTCATCCCCTTCACCCTGGCTGACCAGGGGCAGCGGGGCCGTGATCCGTTGCTGATCGCCGTCGAGCATCTGCTCAAGTTGCCCGACAGTCGATTCCCTGTCAGCGAAATCCTCGATCTGCTCGACGTTCCGGCGTTACGCGCCCGCTTTGGTGTAGAGGAACGCGACCTGCCGACCCTGCACCGCTGGATTGAAGGCGCAGGCATCCGTTGGGGCATGAATGCCGAACAGCGTGCGGGCCTCGGTTTGCCACAGGCACTGGAGCAAAACAGTTGGCGTTTTGGTCTGCGACGCATGTTGCTTGGTTATGCCGTAGGCAGTGCCAGTGCTTGTGGTGGAATCGAGCCATATGACGAGATCGGTGGTCTGGATGCCGCACTTATCGGCCCATTGGTTGCGCTGCTGGATGCGTTGGAAATTGCCCATCAGGAACTCACGCAGCCGGCATCGCCTCAGCAGTGGAGCGTGCGCTTGCAGGCATTGGTGTCGCTGTTCTTCCTGGCCAGCAACGAACATGACGACTTCTTGCTGACTCAATTGGAAGAATTGCGGGAAGCCTGGCTCGAGAATTGTGAGTCGGTAGGTCTGCAAGACGAACTGTCGCTGACCGTAGTCCGTGAAGCCTGGCTTGCGGGTCTCGATCAGGGACGATTATCCCAACGCTTTCTCGCCGGTGCGGTGAATTTCTGCACCTTGATGCCGATGCGGGCGATTCCCTTCAAACTGGTGTGCTTGCTGGGAATGAACGATGGCGATTACCCGCGTGCACAGCCACCCCTCGATTTCGACCTCATGGGCAGTGACTACCGTCCTGGCGATCGCTCACGGCGCGAAGATGACCGCTACTTGTTGCTGGAAGCGCTGTTGTCGGCACGAGACCAGCTATACATCAGTTGGGTCGGCCGCAGCATTCGCGATAACAGCGAACGCCCTGCTTCGGTGTTGATCGGTCAGCTCCGTGACCATCTGGCCAGCGGTTGGCGATTGACCGGGTCCGACGAAGACCTGCTTGAAGCCATTACTCAGGAACATCCGCTGCAACCTTTCAGCGCTCGTTACTTTCATGAAGGCGATGACCTGTTCAGCTACGCCAACGAGTGGCAGGTGCTTCACCACTTGACCGAGCAAGTGACTGAATGCGAGATCCTTGATCCTCATGTTCAGGAGGAGCCACTGAGTCTCGGTCAACTCCAGGACTTCCTGCGTAACCCGGTGCGGCATTTCTTCACTCAGCGGTTGAAGGTGTTCTTCGAGGCCGCCGAGGTGCCTTTGGCGGATGAAGAGCCCTTTGTACTCGACGCTTTGCAACGCTACAGCCTCAGCGACACTTTGCTTGAAGCTGCGCTGGCTGATGCGGACAACGCCGACCAGGCGCTAGAGGCGCAGGCCCGGCGCCTGCAAAACAGTGGCCTGTTACCCATGGCCGGATTCGGTGAGTGCCTGCAGCGCGAACTGATCGAGCCGTTGCCGGATCTGCTGCAGCGCTATCAGCAGCTTCTGGCTCTGTGGCCAACGCCATTGACCAGCGCTCTGCCGGTGAATCTGGAGTTGCATGACCTGCGTCTTGAAGGTTGGCTCAGTGGCCTGCATCAACGTGCCGATGGTGGCTTGCTGTCCATTACCACGATCCCCAACAGCATCGGTTCGATCAAGTCGCGCAAATGGCATCGCCTGACGCGGCCTTGGGTCAATCATCTCGTCGCTTGCGCCAGTGGTCTGGCGATGACCACGGCTTTGGTGGCCAGTGATGACAGTCTGGTGCTCGCACCAATGGAGGCGGACTCCGCGCAACGGATTCTGGGTGACCTGTTGCTGGCCTGGCAATCGGGTATGCGCCAGCCATTGCCGATCGCGGTCAAGACTGCCTTCGCCTGGCTGGGTCAAACCGAACCGGTCAAAGCCGAAGCGGCGGCTCGCAAGGCTTATGAAGGTGATGGATTGACCACTGATGGAGAACGACGCGAAAGCGTGGCGCTGGCTCGTCAGTTCCCTGATTACGATGCCTTGGTCGCCGACGAGACATTCGTCGATTGGTGCAATGCTCTGTACCGGCCATTGCTTGAAGCCGCTTGGCGTTCGATGTCCAGCGAGGAGGCACGCCCATGACCGGCAAAATACCTTTGGCCCTGGCATTTCCGCTACGCGGCAGCCAACTGATCGAAGCCAGCGCCGGGACTGGCAAGACTTTCACCATTTCTGCGCTGTACCTGCGCCTGGTCCTTGGCCATGGTGGCGAGGACAGTGGCTTCGGGCGCGAGCTGTTGCCTCCGCAAATCCTTGTCGTGACCTTTACCGATGCCGCCACCAAAGAATTGCGTGAGCGAATTCGTACCCGTCTGGCGGAAGCCGCCCGTTTTTTCCGCGAGGAAACACCGGCCCCCGATGGCCTGATTGCCGAACTGCGTGAGCAGTACTTGCCCGAACAATGGTCCGGTTGCGCAAACCGCCTGGACATCGCCGCCCAGTGGATGGATGAAGCGGCGGTTTCGACGATCCACAGTTGGTGCCAGCGCATGCTGCGCGAACACGCATTCGACAGTGGAAGCTTGTTCACCCAGACCCTGGAAACCGATCACAGCGATTTGCTCGGTGAAGTCCTGCGTGACTACTGGCGGCTGTTTTGTTATCCGATGCAAGGCGATGCGCTGAATTGGGTGCGTAACAATTGGGGTGGTCCGGCGGCATTGTTGCCACGGGTTCGTGGGCTGTTTGCCAGCGAGCGGGACAACGTCGAAGGCAAAGAGCCTGCAGAACTGATCACGGTGTGTTTGCAGGAGCGGCGGGCTGCGCTACTGGAGCTCAAGATGCCCTGGCGTCAGTGGGCGGATGAGTTGCTCGCCATCTGCCATGAGGGTGTCACCAGCAAGAGTGTCGACGGCCGCAAGATGCAGCCGCGTTACTTCGAGCCCTGGTTCGAGAAGATCAAAGCCTGGGCCGAGGACGAAACCCTTGAGCAACTGGACATCGGAACCGGCTTCACGCGCCTGACCCCCGACGGCATGGCTGAAGCCTGGAAGAAAGGCGATGCTCCCAATCATCCTGGCCTGGACGCGATGCCTGGCCTGAAGGCCTGTCTTGATGGCTTGCCGACGCCTGACGCTGCCGTTTTAAAACACGCCGCCCATTGGGTGGGTGCGCGCTTCGAGGAAGAAAAACGCCGCCGCGCGGAAATGGGTTTCGACGACATGCTTTTGCGCCTCGATGCTGCCTTGCAAGCCGAGGGTGGCGAGCGATTGGCAAGCTTGATCCGTGAGCAATTTCCAGTGGCGCTGATCGACGAGTTTCAGGATACCGACCCGGTGCAGTACCGGATCTTCGAGAGCATCTATCGCATCGAGGACAACAATCCGGAAAGTGGCCTGTTCCTGATCGGCGACCCGAAGCAGGCGATCTATGCCTTCCGCGGTGCCGACATCTACACCTACCTGCGCGCCCGTCAGGCGACCGCTGGCCGCCTGCATACCCTGGGCACCAACTTCCGTTCGAGTCATGGCATGGTCAACGCCGTAAACCATGTCTTTGAGCGCGCCGAGACTCGTGAGGCCGGACGGGGGGCCTTCCTGTTCCGTGAAAGCAATGGTGATAACCCGGTACCGTTTTTGCCGGTCGAATCCCAGGGCCGCAAAGAGGTTTTGCACATCGACGGTCAGGTGGTGCCCGCGCTGAACATCTGGCACTTGCCCGCCGAGCAGCCGTTGTCCGGTGCGATGTACCGGCAACAACTGGCCGCCGCGTGTGCCAGTGAAATCACCGCATTGCTCAACGGTGGGCAACAAGGTCGTGCGGGGTTCGTACGGGACGGCGAATTCAAAGGCTTGCTGCCGGCGGATATCGCGATCCTGGTCCGCGATGGCAAGGAAGCACAGGCCGTACGTGCCGAGCTTTCCGCCCGGGGAGTGCGCAGCGTTTACCTGTCGGACAAGGATTCGGTGTTCGCCGCCCAGGAAGCTCACGACGTGCTGACCTGGCTCAAGGCCTGCGCCGAGCCGGATGTCGAACGACCACTGCGGGCCGCATTGGCCTGCATCACACTGGATCTGTCGTTGGCGGAGCTGGAACGGCTCAATCAGGACGAACTGGCCTGGGAAGCGCGGGTCATGCAGTTCCGCCGTTATCGAGAGATCTGGCGCAAGCAGGGCGTGTTGCCCATGTTGCGATGCTTGCTGCATGACTTCCAACTGCCACAGGCACTGATTGCACGCAGCGATGGCGAGCGGGTGTTGACCAACCTTTTGCATCTCTGCGAGTTGCTGCAACAGGCGGCCGCCGAACTGGATGGCGAACAGGCTCTGATCCGTCATTTGTCCGAGCATCTGGCGCTGTCCGGCCAGGCCGGCGAAGAGCAGATCCTGCGTCTGGAGAGTGATGAACAACTGGTCAAGGTCGTGACCATCCACAAGTCCAAGGGGCTTGAATATCCCTTGGTGTTCCTGCCGTTCATTTGCTCGGCGAAACCGGTGGATGGCAGTCGGTTGCCGTTGCATTACCACGATGCCACGGGCAAGGCTCAGGTGACCTTGAACCCGACCGCCGAGTTGATTGCTCTGGCCGATGATGAGCGTCTGGCGGAAGACCTGCGCTTGCTCTATGTGGCCCTGACCCGCGCGCAGCATGCCTGCTGGCTGGGGGTGATGGACCTGAAACGCGGCAGTAACAACAGCTCGGTGCTGCACCTGTCGGCGCTGGGTTACCTGCTGGGTGGCGGCGCGGCCTTGACCGAGCCGGCGGGGTTGAGGCGTTGGCTGGAAGACTTGCAGCAGGACTGCCCTGCATTGAGTTACAGCGAAATGCCTGAAGCCACGGGCGAGCACTACCATCCGCCGCAAAACGAAGCAGCATTGCGCTCGCCGCTGGTCCCCAAGCGCAAGGCCAGCGAAAACTGGTGGATCGCCTCCTACAGTGCCTTGCGCATGAGCGACATTCTGAGCATCGGCAGTGACGAGGCGCCGGAGAGCCCGCAGGCGCAGAAGCTCTTCGACGACGAGCGTCTCGATCCGCAGGTGCCTCGGGAAATGGCTGCGGGTGGCGCCGATATCCATCGATTCCCCCGTGGCCCGAACCCCGGCACCTTTCTTCATGGCTTGCTCGAGTGGGCGGGCGACGAAGGTTTTTCTGCCACGCCGCAAACCGTGGAGGACGCCATCGCCCGTCGCTGCAATCGTCGTGGCTGGGAAGGCTGGATCACCACGCTGAGCGATTGGCTGCAGCATCTGCTCAAATCACCGCTGCCTGTGGGAGCTGGCCAAACCCCGGTGATTTTCGAGCGCCTGACCCAATACCAGGTCGAAATGGAATTCTGGTTCGCCAGCCATAAGGTCGATGTACTCAAACTCGATGCGTTGGTACGCGAACATACGCACAATGGAGTTGCCCGAGTGGCCGCCGAGCCAGTGCTGCTCAATGGCATGTTCAAAGGCTTCATCGACCTGACGTTCGAACACGATGGCCGCTACTACGTCGCTGACTACAAATCCAACTGGCTGGGCATTGATGACTCGGCCTACACCGGGCAGGCCATGGAACAGTCGATCCTCGACAACCGTTACGACCTGCAATACGTCTTGTACCTTCTGGCCCTGCATCGTCAGCTCAAGGCGCGGCTTGCCGATTACGACTACGAGCGGCATGTCGGTGGTGCCTTGTACCTGTTCCTTCGCGGTACGCGCGCGCCCAGCCAGGGCGTGTATTTTGCCCGTCCGCCAAGGGAGCTGATCGAGCGACTGGACCGACTGTTTCAGGGGAAAGCAGAACCGAAGGCCGAACCGGCATGGGAACAGGGAGTATTACTATGAGCCGCACCTTCGCCGATTTACTGCCCACCTCGTTGGCCGCTGAAAGCCTGGCGAACCTCGACCCCTTGAATAGTGCCGACGACTTGCTGCTGTTGCTCACGCGCTGGGTCGAGCGTGGCTGGTTGCGGGCGCTGGACAAAGCCTTCGTTGCCTTCCTTCATGAACTGGCACCGGACGATGACCCGCTGGTGTTGCTGGCGGCGGCATTGACCAGTCATCAACTGGGCCACGGGCATGTTTGCCTGGATCTGTTCGAGACATTGAAAGAGCCGGACTTCGCCCTGTCACTGCCACCGGAAGGCGATCTGCACAGTGGCGCGATGTTGCTGCCGTCACAGATGCTGGAGACCCTGGACGGTGCCCATTGGTGCAAGGTGCTGGCTTCGGGCAGCCTGGTCGCATTGGCCGCTGACAGACGTGAGACCGTGCAGCAGCGACCGTTGGTGTTGTCGGGAAAGCGCCTGTACTTGCGGCGCTACTGGGCCTACGAGCGGCGTATCGATCATTCGCTGCGTCAACGCCTGGCCGAACAAGAAGCAGTACCGAGTGATTTGCTCCAGCGCCTTACCGGCTTGTTCGGTGCGGCCAGGCCCGGTGAGGTCATCGATTGGCAGAAACTGGCGTGTGCTCTCGCGACTCGCAGTGCCTTCAGCATCGTCACCGGCGGTCCGGGCACCGGCAAGACCACGACCGTCGTGCGCTTGCTGGCCTTGCTCCAGGCGCCCGCAGTGGAGGCTGGCAAGCCGCTGCGCATTCGTTTGGCCGCGCCGACCGGCAAAGCTGCGGCGCGATTGACGGAATCCATCAGTCAGCAAGTCAGAACCTTGAAAGTCGCTGAAGCCATACGCAACAAGATTCCCTCGGATGTCACCACCGTTCACCGCCTGCTCGGCAGTCGCCCCGGTACGCGACATTTCCGTCACCACGCGGGCAATCGCTTGCCGCTGGATGTATTGGTGGTGGACGAGGCCTCGATGATCGACCTGGAAATGATGGCCAACCTGCTTGATGCCCTGCCGTCTCACGCCCGCCTGGTGTTGCTCGGAGATAAGGACCAGTTGGCTTCGGTGGAGGCCGGTGCGGTGCTCGGCGATTTGTGTCGGGACGCCGAGGCCGGCTGGTACAGCCCGCAGACCCGCCAGTGGCTGGAGGCGGTCAGCGGCGAAAGCCTGGAGGCCAGCGGGTTGCAGGAGGATACCCAAGGCACTCATCCATTGGCGCAACAAGTGGTGATGCTGCGCCACTCGCGACGGTTCGGCGAGGGCAGTGGAATCGGCCAGTTGGCGCGTTGGGTCAATCAGCAGCAGCCCGAAGAGGCGCGCAAGTTGCTGGCGGCTCGAAGCCACGACGATGTGTTTTGCCTGCCCCTCAAGAGTGAACAGGATCGGGCACTGGAGCGTTTGTTGCTTGAAGGTCATGGCGATGGGCCGCAGGGTTATCGGCACTACTTGAGCCTGCTGCGAAACCAGCGGCCTGCTATCGGCACGCCGCTGGACGATTCGCGCTGGATGGAGTGGGCTCGACAAATCCTGCAAGCCTTCGATGCTTTCCAGTTGTTGTGCGCGGTCCGCAAAGGGCCGTGGGGTGTGGAGGGGCTGAACCAGCGAGTGACCGAAGCGTTGCTCAAGGCCCGGCTGATCGACAGCGACCAGCAGTGGTATGAAGGACGACCCGTGCTGATGACGCGCAATGATTATGGTCTGGGCTTGATGAACGGCGATATCGGCATCACGCTCAAGCTGCCCGAACGTGATGGGCCTGAAGCGGGCAAACAAGTGCTTCGGGTGGCGTTCCCGCGCAATGACGGACAGGGCGGGGTACGTTTCGTTCTGCCGAGCAGGCTCAATGATGTCGAAACCGTTTATGCCATGACGGTACACAAATCCCAGGGCTCGGAATTTGCCCATACCGCGCTGATCCTGCCGGATGCCCTGAATCCGGTGCTTACCAAGGAACTGATCTATACCGGGATTACCCGGGCCAAGCACTGGTTCACCTTGATCGAACCGCGTGCCGGCGTATTTGAAGAGGCCGTGCGGCGCAAGGTCAAGCGCTTGAGCGGGTTGATGCTGGAGCTCAAAGAGGACGTTGTTACGGTGGATTGAAATGGCGGCACCCGGCAAAGCGATCTGTCCGAAGTGCCCCTTCTCTGTTTGTTCGCCTGACCTTGCGTTCGTGGTGAGCGCCGACTAATCGGCGAACAGCATTTCTCGGCTTGCGCCCATCAACAGGGCCTGATTCTGTTCAGTCACTTCGCGTATGTAATCCCACAACAGGGTAATCCGCTTGAGCTTGCGCAGGTCCTCCCGGCAGTACATCCAGAACTGTCGGGTGATATTGATTTCGTCCGGCAGCACCGGCAGCAGACGTGGGTCCTGAGCCGCGAGGAAGCAGGGCAGGATCGCCAGTGATCGCCCTTGCTGCGCCGCCACGAACTGGGCGATCACGCTGGTACTGCGCAGATTGGCGCTGGCGCCGGGCAAGACGTTGGCCAGGTACAGCAGTTCCGAGCTGAATGCCAGATCGTCGACATAACTGATGAATGAATGCTTGCCAAGGTCGGCCGGGCGGCGGATGGCCGGGTGTTTGTCCAGGTATTCCTGGGTCGCGTACAGCTGGAGTCGGTAGTCGGTCAGTTTGCAGCAGACGTACGGCCCATGTTCCGGGCGTTCCAGGGCGATAACGATATCCGCCTCGCGCTTGGACAGGCTGATGAAGTGCGGCAGCGGCAGGATGTCCACCGAGATCGCCGGGTAGGCATCCACAAAATGGCTGAGTTGTGGGGTGATGAAGAAACTGCCGAAACCTTCGGTGCAGCCCATGCGCACGTGACCGGACAATGCCACTCCAGACCCTGAAACCTGTTCGCAGGCCATGTGCAGCGTGCTTTCGATCGACTCGGCATAACCCAGCAACCGCTGGCCTTCGGTGGTCAGGACAAAGCCAGTGGTCCGGGACTTCTCGAACAATAACGTGCCCAATGAGGCTTCCAGCGAACTGATGCGTCGGGACACAGTGGTGTAGTCGACTGCCAGGCGCTTGGCTGCGGTGCTGGCTTTGCGGGTCCGGGCGACTTCAAGGAAAAACTTGAGGTCATCCCAGTTCAACGAGCCTAACGAGGTGATGTTTTTTTGCATGTTGGACCGGCTTTTATGTGCGTTCTTATCAGAAGTTTGCACATCTATACTCCAAAAACAGCCCGATAACCAATCGCGGCGCAAGGCTCCTCTCAAGGCGGCTATCCCGCCTTGACTCCCTGATAGCTCTCTTCCACAAGAATAATGCCCAGGAGACCCACATGAACGCACCGATCACATCTAACGAAACCACCGTACAAAAGGTCAAATTATTGATCGATGGCGAGTGGGTCGAATCCAAGACCACCGAATGGCACGACATCGTTAACCCGGCGACCCAGCAAGTGCTGGCCAAAGTGCCATTCGCTACCGCTGAAGAAGTCGACGCAGCGATCAGTGCGGCCCATCGCGCCTTCCAGACCTGGAAGCTGACGCCGATCGGCGCGCGGATGCGCATCATGCTCAAGCTCCAGGCACTGATTCGCGAACACTCCAAGCGCATCGCCGCGGTGCTGAGCGCCGAGCAAGGTAAAACCATTGCCGACGCCGAAGGTGACATTTTCCGTGGCCTGGAAGTGGTTGAGCACGCCTGCTCCATCGGCAGCCTGCAAATGGGTGAGTTCGCTGAAAACGTCGCGGGTGGTGTCGATACCTACACCCTGCGTCAGCCCATCGGCGTGTGTGCCGGCATCACCCCGTTCAACTTCCCGGCGATGATCCCGCTGTGGATGTTCCCGATGGCCATCGCCTGCGGCAACACCTTCGTCCTCAAGCCGTCCGAACAGGACCCGATGTCGACCATGCTGCTGGTGGAGCTGGCCATCGAAGCCGGCATTCCGGCCGGTGTGCTGAACGTCGTGCACGGTGGCAAGGATGTGGTGGACGGGCTCTGCACTCACAAGGACATCAAGGCTGTTTCCTTCGTCGGTTCAACGGCAGTCGGTACTCACGTCTATGACCTGGCCGGCAAACACGGCAAGCGCGTGCAATCGATGATGGGCGCGAAGAACCATGCCGTGGTGCTGCCGGATGCCAATCGCGAACAAGCGCTGAACGCGCTGGTGGGTGCCGGTTTCGGCGCGGCCGGGCAGCGCTGCATGGCCACGTCGGTCGTGGTGTTGGTGGGCGCGGCGAAGCAATGGCTGCCAGACCTGAAGGCGCTGGCGCAGAAACTCAAGGTCAATGCCGGCAGCGAGCCAGGCACCGACGTCGGTCCGGTGATCTCGAAAAAGGCCAAGGCGCGAATTCTCGATCTGATCGAGAGCGGCATCAAGGAAGGCGCGAAACTGGAACTGGACGGTCGCGAGATCACGGTTCCCGGTTACGAGAAAGGCAACTTTGTCGGCCCGACCTTGTTCTCCGGCGTGACCACCGACATGCAGATCTACACCCAGGAAATCTTCGGCCCGGTACTGGTGGTACTGGAAGTCGCCACCCTCGATGAGGCCATTGCCCTGGTCAACGCCAACCCGTTCGGTAACGGCACGGGCCTGTTCACCCAGAGCGGTGCGGCGGCGCGCAAATTCCAGAATGAAATCGACGTCGGCCAGGTGGGTATCAATATCCCGATTCCGGTGCCGGTACCGTTCTTCAGCTTCACCGGTTCCCGTGGTTCCAAACTCGGCGACCTCGGCCCGTATGGCAAGCAAGTGGTGCAGTTCTACACTCAGACCAAGACCGTCACCAGCCGCTGGTTTGATGACGACAGCGTCAACGACGGTGTGAACACCACCATCAACTTGCGTTAAGGAGCCGGACATGAAAATTGCTTTTATCGGTCTGGGCAACATGGGCGCGCCGATGGCGCGCAACCTGATCAAGGCCGGTCACTCGCTCAATCTGGTCGACCTGAACAAAGCCGTGTTGGCGGAGCTGGAACAATTGGGCGGCACCATCAGCCCCTCGGCCCGTGACGCGGCAAAGGGTGCGGAACTGGTGATCACCATGCTGCCGGCCGCCGTGCATGTGCGCAGCGTCTGGCTGGGTGAAGACGGCGTACTCGCCGGTATCGGCAAAGGCGTGCCGGCGGTGGATTGCAGCACCATCGACCCTCAGACCGCCCGCGACGTGGCCGCCGCTGCGGCAAAGCAGGGCGTGGCCATGGCCGATGCACCGGTTTCCGGCGGCACTGGCGGTGCGGCAGCCGGGACGCTGACTTTCATGGTCGGTTGCACCCCGGAACTGTTCGCCACCCTGCAACCGGTGCTCGCGCAGATGGGCCGCAACATCGTCCACTGCGGCGAAGTCGGCACAGGGCAAATTGCCAAGATCTGCAATAACCTGCTGCTGGGGATTTCCATGGTCGGCGTCAGCGAGGCCATGGCCCTGGGCGATGCCCTGGGTATCGACACCAAAGTGCTCGCAGGCATCATCAACAGCTCCACCGGGCGTTGCTGGAGTTCGGAGATGTACAACCCGTGGCCGGGCATCGTCGAAACGGCACCGGCTTCGCGCGGCTATACCGGTGGTTTCGGTGCCGAATTGATGCTCAAGGATCTGGGCCTGGCCACGGAAGCAGCACGTCAGGCGCACCAACCGGTGGTGCTTGGCGCGGTAGCCCAGCAGTTGTATCAGGCGATGAGTCTGCGTGGGGAAGGCGGCAGCGACTTCTCGGCGATCATCAATAGCTATCGCAAACCGCAATAACTAACGGAAAACCTGTAGGAGCGAGCCTGCTCGCGATGGGGCCGGCACATTCAACATTGATGGTGATTGACCTACCGCCATCGCGAGCAGGCTCGCTCCTACAGGTAGAGCATTTGCGCATCGACATTTACCGGGAGATCACGTCGGGTGATCTCCCGGCTTTTTTATGTCTGAAAGATCTCGCTCAGGTTCGTTCGCTCATCCGCACACTGGCAAAGGTCGATTCATTTCTCGCCTGCTCCAGGGCCGTCAGCGGCCGAGTCGATGCCTGCCCGGCAATGGCAAGAACCGCCGGCTTGCGACTTATTTCCGAGCCTGAGCGCTCATCGCTCGGTGGAACGCCGAAGTGCTCGCGATAGCATTTGGAAAAGTGTGGCGTGGACACGAAACCGCAGACCGTCGCCAGCTCAATGAGCGACATCGACGTTTGCTTGAGCAATTGCCGCGCGCGGATCAGGCGCAATCTGAGGTAGTAACGCGATGGCGTACAGTTCAGGTATTTCTGGAACAGCCGCTCCAACTGTCGACGTGACAGATCCACATAATCGGCCAGGTTATCCAGGTCGATTGGCTCCTCGAGGTTGGCCTCCATCAACGCGACGATTTCTTGCAGCTTGGGCTGATGCGTGCCCAGTACGTGCTTGAGCGGTACGCGCTGATGGTCCTGCTCATTGCGTATGCGCTCGTAGACAAACATCTCCGAAATGGCGGCCGACAACTCACGGCCATGGTCGCGACCGATCAGGTGCAGCATCATGTCCATCGGCGCGGTCCCGCCGGAGCTCGTGAACCGGTTGCGGTCGAGGGTAAACAGGCTCGCACTCATGCTGACCCGCGGAAA
Organism: Pseudomonas izuensis; assembly: GCF_009861505.1. GTDB lineage: Bacteria > Pseudomonadota > Gammaproteobacteria > Pseudomonadales > Pseudomonadaceae > Aquipseudomonas > Aquipseudomonas izuensis. Next base: position 271,834 of record NZ_WTFT01000040.1, on the reverse strand, counting down.
AGCTTCCTGCATGGCTGCCAGAAATTCCCAATGCACACTGCATTCGTATCCGTCGAGCAGGCCGGCCTTGGCCAGTGCCCAGCTACCGGTACATATACCCCCCAGACGCCTGGATTGACGCGCCAGGGCTTTGAGCCAGGTGATGTGCTCGCGGGTGACCACGCTCTGGATACCTACGCCACCGCAGACGATCACCGTGTCTGCCACCCACGGCTTGTCCCAGGAAGCATCGGGGGTGATCGGCACGCCGTCACTCGCCCAGACGGGCTGGCCACCGGAGCTGAAGGTATGCCAGCGATACAACTCCTGCCCCGATAGCTGATTGGCCATGCGCAAGGGTTCCACGGCGGAGGCCAGGGAAATCAGGGTGAATTGATCCAGCAGCAGAAAACCGACGCATTGGGTCGGCTTGCCGTCCAACGGGGTGGACCTTGATGACATCGTGGCCATGTCCTTACGAAAAGCGATGACGGCCAGCGGCACGGTAGCGTGGAACGCCATGCCGCTGGTATGCGCAGCCGATATCTCTCCCGGGTTATCCCACGGACGTCGCCCTTGCAGGCTGCGCAGGATGGCGCGAGGTGACCAGGCCGATAAACGAAATTGCCAGTGCCAGGCCGATGGTCGTCGTCACTTCGGTACGGTGTTGCGGCGAGACCATCATCACTACCAGCGCAGCGCAAATGAACACGATCACCAACCATGTCAGCCAAGGGAACAGCCACATGCGGAAAGTCAGTTCGACGTTCTGTCGACGCAACATCCGGCGCATGCGCAACTGCGACACGGCAATGGCCAGGTACACCACCAAGGCAATCGCGCCGGAACTGGCCAGCAGGAACTCAAACAACCCGGCGGGCATGAAGTAGCTCCAAACGGTAATCGCCGCACCCAGCACGGTACTGGCGATGACCGCCGCCCGTGGCACGCCTTCGGAGGAGGTCGCCTTCAACGCTTTCGGCGCATCGCCGCGACGTCCCAGCGAGTACAGCATGCGCGAAGCGATGTAGATCGAGGAGTTCATGCAGCTGGCCACGGCAATCAGCACTACCACGTCCACCATGAACTTGGCGTGGGGAATGTTCATGATTTCCAGCGCTCGCTGGTAGGACCCCACCTCGGCCAGCAGCGGATCGTTCCAGGGCACCACGGAGATGACCACGAAAATCGACAACAGATAGAACACGCCGATGCGCCAGATCACCGAACGTGTGGCCTTGGCGATGTTCTGCGAAGGATTGTCGGATTCGGCGGCGGCAATGGTGACCGCCTCCGTACCGATAAAACTGAACATGATGGTGATGAAGGCGCCGACGACCGCCGACAGGCCATTGGGAGCGAACCCGCCGTGTTCGGCCATCAGGCCGCTCAAGCCGCTGACTTGCCGATCGGGAATCCAGCCCATCAACACCGCGAACCCCACGCCGATGAAACCAATGATTGCCACGACCTTGGCCATGGCGAACCAGAATTCGAATTCGCCGTACTTGGAGACACTGAACAGGTTGGTGATCACCAACGCAATGATCGACAGCAGGGCGAACAGCCAGGCATCGATCTGGGGAAACCATTGGTTCAGCACATGACCGGCGGCCAGCGCTTCGATCGGGATCACCAGCACCCAAAACCACCAATAGAGCCACCCGATGGTGAAGCCCGCCCAACGGCCGATGGCCTGGTCGGCATAAGTGGAGAACGAACCGGTGTCGGGATTGGCCACCGCCATTTCACCGAGCATGCGCATGACCAGCACGACTAGCAGGCCCGAGAACAGATAGGCCAGCAATACGGCGGGGCCAGCGGCCGCAATGGCATGCCCAGAGCCTACGAACAAACCGGCGCCGATAATCCCGGCGATAGACAACATGGTGACATGACGAGGCTTGAAGCCCTGCGCCAATTGGCCAGTGGAATCCTTTGAGCTCGGGCTAATCATTATTTTTCTTCTCTGGTGAACGACATTTGAGCGTGCTGATGGGGGCGGGATAGTGTCACGGTTGCCGGATGCCCTTTCTGAACGCCGCGCTCTCCAGGCGCCGCCATTCTTGTCAGACCCATCATCGCGATGAGGTTAAATCGGTGAAAAGCAGCGCCACCTTACCCGGCTTGTCCGACAATCCAGTTTCCTGATTGCGCCACCTCGGTGTCTGATATCGACACGGGAAAACTTTGTGTTCGTTATTAGAACCAGTGGGTCACTGAGTGGCAAAAAGCAATCGCCGTGTTTTTCGAGCGTTCAGCCGATTGTTGCGGCGAAGTGTTTAGCGCGGGTGTCTGGAGCGTGAAGGGAATGTTCGGGAGGTGAGGCGAGTGCGTCTATGGAGGGTGTATCGCGCACCGAGTCGCTACTCGAGTAACGACTCGTTGCGGGTGTCGCTTTTGTAATCAGGTGTCGTTTTGCGCAGGGATCAGGCGAACACAAAATACTTGCGCACGGTTTCCACCACTTCCCAGGTGCCTTTCATCCCCGGTTCGATGACGAAAATGTCGCCGGCGCGCAGGTGGATCGGCTCTTTGCCTTCCGGGGTGATGATGCAGTAGCCCTCGCGGAAATCGCAGTACTCCCACTTCACGTATTCCACGTACCACTTGCCCGGCGTGCAGATCCAGGTGCCCATGATCTTGCTGCCGTCTTCGCTGGTGTAGGCGTTGAGATTGACGGTGTGCGGGTCGCCTTCGAGTTTTTCCCATTTGCAGGCGTCGAGTACGGGCAGCGGGTGGGTGTCGCGAAGAACGGTAATCGGTGCGGTCATGATGACTCCGGGCGTTGGTGGAGAGCTGAAGCCGCACCCTATCGGGCTTGGCCCGGCATCAGTTGTCTGTGCTCGACACTGAGGTATCCAGAAACGCTCGATCATTTGCGCACCCCATGAAAAACGCCCCGGTATTCATCGAATGCCGGGGCGTTTTATTTTGCGGGGTTACTGAGCCACTGGCAGGTTTCGATGCCGGGCCATGCGCAACCGGTAGCAACCGTAGATGAGCAACACCCATACCGGCATGGCGTATACCGAGGCGCGTACCGGCGGAATCATCCAGATGACGCAGATGATCACGGCCATGAACGCCAGGCACAGGTAGTTGGTGTACGGCGACCAGAACGCCTTGAAGCCGGGCACGATGCCGCGCTGGCCCATGGCCTTGCGAAACTTCAGGTGCGTCAGGCTGATCAGCGCCCAGTTGATCATCAACGAAGCGACCACCAGGGCGAACAGCAACTCCAGCGCTTCGTGCGGGGCGATGAAGTTGACCAGTACAACCAGCATCGTGATCAGCGCCGATACGCCCAGCGCCAGCAACGGCACGCCTTGCTTGTTCAGTTTCATCAGCACCTTGGGCGCGTCGCCTTGCTCGGCCAGACCGTAGAGCATGCGGCTGTTGCAGTAGACGCCACTGTTGTAGACCGACAGTGCCGCGGTGAGCACCACAAAATTGAGGATTTGCGCGGCGGTGTCGCTGCCGATCAAGGCGAAAATCTGCACGAACGGGCTGCCGCTGTAGGCATCGCCCGAAGCACCCAGGGTTTGCAGCAGTTGGTCCCACGGATACAGCGACAGCAGTACAGTGAGTGCGCCGACGTAGAAGATCAGCACCCGGTAAACCACCTGGTTGATGGCTTTGGGAATGACTTTTCTCGGTTCGCTGGCTTCAGCAGCGGTGATGCCGACCAGTTCCAGGCCGCCAAAGGAGAACATGATGAACGCCATCGCCATCAGCAGGCCGCTGTAACCGTTGGGGAAGAACCCGCCGTGGTCCCACAGGTTGCTCACCGACGCTTGTGGGCCGCCGGTGCCGCTGAACAGCATGTAGCAGCCCAGGACGATCATGCCGATGATGGCCACGACCTTGATGATCGCGAACCAGAATTCCATTTCACCGAACACTTTGACGTTCAGCGTGTTGATCAGGTTGACCAGCACGAAGAACACCGCGGCGCTGACCCAGGTCGGCACCTCTGGCCACCAGAACTGCACGTACTTGCCGACGGCCGTCAGCTCGGCCATGCCCACCAGCACATAGAGCACCCAGTAGTTCCAGCCGGACAGGAAGCCGGCGAAGCCGCCCCAGTAGTTATGGGCAAAGTGGCTGAAGGAGCCGGCGACCGGTTCCTCGACAATCATCTCGCCGAGCTGGCGCATGATCAGGAACGCGATGAAACCGGCAATCGCGTAGCCGAGGATCATCGACGGTCCGGCGGACTTGAGCACGCCGGCGGAGCCCAGGAACAGTCCCGTACCAATGGCTCCACCCAGGGCGATCAGTTGAATATGTCGATTTTTCAGCCCCCGCTTGAGCGTCCCCTGTTGCACTATTTCATCCGCCATCTGGTTCCCTTCTGGTTGTTGTGGCCAGGCCTGATTTCAAAGGTCGAATATTACTCTGGCTCACCTCTTCGTCATACCGCCGCACGTTGCCTTGAACGCAGGTTTTCACGGGGTTTCACTGCTGTTTGCAGTATGTAGCGCCTGGAACAAGGCTTTGGCATAGCCAGGCAGGTGATCGAACGAGCGTGCGCACAACAGCAGTTTGCGCTGTGCCCATGGCTCTTTCAGCGCGAAGCTCTTCAAGGATTGATCGACTGTCCAGCGTCGCAAGGCGGCCAACGGCACAATGCCGAGCCCGGCGCCGTGAGCGACCATGCGCATCACCGCATCGAAGCCTTCGGCACGGATGCGGATCTGCATGCGCAGGCCTGCGTGCAGGGCCTGTTCTTCCAGGTACACCGCCAAGGCGCTGTTGGCGGTCAGACCGACGAAGTGATGCTGCAAGGTATCGGTGAAGCTCGGCGCTTCGCCTTCACCCAAAGGGTGCCCGGGCGGCATGATCAACACCAGCGGATCGTCGCGAAAGGGCAAGGTGTCGAGGGTGTGGGTGTCGACTGCATCAGAGACGATCCCCAGGTCCGCCGCACCCTGGCGCAAGGCGTGGGTGATGCGCGCACTGGGCAGTTCCTGCAGATCGATGTCGAGGTTGGGGTGGTCGCGCAGGAAATCGGCGAGCACTTCCGGCAGGTACTCGGTGATTGCCGTGGTGTTGCACAGCAATCGCACCTGGCCTTTGACGCCGTTGGCGTATTCGGCGAGGTCCTGCTGCATGCGCTCGGCGTGCTGCAGCAGGGTGCGGGCGTGCTGGGCCAGGGCCTTGCCGGCAGGTGTCGGCGTGACGCCGCGCCGCCCGCGTTCGAGGAAGTCGAGACCCAATGAGGCTTCCATGGCCCGGATGCGTGCACTGGCGGCTGCCAGGGACAAATGGCTGCGGACGGCGCCGGCGGTGATGTTGCCGGTGTCGAGGATGTTCAGGTAGAGGCGCAGGTCGGTGAGGTCGAAGTGCATCGGGGCAATCCTGGGATGTGTGTTGTCAGTGCGTACGCCATCGCGGGCAAGCCTTGCTCCCACAGGATTGATGTTGATCGCGGGATCCCGGCACAACTCGGGCCTGTGGGAGCAAGGCTTGCCCGCGATGGCGTCGGTTGCCTCACTCATAATGCAGCCTCTTGTTTTGACAGAGGCACCCTCAGTATATGGCAGATTTTCAACCGACCCTACCGGGCTCACCATAGCCCCATGAATACATTCGCCGCGTTCTACCAAAACCTCGGTCTAGCCCTTTCAATACTGGTCATCGGCACCTTTCTGCTGGCCGGCATGATCAAGGGCGTGATCGGTCTCGGCCTGCCGACCATCGCCATGGGCTTGCTCGGTCTGGCTATGGCACCGTCGCAGGCTGCGGCGCTGTTGATCATTCCGGCAACGCTGACCAATGTCTGGCAACTGGCATTCGGTGGTCATTTGCTCGGGCTGATCAAACGGCTGTGGCCGATGTTGTTGGCCATTTTCATCGGCACCGGTGCGGGCACCCTGTGGATCGGCATGGCAGGTGGGCACTGGGTGGTGCGGGGATTGGGGGCGGCGTTGTTGCTCTATGCATTGAGCGGGCTGTTCCTGCGGACCTTGCGTGTCAGTGGGCGCAACGAAGCCTGGCTCGGTCCGTTGTGCGGGGGACTGACCGGTGTGATCACCTCGGCCACCGGCGTATTCGTGATTCCCGCGGTGCCGTACCTCCAGGCGCTGGGTTTGAGCAGGGATGAACTGGTGCAGGCGCTGGGATTGTCGTTCACCGTCTCGACCCTGGCCCTGGCCGGCGGGTTGTTATGGCGCGGCGCCCTCGGCGGTGGCGAGTTGAGCGCGTCGTTGCTGGCGCTGATCCCGGCGGTGCTCGGCATGTGGCTGGGGCCGTGGTTGCGCCAGCGGATCAGCGCCGTGTTGTTCAAGCGTGTGTTCTTCATCGGCCTGGGATTACTCGGTGGCCATTTGTTGATCAGCGGCTAGCGGACGACGCGCTGATCATCTCGATGGCGCGGATCTCGAAATCCCGCTCCAGGTAATCATCGCGCTGCTCAAGAAACTGCTTCATGTGCGGCAGGTTCGAATGCACATCGAGGTGGGCCTGGGACTGCCAGATCTCGTAAAAGATAAACAGGGTCGGGTCCTGTTTGTCGCGCAGCATGTGGTACTCGATGCAACCCGGTTCGGCACGACTCGCTTCCACATGACGACTGAAAAACGCTTCGAAGGCGTCGGATTTTTCCGGGCGGGTCTTGGCGTGCAGGATGAAGCCTTGCAGTTCACTCATGAACATTTCTCCTCAAGTCAGAATTGGCCGCAGTCTAAGACAACAATCCCCTCTTGATTCGTGCGTATGGGTCAAATGATTTTTGCCCCACTAGTGCTTATTCCGCGCGAGGACGATCGTTACGCTGCCGCCATCAATTTCTGACCTTCCCGAGACCTCTCATGAAAAAAGTTCTGTTGCTCAATGGCGGCAAAAAATTCGCTCACTCCGATGGCCGCTACAACGCCACCCTGCATGAAGCCGCGTTGAGCGTGCTGGACCGTGGCGGCTTGGACGTCAAAGCTACCTTCATCGACGAGGGTTACGACGTCGCTGAAGAAGTCGCCAAATTCCTCTGGGCCGACGTGATCATTTACCAGATGCCTGGCTGGTGGATGGGCGCGCCGTGGACCGTCAAGAAATACATCGACGAAGTCTTCACCGAAGGTCATGGCAGCCTCTACGCCAGCGACGGCCGCACCCGTTCCGACGCCTCGCAGAAATACGGCAGCGGCGGCCTGATTCAGGGCAAGCAGTACATGCTGTCGTTGACCTGGAACGCACCGCAGCAAGCCTTCGACGACCCGACCGACTTCTTCGAAGCCAAAGGTGTGGACGCGGTGTACTTCCCATTCCACAAGGCCAACGAATTCCTCGGCATGACCGGTTTGCCGACGTTCCTCTGCGTGGATGTGATGAAACGCCCGAACATCGAAAGCGATGTGGTGCGTTATGAGCAGCATTTGGCCGAGGTGTTTGGCCTTAAGGCGTAACGCTCGGCTACTATCGAAAGCGTGACCCATACCTGTGGGGGCAAGCCTTGCTCCCACAAAAAAGCCGTCGCTGAATTTTCGATAAGGAAAGCAGGTGAAAGCCAGATCCGATGAGTTGCAGATTTTCGTCTGCGTGATTGAGTGTGGGTCGATTTCGGCGGCGGCCGAGCAGGTCGGGCAAACGCCGTCGGCGGTCAGCCGCACGCTGTCGCGGCTGGAGGCCAAGCTCGATACGACGTTGATCAATCGCACCACGCGGCGCATGGACCTCACCGAGGAAGGCAAGTATTTCTTCGAGCACGCCAAGCTGATACTTGATCAAATGGACGAACTCGAAGAGCGCTTGTCCTCCCGCCAGCAAACGCCGTCCGGGCGCTTGCGCATCAATGCGGCATCGCCGTTCATGCTGCACGCCATCGTGCCCTACATCGATGAGTTCCGCGGGCTCTACCCCGATATTCAGCTCGAACTCAACAGCAACGACCTGATCATCGACCTGCTCGAACAAAGCACCGACATCGCCATCCGCATTGGCACGCTGACGGACTCGACCCTGCACGCCCGCTCCCTGGGCTGCAGTCCGTTGCACATCGTCGCCAGCCCGGCGTACCTGGAAAAGCACGGCACACCGACGGCGGTGGCGGATCTGTCCGGCCATTCGCTGCTGGGCTTCACGCATAACGAAGGCCTCAACCAATGGCCGCTGCGCCATGTGCAGGGTGATCGCTGGCCGATCCAGGCGTCGCTCGGTGCCTCCAGCGGCGAGACCATCCGCCACCTGGCGCTGGAGGGCCAGGGCATCGCCAGCCTGTCGCACTACATGACCATCGAAGACATTCGTGCCGGACGCTTGAAAGTGTTGCTGGCGGAGTTCAACAGTGGTTATCGCCAGCCCATCAACGCCGTGTACTACCGCAACTCGCAATTGGCGCTACGAATCCAGTGTTTCCTCGACTTCATCCAGGGCAAGTTGGCGCTTTATGCGAACTCGGATTTCAAGGACTGATTCGTGATCCCTGCGCAAGAGTGAATTGGGTCAGCGGGGATTTTTCGCCACGGATCTCTCCCTGATACTCGTTGCATCACTTATCAACGCAGGGAGTTTCTCCATGAACGTATTCGTTACCGGCGCTGCCGGTTTTATCGGCGGCTCTATCGCCACAGGCCTGATCAAGGCCGGTCACAACGTCACCGGTCTGGTGCGCAACGCCGAACAAGCTGATGAGCTGAAAGCGCTGGGCATGGCGGCGGTAATCGGCACGCTGGATGACAGTGCATTACTCGCCGATCAGGCTCGTGCCGCCGACGCCGTGATCAACGCCGCCAGCAGCGACCACCGCGGCGCGGTGGAAGCCTTGGTCAATGCCTTGCGCGGCTCCAACAAGGTGTTCCTGCATACCAGCGGTTCGAGCATCGTCGGCGATGCTTCGGGCGGCCAATCCAGTGACGTCATTTACTTCGAAGACAATCTGCCGGAGCCGACCGTGGACAAGGCCGCACGGGTGGCCATCGACAACCTGATCCTCGCCGCGGCGAAGGACGGGGTGAACTCGGCGGTCATCTGCAACACCCTGATCTATGGCCACAGCCTGGGTGTCCATCGCGACAGCGTGCAACTGCCGCGCTTGCTGAAACAGGCGCGCAAGAGCGGCGTGGTGCGTCATGTCGGCACCGGCCAGAACATCTGGTCCAACGTGCACATCGAAGACGTGGTGTCGCTGTACCTGCTGGCGCTGACCAAGAACATCCCGGGCACGTTCTACTTCGTCGAAAGCGGCGAAGCGTCGTTCATCGACATGACCACGGCCATGGCGCAGGCGCTGAACCTGGGTGAGCCGCAAGACTGGCCGCTCAAGGATGCCGAGGCCGAGTGGGGCTACGAGATGGCCAACTATGGCCTGGGCTCCAACAGCCGGGTTCGCGGCAAGCATGCGCGGGAACTGCTGGGGTGGGTGCCGAAGCGGACCTCGGTGGTTGAGTGGATTCTTAACGAAATGGTGTGAGTTCGCTGTAGACCGCATCATCGTTCATCGCGGGCAAGCCTTGCTCCCACAGGGTTTGTGTCGTTCATTTATTTTGTGAGCGACACAAAACCTGTGGGAGCGTGGCTTGTCGGATCGCCGCACCGCCGCGATGGCGTTTTCAGCAACCCAACAACTGGTCGGGCCGCCCTCGATTCCGTAACATCCGCACACTCTTTTCTCGCTTCTCCCTGCATGCGGTCCCCCATGAAACCAAAACACCTGCGCGCCGATGCCCTGGCCGGCCTCACCACGTCTTTTGCCCTGTTGCCCGAATGCATCGCCTTTGCGCTGGTGGCCCACCTCAATCCGCTGATGGGGCTGTATGGCGCGTTCATCATTTGCACGCTCACTGCGCTGTTCGGTGGTCGGCCGGGGATGGTGTCCGGGGCTGCCGGGTCGATGGCCGTGGTGATTGTCGCGCTGGTGGTGCAGCACGGTGTGCAGTACTTGCTGGCCACTGTGTTGCTGGGTGGTTTGATCATGTCCGCCTTCGGCCTGCTCAAGCTCGGCAAACTGGTGCGCATGGTGCCGCACCCGGTGATGCTCGGTTTCGTCAACGGCCTGGCGATCATCATCGCGCTTGCGCAGTTGGAGCACTTCAAGCGTGGTGATGCGTGGCTTAGCGGCGCGCCGCTGTACATCATGATTGGCCTGGTGGCGATCACCATGGCGATTGTCTACGTGCTGCCGCGCCTGACCCGCGCGGTGCCGCCAGCACTGGCGGCGATTCTGGGGGTGGGCCTGGCGGTTTATCTATTGGGCCTGCCGACCCGCACCCTCGGTGACATGGCGCACATTGCCGGTGGCTTGCCGACCTTTGCCTTGCCGGATATACCGTGGAATCTGGACACCCTGCGCATCATCGCCCCTTACGCGATCCTGATGGCGTTGGTCGGCCTGCTGGAAACCCTGCTGACCCTGAACCTCACCGACGAAATCACCGAGAGCCGTGGCTACCCGGACCGAGAGTGCGTGGCGCTGGGGGCGGCGAATATGGTGTCCGGTGTCTTGGGCGGCATGGGCGGCTGCGCGATGATCGGCCAGACTGTGATCAACCTCAGTTCCGGTGGGCGAGGCCGCGTGTCCGGCGTGGTGGCCGGGGTATCGATTCTGTTGTTCATCCTGCTTCTGTCGCCGCTGATCGAGCGCATTCCGCTGGCAGCGCTGGTCGGGGTGATGTTCGTGGTATCGCAACAGACCTTCGCCTGGGCTTCGCTGCGGGTGGTGAACAAGGTGCCGCTCAACGACGTACTGGTGATCGTCGCCGTGACGGTAGTCACCGTGTTCACCGACCTGGCCACGGCGGTGCTGTGCGGGATCATCATTGCGGCGCTGAACTTTGCCTGGCAGCAGGCTCGCGAACTCTATGCAGACAGCCACTTTGAAGCCGATGGCAGCAAGCTTTACCGGCTGCATGGCACGCTTTTCTTCGCTTCGACGACACCGTTCCTCAATCAATTCGACCCTGCCAACGACCCGTCGGTGGTGACGATCGATTGTCGCCACTTGAGTTTCGTTGACTACTCAGCCATCGCCGCGCTCAAGACGCTGCGCGAGCGCTACGAAAAAGCCGGCAAGCACCTGCGCGTGCTGCACTTGTCCGAGCGCTGCAGAAAACTGCTCAAGCGTGCCCGGGTGGATCACGATTGACGGCCTCCGGCGATGAAAATTCGCCGGTCCGATTTTCATTATTTGCGACACGGCATATCCCTCAGCGACATCACTTGCCTCTCTACGAAAATTACTTTCACCTCGTTTGAAAATCACGCCTCGAAATGTTTTAAGAGTTTCACAACTATTTCGACGTGACCCTCTCGAGGAGTACCGCATGACCCTGTCCTTCGGCTATTGGCTGCTGGTGTATGCCGCCATCGCCATCATTGCATTGATCGTTCTGATCGCCCGCTACCGGCTCAACCCGTTCATTGTCATCACCCTGATTTCCATTGGTCTGGCGCTGGTGGCGGGGATGCCGCCGTCCGGCGTGGTCGGGGCTTATGAGGCCGGAGTCGGCAAGACCTTGGGGCATATCGCGCTGGTGGTGGCCCTGGGTACGATGCTCGGCAAGATGATGGCCGAGTCCGGCGGTGCCGAGCAGGTGGCGCGGACCTTGATCGACCGTTTCGGCGAGAAGAACGCGCATTGGGCGATGGTGTGTATCGCGTTCCTGGTGGGCCTGCCGCTGTTCTTCGAGGTCGGTTTCGTGTTGCTGGTGCCGATTGCGTTTACCGTGGCGCGGCGGGTGGGTGTGTCGATCCTGATGGTCGGCTTGCCAATGGTTGCCGGGCTCTCGGTGGTGCATGCGCTGGTGCCGCCGCACCCGGCGGCGATGCTGGCGGTGCAGGTCTATCAGGCGTCGGTGGGGCAGACCTTGCTCTACGCGATTGCGATTGGCATTCCCACGGCGATCATCGCCGGTCCCCTGTACGCCAAATTCATCGTGCCGCGCATTCAGCTGCCGGCGGAAAACCCGCTGGAGCGCCAGTTCCTCGAACGTGAACCGCGTGACAGCCTGCCGGGATTCGGCATCACCATGGCGACCATTTTGTTGCCGGTGGTGCTGATGTTGATCGGCGGTTGGGCCAACCTGATTTCTACGCCGGGCACGGGTTTCAACCAGTTCTTGCTGTTCATCGGCAACTCGGTGATCGCACTGCTGTTGGCGACGTTGCTGAGCTTCTGGACCCTCGGCCTGGCCCAGGGTTTCAACCGCGAATCGATCCTCAAGTTCACCAACGAATGCCTGGCGCCGACTGCCAGCATTACCCTGTTGGTGGGCGCTGGTGGCGGCCTGAACCGGATTCTGGTGGATGCCGGTGTCACTGACCAGATCGTCGGCCTGGCCCATGAATTCCATCTCTCGCCGTTGCTGATGGGCTGGCTGTTCGCCGCGCTGATGCGCATCGCCACCGGCTCGGCTACCGTGGCCATGACCACCGCCTCGGGCGTGGTCGCGCCGGTGGCGATTGGCCTGGGATACCCACACCCGGAATTGCTGGTGCTGGCAACTGGCGCAGGCTCGGTGATTTTTTCCCACGTCAACGACGGCGGCTTCTGGTTGATCAAGGAATACTTCAACATGACGGTGACCCAGACCTTCAAGACCTGGACCGTGCTTGAGACCCTGATTTCGCTCGTCGCCTTCGGCCTGACCGTTGGTCTTTCCTACCTGATTTAGCCCTGATTTAGCCGGAGTAGCCTGCCATGGACATCCTTTACCAGATTCGCGCCCGCCAGGATTCTTTCAGCGCCGGTGAAGGACGCATCGCCCGTCTGATGCTCGACGACGTAGGATTTGCCGCCTCCGCCAGCCTCGATGAGCTGGCGCAAAGGGCGGAAGTCAGTACCGCCACTTTGTCGCGTTTCGCCCGCACGGTCGGCTGCCGCGACTTGCGTGACCTGCGCCTGCAACTGGCCCAGGCCAGCGGTGTCGGCAGCCGGTTTCTCGACCCGGCGGGAACCCCCGAGCAGTCGGCGTTTTACGGGCAGATTGTGGGCGATATCGAATCCACCCTGCGCCAGCATCTGGCGGCGTTCGATGAGTCACGTTTCGCCGATGCGGTGAAACTGTTGGGCAAGGCGCGGATGATTCATGCCTTCGGCATGGGGGGCTGCTCGACCCTGTGCAGCGATGAGCTGCAAGTGCGCCTGGTGCGGCTCGGCTACCCGATCGCGGTATGCCATGACGCGGTGATGATGCGAATCACCGCCGCCAGCCTCAGCGCCGAGCACGTGGTCATCGTCTGCTCATTGACCGGCATCACCCCCGAGTTGCTCGAAACGGTGGAACTGGCCCGCAATTATGGCGCACGGATCCTGGCCATCACTCGCGGCGACTCGCCGCTGGCGCAACTGGCCGACATCGTGCTGCCGCTGCAAAGCGCCGAAACCTCCTTCATCTACAAACCGACGGCGGCACGCTACGGCATGCTGCTCGCCATTGATGTGCTTGCCACCGAGCTGGCACTGGCCAATCCTGAAGACAATCAAGAACGTCTGCGGCGGATCAAACTCGCCCTGGACGATTACCGCGGCGGCGACGATCACCTGCCGCTGGGAGACTGACATGCAGTACGACACGCTGATCCGCAACGCCCTGATCATCGATGGCAGCAACAGCCCTGGTTACCCCGCCGACGTGGCGCTACTCAACGGTCGCATCGAGCGTATCGGCGACTTGCGCGACGCCCGCGCCGCTGAGGAAATCGATGCGAAGTGTCACGTGCTGGCGCCTGGGTTCATCGACGTGCACACCCACGACGACACCGTGGTGATCCGCCAGCCGCAGATGCTGCCCAAGCTCAGCCAGGGCGTGACCACGGTGATCGTCGGCAACTGCGGGATCAGCGCCTCGCCGGTGAGTTTACGCGGTGATCCGCCGGACCCGATGAACCTGCTCGGCACATCCGCCGCGTTTGTTTACCCTAAATTCAGTGATTACCGCGCCGCTGTCGAAGCGGCGAACACCACGCTGAACGTTGCCGCCCTGGTCGGTCATACCGCGTTGCGCAGCAATCACCTCGATGACCTGTATCGCACCGCCACGCCTGATGAAATCACCGGCATGCGTGAGCAATTGCGCGAAAGCCTGGAGGACGGGGCACTGGGCTTGTCCACCGGTCTGGCCTACGCCAGCGCCTTCTCGGCGTCCACCGATGAAGTCATGCAACTCACCGAAGAGCTCACGGCCTTCGGCGCGGTGTACGCCACCCATTTGCGCAGCGAATTCGAACCGGTGCTGGAGGCCATGGACGAGGCGTTCCAGATCGGCCGCCACGCGAAATCCCCGGTGATCATTTCCCACCTCAAATGTGCCGGCGCCGGTAATTGGGGGCGCAGTCCGCAACTGCTGACATCGCTGGAAGAAGCGGCGAAAACCCACCCCGTGGGCTGCGACTGCTATCCCTATGCGGCAAGCTCCTCGACCCTGGACCTCAAGCAAGTCACCGATGCCCACCGCATCACCATCACCTGGTCCACGCCCCATCCGGAAATGGGCGGACGCGACCTGATGGACATCGCCACGCAATGGAACCTGTCGTTGCTCGATGCGGCCCGCCAACTGCAACCGGCCGGCGCGGTGTATTACGGGATGGACGAAGCCGATGTGCGAAGGATCCTGGCGCATCCGTTGTCGATGGTCGGCTCCGATGGTTTGCCGGAAGACCCGTTTCCACATCCACGGCTGTGGGGGGCATTCCCGCGAGTGCTCGGACATTTCAGCCGAGACGTAGGACTGTTTCCGCTGCACACCGCCGTGCACAAGATGACCGGGCTGTCGGCAGCGCGATTCGGCTTGAAGGGCAGGGGCGAGATCCGTGAAGGGCATTGGGCCGACCTGGTGTTGTTCGACCCGGCGACTATCCGTGATGTGGCGGACTTCAATGATCCGCAACGGGCAGCCGAAGGCATCGAAGGTGTATGGGTCAACGGAGTGCTGAGTTACCGCGACGGTCAGGCGAACGGACGCAGGGAAGGACGGTTTCTGGCGCGGGAAGGGGATTTGCGCGACGGCTTTCTGAGCGTTTTGGGGGGTACGTCACAGTGATGGCATATTGAGATTAAAGAATGCCTGCACCAAGCCGATTCGCTGACGTACCGCCCGGCTACACTGTGGGCTACTTCTGTCTGGGAGCAACTCGATGAGCTTCGGCAAAACCACTCCGATCCTGCGGATCTTCGATGAAAGCAAGGCCGTGGAATTCTACGTCGACTTCCTTGGATTCAAGATCGACTGGCAGCACCGCTTCGAAGCCAACTTCCCGTTGTACCTGCAAGTGTCCCGTGGTGAATGCGTATTGCACCTGTCCGAACATCACGGCGACGCGACACCAGGCTCGGCCCTGCGCATCGAGACCGATGAGCTCGAAGCCTTTCAGCAGCAACTGCTGGCCAAGGATTATTCATTCTCCCGCCCGCAGATCCAGGCCATGCCGTGGGGCAGCCAGGACATGACCATCAGCGATCCGTTTGGCAATCGGTTGGTGTTTACCAATGCGATCAGCGTGTAAACGTTAGACCGCTTTCGCGAGCAGGCTCGCTCCCACAGGGTGTTCATTGAACCTGTGGGAGCGAGCCTGCTCGCGAATGGGCCTTTCATTCAATGCAGATTGAACGTCAGACGCGGAAGTGGCTGACCATCATCTGCAACTGATTCCCCAACCGCGCCAGTTCCACACTGGACTTGGCCGTCTCATCGCTGGCCGCAGCGGTCTGTTCCGATACATCGCGCACATTGATGATGCTGCGGCTGATTTCTTCGGCCACGGCGCTTTGCTGCTCGGCGGCGGCGGCGATTTGCTGGTTCATCGACTGGATGTTGGACACCGTGCGGGTGATGCTTTCCAGTGACTCGCCGGCCTTGCGGGTCAGGGCCACGCTGCTGTCGGTGAGAACGCGGCTGTTGTTCATCACTGCCGAGACTTGTTGCGTGCCGTTTTGCAGACCGGCGACCAGGCCTTCGATTTCTTCGGTGGATTTCTGCGTGCGCTGGGCCAGGCCACGGACCTCGTCGGCCACCACGGCAAAGCCACGCCCGGCTTCACCGGCACGGGCCGCTTCAATGGCGGCGTTGAGCGCCAGCAGGTTGGTCTGTTCCGCCACTGCCTTGATCACGTCCATGACGCTGCCGATCTTGTCGCTTTCCTGTTGCAGCACGCTCATGGCCTCGGTGGAACGCACCACTTCGCTGGCCAGGCGCTCGATCTGTGCAATCGCTTCGTTGACGACTTTGTCACCTTCGCGGGCTTCACCGTCGGCAGCGGCGGCGGCCTGCGAGGCCTGTTCGGCGTTGCGCGCAACTTCCTGAACCGTGGCCGTCATCTCGTGCATGGCAGTGGCAACCTGGTCAGTCTCGACCTTCTGGCTGTTGACCCCGGCGCTGGTTTGCTCGGTCACGGCCGACAGCTCTTCGGCGGCGCTGGCGATCTGGGTGACGCCGTCGCGGATCCCGCTGATCAAATCGCGCAGGGTTACGCCCATGCGCGCAATGCCTTGCTGCAATACACCGAGTTCGTCGCGGCGGGTCACCCTGACGTTATGGGACAAGTCACCACTGGCGATGCGATCGACCACGGCCAGGGTATCGCGCAGCGGACCGGTGATCTGGCGGGTGATGAGGACGGCGGCAATGATGCCCACCAGCAGCGCCAGCAATGTGCTGACCAGTTGCAGGGTGCGCGCCTTGGCGCTTTCGGCATCGCGGCGGTCGAGCTGGATCTGATACAGCTGCTCGCTCAGGGAGACGATGGCGGCGCCCTCGTCGGTCATTTCCTTGCGCGCCTGCACCACATCGATGTTCGCGTTTTTGTAAGCCTGCAAGGCGTTGCGGTAGTTGCCCAGCGCGGTGACCAGTTGAGGCAGGGCGTCTGGTTGCACGTCGGCGAAATGCACGCTCAGCGGTTTCAGGCTGGCGATGGCGGCGTCCAGTTGGGTGACGGCTTTCTGCTCGGTCTCTGCGTTGGTGGAAGCGGTGTAGCCGCGCACTTCGTAGCGGGCCAGCAGGAACGCTTCCCGGGCGGCGGTGATGGCCTGGAACTGTTCGAAACGCTGATCGCCCGGCGGCAGTTGTTGCACGCGGGTGTTCAAGGCGTTGATCAGCGTGTTGGCGGTTTCGGCATTGGCGGTCATGACGTCCCGTGCGCTGTTGCCGGCGCGGTAGGCGCCACGCATTTTGTCCAGCGACGTCTTGTAGGCGTCGATGACGGCACCTTGCTCTTTGAGCAACTTGAGGTTTTCCGGGCTCTTGAATTTCGCCAGCAGGGCCTGCTGTTGCGCGGAAAAGGCTTCCAGGCTGGTCTGGACGGTCTGGGCGGTGGTTTCGTCGCCGTTGGTCAGCATGTATTGCAGGCGAACCACACGCAGTTTGGTCAGCCCGGCGTTGAGCTGGGTGATGTCGCTCATCCAGTTGCTGCGGTCAATCAAGCTGCCAAGGCTGGTCCAGCCGGTGAGGGCGAGGACGCAGGTCAGGGCGAGGACCAGGCCGAATCCCAGGCCCAGTTTCAGGTTCACGCTGATATTGCCGAACCAGCTATTCATCAAAATTCCTCCAGGAACGTGGTGCTTCTTTATCGTCGGTTGGCTGGAAGATTGTTGTTTTTAGGTGCCAGCAAGCTGTGTAGAAGGTCTGTATCGGCCGCGATCACCAGAGCTGAAAGGATTTTGTGGATGGTTCTGTAACAAGACTTTTGCGTTTTATTTGCAGGCCTTAAGCTTTTTTTCACAATCGTTTCACTGCCTGCCCACGCCCGTCTCTGTACCCTCAGCCCATCCAACGAAGTGGTGTATGCCGGCGAGGCGGCTTGATGTGGAATTGAGACTGAGTCTGTTCGGTATAAGTCGCTCGATCGATCTGAGCCGTTTGGCCCGACATCGCAAAGCGGTCGTGGTGCTGGCCTCGGCGCTGCTGGTGATCCCGTTGGCCGTGTTTTTACTTCGTCCCGCCGCCGTACCGGACCTGGCCCATGGCAACGTCGCCGGTGCTCGGGCATTGCAGACAGGATGGGCCAAGGGTGACATCATTGTGCTGGTGCGCCATGTCGAGCGCTGCGATCACTCCTCGGCACCTTGCCTGAGCGGCAACGACGGGATTACCGATCGCTCGCGCAGTGTGGCGGTGGACGTCGGCGCGCAGTTCGAACATTTGGGTATCGACAAGGCTGACATCTACAACAGCCCGATGATGCGCACGGCGCAGACCGCTGGTTTCATGTTCAACAAGGTCGGTGTGGGTGACGAGTGGTTGGTGAACTGCAAGGGCACCATGTTGCGCGACGCACTGGCGCACAAGGTCGCCGGGCGCAACCTGATCCTGGTGACCCATAGCGAATGCATGTCGGAACTGGAGAAAGACCTCAAGTTGCCGGCCTCGACCCTGGGCTACGGCGCTTCGCTGTTTATCAATGCCGAAACGCTGCAGAAACCGCACATGCTCGGTTACATTGAAGCCTCGGACTGGCGTTCGATGACCTCTAAATAAACTCATTCTATGGATCAGGAAACACGATTTTGACTTCCACCCGCTCCCGTTTTTACTGGATGAACTTCGGTATTCCGCTGGTCTGTGCCGCCGTGGTGTTCCTGATGTTCGACATGACAAAAATCGACATCGCCTTCAGCGATCTTTTTTTTGACCCGGTAACGCAGACCTTTCCGCTGGAACACGTACATCTGTTCGAAAAGATCACCCATAAATGGGCGCGGATCATCCCGAACTGGACCGGCGAAATTGCGATCATCGGTGCCTTGTTGTCGTTTCTGTGGCCGCGGCTGAAGGCGGAGAAACACACGAAACTCATCGCGTTTCTGGAGAAAATCAAAGTCGCGCCCGTGCTGCGGTTTGCCACCAAACACCGGCGGGATTTTCTCTACGTGGTGTTCGCGTTTTCCATCTGCACCGGTGTCATCCATTACCTCAAGAGCCATACCAGCGTGTACTGCCCGATTGAAACGACGCAGTACGGGGGCAAAATCGAGCACAAGGAGTGGTACGAGAATTTCGATTTGCTGAAGGACGCCGGTGATGGCCGCTGCTGGCCCGGTGGGCATGCCTCCGGTGGCTTTACCATGTTGGCGCTGTACTTCGTCGCGCGCCGTTATCGCTGGCGTTATTCCAAGGCGCTGATGTACGGCTCGCTGGGGTTGGGTTTCGTGTATGGCACGACGCGGGTGCTGCAAGGCTGGCACTACATGTCCCACACCTTCTGGTCCGGGATCTTCGTGTGGCTGGCTTGTTTGCTGACGGCGCTGGCGTTTTATGGGCGGGCGCGGCTGGAGCAACCTGTGTTGAAAAAGCATGAAGGAACGCAGTTGGGGGCTCAGGCAGAGTCTGTGAACTGAAATTTCTGTTGCGTGGCGAAACCCGTCTCCTGAGTAAGGGGGCGGGTTTTTTGTTGTCTGGGACATCGCTTTCGCGAGCAGGCTCGCTCCCACAATGGGTTGATGTCGTTCACGAAACCTGTGAATGACGATGTTCCTGTGGGAGCGAGCCTGCTCGCGAAGAACGATAACGCGGTCGTTCAGGCTGACTCCTGCGACTCACTGCCCGACGAAGTAATAAGCCTGTTGCCCCACCTTCATCGTCTTGAGCACCTTCAATGGTGCGACAGGTTCAGCATTGCCGGACAGGATCGCGACATGATCGGGCGATGCCCTCAGAAATTCATGAAGCTGCGCCTCGGTATCGAGCCCCTTGAGCAGGCTGCGGGTATAGAACACGCTGGCGCCGCCCACCCGTTCATTGGCCTGGAACAGCGCAACCTGTTGCCCATGGGCCTGCATCGACTTGATTTGTTCTATCAGTGGCAGGAAAGACAATTTGCGATCGGCATGGGGCAGCGCCCATTGCGCGGCGGCCAGGTAGCCGCCGATGACCAGGGTCAGCGTGCCGATGGCCAGGCCGTGGCGGTATCCGGCGAGGCGCCCCAGCCAGGTCGAAGAGCCTTCCCGGGCCTTCAGGCGTTCGAACAGCACACTCGCGTATTCGGCCGCGATGACCGCAGCGGCGGGTGTCATCGACATCAGGTACACCGTGCGTTTGCTCGACGCCAACGTCAGCATCACAAACTGCGCCAGTACCCACAGGGTGAAGAACAGCAAGTAACGGTTGGCCACCAGGCTTTTGCGAAAGTGCCACAGCCCCAGGTACACCAGAATGTTCCAGGGCAGAAATGCTTGCGGCAGTTTGGCCAGGTAGTAGTAGAACGGTTCGTAATGCCCGGCCTCGACGAAGGCACCGCTGAACCGACCGACACTGTTGGTCAGCAACACATCGGTCACCGCCTGGATGCCGTCGCGCCCATACAACACGGCGAGCCAGATCATCAGAGGCACTAGCCCCAGCAGCGTCAGTAGCCCTGGCCGTAACCAGTCCGCCGGCTTCACGCGTCTGTCCATCAACGTCTCGGCCAGCAGGTACGCGAAGATCACCACCCCCGGCATGGCCAGGCCCAGTACGCCTTTGCTCAACGTGGCGACCGCGATGCCCGAGGCAAACAGCAAACCGTTGCCGACGCCCGCCTGCCGTTGCCCGGCAAAAAACGCCAACAGGGCCATGCTCACGCCGAGGGCGAGCAGCGCATCCTCGCCGACACCGCGCACGTTGCTCCAGTAACTGGCCATGGTCGCCAGCAAAATGGCGGCGGTCCATGCAACGGTGACGGGCCGGTCATAGCGGCGCAGCATCCCGTACAGCAGCATCACGCTGAACAGCCCGGCAAACGCCGATGTCAGGCGCACGGCCCAGGGTGTGCCGCCCAATTCACGGATCGCGGCGGCATCGAGCCACAGGCTCAGGGGCGGTTTTTCCAGAAACGGTTCGCTGAACAGGCGGGGCGTCACCCAATCGTTTTCCAGGTGCATTTCCATGGCGATCCCGGCGACCCGGGGTTCGGTGGAACCTTGTAACTGGTGATTGCCCAAGGCAAAGAAAAACAGCATCGCGGCAAGCAGCAAGAGCGAAGTGGCGGGGCGCGACATGGGCTTCTGGTGACCAAAGGAGGACCGGGAAAGCCCAGCATACGAGGCGATAACTTAACGAATCGTGAACGGCGAGTGAAACTTACGAAAGCTGTCGCGACCAGAGCTCGTCCGGGTTTTCGTAAACCTTGCTGACCAGCGCCGTCAGCACATGATCCTGCCAGCGCCCGGCAATATTCAGGTACGCCTTGGCATACCCCTCGCGCTCGAAACCCAGGCGCTCCAGCAACCGCGCGCTGCGTTCGTTACCGGGGATGTAGTTGGCCATGATCCGGTGCAGGTTCATGGTTTCGAACATATAACCGATGCCCGCCTCGAGCGCTTCCTGCATCAGGCCCTGGCCCTGGCGGGATTGGCAAATGTGGTAGCCGAGATAGCACGCCTGAAAGGCCCCGCGAACGATACCGCTGAAATTGCAGGCGCCGATCATCTGCTCGCTCTCGCGATCCAGCACCGCAAAATGCACCGCGTACCCTTCGTCGAAGGCCATTTCCTGCTGCGCCAGGCGCGAACGGATTTTTTCCGGGCTGTAGTAGTCGTCCGGCCGAACCGGCGACCACGGTGCGAGATGTGCCTGGTTGCGTCGATAGAAATCGCTTTCCAGCACGGCCTGGCTGGGGCTCAGGATCGCCAGCGTCAGGCGTTTGCAGGGCAGGGTGAGGATCGTCATCTGGCGCTCCGGGCGCTATGCCCTATCGGTGGAGAGAGTGACGAGCAATCTACAGGCAAAAAAAAGCCCGCGGGAGGGCGGGCAAACCGTAGTTTCTTGAATGAGCGATGGAAATGTACAGGGTGTGGCATTAAGGCGGGATGAAGAAAAGTTCATATGCCGGCCGATGTGCAGCGCTACCGCTGCCTGTGAGCCAGGCTCAGGGCAAATGATCCGCCGCAAAATCGGCGTCTGAACGTGCGCGTAACGTCCCCTTGCGGCAGGCTTGCTGGAAGCGTTCGAAGTCGCGTTCGTTTTGCTCGGTATAGCCCTGGGCATACGTGTAGAGTGCATCGGCCAGTGCGTCGCCTTTGCCGATGTAGCCGCTGATCACCGCGGCGTGTCCCGATGACTTGGCATGCGCGCGGCCCAATGCCCGCCCGCAAAGCCGCCCGTAGGCGGCAAAGCTTTCGCCATCGAAGGTTTCCAGTTCGGCCGAGATTTTCATGTCGCGCAATTGCCGAACATAAAAATGACGCCCGCTGGGGCCGGTGGTCCAGCCGAGGAACAAATCACTGGCCGATTGCATGAGCCGCTGGCCATCGACGACGCGCTGGCCTTCATGCCGTACCCGTGACTTGCGTTTAACGTAGCGGGCCAACACCGAGGGACGTGCTTCCTTGAATTGCAGGAACAACGGGAAGTTCTGCCCATCGGTCAGCAAAGCCACGAGGCAGCGGGTACCGACACTGCCGACGCCCACCACTTTGAATGCCATGTCCTGAACCTCGAAGCGTGACAACAGTTCGCGGCGGTCGGCTTGCAGTGTGACGCGATAATCGCGCATGAGCGTGTCGAACAGCGGTCGCCAGTCGGACAACCGCAGCCAGTCATCGTCGGCATCGAGCAGCGTGGTGCTGTTATGCAGGTGGAAGATTTCCGGCAGGTCATCGCGAATGATCAGGCGACCTTTGGCGTCGCGCTCACTTATTTTCGGCAACAGTTCGGCGTGGGTGCGCCGCTCGGCTTTTTCGATGGCGCGCTGCACATGCTCCAGCGTGCTTTTGTTTGCCTGCTGCAGCAGATCGTCATAGCTGATGGATTCGTACCAGGTTTCCAGCGCGCTCTGTTCGGCGCACTCAAGCAGGGTTTTCTGATAGGCCCTCACCACTTCATGACAGATCGCTTCTTCAACCGAACCGCCGTGACGCAGGTCGCGGGCGGCCACCAGAAAACTCGCGACCAGGCGTTTCAAATCCCACTCCCAAGGTCCGGGATGGGCTTCGTCAAAGTCGTTGACGCTGAACAGCAGATTGCGTTCGGGTGTGGCAAAGCCACCAAAATTCATCAGGTGACAGTCGCCGCAGATCGGCGACACCAGCCCCATGTCCGGTGTTCCCGCCAGGTCGTGCGCGTGCAGCAAGGCATTGCCCCGGTAAAAGGTAAACGGCGACACGAGCATGCGCCCGTAACGCAACTCGACCAGCGACTTGACCCGCCCCTGACTCGACGCCTTGATCAACGGAATCGGATCGCGATTGGCTTTTCCCAGCGAAGCCTGAGCGCTGCGCGGGCACTTCTTGCGCGCGTCCTTACCTTGTTTGAAATCGTCTTTGAGGGTGGTCATGGGGGCTCATTTCGGCGGTTGTTTTAGGTGGTTGCCGATTGAGTGTAGAAGGGCTTTGCATCCTGACTGGAAGGGCTTGCCTGGCGACAAATCCAGTGAATCGGGCGTGCCCTGAAAGCAGGTATGCACAATAGCTTAAATGTTACGTATACTTTACCTTTAAGGGTAAATGTTACGGTAACTGGACATGGATTATTCGCTGATCGTTTCCCGCCTGGGTCAACAGATTCGTGAAAAGAGGATAAATCGAGGCCTGACGCAAGCACAGCTTGCCGAGCTTGCCGGTTTGACTCGACAGAAAGTCATTGCGGTAGAAAAGGGCACTCTTTCTGTCGCCATGGTTGCTTATGCCCGAGTCCTGGGCGCTCTGGATTCTGAGTGCGCGGTTGTTCCGGCTGCCATGCCGACTCTTGAAGAGCTTGGAGGTTTGTTCGAATGAAAATGACCTCTCTCAAAGTCGATACGCCAGAGGGAATCAGCGGCAGAGTCCTTGCCGGCGCAGAGGACTACATTTTTCGCTATCACGAAGACGCATTACCCGCTGCTGCAATCAGCCTCACGATGCCGGTACGACCGGACGAATTTCGTCGACGGGATTTACACCCTGTTTTCCAGATGAACCTGCCAGAAGGTTATGTACTGGAGCATTTACGCAATCGCCTGGCCAAAACCGTTAACGTTGATCCCATGCTGTTGCTGGCGCTTTCCGGCAGCAGTTCACCCATCGGCAGGGTTCAGGTACGTTCCGAGACAGTCGATGCCTTACTGGCGAGTCAACAATTTGCAGGCGAGAAACTCGAAGAGATTCTGACGTGGGATGGTGCGGAGGATATTTTTGCCGACCTGCTCGATCGTTACATCCTGCGTGCCGGGATTTCAGGGGTTCAACCCAAGGTGTTGGTGCCGGAACAGCAGGATGCCGGGTTGCGACGTGTGACTTCCAGAACATCGGATTTGATCGTCAAGAGCGGTCGTGACGAGTTCCCGGGACTGGCGATCAACGAGTTCATTTGCATGTCCATTGCCAGGGACGCCGGCATACCTGTGCCGGAGTTTTACCTGTCTGATAATACGAAGCTGTTTGTCATGCGCCGATTCGATCGGGACGATCAGATGAACCCGGTAGGGTTCGAGGATATGGCTGCCCTGATGGGGCTTTCGGCGGATCAGAAGTACAGCAAAAGCTACGCGGCAATCGCCAAGGCCATTCGGTTGTTTTGCCCAGCGGAACATTTGCGTACTTCCCTTGAGCAACTGTTCGACAGTGTCGCCTTGAGCTGCATTGTCGGAAATGGCGACGCTCACTTGAAGAACTTTGGATTGCTCTACTCGCAGCCGACGCAACGCGATGCGCGACTGGCGCCGGCTTATGACATCGTCAATACCACCGTCTATATACCGGACGATGTGTTGGCGCTGGATCTGGCGGGCAATAAATCCATGTTCGCCTCACGACAAGGGGTGCTGGAGTTTGCACGGACTTGCGAGATCGAGCGGCCAAGGGAACGCATTCAGAATCTGCTGGCGGCTGTTGAAGTGGTGATTGGACGTTATCCCCAGCATCGTGAGCAGGCGCCGCATGTCATCAGCGCCATCGAGCAAGCGGCGGCGCCATTCATTCTGAGTTTTGGATAGTTTTTGTATTGCGAGCCCATGCTCACGCCTGACTCAACTTCACCACACACCCGAACGACCCAGTGACGACCCCACCGTAAATCGTTTTCGACATTGACTCTCCCGTTACGGGCACACCCTATGCTCAAAGCTCCCCATTCAGGATGTACTGATGATGAGCAAGCGAGTACTGGTGATTCTGGGTCACCCCTCAATCGACAGTTTCTGTGGTGCGTTGACCGAGAGGTACGTCAAGGCAGCAAGAACTGCCGGGCATGATGTGCGTCTGTTGCGACTGGATGCACTGAGCTTCGATCCGGTGCTGCACGATGGCTACAATCAGATTCAGCGACTGGAACCCGATCTGCTCAAGGCCCAGGCCGATATCACTTGGGCTGAGCACCTGGTATTTGTCTATCCGATTTGGTGGGGGGGCATTCCGGCCTTGATGAAAGGCTTTTTCGACCGGATATTCCTGCCCGGTTTTGCCTTCAAGTACCGCGAAGGTAAAGCCTTTCCCGACAAGCTTTTAAAGGGGCGCACGGCTCACCTGCTGGTTACCATGGATACTCCACCGTGGTACTTC
Source organism: Pseudomonas izuensis (assembly GCF_009861505.1). Taxonomy (GTDB): domain Bacteria; phylum Pseudomonadota; class Gammaproteobacteria; order Pseudomonadales; family Pseudomonadaceae; genus Aquipseudomonas; species Aquipseudomonas izuensis. The sequence goes on along the minus strand of NZ_WTFT01000040.1, from coordinate 246,474 downwards.
AAATGGGTCTATCGCATGCCTGGGTTGCACCAAATGCGCAAGACCACGCTGGAGTTCTGTGGCATCAAACCGTTGAAGACCCTGACGTTTGGACCGCTAATCGGTTCCAGACCCAACCAGCGGGAAGCCTGGCTCAAGCAAGCCCAGGATATCGCCAGCCACTGATACACACGGTATGCAGCATCGCCTTGCAACAGGCGATGCCAGCTTCATCCTTGCCAGTGCTCTGCCATTTGACACCCTCGGGTTCCCGACTCCGTATACCTATGCAAAGATGCGGCGCGCCAGTGCGCGCCTCCCGTTCTTGTGCGAAAAAAGGACTTTTCATGTATATCGGCAAAGCAGCCCAGTTGTCGGGTACGACAGTTAAAACCATCCGCCACTATGAAGACATTGGCTTGCTGCCAGCGCCCCAGCGTGAAGGCAAGTATCGCGTTTACAGCCAGCAAAGCGTTGAACTGCTGACCTTCATCAAATGCGCTCAGAAATTGGGCTTCAAACTTAAGGAGATGCAGGCGATCCTCCAGGATCACCGGGGCCAGGAGCTGCCCTGGGATTTGGCGAACAAGGCGATCGCCGACAAAAAACTGGAGCTGATGACCCGGATTCAAGGGTTGCAGAAGGTCTATGCGGGGCTGGCGGATTTTGAAGCCAGCCTCAAGGACGCCCAGTATCAGTGCCAGTTTGAACATCTCGCCAAAACCGCTTGAACGAACTTGTTACATGGCCTGATGAAGCGCTGTGCACTGTGTGGATAGCCGCCAAGCCCCACCCTGGAGCATTTGCCGTCGGCTTTTTTGTTGCGCAATTGCCATGACATCAAGCCGTCCGGTTTCATGCGAAAGAACAGACCATCACCGTCCAGCTCAAGACTGGTGAGCAAAAAAGCGGCTAGCGGGCGGTGTTTGATCTGGTTGCGCTTCACCTCGTGTATCCCTTCGGTTTACTTTTTCAGCGAGGATGCATGGAGGGATGCACGGTCGGCAACGATATGCGGATATGTTCGGGAGCATTCAGAAACAAGAAAGCCCGCACGGGGCGGGCTTCTTGGGATGCTTCCAGTCATGTCGGAACATGTGGAAACGGGTATTTGGTGGAGCCGGGGGGATTTGAACCCCCGTCCGCCAGTACTCCGCTGTCGGTACTACATGCGTAGCCGTGTCTATTAAGTTAACCCTCAGCGACCCGACGGGCAGGGTGCTTTGGGCGAGTTGTGTAAGTTTTAGCCGCTTCGTCCACAACGTACTGCACGGCGATTCTGTTCTATATGACAATCATTTCGGGTTTACAGACATCCCCTAATGATTGCTGGACCCGAAGGTACCAGAAGCTCAGGATCTAAGGCTGCTTACGCAGCGATAGCGAATTCCTGGCCGTAGTTTTCGTCATTGGCAACTATAAGAAGTTGCAACAGTGGATTTACGAGTTCTGTTACCAACTCGGCATGCACCTAAAGTTTCGCAACCGGCGTCGAATCCTAAACGGCCCCGAACTCATTGCTCGTGAATCAAATGAGCAACAAGCCTGTACAGTCTACGTCAATGTGGCCCGGAAGGCCAACCCGAAGGTTGGCCTTGAGCCAAGAGTTACTTTCCGCCTTTGCTCGCGTTCTTGAGGTCCTGGATGGTTTGGTTGGTCTCGGCAATGCAATCATCAATACCTTGTTTGGTGCCTTTTGCCTGGTCGGCTTGGGCTTTCTCGACAGAGTCTGCTACCTGGTCAGTCATTTCGGGAGGAATCTGTGCCTTTGCGTTTTCGATGGTTTTCAGATTGAGCGCGCATTGATCTTTTTCGGCGGCAAACGAGGGGGAGGCCAGCATTGAGGCAGTAACGAACAGACCAAACAGTACAGAACGTTTCATGAGTATCTCCTTGAACTGAGTGGCCAGGCATCGCTGACCATCAGGACGGGCTGCCGAGTGTTGGGAAGGCCCCGCATTGGCGGGACTTGATCGGTGGACTGCGGCGACACGTCAGGGTTCTGTTTTTCTGTGTTGATACCCGCAAGAAACTACTGAACAGGCGCTTGAATGCGTCTTCCTTGAGGCCTTGTCATCAGGTCGCCCTGGCCTGGGTAACGCGGTCCACCAAATAGACTAGCCCGTGGTAGTCGATTCCGCCGTGTTGTGTCAGGCCGATCTCACAAGTACGGCTGGTGGATATTCCCTCGCTGCAATGCTGCACCGTCTCCTTGAGCGTGCGCAGCGAATGGGCGTTCAACTGCGGCGTGGTGAAACCCTTGTCGCCAGCGAAACCGCAGCAGTGAATACCTTCGGGAATGACCACGTTTTTGCTGCACTTGCGCGCCAGATCGATCAGCGCCTGGCTTTCTCCCAGGTGTTGGGTGCTGCAGGTCACGTGCACCGCAATCGGTGCCTCCTGCGGGGTGAACTCCAGGCGATCCATCAGATGCGTGCGAATGAAGCGCACCGGGTCGTACAGGTCGAGGCGGGCTTCACCCAGGTCTTGAACCAGACGCAGGGTGCACGGGCTGGTGTCGCAGTAGATGGGGTCGAGGCCCCCACGGCTGGCGTGGAGCAGTGCGCCGATCAGCTCCTGGCGTTTGTGCTCGGCCTGTTCGGCGTAGCCCTTGGAGGCGAAGGGCTGGCCGCAGCAGAGATTGTCCAGATTGTCCGGAAAGACTACTTGGTAACCGGCTTTTTCCAGCAGTCCGCGAGTTTTGTCGTACAGCGACATTTGTTCCTTGTCGCCGGCAGCCGGGCCCATGGCGCGTGAAACGCACGCGGCCAGGTATACCACTCGCGGTCGCTCGTCCGTCACGGGCGGGCTGAAGCGGATCGCCCGCTCAGGCTGCGGCATGGCGTTGGTCCACTGCGGGATTTGCCCTTTGGACAGTCCGGTCACGGCAGCGGAAAGCTTTGTCAGCCGCGGTGCCCCCAGCAACATCCGGGCACCGTTTGCCACATGTAGGGTCAGTCGCGCGCCTTGCAGCGCCGTGGCGAAATTTCCTTCGATCCAGTTGGCGGTTTTCGTATGGGTTGCGTGCTGGCCGCGAAGCTTTTTCACCAGCTCGCCGGTGTTAATTCCTACCGGGCAGCGTTGCGCACAAAGACCCGTCGCGGCGCAGGTTTCGATGCCCTGGTATTCGTAGGCGGTTTCAAGGTCTCGGGTATCGACCCCGGCGCGTTTTTTCGCCTGGATGTCCCGCCAGATCACGATGCGCTGGCGCGGGCTCAGGGTCAGGCCCTTCGATGGGCAGACCGGTTCGCAGAAGCCGCATTCGATGCACTTATCCACAATCTCGTCGGCGGCTGGCAGTGGTTTCAGGTGCTTGAGATGGATCTGTGGATCCTCGCTGAGGACCACGTCCGGGTTGAGGATGCCGTTGGGATCGAGCAGGCGTTTGAGTTGCCACATCAACTGATAGGCATCGCTGCCCCATTCCAGCTCGACAAACGGTGCCATGTTGCGCCCGGTACCGTGTTCAGCCTTGAGCGAACCGCCAAACTCCACGGCCACCAACTGTGCCACGTCGTCCATGAACGCCTGGTAGCGTGCGATTTCTTCCGCGCTGTTGAAGCCTTGGGTGAAGACGAAATGCAGATTGCCTTCCAGCGCGTGTCCGAAAAGAATCGCTTCGTCGTAGTGATGTTTGTCGAACAACTCGATCAGGCGGTTCACGCCGATGGCCAGTTGTTCCACCGGGAAGGTCACGTCCTCGATGATCACCGTGGTGCCGGTCTTGCGCACCGCGCCGACGGCGGGGAAGGTGTCCTTGCGGATCGCCCAGAGGCGGGCGTTTTCCGTTGGGTCTTCAGTGAAGTCGACTTGTTTCTCCACTGGGAACGAAGCCAGTGACGCCATGATCTGCGCCAGTTGTTCCTGTAGCAACGTGGACGACGCCGCGCGGGATTCGATCAGCAAGGCGCAGGCATTGTTCGACAGGTGCTGTACGAAAGCGGGCATGCCGGGTTTGTTCTGCACCGAGCGCAGGCTGCGGCGGTCCAGCAGTTCCACGGCTGACACCGGTTGGTTTTTCAGCACGGTGACGGCGTTGCAGCAAGTCTCCACGTTCGGGAAGACGATCAGCGCCGAGGCCTTGTTCGGGTGGTCGATCACCGTGTCGTAGGTCACTGCGCTGATGAAGCCCAAGGTGCCTTCGGAGCCCACCAGTAAGTGGCTCAAGATATCCACAGGCTCGTCGTAATCCACCAGGGCGTTGAGAGACAAGCCAGTGGTGTTTTTCAGGCGGTATTTGTGGCGAATTTTTGCAGCGAGTTCGGTGTTGGCGCGTGTTTCGCGACCCAGTGTCGCCAGACGTTCCAGCAGCGATGCATGGCTTTGCCGAAACGCAGAGACACTGGCGGCATCTTCGGTATCGAGACGGCTGCCATCGGCCAGTACCAGACGAATCCCGGCCAGGGTGTGATAGGTGTTTTGCGCGGTGCCGCAGCACATGCCGCTGGCATTGTTAGCGACGATGCCGCCGATTTTGCAGGCGTTGATCGATGCCGGGTCCGGGCCGATCTTGCGGCCGAACGGTGCCAGCCAGGCATTGGCCTGGGCGCCGATCACGCCCGGTTGCAGGCGAATTTGTGTGCCCTGGCCTCGGATCTCGCGACCGTTCCAGTTATCCCCAAGGACGATCAACACCGAGTCGCTGATGGCCTGGCCGGACAGGCTGGTGCCGGCGGCGCGGAAGGTCACCGGAACCTGATCGCGCTGTGCCAGTTGCAGCAGCGCCACCACTTCATCTTCAGACTCGACGCGGATCACCAGTTGCGGGATCAGGCGATAGAAACTGGCGTCGGTGCCGAACGCCAACGTCGACAACGGGTCGTCGAAGCGACGTTCCCGGGGGATCAGTTGCTGCGCATCGCGCAGGAAAGCGGCCGGTAGACTCATTGGTCCTCCAGGATCAACACCACCAAATCCTTCGGGCCATGGGCGCCGTAGGCCAGCACCTGCTCGATATCGGCCGTCTTCGACGGGCCGGACACCAGCAAAGCGTTGGTCGGCATACCCTGGGCCCATTCGTATTCCTGCTGCACCTGATAGAAGTTATCGCGGATTTCGCTGGCCTTGAGCAAAGCGAAATGCACCGGTGGCACCAGGCTCATCAAGCGCGGTTCTTCCCGTGTTGGCCAGAGAATCAGGCTACCGGTCGCCGCGATTGCGCCCAGGGTAGAGGTCAGGCTGGCCGTGGTGTCGTTGAACAGCTCGGCTTTCCATTCTTCAACCGGACGATCGTAGGCCTTGAGTGTCGGCAGGTTCGGATTTTTCGCCCAGTGCCGAGTGACGCATTGACCGTGAGGTGTCGTCGGTGCGATCAACAGGCTCGGCAGCTGACGATCCAGCAGCAGTTTCGCCAGCAAGGCCGGCCAGTCTTCACCCGAGGTCAGATGGATTTCCGTGTGCACGGCCTCCATCAGTTTGCGCAGTTGCGGGATGCGTTGTTCCGGGGTGTAGGTGTAAGGCTCGGTGACCAGACCGACGTCGAAGTTGTCGGCCACAGGTGTGGTACCTGTCAGACTTTTGCGCAGTTTGCCGAGGATGTTTTGCTTGGCGCTCATCAACGATCTCCCTGTTTGGCCAGATGCTCACGAGCCATGTCATGCAGTGAACGGGCGGCGGGTTTCGGCGCGCTGTGGTTTTGCGTCCACGGCCCGACATTTTTTGGCGTGAGTGCGCGCAGGCGCGTGGCGAAGAAACCGAATAGGCGATACAGCGTCGGTGAACTGTTGAGCCTGGCCCAGGCATTCCAGATGAACCGTTCCTTGCGCGAGTACTTGCTGCCCTGGCCGCGCATCGCTTGATGCGGGCTATCGGGTGCCTTGACGTTTTCTTCGCGCAGACGCCGCAGCAGGGAAGGGATCGGAATCTTGACCGGGCACACTTCACCGCAGGCACCGCATAGTGAAGAGGCGCTAGGGTGGTCCGAAACTTTCGCCAGGCCGACCATGTGCGGGGTGATGATTTTTCCGATAGGGCCGGGGTAGACCTCGCCGTAGGCATGGCCACCGATTCGGGTGTAGACCGGGCAATGATTCATACAGGCGCCGCAGCGGATGCAGTTCAGGGTCTGGCGCAATTCGCTGTCGGCAAATGCCTGGCTGCGGCCGTTGTCCAGCAACACCAGGTGCACTTCCTGCGGACCGTCGAGCTCATGTTCCTTGCGCGGCCCGGAGATCATGTTGACGTAGGTGGTGATCGGGATGCCCAGGGCCGAACGGGTCAGCAGTGACAACAACGGCACCACGTCGCGCAGGTTTTCCACGACTTTTTCGATACCGGTGACAGCGATGTGCACCGGTGGCACTGTGGTCGTCATGCGACCGTTGCCTTCGTTTTCCACCAGCAGCAGGGTGCCGGTTTCGGCCACGGCGAAGTTGACGCCGGAGACGCCGATGTCCGCTTCGAAGAATTTCTGCCGCAGGACCCTGCGACCGATCTGAATGAGTTGGTCAACGTCCTTGGTGTATTCCACGCCAAGTTTGTCGTGGAACAAGGACGCGACCTGACCGGCGTTCTTGTGGATCGCCGGCATAATGATGTGTGAAGGCTTCTCGTGGTCGAGCTGGACGATGTACTCGCCCATGTCCGATTCCAGGCATTCAATGCCCTGTTCAGCGAGGACATGGTTCATCTCCATCTCTTCGCTGACCATCGATTTGCCCTTGATCACTTGCCGCCCCTCGTGAGCGCGGATGATCGAGAGGACGATGCCATTGGCTTCGTCCACCGTTTCCGCCCAGTGCACTGTCACACCGTTGCGGGTCAGGTTCTGTTCAAGTTGCTCGAGCAAGTCGGGCAGCTTCGATAACGCACGGGCGCGGACAGCATTGCCCAGCGCTCGCAGGTGTTCTCTTTCATGGGCATCGCTGAAAGCCGTTGCCCGTTTTGTCATCAGTGAATCCATCGCCTTGCGAAAGTTGTTTCGCAATTGCGCATCACCCAGCGCCTCGTGAGCCCGGGTGCGGAAATCTTCTTCTACGGCGACCGTAGGAATAATCGTGGAGGCGTTCATTGTGCGCCTCCGGTTCGCTGCCAGAGGAAACTGGCCAGGTGTTGGCCGCGCAACGCTTCCTTCTGTTTCTCCAGCGAGCCATTGATGTTCATCAGGCAACCGCAGTCGGCACTGAGCACCTTGTGCGCACCGGATTCCTTCAACGATCGGGTCTTGTCAGCGACCATCGCCCCGGAAATGTCCGGCATACGGACGCTGAATGTCCCACCGAAGCCACAGCATTCACTTTCGTGATCGTGATTGACCCTCACCACGTTGCTCAACTGCGCCAACAGCTCGCGCCCGTGCAGGTGGGTGTTCATTTCACGGCGTGCCGAACACGACGTGTGCAACGCCACCTTCACCGGTTCCCCGCTGTCCTTGAGCTGCACCTTGCAGACAAACAGCAAGAACTCGGCGAGTTCATAGGTCCTGGCAGCCAGTGCCTGAACCTGTTTCAACGTGTCCGGCTCGTCCTTGAACAAATCGGCATAGTGCTCGCGCAACATGCCGGCGCAGGAGCCGGACGGCACCACCACTGGATAATCCCCGGCGAACAGCGCCAGTTGCGAGCGCGCGACGGTCCTGGCCTGTTCGGTGTAACCCGAGGTGTAGGCCGGTTGCCCGCAGCAGCTTTGCCCTTGCGGGTACTCGACACGGATGCCTTCGCGCTCCAGCAAGTGGATCGCGTCCATTCCGGCTTCCGGGTAGAACAAATCCACTACGCAGGTCCCGAACAGGTACACCCGTTGCGGTTTCTCGCTGGGGTATTGCCGAGGCTCGGGCAGTGGCGGGGCGACGCGGGTCGCATTCGGCACGGCGTTGTAAAAAAGCTCGCTCATCAGGCGTGTCTCTCGGCCGGTTGTCCGTCCGTTGAGGCTGCTGACTATAGCGATGCACGCTTTCAGCAGCCTTACGGACCAGGTGTGAATTGCTGACGCCGGAGTGGTGGTCCGGCGTCGGTTTTTTTCAGATTGGCTGTAGGACTCAGTGCACCAGCATGCCGGTGAACCAGTAGGCCTGAGCCAGGGTGATCAGGCCGACGATGGTGGCGAAGAACAGGCTGTGCTTGAGCGTGAAGCGGAACAGATCCGACTCCTTGCCCACCAGGCCGGTCGCGGCGCAGGCCACGGCGATCGATTGTGGCGAGATCATCTTGCCGGTCACCCCGCCGCTGGTATTCGCCGCCACCAGCAAGGTGTCATTGACACCGATCTGGTGCGCAGTGGTCGCTTGCAACGAGCTGAACAGCGCATTGGACGAGGTATCAGAGCCGGTCAGGAACACGCCCAGCCAACCGAGGAACGGCGAGAAGAACGGGAAAGCTGTGCCGGTGGCTGCCAACACCAGGGCCATGGTCGATGACATGCCCGAGTAGTTGGTGACGAAGGCGAAGGCCAGCACCATGCCGATGGACAGAATCGGCCAGCGCAGTTCGTAGAAAGTCTCTCTTAAAGTGGTCAGACCAGTTTTGATGTTGATCTTCAGGATCAGCATCGAGATCAGCGCCGAGAAGAAAATCGCCGTGCCGGTCGCGGAAATCGGATCAAGCTTGAACACCGCCGGAATGGCAGTCGGTGCGGCAACAATCGGCGCAACCTTGATCACCATCTGGTCCAAGTGCGGTATGGCGAAGTTGAACACCCAGCTGTACATCGAACCGCCGGCGGCAAACATCGCCTTGAACGGTTTCAGGGTCCAGATGGTGACCAGCACGGTGAGGATCAGAAACGGCGACCAGGCCTTGAAAATTTCCCCCAGGCTGTAGGGCGAAGCCATTGTGGTGCGCTTCTGGCCGAAGCCACCGGCGCTGGCACTCACGACGGAAGCGGAGACGGCACCGACGATGTGTTGGCCGGCGGCGCGTTTCGGCTGCCAGATTTTCAGGAACAGCGTCAGGGAAACCAGGCTGACCAGGGCCGACGTGATGTCTGGCAGTTCCGGGCCAATGAAGTTCGAGGTGAAGTACTGGGTCACGGCAAAGCTCAAGCCGGCCACCAGTGCGGCAGGCCAGGTCTCGCGGACGCCGCGCAGGCCATCCATCATGAACACCAGCCAGAACGGTACGAACAGCGACAGCAGTGGCAGCTGGCGGCCGGCCATGGCGCCGATCTTGAATGCGTCGATACCGGTCACTTGGCCGGCAACGATGATCGGAATGCCCAAGGCGCCGAACGCGACGGGGGCCGTGTTCGCGATCAGGCACAAGCCAGCGGCGTACAGCGGGTTGAAGCCCAGTCCTACCAGCAGTGCGGCGGTAATCGCCACCGGCGCACCGAAGCCGGCTGCACCTTCGAGGAAGGCGCCGAAGCAAAAACCGATCAGCAGCACCTGCAGGCGCTGGTCGTCGGTAATCGACAGCACTGAGCTGCGGATCACTTCGAACTGGCCGCTCTTGACCGTCAGCTTGTAGAGGAACACGGCCGCCACGATGATCCAGGCAATCGGCCACAAGCCATAGGCGAAGCCATATCCGGCGGCGGCGAATGCCATGTCCACCGGCATCTGAAAGGCAAAGATTGCCACCAGAATCGAGAGGGCCAGGGTAATGCTGCCGGCCACGTGCCCTTTTAGGCGGAACACGGCCAGGGCCAGAAAGAAAAACACGATGGGAATGACGGCTGCGAGCGCGGATAAACCGAGGCTGCCGAGAGGGCTGTAGAGCTGTTGCCAGGTTTGCATATGGGGTGGCCCCTAATTGTTGTTGGTCAGGCACTGATCAGCGTTCTTGGATAATTGGTAATACCAATTTACAATCGCTGTTGGCTAGGGTAAAAGCCTTGTAGGCGGTGTGTCAATTTGCCGCCCTAAAACTTTTGTCGAATGCGTGATCCATCGGGGCTTCCGGGGCGCGCGAGTAATTGATCACCGACAGGTGCCGACGTGCGGCGAATGGGCCAGAATAGAGCCCCGGCGAGCCGTCGGGTCGTGGAGAAATCGAGTTATGGGCTTTGATCAGATTCGTCAGCGCCGTTTGTCTGACGATATTGTCGAGCAGTTGGAGGGCATGATCCTCGAGGGCACGCTGAAGGCGGGTGAACGCCTGCCGGCGGAGCGGGCATTGGCCGAGCAGTTCGGTGTATCGCGTCCTTCGTTGCGCGAAGCGATTCAGAAACTGGTTGCCAAGGGTTTGCTGGTCAGTCGCCAGGGCGGCGGTAATTATGTGGTGGAATCGCTGGGCGCGACCTTCAGCGATCCACTGCTGCAATTGCTGGAAAGCAATCCCGAGGCCCAGCGTGATTTGCTGGAGTTTCGGCACACGCTGGAAGCATCCTGCGCTTATTACGCGGCGTTGCGCGCCACGGATGTTGATCGCGAGCGACTGACCGCGGCGTTCAACGAATTGCAGGACTGTTACTCACGACACGATGAAGTCAGTCGGGCGGAAGAGGGCGCGGCAGATGCGAAATTCCATCTGGCGATTGCCGAAGCCAGTCACAACGCGGTGCTGCTGCACACCATTCGTGGCTTGTTCGACCTGCTCAAGCGCAATGTGGTGACCAACATTGGCGGCATGTACAAGCAGCGCACTGAAACCCGTGACATGCTGATCACGCAGCACCGGGAATTGTATCTGGCGATTATCGAAGGTCGGGCGGAGGAGGCGCGGGAAGTCTCCAGCCGTCACATCCTGTATGTGCAGGAAGTGCTGGAAGAGGTGCGTCAGGAAGTACAGCGCATGGCCCGGGCGGAGCGGCGCAAGGGGATGTAAGTCAGTTTGAGTTGCGTTGAAGCATTCGCGGGCAAGCCTCGCTCCTACAGACGGGCGCGTCTGTGGGAGCGAGGCTTGCCCGCGAAGAGGTAAGAAGCGACGTTAGTCCTCTTTGCCCTTGTTCCGCACCGCACGCTGCAACTCGCGGCCGGCGTCGCGTTCGCGCTCGGTATCTCGCTTGTCGTATTCCTTCTTGCCCTTGCCCAGAGCGATCTCGCACTTGACCATGTGCTTGCTCCAGTACCAGGACAGGCAGACGCAGGCGTAACCCTTCTGCTGTACGGCGGCGGCCAGCTTTTCCAGCTCGCGCCGGTTGAGCAGCAATTTTCGGGTGCGGGTCGGATCGGCAATGACGTGGGTACTGGCCGTCGTCAGCGGCGTGATGTGGCTGCCGAGCAGCCAGGCTTCGCCGTCCTTGAGCAGTACATAGCTGTCAACCAGTTGCAGCTTGCTTGCCCGCAAACTTTTTACTTCCCAGCCGGCCAGGACCAGACCAGCCTCGAACCGATGTTCGATGAAGTAATCGTGTCGCGCCTTTTTATTTTGCGCGATGGTCCCTGTGGGGTGTTTCTTCTGTTTAGCCATAGGGGCGGCATTATAGGGAGTTGCAAGCGAGTCGGCTACGGTGATGCTGCGTGCTTGAGCAGGTTGATTGAATCCCGGACAATGCGCGCTCTTTTTTGAACGCTTGGTCGTAATATCGATGTCGACAGACAAGGTTTCTGTCCACGGCAGTTGGGCTAGCCGCTGGGTTTTCATACTCGCCGCGACCGGTTCGGCCGTGGGGCTGGGCAGCATCTGGAAGTTCCCTTATATGCTCGGCGTCTATGGCGGCGGCGCTTTTGTGCTGATGTTTCTGGCGTGTATCGCACTGATCGGCATTCCGGTCATGTTGGCGGAAACCTTGATCGGCCGGCGTGCCCGGCAGAGTCCGGCCAACGCCTTGAAAGTGTTGGCGCTGGAAGCCGGACATTCGGCCAAATGGTCCTGGGGCGCCTTTGCCGGGATGATCACGGCGTTACTGATCCTGTCTTTCTATAGTGTGGTCGGCGGCTGGTCGCTCGATTACATCATCGACATGGGACGCGGCGACTTCCAGGGTGCGACACCGGAGCAGGTGGGGGCGTACTTTGGCAATGTCATTGCCGACCCGTGGCGCCTGACACTTTGGCACACGATTTTCATGCTGCTGTCGGCGGTTGTGATCGCCAAAGGTGTGGTCGCCGGGCTTGAGCGCAGCCTGCGAGTCATGATGCCGATGCTGTTCGTGATGGTGATGGTGTTGCTGGGCTACAGCATGACCACCGGATATTTCATGGAGGGCGTGCATTTCATGTTCGACTTCCATCCGGAAAAAGTCCTCGACGGCTTACTGCCGGCCATGGGGCACGCGTTCTTTTCCCTGAGCGTGGGCGTGGGTTCGATCATGATCTACGGTGCCTACATGCCGAAGAATTCATCGATTTCCGGGACCGTCGTCGGTGTGGCGCTGCTCGATACTTTTGTTTCCCTGGTGGCCGGCCTGGCATTGTTTCCGATTGTGTTCGCTGCGGGTCTGAACCCGAGCGAAGGGCCTGGATTGATGTTTGTGAGCCTGCCGTTTGCCTTCGGTAACGTAGCATTCGGTCAGTTGATGGGCGTAGTGTTCTTCGTGCTGGTGGCGATTGCAGCCTGGAGCTCGGCGATCTCGCTGCTCGAGCCGATGGTGGCTTACCTGGTCGAACGGACAAGAGTCAGTCGTGCCTGGGTGACTTTCTGGCTGGCATTTACCTGCTGGTTTGTTGGTCTGGGCACAGTGTTTTCCTTCAATATCTGGAAGCCAGCCAGGTTTTTCGTGAACGAAGACGGCTTGTTCCACCTCTATCAATGGGGTGCCACGGGCGGGCTGGATTTCTTCGGTGTGATCGATTTCTTTACTTCGCGGATCATGTTGCCACTCGGTGGTTTGTGTTTCGTGGTGTTTGCGGGCTGGGTGATGAGGCGGGAAGCGGTGCACGACGAACTGTCGATCCGTAATCCTGCGTTGTTCGCCCTGTCTTTGTTCTTGATGCGCTATGTGGCGCCCATCGGCATTCTTGTAGTGTTTGCCGCCCAACTGTGGAAGTGACGCTGACATGACGACACACATTTCACGTTCGGCCTTGCTGCCGTATCCGGCACAAGCCCTGTATGACCTGGTCAACGACGTGGCGCGATACCCGGAATTTCTGCCGTGGTGTTCTACTGCCGAAGTGCTGGAAAGCTCGCCCGAGCATATGCGTGCCAGCGTTGGCGTGGCCAAGGGCGGACTCAGCCAGCATTTCGTGACGCGCAATACCCTGGTTCCAGGGAAGTCGATCGAGATGAACCTTGAGGAAGGCCCATTCACTCAACTGCATGGCAATTGGGTATTCAAGGCATTGACCGACAAGGCCTGCAAGATCAGCCTGGACCTTTCGTTCGATTATGCCGGGCCTATTGTTCGCGCGACCTTGGGACCGTTGTTCAATCAGGCGGCCAATACGCTGGTGGATGCATTCTGCCAGCGGGCCAAGCAAATATATGGCTGAGGCCGTGATCGAGGTCGAGGTGGTCTATGCCGCCGTTGATCGTCAGGTGCTTTTATCGGTGCAAGTACCGCCAGGATCAAGCGTTCGGGCGGTATTGCTTCAATCCGGTATTGGCAAAGCATTTCCTGAGCTGGATTTGGCGGTGTGTCCCGTGGGGGTCTTCGGCAAGGTGATCGCCGATCCTAACAGTCGTATGGTTCAGGCGGGGGATCGTATCGAGGTCTACCGGCCGTTGCTGGCGGATCCGAAGGAAGTTCGTCGGCTACGAGCGGCCAAGGCTGCCGAGGCTCGGAATCAGTGAGTCGAGTAAACGCCAGATAATAAAAAACCCGGACATGCCGGGTTTTTATTGCGTCGCAAATTATTGCGGCTTGGTATCCAATGGTTCTGGTGTCGGGACTGGAACAGTTTCTACACCGTCCACTTCCTTCTGGATCTGATCCAGCAGCGAACCCGGTTTCACTGGTTTTTCCGGTTTTGGCTGCTCGGCCTTTTCAGCCGGCGCGGTTACGGTAGTGCCGCTGTCCTTGCCGAGGATAGCCTCGTCGCGGCTCACGCCGGGCATGAAATCACCGGAGAGGCTGACAAGTTGATCATTTGGGTTGAAGATAACGCTGATGCGTTCCTGTTGGCGTTCACCGCCCCCCGGTTGCAGGCTGTACAGGTAATCCCAGCGATCGGCATGGAACGTGTCGGTCAACAGAGGGTTGCCCATGATAAACCGTACTTGCTTGCGGGTCATTCCCGGGCGTAACTGGTCTATCATGTCCTGCGTGACGACATTGCCCTGCTGGATGTCGATTTTGTAAACCCCGGGGAATGAACAACCGGCGAGTGCGAGCAGTCCCACAAAGGTGAAACTGGTTAGCAAGAGCTTGGTGTTTTGCATCGGTGGGCGACTTCCACTATCTTGGCTGGGACAACGTAAACGCCGATCATACCCGCATTAAGAGAAGCTGCGAAGCAGCATCGCGAGAAAGCTGACCATGGTTGAAAATAGCGAACTACGCAAAGCCGGCCTCAAAGTGACCCTGCCACGGGTCAAAATTCTGCAAATGCTCGATTCCGCCGAGCAACGCCACATGAGTGCCGAGGATGTCTACAAGGCACTGATGGAGGCTGGCGAGGACGTCGGTCTGGCCACGGTTTACCGTGTACTGACTCAGTTCGAGGCAGCTGGCCTTGTGGTGCGGCACAACTTCGATGGAGGCCATGCGGTCTTCGAACTGGACGACGGCAAGCATCACGACCATATGGTCAACGTCGAGACCAGTGAAGTGATCGAATTCTTCGACGAAGAAATCGAGCGCCTGCAGAAAGCAATCGTCGACAAGTATGGCTTCGAGATGGTTGATCACAATCTGGTGCTGTACGTACGCAAGAAAAAGTAAGCATGTCGCGCGAACACAAGGTTCGCGAAACGAACGAAGGCGACCCCAGGGTCGCCTTCGTGCTTTCTGCCCTACCTCAAGCTTTTGCGGCTACTACCATTTTTTTGGCGTGAGCCAGGGATTCCTTGGTCAGATCGATGCCGCCCAACATTCGAGCCACCTCTTCGACGCGATCGTTCCTGCTCAATTTGGAAACTGCAGTTCGGGTGGCGTCCTCACCTCGTACTTTGTGCACAAATAGATGTTGATGACCTTGCGCTGCTACTTGTGGCAAGTGGGTTACGGTCAGTACCTGCCCTCGCTCACCAAGTCTGCGCAGCAACTGGCCGACGATCTCTGCGGTCGGACCGCCAATGCCCACGTCCACTTCGTCGAACACCAGGGTTGGTACGCGAGAGGTTTGTGCGGTGATCACCTGGATAGCCAGGCTGATCCGCGACAGCTCGCCACCCGATGCGACTTTCGCCAGGGCTTTGAGCGGTTGCCCCGGGTTGGCGCTGACCAGCAGTTCTACCTGCTCGAGCCCGTTAGGCAGCAGTTCGTCGCCGCTGTTGGGGCGCAGTTCGATGGTGAAGCGGCCGCCGGGCATGCCCAGGCGCTGGATTTCCTGTTCCACGGCGCTGGCCAGGCTGCTCGAGGCCTGGTGACGCAAGTCGCTTAGCTCGCGGGCCTTTTCCTGGTAGTGGCGGGCATAGGACGACAGCTCATCGCTCAGTCGCTCGATGGATTCGTCGTTGGCATTCAGGGTTTCGATTTCATCCAGCAGCTTTTGCTGCATCTCGGCGACTTCGGTCGGCTGGATGCGGTGTTTGCGCGCCAGGGTGTAGATCGAATCGAGACGTTCCTCCAGATATTGAAGGCGTGACGGGTCGGCGTCGAAGTTGTCGAGGAAGCGATTCAACTCGCCGACGGCTTCTTCCACCTGGATCTGCGCGCTGGTCAGCAGGCTACTGGCCTCGCCCAGTGCGCCGATCGAGTTGTTCACGCTCGACAGGCGGTTGAGGCTGGCAGTCAGCGCGTTGAGCACATTGCCTGAATCACTTTCACTGCATTGCTCGACCACTTGCCGGCAGATACCCAGCAGGGTTTCGGCGTTGGTCAGGTTCTTGTGTTCCTGCTCAAGTTGTTCCAGTTCATTGTCGCCAAGTCCCAGGTTTTCCAGTTCTTCCAGTTGATAGCTGAGCAGTTGGTGGCGAGCACGCTGCTCGTCACCGGAATTGGAGAGTCGTTCCAGTTCCTGGCGGGTCTGGCGCCAGCGTTGGGCGGCCAGTTGTACCTGGCGGGCAAGGTCCGTCGCGCCGGCATACTCGTCGAGCAGGCGGCGGTGGGTGTCGGTCTTGAGCAGGGATTGGTGTTCGTGCTGGCTGTGAATATCGATCAGCAGTTCGCCCAGTGCCTTGAGGTCGCCCAGCGGGCAGGGCGTGCCGTTGATGTAGCCGCGCGAACGCCCTTCCGCCGTGATCACCCGGCGCAGGATGCACGGGCCATCGTTCTCGAGGTCGCGTTCGGCGAGCCAGGCGCTGGCTTCCGGGATGTCGACCAGATCGAAGGTCGCCAGGATGTCGGCCTTGTCTGCGCCGGGACGGACCACGCCGCTATCGGCGCGATCGCCGAGGGTCAAGCCAAGCGCGTCGAGCATGATCGACTTGCCGGCGCCGGTTTCTCCTGTGATCACGCTCATCCCGCGATCGAGTTCGAGATCGAGATGTTCAACGATGGCGTAGTTATGTACGGACAGGTGCACCAGCATAAAGGCCGCTCCCAGGCATTAGGTCTGGTTATTTATACAGTGTTTTGTTTCGGGCTGACAATGCCCCCCTTTAGCTCGATTCGCTTGATCCGACGAAATCCTTAGTGCGCCCTGGAATGATAATGCAGGTGTTTTTGTAGGGTTAATGCGTGGACACCCCTTGAAGGTTGATTTTGCGGCCCCATATAACTGGGCAGAAGCGCGAGTCAGGCTCGCGGACGATCTTGAAAGGAGAATTCTATGGCTGACGAACAGACAGTGGATACGCAAAACCCAGACGCCAACCAGGCGCCCGAGGCTTCGGGTGAAGACCTGGCGGCTCGTGTACAAGTGCTCGAAGAGCAGCTGGCAGGCGCGCAGGATCAAGCTTTGCGTGTGGCCGCCGATCTGCAGAACGTCCGCCGTCGTGCCGAGCAGGATGTAGAAAAAGCTCACAAATTCGCGCTGGAAAAATTTGCTGGCGACCTGCTGCCGATCATCGACAGCCTCGAGCGTGGCCTGGAGTTGTCCAACCCGGATGACGAAAGCATCCGCCCAATGCGCGAGGGCATCGAGCTGACCCTGAAAATGTTCCAGGACACCCTGAAGCGTTATCAGCTGGAAGCGATCGATCCGCATGGCGAACCGTTCAACGCCGTCCTGCATCAGGCAATGGCCATGCAGGAAAGCGCCGACCTCGAGCCGAACAGCGTGCTCAAGGTGTTCCAAAAGGGCTATCAGCTTAATGGCCGCCTGCTGCGCCCGGCGATGGTCGTGGTCAGCAAAGCGCCTGCGCCAGTTTCGCCTTCCATTGATGAGCAGGCTTGAAATTAGCCGCAAGGCCCCCATTTAGAAGTCAAGCGTTTAAGTGCTACCGCAGTTAGCCACCACTGCTGCGGCAACCAAATCCAAAGTTTCGGGAGAGTGAACATGGGCAAAATTATCGGTATCGACCTGGGGACTACCAACTCCTGCGTCTCCGTGCTGGAAAACGGCAAGGCAAAAGTTATTGAAAACGCCGAAGGCGCGCGTACCACGCCGTCGATCATCGCTTACGCCAACGATGGCGAAATCCTGGTCGGCCAGTCCGCCAAGCGTCAGGCAGTGACCAATCCGCACAACACCCTGTACGCGGTGAAGCGTCTGATCGGTCGTCGTTTCGAAGAAGAAGTGGTACAGAAAGACATCCAGATGGTCCCTTACAAGATCGTCAAGGCTGACAACAACGACGCCTGGGTTGAAGTGAACGGCCAGAAAATGGCGCCGCCACAAATCTCGGCTGAAATCCTGAAAAAAATGAAGAAGACCGCCGAAGACTACCTCGGCGAGCCTGTGACCGAAGCGGTGATTACCGTTCCGGCCTACTTCAACGACAGTCAGCGTCAAGCTACTAAAGACGCCGGCCGCATCGCGGGCCTGGACGTAAAACGTATCATCAACGAACCAACCGCAGCTGCTCTGGCCTACGGTATGGACAAGGCCAAGGGCGACCACACCGTGATCGTTTACGACCTGGGTGGCGGTACTTTCGACGTTTCCGTGATCGAAATCGCTGAAGTCGACGGTGAGCACCAGTTCGAAGTATTGGCCACCAACGGCGACACCTTCCTGGGTGGTGAAGACTTTGACATCCGTCTGATCGACTACCTCGTCGACGAGTTCAAGAAAGAAAGCGGCATGAACCTCAAGGGTGACCCGCTGGCGATGCAGCGCCTGAAAGAAGCCGCTGAAAAAGCCAAGATCGAGCTGTCGTCCGCTCAGTCGACCGACGTGAACCTGCCGTACATCACTGCAGATGCCACCGGTCCTAAGCACTTGAACGTGAAAATCTCCCGCGCCAAGCTGGAAGCGCTGGTAGAAGACCTGGTTCAACGCACCATCGAGCCATGCCGCATCGCGCTGAAAGACTCCGGTATCGACGTTGGTTCGATCAACGACGTGATCCTGGTTGGCGGTCAGACCCGTATGCCACTGGTTCAGAAGCTGGTGACCGAGTTCTTCGGTAAAGAAGCCCGTAAAGACGTGAACCCGGACGAAGCCGTTGCCATGGGTGCTGCGATCCAGGGTGCTGTTCTGGCTGGTGACGTGAAAGACGTTCTGCTGCTGGACGTCAGCCCGCTGACCCTGGGTATCGAAACCATGGGTGGCGTGATGACTGCGCTGATCGAGAAAAACACCACGATTCCTACCAAGAAATCGCAAGTGTTCTCGACTGCCGACGACAACCAGGGCGCCGTGACCATTCACGTGCTGCAAGGTGAGCGTAAGCAAGCGGCGCAGAACAAGTCCCTGGGCAAGTTCGACCTGGCCGAGATTCCACCAGCACCACGTGGCGTGCCACAGATTGAAGTGACCTTCGACATCGACGCCAACGGCATTCTGCACGTAGGCGCCAAGGACAAGGCCACCGGCAAGACTCAGTCGATCGTGATCAAGGCCAACTCCGGTCTGTCCGACGAGGAAATCGAGCGCATGGTGCGTGATGCCGAGGCCAATGCCGAGGAAGACCGCAAGTTCGAAGAGCTGGCCGCTGCCCGTAACCAGGGTGATGCACTGGTTCACTCGACGCGCAAAATGGTCGCTGATGCTGGCGACAAGGTGAGCGCTGAAGAGAAGACTGCGATCGAAGCTGCCGTAGTTGCCCTGGAAGCCGCTGTAAAAGGCGACGACAAGGCAGCTATCGAAGCCAAGGTTGAAGAGCTGTCCAAGGTCTCCGCACCAGTGGCTCAGAAGATGTACGCCGAACAGGCTCAGCCTGCTGAAGGCGCGGCACCACACGACGACAAGGCGGAAAAGGCTGACGACGTTGTCGACGCCGAGTTCGAAGAAGTCAAAGACCACAAGTAAGTTGTTGGTCGGCCGGTTGACTGCCTTTGGGCGGTGACTGGTAGGATGTCGCCGCGCGGGAGCTTGCTCCCGCGTTGGCGTGTCTGGAACACGCGAATTTTTACAGCATGCGACAAGGTTCGGGTGCTGGTGGCATGGCCGGGAATGCTCCTGCTTTCCGAGCTGAAAGTGCCAGATTGAAACAAAGACCAGGATCGTTGAATTGACGTGAGTTGGGTCCGGGCCTGTATTGGGGCTCAACGAGTTTGGCGAAGCTCAGGAGAGGTTGGCCGAACGTCCTCAAGAGTGCAGAAGACATATGGCAAAGCGTGACTATTACGAAGTATTGGGTGTTGAGCGAGGCTCAAGCGAGGCGGACCTGAAAAAGGCCTACCGTCGCCTGGCGATGAAGCACCACCCGGACCGTAATCCCGATGACAAAGCGTCGGAAGAGATGTTCAAGGAGGCCAACGAGGCCTACGAAGTGCTGTCCGATTCCAGCAAGCGTGCGGCGTACGACCAGTACGGCCATGCTGGCGTCGACCCGAGCATGGGTGGCGGCGGTGCCGGTTTTGGTGGTCAGAACTTCTCTGACATCTTTGGCGATGTCTTCAGTGACTTCTTCGGTGGCGGTCGCGGTGGTTCCCGCGGGGGCGCGCAGCGCGGCAGCGATTTGCGCTACACCCTGGAGCTGGATCTGGAAGAAGCGGTGCGCGGCACGACCGTGAATATCCGCGTTCCGACACTGGTCAACTGCAAGCCGTGCGATGGCTCGGGTGCCAAGAAGGGCTCCTCGCCGGTCACCTGCCCGACCTGTGGCGGTATCGGCCAGGTGCGCATGCAGCAAGGTTTCTTCTCGGTGCAGCAGACCTGCCCGCGTTGCCATGGCCAGGGCAAGATCATTTCCGATCCGTGCGATTCCTGCCACGGCGAAGGTCGTGTCGAAGAGTACAAGACCCTGTCGGTGAAAGTGCCGGCGGGCGTCGATACCGGTGACCGCATTCGCCTGTCTGGCGAAGGCGAGGCGGGCGCCCAGGGCGGGCCGACCGGCGACCTGTACGTGGTGATCAATGTGCGCGAGCACTCGATCTTCCAGCGCGACGGCAAGCACTTGTTCTGTGAAGTGCCGATCAGCTTTGTCGATGCGGCGCTGGGTGGCGAGCTGGAGATTCCGACCCTCGATGGTCGGGTCAAGCTGAAGATCCCTGAGGGCACTCAAACCGGCAAGCAGTTCCGTGTGCGTGGCAAGGGTGTTGCGCCTGTGCGTGGCGGCGGTGCGGGTGACTTGATGTGCCGTGTAGCGGTCGAGACGCCGGTCAACCTGAGCCGTCGTCAACGCGAAATGCTGGAAGAGTTCCGCAGCTCGCTGGCAGACGACAACAGTCATTCACCGAAGACCACGGGCTGGTTCGAAGGCGTGAAGCGCTTCTTCGGCGATTTGTAAGGAGGCAGGCATGCGACGTATAGCTGTGATGGGCGCCGCCGGGCGCATGGGCAAAACCCTGATCGAAGCCGTGCATCAAGCGCCTGGTGCGGGGTTGACGGCAGCAGTGGATCGCCCGGACAGCACGCTGGTCGGCGCTGATGCCGGTGAGCTGGCTGCACTGGGTCGTATCGGTGTGCCACTGTCCGGTGATCTGGATCGTGTCGTTGACGAATTCGATGTGTTGATCGATTTCACACACCCGACGGTGACCCTGAAGAACCTCGCCTTCTGCCGCAGGCACGGCAAGGCGATGATCATCGGCACCACCGGTTTCAGTGTTGAAGAAAAGCAGTTGCTGGCCGAGGCGGGCAAAGATATCCCGATCGTCTTCGCGGCCAACTTCAGTGTGGGTGTGAACCTGTGCCTGAAGCTGCTCGACACGGCTGCGCGCGTGCTGGGGGATGATGTCGATATCGAGATCACCGAAGCCCATCATCGCCATAAAGTCGATGCGCCGTCCGGTACCGCAGTGCGCATGGGCGAAGTCATCGCCGATGCTCTGGGTCGTGATCTGAAGAAGGTGGCGGTTTACGGTCGTGAGGGGCAGACCGGTGCGCGTGATCGTGAAACGATCGGTTTCGCCACTGTTCGCGCCGGCGACATCGTCGGTGATCACACCGTGCTGTTTGCGGCAGATGGCGAGCGTGTCGAGATCACTCATAAGGCATCCAGTCGCATGACCTTCGCCAAGGGTGCGGTGCGTGCCGCATTGTGGCTGGACGGGCGTGAGCCTGGCCTCTATGACATGCAAGACGTGCTCGACCTGCGTTAAGATGCGCCCGAAATCGGGCCCGAACCTAGCGTTTGGGCCCGGTTTTACTCCGCCAAGCGACGACCTGTCGCATTCTCCGGCCTTTCGGGCTCATTGGCGGTAGACCAAAAATGCCTTTTTCTGTAAGCTACAGCTTTAGTGTGTCCACTAAAAGCGCGCAGAATAATTCAGTGAAGAAGCGGGGTGACGTGTCCATACGTCACTCCGCTTTTTTACAACCTGCGATCGCCCTTTCAGGCTTTATTTACGGGAGGTCTTCTTGACTAAGCCAGCCATACTCGCCCTTGCTGATGGCAGCATTTTTCGCGGCGAAGCCATTGGAGCCGACGGTCAGACCGTTGGTGAGGTGGTGTTCAACACCGCAATGACCGGCTATCAGGAAATCCTTACCGATCCTTCCTACGCCCAACAGATCGTTACCCTGACTTACCCGCACATCGGCAACACCGGTACCACGCCGGAAGACGCCGAATCGAACCGCGTCTGGTCTGCCGGCCTGGTCATTCGTGACCTGCCACTGGTGGCGAGCAACTGGCGTAACACGATGTCCCTGTCCGACTACCTGAAAGCCAACAATGTTGTGGCAATCGCCGGTATCGACACCCGCCGCCTGACGCGCATCCTGCGTGAAAAAGGTGCGCAAAACGGCTGCGTCATGGCCGGTGACAACATTTCCGAAGAAGCCGCCATCGCCGCCGCCCAGGGTTTTCCTGGTCTCAAGGGCATGGACCTGGCGAAAGTCGTCAGCACCAAGGACACCTACGAGTGGCGCTCGACGGTCTGGGATCTGAAAACCGACAGCCACGCAACCATCGAAGCGTCCGAGCTGCCATATCACGTCGTGGCCTACGACTACGGCGTCAAGGTGAACATCCTGCGCATGCTGGTCGAGCGTGGTTGCCGCGTAACCGTGGTGCCTGCTCAAACCCCGGCGGCTGATGTGCTGGCACTGAGTCCGGACGGCGTGTTCCTGTCCAACGGTCCTGGTGATCCGGAGCCTTGCGACTACGCGATCCAGGCGATCAAGGATGTGCTGGAAACCGAGATCCCGGTGTTCGGTATCTGCCTCGGTCACCAACTGCTCGCCCTGGCCTCCGGTGCCAAGACCTTGAAAATGGGTCACGGCCACCACGGTGCCAACCACCCGGTCCAGGACCTGGACACCGGCGTGGTGATGATCACCAGCCAGAACCACGGTTTTGCGGTTGACGAAGAGACCCTGCCAGCCAACGTCCGCGCGATCCACAAATCGCTGTTCGACGGCACCCTGCAAGGTATCGAGCGTACCGACAAGAGCGCCTTCAGCTTCCAGGGTCACCCGGAAGCCAGCCCTGGCCCGAACGACGTAGCGCCACTGTTCGATCGCTTCATCAACGAGATGGCCAAGCGACGCTGATCGCTCGCCCTGATGTAGCAAAGCTTGAGGGCGGTCCCGATATCGGCGACCCCCTCAAGTCTTCAGAGATTGAACAAGACGGCTTGCCGACTGACCTGCGGATTTGAGTGACAAACCCATGCCAAAACGTACAGACATTAAAAGCATCCTGATTCTCGGCGCTGGCCCGATCGTGATCGGCCAGGCCTGCGAATTCGACTACTCCGGCGCCCAGGCCTGTAAAGCCCTGCGCGAAGAGGGTTATCGCGTCATCCTGGTGAACTCCAACCCGGCCACCATCATGACCGACCCGGCCATGGCCGACGCCACTTACATCGAACCGATCAAATGGCAAACCGTTGCCAAGATCATCGAGAAAGAACGTCCGGACGCACTGCTGCCGACCATGGGCGGCCAGACCGCTCTGAACTGCGCCCTGGACCTGGAGCGCGAAGGTGTTCTGGAGAAGTTCGGCGTAGAAATGATCGGTGCCAACGCCGACACCATCGACAAGGCTGAAGACCGCTCGCGTTTCGACAAAGCGATGAAGTCCATCGGTTTGGCGTGCCCGCGCTCCGGTATCGCCCACAGCATGGAAGAGGCCAACGCGGTCCTTGAGAAGCTGGGCTTCCCGTGCATCATTCGTCCGTCCTTCACCATGGGCGGCACCGGTGGCGGTATCGCTTACAACCGTGAAGAGTTCGAGGAAATCTGCGCCCGTGGTCTGGACCTGTCGCCGACCAAAGAGCTGCTGATCGACGAATCGCTGATCGGCTGGAAAGAGTACGAGATGGAGGTTGTCCGTGATAAGAAGGACAACTGCATCATCGTCTGCTCCATCGAAAACTTTGACCCGATGGGCGTGCACACCGGTGACTCGATCACCGTGGCGCCGGCACAGACCCTGACCGACAAGGAATACCAGATTCTGCGTAACGCCTCCCTGGCGGTACTGCGCGAGATCGGTGTGGAAACCGGCGGTTCCAACGTTCAGTTCGGTATCTGCCCGAACACCGGTCGCATGGTCGTGATCGAGATGAACCCGCGCGTATCCCGCTCCTCGGCACTGGCTTCGAAAGCCACCGGTTTCCCGATTGCCAAGGTCGCCGCCAAACTGGCTGTGGGTTACACCCTGGACGAGCTGTCGAACGACATCACCGGCGGCAAGACCCCGGCGTCTTTCGAACCGTCCATCGACTACGTCGTGACCAAGCTGCCACGTTTCGCCTTCGAGAAATTTGCCAAGGCTGACGCGCGCCTGACCACCCAAATGAAGTCGGTGGGTGAAGTCATGGCCATCGGTCGTACCTTCCAGGAATCCCTGCAGAAAGCCCTTCGCGGTCTGGAAGTCGGTGTTTGCGGTCTGGACGAGAAGGTTGACCTAAGCAACCCGGAAAGCATGAGCGTGCTCAAGCGCGAGCTGACCGTGCCGGGCGCCGAGCGTATCTGGTACGTGGCGGACGCGATGCGCGCCGGCATGAGCGTTGAAGACATCTTCGGCATGACCATGATCGATCCTTGGTTCCTGGTGCAGATGGAAGATCTGATCAAGGACGAAGAGAAGGTCAAGACCCTGGGTCTGACCAGCATCAACCGTGACCTGATGTTCCGCCTCAAGCGCAAAGGCTTCTCCGATCAGCGTCTGGCCAAGCTGCTGGGTGTGACCGAGAAGAGCTTGCGTGCGCATCGCCACAAGCTGGAAGTGTTCCCGGTCTACAAACGCGTCGATACCTGCGCCGCCGAGTTCGCCACCGACACCGCTTACCTGTACTCGACGTACGAAGAAGAGTGCGAAGCTGCTCCATCGGGTCGCGACAAGATCATGATCCTGGGCGGCGGTCCGAACCGTATCGGTCAGGGCATCGAGTTCGACTACTGCTGCGTGCACGCGGCACTGGCCCTGCGCGACGATGGTTACGAGACCATCATGGTCAACTGCAACCCGGAAACCGTTTCTACTGACTACGACACCTCCGATCGCCTGTACTTCGAGCCAGTAACCCTGGAAGACGTGCTGGAAATCGTCCGCGTCGAGAAGCCGAAAGGCGTGATCGTCCAGTACGGCGGCCAGACCCCGCTGAAACTGGCTCGTGCCCTGGAAGCCGCCGGTGTGCCGATCATCGGCACCAGCCCTGACGCCATCGACCGTGCCGAAGACCGCGAGCGCTTCCAGCAAATGGTCCAGCGCCTGAACCTGCGTCAGCCGCCAAACGCCACCGTGCGCAGCGAAGACGAAGCAATTCGCGCCGCTGCCAAGATCGGTTATCCGCTGGTGGTGCGTCCGTCCTATGTACTGGGCGGACGTGCGATGGAAATCGTTTACGAAGAAGAAGAACTCAAGCGCTACCTGCGTGAAGCGGTTCAGGTGTCCAACGACAGCCCGGTGCTGCTGGACCACTTCCTCAACTGCGCCATCGAAATGGACGTAGATGCGGTCTGCGACGGCAAGGACGTGGTGATTGGCGCGATCATGCAGCACATCGAGCAGGCCGGTGTTCACTCCGGTGACTCCGCGTGCTCGCTGCCACCGTACTCGCTGCCTGCGCACATCCAGGACGAGATGCGCGAACAGGTCAAGAAAATGGCCCTGGAGCTGGGTGTGGTCGGCCTGATGAACGTACAGTTGGCGCTGCAAGGCGAAGACATCTACGTCATCGAAGTCAACCCGCGCGCTTCGCGTACCGTACCGTTCGTGTCCAAGTGCATCGGTGTTTCCCTGGCGATGATCGCGGCGCGCGTGATGGCCGGTAAAACCCTGAAAGAGCTGGGTTTCACCAAGGAAATCATCCCGAATTTCTACAGCGTGAAAGAGGCGGTGTTCCCGTTCGCCAAATTCCCTGGCGTTGACCCGATCCTCGGCCCAGAGATGAAGTCCACCGGTGAAGTGATGGGCGTGGGTGATACCTTCGGTGAAGCGTTCGCCAAGGCGCAAATGGGCGCCAGCGAAGTGCTGCCGACCGGTGGTACCGCGTTCATCAGCGTCCGTGACGACGACAAGCCACTGGTTGCAGGCGTGGCCCGTGATCTGATCAACTTGGGCTTTGAAGTGGTTGCCACTGCCGGTACTGCCAAGCTGATCGAAGCGGCAGGCCTTAAAGTGCGCCGCGTGAACAAGGTGACCGAGGGTCGTCCGCACGTGGTCGACATGATCAAGAATGATGAAGTCACTCTGATCATCAACACTACCGAAGGTCGCCAGTCGATCGCTGACTCCTATTCCATTCGTCGCAATGCCCTGCAGCACAAGATTTACTGCACCACCACCATTGCTGCTGGCGAAGCGATCTGCGAAGCACTGAAGTTCGGTCCCGAGAAGACCGTGCGCCGCTTGCAGGATCTACACGCAGGATTGAAGGCATGAGCATAACGAAGTACCCCATGACTGTTCAGGGCGCTCGCGCCCTGGAAGAAGAGCACACTCACCTGACCAAGGTCGTTCGTCCGAAGCTCAGCCAGGACATCGGTACGGCCCGTGAGTTGGGTGACTTGAAGGAAAACGCCGAATATCACGCTGCTCGCGAGCAGCAGGGTATGGTCGAGGCACGGATCCGTGACATCGAAGGCCGCATGCAGAATGCGGTGGTGATCGACGTCACGACCATTCCTCACACGGGCAAGGTAATTTTCGGCACGACTGTCGAGATTGCCAACGTCGAGACAGATGAGAGTGTCACGTACCAGATCGTGGGTGAGGACGAAGCTGACATCAAGCTCGGCAAGATCTCCGTCGGCTCGCCCATTGCCCGTGCCTTGATTGCCAAGGAAGAGGGGGATGTGGTCGCCGTCAAAACGCCAGGTGGCGTTATCGAGTACGAGATTGTCGAAGTTCGCCACATCTAAAGGCAGGCGCCCGCTCCGTGCGGGCGCCGTGCTTTGGCAACTGGCCCAGATGCTATGGGTCGGCGGTCTGTGGCTGTTGCATATCGGTCTGCTGCCGGTGCTGGGGAAAATTGGCCTGGCACCGCTGCTGATCGACGAAATCGCAGGCATGCTGAATGCGCTGATGGTTGGATTTGCCGCAGCGTGCGTGGTTTTTCAGGTTTTGGTGCTGATTCAGGCCGAGGGCCTTGTCAGTCTATGGCGGGATATTCGCGGGCAACTGTTGTTGGTGGCGTTAGGTGCGTGTGCGATGTACTTCGCGGTGCGTATCGGTTGGCCTCAGGCAGTGCGTTGGCAGGTATTCAGCTATCTTGTCCTGGGTTTTTCCGGGCTGCTGCTGGTGTTGCAGCCGGTGCCGGGATGGAGTGGCAGGGTGCGCGAAGCACACCCTTGACCCTTGTCATCACTTGAAGCGATGGACGTTCGACAGCTGCTTGTTGACGCTGAAGTTTTTGCGGTAAATCAGTGCCATCTTGCCGATGACCTGAACCAGATCCGCTTTGCCGACCTTGCACAGTTCTGCAATGGACGCCAGGCGCGATTCGCGATCCAGGATGTTGAGCTTGATCTTGATCAGCTCGTGATCCGCCAAAGCGCGTTCAAGTTCGGCTAGCACACCTTCAGTCAAACCGTTGTCAGCCACAATCAAAACCGGTTTCAGATGGTGGCCAATGGATTTGTACTGTTTCTTCTGCTCTTGAGTGAGCGGCATAATCTGACCCTTTCGTCTGGATTCTGTAAAATGGCGGCCATTTTACCCGAGGGTTCGTGGATCCGCCCAACTAATCACGACCCTTATTATCGAGGTGCCCAATGGCGCGTTCCAAGACAAGCCTTGGTTGGCTGAAAAGACATGTCAATGATCCCTATGTGAAGCAGGCACAGAAGGATGGCTACCGCTCGCGTGCGAGTTACAAGCTTCTGGAGGTACAGGAGAAATACAAGCTGATCCGTCCGGGTATGACCGTTGTCGACCTGGGGGCGGCGCCCGGTGGCTGGTCGCAGGTTACTAGCCGGCTGATCGGTGGCCAGGGGCGTCTGATCGCTTCGGACATCCTGGAAATGGACAGCATTCCGGACGTGACTTTCATCCAGGGTGACTTCACCCAGGACGAAGTGCTCGCCCGGATCCTGGAAGCCGTGGGTAATTCGCAGGTGGACCTTGTGATTTCCGATATGGCCCCCAATATGAGTGGTACGCCTGCCGTAGATATGCCAAAAGCCATGTTTCTTTGCGAGCTGGCTCTTGATCTGGCTGCTCGGATACTCAAGCCGGGTGGTAATTTCGTGATCAAGGTTTTTCAGGGTGAGGGGTTTGATGCTTACGTGAAGGACGCTCGTCAGAAATTCGACAAGGTCCAGATGATCAAGCCGGACTCTTCCCGTGGCAGTTCCCGTGAGCAATACATGCTGGCTTGGGGCTACCGCGGCCGGAGTGAATAAAGCGAGGTTTTTTTGCGGGGCGATAGGTTTTTCGTATTTCGCCTTGTGGGAATTAGCGAATATTGTGTAGGAAGTGTTTCACAAAGGGTTACAGACGGCGCCTGCCAAGTTGTAGGTAATGTAGTAAGTTAGGCCGGTGAATATCATGCGAAGCGCGCGCCATTAGCGGAGCTTGCTTCAGAGGGTAGTTAATTGAACGATATGGCAAAGAATCTGATCCTGTGGTTGATCATCGCGGCTGTCCTGGTGACGGTGATGAACAACTTCTCCAGCCCTAACGAGCCGCAGACCCTCAACTATTCCGACTTCATCCAGCAGGTCAAGGATGGCAAGGTCGAGCGCGTGGCGGTTGATGGCTACGTGATTACCGGCAAGCGCAACGATGGCGACAGTTTCAAGACCATTCGTCCGGCAATTCAGGACAATGGCCTGATTGGCGATCTGGTGGATAACCACGTCGTGGTCGAAGGCAAGCAGCCTGAACAGCAAAGCATCTGGACTCAACTCCTGGTCGCGAGCTTCCCGATCCTGGTGATCATTGCCGTGTTCATGTTCTTCATGCGGCAAATGCAGGGCGGTGCCGGTGGCAAGGGCGGGCCGATGAGCTTCGGCAAGAGCAAGGCACGCCTGCTCTCCGAAGATCAGGTCAAGACTACTTTGGCTGACGTTGCCGGTTGCGACGAAGCCAAGGAAGAGGTTGGTGAGCTTGTCGAGTTCCTGCGTGATCCGGGCAAGTTCCAGCGCCTGGGCGGGCGCATTCCTCGCGGCGTGCTGATGGTGGGGCCACCGGGTACCGGTAAGACCTTGCTGGCCAAGGCCATTGCCGGCGAAGCCAAAGTGCCGTTCTTCACCATTTCCGGTTCCGACTTCGTTGAAATGTTCGTCGGTGTCGGGGCCAGCCGTGTTCGCGATATGTTTGAACAGGCGAAGAAGCACGCGCCATGCATCATCTTCATCGATGAAATCGACGCCGTTGGTCGCCACCGTGGCGCCGGCATGGGCGGCGGTCACGACGAGCGCGAGCAGACTCTCAACCAGTTGCTGGTGGAGATGGACGGCTTCGAAATGAATGACGGCATCATTGTGATCGCTGCGACCAACCGTCCTGACGTACTGGACCCTGCGCTGCTGCGTCCAGGTCGTTTCGACCGTCAGGTTGTGGTCGGTCTTCCGGACATCCGTGGTCGTGAACAGATTCTCAAGGTCCACATGCGCAAAGTGCCAATGGGTGACGACGTCGCTCCGGCAGTGATCGCTCGTGGTACTCCTGGGTTCTCCGGTGCTGACCTGGCCAACCTGGTGAACGAGGCGTCGTTGTTCGCCGCCCGTGCCGGCAAGCGCATCGTTGAAATGAAAGAGTTCGAACTGGCCAAGGACAAGATCATGATGGGCGCCGAGCGCAAATCCATGGTCATGTCCGAGAAAGAAAAGCAAAACACCGCTTACCACGAGGCGGGTCACGCTATCGTCGGTCGCGTCGTGCCTGAGCATGATCCGGTGTACAAAGTGTCGATCATCCCGCGCGGTCGAGCGCTGGGTGTAACCATGTTCCTGCCGGAAGAGGATCGCTACAGCCTGTCCAAGCGCGCACTGATCAGCCAGATCTGTTCGCTGTACGGTGGTCGTATCGCCGAAGAAATGACACTGGGCTTCGATGGTGTCACCACCGGTGCGTCCAACGACATCATGCGTGCCAGCCAGATTGCCCGGAACATGGTGACCAAGTGGGGCCTTTCGGAGAAGCTCGGTCCGTTGATGTACGCCGAAGAAGAGGGCGAAGTGTTCCTCGGTCGCGGCGGCGGTGGTCAGAATGCAAGTTTCTCGGGTGAGACGGCGAAGCTGATCGACTCCGAGGTGCGCAGCATCATTGATCAGTGCTACGGCACGGCGAAGCAGATCCTCACGGACAACCGTGACAAGCTCGACGCCATGGCTGATGCGCTGATGAAGTATGAGACGATTGACGCCGAGCAGATTGACGACATCATGGCGGGGCGCACTCCTCGTGAACCTCGCGACTGGTCGGGTGGTGCCGGTACTTCTGGAACGCCTCCGGCGGTACAGGATGAGCGTCCACAAACACCTATCGGCGGCCCGGCTGCTGACGTTTAAGGTTTGAAATGACTTCTGTTCAGTCCTCGACCCGGTTGCCTTGCGGCAACCGGGTTCTTGATTTGGCCCAGACGCATGTCATGGGTATTCTCAATGTCACTCCCGATTCTTTCTCCGATGGCGGTCAGTACAGCCAGCTCGATGCGGCCTTGCGCCACGCCGAAGCCATGGTGGTGGCTGGAGCGACTCTGATTGATGTCGGGGGTGAGTCGACGCGCCCGGGCGCCAGGGCGGTTTCGCCCCTGGAAGAGCTTGAGCGCGTTGCTCCGATCGTCGAGCGAATCCATCGCGAGCTTGATGTGATCATATCGGTCGATACCTCCACGCCAGCCGTCATGCGTGAAACCGCGCGTCTGGGAGCAGGGTTGATCAACGATGTTCGTTCGTTGCGTCGCGATGGCGCGCTGGATGCTGCGGCGGCCACGGGGTTGCCGGTCTGTCTGATGCATATGCTCGGTGAGCCGGGTGATATGCAGGATAACCCGCAGTACCAGGACGTTACGAAAGAGGTGGGAGAGTTTCTTGCCGGGCGCATGGCTGAATGCGCCTTGGTGGGGATACCGGCTGAACGAATCATTCTTGATCCAGGTTTCGGTTTCGCAAAAACCTTGCAGCACAATCTAAGCTTGTTTAAGCATATGGAGGCTCTGCATGCCTTTGGGCGGCCCCTATTGGTCGGGGTTTCGCGCAAGAGCATGATAGGTCAGGCACTGAATCGTCCGGTGGATGAGCGCCTGTATGGTGGGCTCGCCCTCGCGGCGCTGGCTTCGCACAAGGGGGCGCGCATATTGCGCGTTCATGATGTAGCCGAAACAGTCGATGTGGTGAAGATGATCGCCGCAGTGGATTCAGCCGAATAAGAATGATGGAGCACTTATGACTAGAAAATATTTTGGTACTGACGGCATTCGTGGTCGAGTCGGCGAATACCCGATTACTCCTGATTTCATGCTCAGACTTGGCTGGGCAGCGGGTATGGCGTTCCGCAAGATGGGTGCCTGCAAGGTGCTGGTCGGCAAGGACACCCGGATTTCCGGGTATATGTTTGAGTCCGCGCTTGAAGCCGGTCTGACATCGGCGGGTGCTGATGTGATGCTGCTCGGCCCCATGCCGACGCCGGCTATTGCCTACCTGTCGCGTACGTTCCAGGCCGAGGCCGGTATTGTGATCAGCGCCTCGCACAACCCGCATGATGATAACGGCATCAAGTTTTTTTCTGGCAAGGGCACCAAGCTGCCGGATGAGCTGGAGCTGATGATCGAAGAGCTGCTGGACACGCCGATGACCGTGGTTGAGTCGAGCAAGATCGGCAAGGTCTCGCGAATCAATGACGCGTCCGGCCGTTATATCGAGTTCTGCAAGAGCAGCGTGCCGACCGGTACCAATTTCTCTGGTCTGAAGATCGTTCTCGATTGTGCTCATGGTGCGACCTACAAGGTCGCACCTAGCGTGTTCCGTGAGTTGGGCGCCGAAGTCGTGGTCATGTCCGCCCAGCCTAACGGTTTGAACATTAACGAGAACTGTGGCTCGACCCACATGGGGCAGTTGCAGGCGGCCGTGCTGGCCGAGCACGCTGATATGGGTATCGCTTTCGATGGCGATGGTGACCGTGTTCTGATGGTCGATCATACCGGTGCAATCGTTGATGGTGATGAGCTGCTGTTTATCATTGCCCGCGATCTCCATGAGCACGGCAAGCTGCAAGGTGGCGTGGTCGGTACGTTGATGAGTAACCTGGGTCTTGAGCTGGCGTTGAAGGACCTTGCGATTCCATTTGTGCGGGCCAACGTCGGCGACCGTTATGTAATGGCGGATCTGATCGAGCGCAACTGGTTGGTAGGTGGTGAGAACTCGGGGCATATCGTTTGCTTCCATCACACCACCACCGGTGATGCGATCATTGCGGCTTTGCAGGTGCTGATGGCGCTGAAGACGCGTTCCGAGGGGCTGGCTCAGGCCCGCCAGGCGCTACGCAAGTGTCCTCAGGTGCTGATCAATGTGCGCTTCGGTGGCGGTGCAAATCCTCTCGAGCATGCGTCGGTCAAGGAGGCCAGTGAGCGTGTGACCAAGGCCATGGAAGGGCGCGGGCGTGTGCTGTTGCGCAAGTCCGGCACAGAACCGCTGGTGCGTGTGATGGTCGAAGGTGAAGACGAAAAGCAGGTTCGCGCTTACGCCGAAGAGCTGGCAAAACTGGTTAGTGAAGTTTCTGCCTGAATTCGGCTTGCCAGCCATGATTGTGTTGGGTAACATCTGCGCCCACTTTGACCGACGAGGTACAGCATGCGTCGCCCTATGGTAGCTGGTAACTGGAAGATGCACGGTACCCGCGCCAGCGTCGCTGAGCTGATCGATGGCCTTCGAGAGTTGGCCTTGCCGAGCGGTGTTGATGTAGCGGTATTCCCATCTTGTCTGCATGTCAATCAAGTGATTGATGGCGTGAAAGGAAAGTCGATTTCGGTCGGCGCGCAGAATTCTGCGGTGGAATCCGGGCAAGGTGCGTTGACCGGTGAGATTGCGCCGAGTCAGTTGGTGGATGCAGGTTGTTCCCTGGTGCTTGTCGGGCACTCCGAGCGCCGCCAGATCATGGGCGAGCAGGACGGAATGTTGATCCGCAAGTTCGCAGCGGCACAGGCGTGCGGCTTGATTCCGGTGCTGTGCATAGGGGAGACCCTTGAGCAGCGCGAAGCCGGGAAGACACTTGAGGTTGTCGGGCGTCAGCTGGATAGCGTCATCGAGGCGTTGGGTGTCGATGCTTTTGCAAATGCAGTAATTGCTTACGAGCCGGTCTGGGCCATTGGCACCGGGCTGACTGCTTCGCCGCAACAGGCGCAGGATGTGCACGCAGCCATTCGCGCTCAGTTGGCGGGAAAAAATTCTGAAGTCGCACAAGGTGTGCGGCTTCTATACGGCGGCAGCGTGAAGGCGGCCAATGCGGTCGAACTGTTCGGCATGCCGGATATCGATGGGGGCCTCATTGGCGGGGCTTCCCTGAATGCAGATGAGTTCGGTGCGATTTGTCGCGCCGCGGGAAACTGAAAAAATGCTGGAAACAGTCGTAGTCGTTTTTCATCTGCTGGGTGCGTTGGGCGTAGTTGCTCTGGTATTGCTGCAGCAGGGTAAGGGTGCGGATGCTGGCGCGTCTTTCGGAGCAGGTGCTTCAAATACTGTGTTCGGAAGCCAAGGTTCCTCTACCTTTCTTAGTAAGTTTACTGCTATACTTGCCGCAGGTTTTTTCATAACCAGCTTGGGGTTAGGTTACTTTGCTAAAGAGAAGGCTCATCAGCTGACTCAAGTAGGTCTCCCAAATCCAGCGGTGTTGGAAGTTCCAAAGCAACAACCGGCTTCTGATGATGTCCCGGTGCTTCAAGAGCAAAAGTCGGCTACTCCAGCGACTGACGTACCTCCAGCTCAAGAGCAGAAGTAAGAAGGGTTTCAAACGTAGTATTGCCGAGGTGGTGGAATTGGTAGACACGCAACCTTGAGGTGGTTGTGCCCATAGGGTGTAGGGGTTCGAGTCCCCTTCTCGGTACCAATTAGTCAGGAGAGCCCGCTGTTGCGGGCTTTCTTGCAGGTGGAAGGTTACATTGACCCTGTTAGGGATCGGTCGTATACTTCCGCCCCAGCTTTGTCGCGGGGTGGAGCAGTCTGGTAGCTCGTCGGGCTCATAACCCGAAGGTCGTCGGTTCAAATCCGGCCCCCGCAACCAGTTTAAGGAGCCCCTTTTAAGGGGCTTTTTGTTAGCTGGACACTTTCAACGCCGCTGTTCGACGGCGTTTCAAGGATGGGCGTTTCGCCCATTTTTTTATTTTGCATAGCATGCACATACATGCACTAGGGGGTTCAGGTGTCGAGCAAGCTAGAAGAGTTGCAGGCCTTGCTGGCCCCGGTGGTCGTGGCCCTAGGCTATGAATGCTGGGGTATTGAGTTTTCGGCTCAAGGTCGTCACTCAATGTTGCGCGTTTATATCGATAAAGAGGGCGGTGTACTGGTGGACGATTGCGCCATCGTAAGCCGTCAGATCAGCGGCGTCCTGGATGTTGAAGATCCAATCTCCGTTGAATACACCCTTGAAGTTTCCTCGCCTGGCATGGAACGCCCGCTGTTCACTCTTGAGCAGTTTGCAAAATTTGCCGGTGAACAAGTGAAGATCAAGCTGCGCTCGCCTTTTGAAGGACGACGCAACTTTCAGGGCCTTCTGCGCGGTGTAGAAGAGCAGGATGTCGTGGTGCAGGTAGATGACCATGAATTCCTGTTGCCGATCGATATGATCGACAAGGCCAACATTATTCCCAGTTTTGACTGAGACGCGGATCCCGCGGATCCAATGGCTTGCGAAAGGCGAGGCGTACGATGAGCAAAGAAGTACTGCTGGTTGTTGAGTCGGTATCCAATGAAAAGGGTGTACCGGCAAGCGTGATTTTTGAAGCGTTGGAGCTGGCTCTGGCCACTGCTACCAAAAAGCGCTTCGAGGACGAAGTTGATCTGCGTGTGGAAATCAATCGCCACACTGGTGCCTACGAGACTTTCCGTCGCTGGACGGTCGTCGAAGAGGCAGACCTGGACGATCCAGCCATCGAAACCTGGCCAAGCAAGGTTGCGGAAACGCACCCTGGCGCCAAGGTCGGCGACGTCGTTGAAGAAAAAATCGAGTCCATCGAGTTCGGTCGTATCGCGGCACAGACTGCCAAGCAAGTCATTGTGCAGAAAGTTCGTGAAGCCGAGCGCGCTCAGGTTGTTGACGCTTACCGCGAGCGCCTGGGTGAAATCATCTCCGGCACCGTGAAGAAAGTGACCCGCGACAACGTGATCGTTGATCTGGGTAACAACGCCGAAGCGTTGCTGGCTCGTGAAGACATCATTTCTCGCGAAACCTTCCGGGTTGGCGTGCGCCTGCGTGCACTGCTCAAGGAAATCCGCACCGAGAACCGCGGCCCGCAGCTGATCCTGTCGCGTACCGCGCCGGAAATGCTGATCGAGTTGTTCCGCATCGAAGTGCCGGAAATCGCTGAAGGCCTGATCGAAGTCATGGCTGCGTCCCGTGACCCGGGTTCGCGCGCCAAGATCGCCGTTCGCTCCAAGGACAAACGCATCGACCCGCAGGGCGCTTGCATCGGTATGCGCGGCTCGCGTGTCCAGGCAGTGTCGGGTGAGTTGGGTGGTGAGCGTGTCGATATCGTCCTGTGGGACGACAATCCGGCTCAGTTCGTGATCAACGCCATGTCCCCGGCCGAGGTTGCGGCAATTATCGTTGACGAAGATGCCCATGCCATGGACATCGCCGTCGGCGCAGACAATCTGGCTCAGGCCATCGGTCGCGGTGGTCAGAACGTGCGTCTGGCCAGCCAGTTGACTGGCTGGACCCTGAACGTGATGACCGAATCGGACATCCAGGCTAAGCAGCAAGCAGAAACCGGCGACATCCTGCGCAATTTCATCGACGAGCTGGAAGTCGACGAAGAGCTGGCGCAGGTGCTGGTTGATGAAGGCTTCACCAGCCTGGAAGAGATTGCCTACGTACCGTTGGAAGAAATGCTCAACATCGACGGCTTTGACGAAGACATCGTCAACGAGCTTCGCGCTCGTGCCAAGGATCGTTTGTTGACCAAAGCCATCGCTACTGAGGAAAAGCTGGCAGACGCCCATCCGGCCGAAGACCTGCTCTCGCTTGAGGGTATGGACAAGGATTTGGCGATGGAACTGGCGGTGCGCGGCGTAATTACCCGCGAAGACCTGGCCGAGCAGTCTATTGACGATCTGCTCGACATCGACGGCATTGACGATGATCGTGCCGGCAAGTTGATCATGGCCGCCCGAGCCCACTGGTTCGAGTAATTAGGCGCGGCCTGAGGAGAGAAGTGCATGACGCAAGTCACGGTGAAACAACTGGCCGATGAGGTCAAAACACCGGTAGAGCGCCTGTTGCAGCAGATGCGTGAGGCAGGTCTGCCGCACACCGCCGCCGAAGAAAGTGTGACTGACAGTGAGAAGCAATCCTTGCTGACTCACTTGAAAAGCAGTCACAAGGCGAAAGTGGAAGAACCACGCAAGATCACGCTGCAGCGTAAAACCACCAGCACCCTGCGGGTTGCTGGCAGCAAAAGCATCAGTGTTGAAGTACGCAAGAAGAAAGTCTTCGTACAGCGCAGCCCGGAAGAAATCGAAGCCGAGCGCAAGCGTGAACTGGAAGAGCGTCGCGCAGTAGAAAATGCTGCTCGTCAGAAGGCTGAAGAAGA
This sequence comes from Pseudomonas izuensis, assembly GCF_009861505.1. Classification (GTDB taxonomy): domain Bacteria; phylum Pseudomonadota; class Gammaproteobacteria; order Pseudomonadales; family Pseudomonadaceae; genus Aquipseudomonas; species Aquipseudomonas izuensis. Next base: position 210,000 of record NZ_WTFT01000040.1, on the reverse strand, counting down.
AGCCAAGCGTCGCGCCGAAGAAGAAGCGCGTCGCCAGCCTGCTGCTGCGCCGACCGCTCCAGCCGAACCTGTTGCCGCACCTGTTGCAGTGGCCGAGCCTGTGCGTGAAAGCGCGCCGGTCGTGGCTGTCGCACCGGTTGCCGATACCCGCAAGCGTGACGAACCACGCCGTCCTGACAAACCACGTGCCGACGATAACAATCGTCGCGGTGGTGGCGATGGCGAGCGTAAAAACGCTCCGCATCGTGCTTCGGTCAAGGAAAAAGCGCCCGCTCCACGCGTTGCCCCACGTACTACCGACGAAGAAAGCGATGGCTTCCGTCGTGGTGGTCGCGGCAAGGCCAAGCTGAAGAAGCGCAACGCCCACGGATTCCAGAGCCCAACCGGCCCTGTCGTGCGCGAAGTGAAGATCGGCGAGACCATCACTGTGGGCGATCTGGCTCAGCAGATGTCGGTCAAGGCTGCTGAAATTATCAAGTTCATGTTCAAACTGGGTACTCCAGCGACCATCAACCAGGTACTGGATCAGGAAACTGCTCAACTGGTTGCTGAGGAACTGGGCCACAAAGTGACCCTGGTCAGCGACACTGCCTTGGAAGATTCCCTGGCCGAGTCCCTGAAGTTTGAAGGCGAGGCCGTTGCCCGTGCGCCGGTCGTGACCGTAATGGGCCACGTTGACCACGGTAAGACTTCCCTGCTCGACTACATCCGTCGTGCCAAGGTAGCGGCTGGTGAAGCTGGCGGCATTACCCAGCACATCGGTGCTTACCACGTTGAAACCGACCGTGGCATGGTGACGTTCCTCGACACCCCTGGTCACGCCGCGTTTACCGCCATGCGTGCCCGTGGTGCCAAGGCGACCGACATCGTGATCCTGGTGGTTGCAGCGGACGACGGCGTAATGCCACAAACCATCGAAGCTGTTCAGCACGCTCAGGCTGCTGGCGTGCCGCTGGTGGTTGCTGTGAACAAGATCGACAAGCCGGGCGCCGATCTCGATCGCATCCGCAGCGAACTGTCGGTACACGGCGTGACGTCGGAAGAGTGGGGCGGTGACACTCCATTCGTACCGGTTTCGGCGAAGATGGGTACCGGTGTCGACGAATTGCTCGAAGCCGTATTGCTGCAAGCCGAGGTTCTGGAACTGACCGCTACCCCATCGGCTCCTGGCCGTGGTGTTGTCGTCGAGTCCCGTCTGGACAAGGGCCGTGGCCCGGTGGCTACCGTTCTGGTTCAGGACGGTACTCTGCGTCAGGGCGACATGGTCCTGGTCGGCTCGAACTATGGCCGTGTCCGCGCCATGCTCGACGAGAACGGCAAAGCCATCAAGGAAGCCGGTCCAGCCATCCCTGTCGAGATCCTCGGCCTGGACGGTACCCCGGACGCTGGCGACGAGATGAGCGTGGTTGCCGACGAGAAGAAAGCCCGTGAAGTGGCTCTGTTCCGTCAAGGCAAGTTCCGCGAAGTCAAACTGGCTCGTGCTCACGCAGGCAAGCTGGAAAACATCTTCGAAAGCATGGGTCAGGAAGAGAAGAAGACGCTCAACATCGTCCTCAAATCCGACGTCCGTGGTTCGCTGGAAGCGTTGAACGGTGCCTTGAACGGCCTGGGTAACGACGAAGTGCAAGTGCGTGTTGTCGGTGGCGGTGTCGGTGGTATCACCGAGTCCGACGCCAACCTGGCACTGGCCTCCAACGCTGTACTGTTCGGCTTCAACGTGCGTGCCGATGCCGGCGCTCGCAAGATTGTCGAGCAGGAAGGCCTGGATATGCGTTACTACAACGTGATCTACGACATCATCGAAGACGTCAAGAAAGCGTTGACCGGTATGCTCGGCAGCGATGTTCGCGAGAACATCCTGGGTATCGCCGAAGTCCGTGACGTGTTCCGTTCGCCGAAGTTTGGCGCGATCGCCGGTTGCATGGTTATCGAAGGTGTTGTTCACCGTAACCGTCCAATCCGTGTACTGCGTGAAGACATCGTTATCTTCGAAGGCGAGCTGGAATCCCTGCGCCGCTTCAAGGATGACGCTTCCGAAGTGCGTGCCGGCATGGAATGCGGTATCGGCGTGAAGAGCTACAACGACGTCAAAGTCGGTGACAAGATCGAAGTCTTCGAGAAGGTGCAGGTTGCTCGCAGCCTCTAATTCGCGTACTTCAAGGGCCACGTTGAGCCGCTGCATGCAGATGCGCGGCACAGCGTCAGGACTCTAAACGCAACGCCCGGTCTGGCTTTTGTCAGGCCGGGCGTTTGCCGCTTTCAGACCCTTCGGGTTTCACCGTGGGGCAGTAACAGGTAACAAGACATGGCAAAAGAATACAGCCGTACCCAACGTATCGGCGATCAGATGCAGCGTGAGCTGGCACAGCTGATCCGTCGTGAAGTCAAAGACCCGCGCGTCGGCCTGGTCACCATTACCGCAGTGGAAGTCAGCCGTGACGTCGGTCACGCCAAGATTTTCATTACCGTGATGGGGCAGGACAACGCCGAAGACATCGCGCAAAGCATCAAGGTGCTCAATTCCGCCGCCGGCTTCCTGCGCATGCAGTTGGCTCGCGAGATGAAGCTGCGCAGCGTCCCGCAGTTGCACTTCCACTACGACGAAAGCGTCGTGCGCGGTGCGCATCTGTCGGCACTGATCGAGCGCGCAGTAGCGGAAGACAATCAGCATCCGGTTGCGGCAGAAGCCGAAGACACCAAGGAGTAATCGGTGGCTCAGGTCAAACGTATCCGTCGTAACGTCAGCGGTATCATCCTGCTCGACAAGCCGCTTGGGTTCACCTCCAACGCGGCCTTGCAAAAGGTCCGCTGGCTGCTCAACGCCGAGAAGGCCGGACATACCGGCAGTCTCGATCCGCTGGCCACCGGCGTGTTGCCGTTGTGCTTCGGTGAAGCCACCAAGTTCTCGCAATACCTGCTCGATTCCGACAAGGGTTACGAAACCCTGGCTCAACTGGGCAAGACCACCACCACGGCGGACGCCGAGGGCGAAGTTTTGCAGGAGCGCCCGGTGACCGTTGGTCGCGCCGATGTCGAGGCTGTACTGCCGAAATTTCGCGGGCAAATCAATCAGATACCGCCGATGTACTCAGCCCTCAAGCGTGATGGCCAGCCGCTGTACAAGTTGGCTCGCGCAGGCGAAGTAGTGGAGCGCGAACCGCGTTCTGTTACTATTACGCGCTTGGAATTGCTGGCCTTCGAAGGTGATACTGCGCGGCTTGCGGTGGATTGCAGCAAAGGCACCTATATCCGCACTCTGGTGGAGGATATTGGTGAGCAACTCGGTTGTGGCGCTTATGTCGCGGAACTGCGACGTACCCAGGCCGGGCCTTTCACGCTGGCGCAGACCGTCACCCTGGAAGAGCTGGAAGCGGTACATGCCGAAGGTGGCAATGAAGCGGTCGATCGCTTCCTGATGCCATCTGACAGCGGCCTGCTGGATTGGCCACTGCTGCAGTTCTCGGAAGCGAGCGCGTTCTACTGGCTCAACGGCCAGCCGGTACGCGCCCCGGATGCACCGAAGTTCGGCATGGTACGGGTACAGGATCACAATGGTCGCTTCATCGGTATCGGTGAAGTGAGCGAAGACGGGCGCATCGCGCCACGTCGACTGATTCGGTCAGAATGACCGAACGAGGGTGGCTGTTAACAGGCACGGTCACTACTCATTTTTAGATACAGGGATTTGTCCCTGGCCTGTTGAAACTGTTTTTCTGAAACAGTTTCCTGATAAAAGGATTGCCTCATGGCTCTCGACGTTCAAGAAAAAGCTCAAATCGTAGCTGACTACCAGCAAGCCGTTGGTGACACTGGTTCGCCAGAAGTGCAAGTTGCACTGCTGACCGCCAACATCAACAAACTGCAAGGTCACTTCAAGGCCAACGGTAAAGACCACCACTCCCGTCGTGGTCTGATCCGCATGGTTAACCAGCGTCGTAAGCTGCTGGACTACCTGAAAGGCAAAGACGTGAGCCGTTACAGCGCTCTGATCGGTCGCCTGGGTCTGCGTCGCTAATAAGCGATTGCGCTAGAGGTTGGTTGTCTGTCGTGCGTCAGCGGGTTTCCCGCCGGCGCATGGCAGGCTCCCAGCCTCAAGTTTTATCTGGCTTTCTGCTTTACCTGAGTGACACCTGGACAAACCGACCGGGCCGATTCCCGGCATTGCCCAAGAATTTCGCAAGAAACCCGTTTCCCCAAGAGCCACAAAAGAAGGTAGGACACCGTGAACCCGGTAATCAAAAAATTCCAGTTCGGTCAGTCGACCGTTACCCTCGAGACTGGCCGTATCGCCCGTCAGGCCTCCGGCGCAGTATTGGTCACCGTTGACGACGACGTCAGCGTATTGGTGACCGTAGTCGGTGCCAAACAAGCCGATCCGGGCAAGGGTTTCTTCCCTCTGTCTGTTCACTACCAGGAAAAGACCTACGCTGCCGGTAAGATCCCTGGCGGTTTCTTCAAGCGTGAAGGCCGTCCTTCCGAGAAAGAAACCCTGACTTCCCGACTGATCGACCGTCCGATCCGTCCGCTGTTCCCTGAAGGCTTCATGAACGAAGTGCAGGTTGTCTGCACCGTCGTTTCCACCAGCAAGAAGACCGATCCGGACATCGCTGCGATGATCGGTACCTCGGCTGCCCTGGCCATCTCCGGCATTCCTTTCGATGGTCCGATCGGCGCTGCCCGCGTTGCCTTCCACGAAAGCACCGGCTACCTGCTGAACCCGACCTATGAGCAATTGGCTGCTTCGAGCCTGGACATGGTCGTTGCCGGTACTTCGGAAGCCGTTCTGATGGTTGAATCGGAAGCCAAAGAGCTGACCGAAGACCAGATGCTGGGCGCCGTACTGTTCGCTCACGACGAGTTCCAGGCTGTTATCCAGGCCGTCAAAGAGCTGGCCGCAGAAGCTGCCAAGCCAACCTGGACCTGGGCTCCACAAGCCGAAGCCACCGAACTGCTGGGCGCTATCCGCTCCGAGTTCGGCGAAGCGATCTCCCAGGCCTACACCATCACTGTCAAGGCCGACCGTTACGCTCGCCTGGGCGAGTTGAAGGACCAGGTTGTTGCCAAGCTGTCCGGTGAAGAAGGCCAGCCTTCTGCTGCTGACGTCAAAGCGGCTTTCGGTGAAATCGAATACCGCACCGTTCGCGAAAACATCGTTAACGGCAAGCCACGTATCGACGGTCGCGACACTCGCACCGTTCGTCCGCTGAACATCGAAGTCGGCGTTCTGCCGAAGACCCACGGTTCGGCACTGTTCACCCGTGGTGAAACCCAGGCTCTGGTAGTCGCGACTCTCGGCACTGCCCGTGACGCACAGTTGCTGGACACCCTGGAAGGCGAGAAAAAAGACCCGTTCATGCTGCACTACAACTTCCCTCCGTTCTCGGTGGGCGAGTGTGGTCGCATGGGTGGCGCTGGTCGCCGCGAAATCGGTCACGGCCGTCTGGCTCGTCGTTCGGTTCAGGCCATGCTGCCAGCCGCTGACGTGTTCCCGTACACCATTCGCGTTGTATCGGAAATCACCGAATCCAACGGTTCCAGCTCCATGGCTTCCGTTTGCGGTGCTTCCCTGGCGCTGATGGATGCTGGTGTACCGATGAAGGCACCGGTTGCCGGTATCGCCATGGGTCTGGTTAAAGAAGGCGAGAAATTCGCCGTTCTGACCGACATCCTGGGCGACGAAGACCACCTGGGCGACATGGACTTCAAGGTAGCCGGTACCGCCAAAGGCGTAACCGCGCTGCAGATGGACATCAAGATCAAGGGCATCACCGAAGAAATCATGGAAATCGCTCTGGGCCAAGCCCTGGAAGCGCGCCTGAACATCCTCGGTCAGATGAACCAGATCATTGGCCAGTCGCGTACCGAGCTGTCGGCCAACGCACCGACCATGATCGCGATGAAAATCGACACCGACAAAATCCGTGATGTCATCGGTAAAGGCGGCGCGACCATTCGTGCAATCTGCGAAGAAACCAAGGCTTCGATCGACATCGAAGACGACGGTTCGATCAAGATCTTCGGTGAAACCAAGGAAGCGGCTGAAGCTGCACGTCAGCGCGTTCTGGGCATCACCGCCGAGGCCGAGATCGGCAAGATCTACGTCGGTAAGGTTGAGCGCATCGTCGACTTCGGCGCATTCGTCAACATCCTGCCTGGCAAGGACGGTCTGGTTCACATTTCGATGCTGAGCGACGCTCGCGTTGAGAAAGTGACCGACATCCTGAAAGAAGGCCAGGAAGTGGAAGTGCTGGTACTGGACGTGGACAACCGCGGCCGTATCAAGCTGTCCATCAAAGACGTAGCAGCAGCCAAGGCTTCGGGTGTTTGATCTGCCCTCTAGCCTGACTGTTTCAACGTTGTAAGAAAGGCCCCGCAGTGAAAACTGCGGGGCCTTTTTTTGCCTGCGGAAAAACGAAACGGTGGACGAAGTTGCCGGCATGGCTTCGCGATGCTAGGTTTAGCCCACTGCCCGTGTAGCTCAGTCGGTAGAGCAGCGCACTCGTAACGCGAAGGTCGCAGGTTCGATTCCTGTCTCGGGCACCAGCGACACTCTGTTTTCAGATGATCCCGAATGGTTCTGAAGGCCAGAAAAGCCAGGCTTCAATAGGTTTTTTTGCGTCAGAGAGATCCTTGATGATCCAGATCCATCTTCCATTCCCCAGATCAGCGAGAACGCCATGACCGTTAAAGAATTGACTCAAGAAGCCAGACACGAAGAAGCCCTCAGGAAGTACGTGCTGGACGCACCCGAATTGATGGAAGAGATCAAGGACTTGCCAGCCGATGATCAGAAGGACCAGATCCAGTGGGCGTTCGAGGATGAAGCGGAAGCCCAAGGCTTGCAGCCGTGGGAGCTGACGCTCAAGTACACCTCAAGCCCGGAAGAATACGAGGTCGAGCGCCTGAAGCTGCATAAGGAAGCGGCCGAGGTGTTGGGCGTCGAGTGGGAAGAGTACTGCGAGATGAACAATCTGGTGGTCTGATGCAAAAACGCCAGCCTTATCGAGGCTGGCGTTTTTTATTGCGCGCTGATCTCAGAGGCTCAAGCGCATCGACAAGTCGACAGCCTTCACGTCCTTGGTCATCGCGCCAATCGAAATATAATCCACACCGGTTTCGGCGATCGGCAGCAATGTGCTTTCGTTGATCCCGCCACTGGCCTCCAGTTTTGCCTTGCCGCCGTTCAGGCATACGGCTTCGCGCATATCATCCAGGCTCAATTCGTCGAGCATGATGATATCGGCGCCGGCCGCCAAGGCCTCTTTGAGCTCGACCAGGCTTTCCACTTCGATCTCCACCGGTTTGCCCGGTGCGATTTTGTGTGCAGCTGCGATAGCCTGGGAGACCCCTCCGCAAGCGGCGATATGGTTTTCCTTGATCAGGAAGGCGTCATACAGGCCGATGCGGTGGTTGTGGCAACCGCCACAGGTCACCGCGTACTTTTGCGCCAGGCGCAGCCCTGGCAGGGTCTTGCGGGTGTCGAGTAATTTCACCTGAGTCTGGGCCACGAAGTCTGCCAGGTACTGCGCGCGAGTGGCCACGCCGGACAACAGTTGCAGGAAATTCAGCGCGCTGCGTTCACCGGTCAGCAGCGAGCGAGCGGGACCTTCGAGGTGGAACAGCACTTGATTGGGCTTGACTCGTTCGCCATCGGCGACCTGCCAGTGCACCGCTACCCGCGGGTCCAGTTGCCGAAACACGGTATCCACCCAGGCAGTACCGCAGATGACGGCGGCGTCACGGGTAATGATGGTGGCTTTGGCCAGGCGTTCGGCCGGGATCAATTGCGCAGTGATGTCGCCACTACCGACGTCTTCGAGCAACGCACGGCGCACGTTGGCTTCGATTTCGGCGGTCAAATCGGCGAGACGTAGATTCGGCATAACGGGCTCCACAAACAAAGTGGCTCGATTATAGGGCCATGGTGCTGGGCAACCCAAGGTATCCGAAGTGCTCCCATCGCTCTGAAGCCTGCATTTGGTCGATTCCCGCCAGGGACCGAGGTCCGGGCAATCCCGGTGATGGCCGAAGTAAGTCGGTGATCGGCCATCTGCGACACCACAATCGCGGCAAGTGATCGCGTCTGGAGGGGCTATCGCGGCATACTGGGCACCAACACAGTCGTCGTTGAAGGAATCGGTATGCAGTTGGACCCCGCGAGCGGTTGGTGTCAGGACGTACGTTTGTGTCCCTCACCCAACTTCAATGCGCGCCCCACGGGCGAAATTTCCCTGCTGGTGATTCACAACATCAGCCTGCCGCCGGCGCAATTCGCCACCGGCAAGGTGCAGGAGTTTTTCCAGAATCGCCTGGATGTCACTGAGCACCCTTACTTTGAAGGGATAGCCGATCTACGGGTGTCTGCGCACTTTCTGATCGAGCGTGACGGCACCGTCACCCAGTTTGTCTCTTGTCTTGAGCGCGCCTGGCACGCAGGGGTGTCGAGTTTCGAGGGGCGGGAAACCTGTAACGATTTTTCCGTGGGCATCGAGCTTGAAGGCACGGATGATCTACCGTTCACCGATGCCCAGTACGATGCATTGATTGCCCTGACCCGGCAGCTGCAAAGCGCCTTCACGGCCATTACTCCACAGCGTATCTGCGGGCACAGCGACATCGCGCCGGGACGCAAGACCGATCCGGGGCCGGCATTCGACTGGACACGCTATCGTGCGGCCCTGGCCAAGGCCGCTGGGGACAAAGAGGAACGACAATGAGTTTTCTGGTGTTGCTGCTGGCGGTGTGGATCGAGAAATTCTCGGCCCTGCGCCATCAGGTTCAGCGAGATGGCGGTTGGGTTCGCGAGTTACACAAGCTTGAATCCAGCCCGCGCCTGGCTAAAAGTCCATGGCTGGTTTTGGTCGTACTGGTATTGTTCCCGGTCGCGCTATTGGGGTTGCTGCTGCTGGTGCTGGACCCGGTGGCCTACGGTCTGCTGACGCTGCCGGTGCACCTGCTGGTGGTGATTTACAGCCTGGGGCGGGGCGATCTGCTGGGAGGGCTGGGGCCGTTTCGCGACGCCTGGCGCCGGGAGGACTTGCAAGCCGCGGCCCATGTCGCCAAACGCGACCTCGATATCTGCGCCGACAGCGGCGAGCAGCTGCTGGAACGGGTCGAAGGGCATTTGTTGTGGGAGGCCTACCAGAGTTTTTTCGCGGTGATTTTCTGGTACTTCCTGCTGGGGCCGGTCGCCGCCCTCAGCTACCGGCTGCTGGCCCTGGCTGAAGAGCATGGGCAAAACCCCACGGTAGTCGAGCGCGCTGCTCAACTGCGTCATGCTTTCGATTGGGTGCCGGTACGCTTGCTGGCGGCGAGTTTTGCCCTGGTTGGCAATTTTGTCGCGGTCAGCCGGGTGATGTTGCACGAGCTGCTGAACTGGAACATCAGCGCCGCTCAATTGATCGAGAAGGCCGGGCTGGTGGCCGCCGAAATCCCGGCACCTGTGGTCGGACCGGAAGGCATCATCAACCTTGACCGGATCTGGGAGTTGCTGCTGCGGGCGGCAGTGCTCTGGTATGCGGGGTTTGCATTGTGGACGGTGTTGCCGTAACCCGTTGAAGCATATTCCATTGTGGCGAGGAAGCAGGCTCCCTCGCCACAGGGCGTTCATCCGTCCGACGATCTGCGTCCGCCGTTAACCTTATGTTACAAAACCCTCCCTTGATTTGAGCTATATAGAGATAGCGCCCAATAGTGGCTATCTGCTGTCGAGCTGCGCCTGCCAATAAAAATAAGAAATCAAAGGGAGACTTCCAGTGAAGAGCTTGCTCTATCCCGCCGTCGCGCTGATGAATCGCCTGAGCTTCGGCATGAAGTTCAGCCTGATCAGTGTCTTGTTCCTGGTGCCGATGCTGGTGACCAACTTTTATCTGGTGCGTGATTCCTATCGCGAATTCCAGGGCACCCGGGTCGAACTGCAGAGCCTCGACCTGTTGGGCAGCGGCCTGACGCTACGGCGTGACCTGGAAACCCTGAACAACCTGGTGCAGATCAATGTCACCCTCGGTCAGTCCGGCAAGGCCGGTAACGTCGAATCGCAGATCAGCACCCTGGGACAAAGCGTGCTGAACCGTTTGCAGGGCCTGACGGCGATGACCACCGACCCGGAGCAAATCGCGGTTTTTGAGGGCAAGCGTGATGAAATGATCGCCGCGTTCAAGGCTCAACAGGCTGAAACCTCCCTGCAAAGCAAAAGTGCCTTGATCGCAAAGTTGCTGGGCAATGCGCAGATTTTCAGCCAGATCATCGCCAGTCAGGCAGGCTTGAGTCGCGATACCCAGAGCGACATGCGCCAGTTGAGCGAACTCATCACCAGCGTCACCCCGGCCGTCACCCAGCTATTGGGCGAAGGCCGGGCGATGGGGTCTTACTCGTTGGGGCAGGGCTTTCTCAATTCATCGTCGAGTACCCGTTTCGATGAACTGTTGGCGCAGATCGAGAAACTCCAGGGCGAATATGGCTTGAAGTTGCAGGATGCGCTGGCGTCCAGCAAAGCCGCACGAGAAACCCTGGCCGCGCAGGCCGACACCAGCAAGGCGACGCTGAAAAAAGCCAGTGAGTTGTTCGAAGAGCAAGTGGTCATGGCCGACACGCTAGATGCGCCGTGGCAGACTTTTTACGGTCAGGTCTCCGGCCTGATGGACCAGACTTACCAGCTCAACGAAGCCACCCTGAAGTTTCTTGGCGCCCAATTGCAGCAGCGCCTGGAGCAGAACCGCACCCACATGATCTTGCAAGCCGTGGCGTTGTCGGTGGTGTTCGTATTGATCTTTTACCTGTACGGCGGCTTCTATGCCTCAACCCGCACCACGCTCAAACGCCTTGGCGGGGTGATGGATAAAGTGGCGGCCGGGGACATGACCGTCACTTTCAGCGCCAACAGTCGTGATGAGTTGGGCGAGTTGGGTGAGGTGTTCAACGGCACCGTAAAAAAAATCCATGACCTGATCGAACGTGTCGGCCACACCGTCAGTGAAGTCGAGCGCCAGGCCGGGCAGGTGGAGAATGTCTCGGCGCAGAGCAACCAGGCCGTGGCCGGGCAGCGCACGCAGATCGAGCAGGTTGCCACGGCAATGAACCAGATGTCCGCCACCTCCCTGGAAGTCGCGAGAAGTGCCGCTGCGGCAGTCAACAGTGCCCACAGTGTCAACGACGAAACCATCAGCGGCCGCGGGCTGGTGCAATCCCAGCAGGGCAGCATTGCCGCGTTGGCTGGCGAGATCGATCAATCGGTGCTGGTGATCAATCAGCTGGCCAGCGACAGCCAGTCCATCAGCCGCGTGCTGGAAGTGATCAAGAGCATTGCCGAGCAGACCAACCTGTTGGCGCTCAATGCCGCGATCGAAGCGGCACGCGCCGGAGAGCAGGGGCGTGGTTTCGCGGTGGTGGCGGACGAGGTCCGGACGCTGGCCAAGCGTACCCAGCAGTCGACCGAGGAAATCGAGCAGATGATCGCCAAACTCCACGGTGGAGTCGGCGCGGCGGTGAAGGCCATGGGTGTCAGCCATGAGATGGCCAACGGCACTGTAAGTCAGTCGGAAAAGGTCCAGCTGGCGCTGGAAAACATCCTCGGCGCGGTGGGGATGATCGTCGACCAGAACCAGCAGATCGCTGCGGCTGTGGAGCAGCAAACCGCCGTAGCCCATGACATCGATCAGAACATCGTCGAGATCAATCGCGCAGGCGAGCGCACTGCCGAAGGTGCGCACCGGACCGAAGATGCCAGCCGTGCGTTGTCGGCGCAGGTGGTGGAGCTCAAACAACTGATCAGTGCGTTTCGGGTTTAACAGGCAGCGCGGTAAAAAATGTGGGAGCGAGCCTGCTCGCGAAAGCGGTTAGTCAGTCACATGGATGTTGGATGTGGCAACGCTTTCGCGAGCAGGCTCGCTCCTACAGGTGTTTTGTATTGTCGGTGATTACCAGTTGAACAAGTCGCAAGCATTGGCCGTGCTCGCGGCGGCCAACTGCTCCGGCGTGACCGCCATGATCCCGGCCAGCGCTTCACAGATCGCCGGCAAGTGCGCCGGACTGTTGCGCTGGCCCGCAAACATGGCGGGCGCCATGTCCGGTGAGTCGGTTTCCAGTACCACGGACTCCAGTGGCAACTCGGCCAGTACGCGGTGCATGCGCAGTGCCTGTGGCCAGGTGGCGGCACCGCCCAATCCCAGTTTGAAACCGAGCTTGATGTATTCCCGGGCCTCTTCGCGACTGCCGGCGAAGGCGTGGATGATGCCGGCACGCTTCAGGCGAAACCGTTTGAGCGTGGCAATCACCGCCGCATGGCTGCGCCGTACATGGATCAGCGCCGGCAGATTGAAATCCGCTGCCAGTTGCAATTGTGCGTCGAACAGCGCTTGTTGGCGTTCACGGTCGAGGGTTTCGATGAAGTAGTCGAGGCCGATTTCACCCACCGCGCACAGTTGCCGATGACCGGCGAGCCGGGTCAGCCAATCCCCGAGTTCCGCCAGGTGTTCGGGATGGTGATCGTCCAGGTACACCGGATGCAAGCCGAATGCGGCATGCAGGTCGGGATCGCTTTGCACCAGATCCCAGACCCGCTGCCAATTGCCCTGATAAACCCCCAACACCACCATTTGTCGCACCCCAAGGGCGCGGCTCTCGGCCAGCAACGCCTGACGGTCGGCGTCGAAGTCCGGGAAATCCAGATGGGTGTGGGTGTCGATCAGCTCCACGGTTCAGTCCTGGCGAATGCGCTGCTTGAAGGTGCGGGCGATGGCTTGCACGCCGGGTTGGTAATCGGACTGCTCGATGGCGGCCAAGGCCAGTGCCAGGGCTTTGTCGGCGATCAGCTGATGTTGCTGGGCCATGGCATTGACCGGCAACGGCAGAAAGTCCAGCAACTGGGTGTCGCCGAATGTGCCGAGGCGCAATGGGCGGGTTTTCAAAGGGAAGTCATGCAAGGCATCGAACACGCCCTGAAGCAGCACGTAAGACGTGGTCACCAGGGCTTCGGGCAAATGTCCTACACGCTGGAGCAGTTCTTCCATCAACTGTTTGCCACATTCACGACTGAACGATTCGCCATGTTCGATCAGCACTACACCGTTGTATCCGGACAGCGCCTCTTTGAAGCCCGCGGCCCGTTCCTGGCTGATGCTCAATTCCGGGCGGGCGCCGATCAAGGCGATCTGTTTGGGCAGCGGGTCGAGCAGGCTGCGGGTCAGGTGCAGGCTGGCTTCGCGGTCGTCGCTGATCACCGAGCAGAAATGCTCCGGCTCCATGACCCGGTCAATGGCGATGATGGGAATGCCCTTGGCCTGCAACTGGCGATAGCTGTCATCTCCGGGCGGCAGGCAACTGGCGACAATCAATGCGTCACAGCGCCGGGCGCGGAACAGTTTCAGCAATTGCCGTTCGCTGTCCGGTGCGTCGTCGGAACTGGCGATCAGCAACTGATAGCCGCGAGCCCGTGCGCCTTGTTCCAGCAGTTTGGCGATTCGCGCGTAACTGGGGTTTTCCAGATCCGGCAAAATGAAACCCAGCGTACGGGTGTGGCGACTGCGCAGGCCGGCGGCCTGGGGATTGGGCGTGAAGCCATGCTGATCGACCACCGCGCGCACGCGTTCGACGGTGGCACTGCTGATGCGTTGCTGTTCGGCCTTGCCATTGATGACGTAGCTGGCGGTGGTAACGGACACACCGGCCAGCTGGGCGATATCACTGAGTTTCAACCCGTTATTTCCTTGTTTTTGCGAGCATGCCCGACATTTTCGTCAATCCTAACCGATTCGGGCAGTCGACCATTGTCGTGACGCATCCGACAATTGGACTTCATGTGGGCGAGATTATCGAGTAACGTGCCAATCATGCTAGATTAAACGTTTCAGCAAGCGTATTTTCCAGATAATTGGTCCCTTTGGCCGGTTCTGCCGCAAAACCGCCAAATACTGTCTTCAGACAAGCGCGTAAGCTGAATCATTCAAAAACAATACCTGGTGCCCACAGGCGCCAAAAAGGAGAAAGCATGCTCGAGCTCACTGTTGAGCAGATATCCATGGGCCAGTCGGCTGTGGATAAGTCAGCCGCCTTGCAGTTGCTGGCCCGGCATCTGGTTGCCGACGGCCTGGTCGCCGAGGGTTACCTCGCCGGTTTGCAGGCACGCGAAGCCCAGGGCTCGACCTTTCTCGGTCAGGGTATTGCCATTCCCCACGGAACGCCGGAAACCCGCGACCTGGTGTTCACCACCGGCGTGCGCCTGATGCAGTTCCCCGACGGCGTGGACTGGGGCGACGGGCACATCGTCTACTTGGCGATTGGTATTGCCGCCAAATCCGATGAGCACCTGCGCCTGCTGCAATTGCTGACCCGAGCCCTCGGCGAAACCGATCTGGGCCAGGCGCTGCGACGCGCCGGTTCCGCCGAAGCCTTGTTGAAACTGCTGCAAGGCGCACCGCAGGAACTGGCGCTGGACGCGCAAATGATTGGCCTGGGCGTTGCCGCCGAAGATTTCGAAGAGTTGGTCTGGCGCGGCGCACGTTTGCTGCGCCAGGCCGACTGTGTCAGCAATGGTTTTTCCGCTGTGTTGCAGCAGGTCGAGGCGCTGCCGCTGGGCGATGGCCTGTGGTGGCTGCACAGCGAACAAACGGTCAAGCGCCCGGGGCTGGCCTTCGTCACGCCCGACAAACCCTTGCGTTACCTCGGTCAGCCGCTGAGTGGGCTGTTCTGTTTGGCCAGCCTTGGCGAAGCCCATCAAGCCTTGCTCGAACGCCTGTGTGCGTTGCTGATCGAAGGCCGCGGCCACGAATTGGGGCGCGCCACCAGTTGCCGCGCGGTGCTGGAGGTGCTCGGTGGTGAACTGCCGGCTGACTGGCCGAGCGCGCGTATCGCACTGGCCAACGCCCACGGTTTGCATGCACGTCCGGCGCAAATCCTCGCGCAATTGGCAAAAAGCTTTGAAGGCGATATTCGTATCCGCCTCGTTGATAGCCAGGACAGTGCAGTGTCGGTGAAGAGTCTGAGCAAGTTGCTCAGCCTCGGCGCCCGTCGCGGGCAGGTGCTGGAAATCATCGCCGAGCCGGGCATCGCCGCCGATGCATTGCCGGTGCTGTTGAAAGCCATTGAAGAAGGCCTCGGCGAGGAAATCGAACCATTGCCGGCGGTGAGCCCGCCACGGGAAGACGTCGTCGAAGTGGCCGAAGTGCTGTTGGCCCCCGCGTCCGGCAGTTTGTTGCAGGCGATTGCTGCCGCACCGGGCATTGCTATCGGCCCGGCGCACATTCAAGTGCTGCAACACATTGATTACCCGCTGCGCGGTGAGTCCGCAGCCATCGAACGCGAACGTCTCAAGCAGGCGCTGGCGGATGTACGGCGTGACATTGGCGGCTTGATCGAGCGCAGCAAGGCCAAGGCCATCCGCGAGATTTTCGTCACCCACCAGGAAATGCTCGACGACCCGGAACTGACTGATGACGTCGACACCCGGCTCAAGCAGGGTGAAAGCGCGGAGGCCGCGTGGATGTCGGTGATCGAAGCCGCAGCCCGGCAACAGGAGTCGCTGCAGGATGCATTGCTGGCCGAGCGCGCCGCTGATTTGCGTGATATCGGTCGTCGCGTGTTGGCACAGTTGTGTGGTGTCCAAACCCCAAGTGAGCCTGAGCAGCCGTACATTCTGGTGATGGACGAAGTCGGCCCGTCCGATGTAGCGCGTCTTGATCCGACCCGCGTCGCCGGCATTCTCACCGCCCGGGGTGGCGCCACCGCCCACAGCGCCATCGTCGCCCGGGCACTGGGTATTCCGGCACTGGTCGGCGCCGGCGCGGCGGTGTTGCTGCTGGCATCGGGCACACCATTGCTGCTCGATGGCCAGCGCGGTCGTTTGCATGTGGATGCCGATGCAACGACCCTGCAACGTGCCATCGAAGAGCGTGACACCCGTGAACAGCGACTCAAAGCCGCTGCCGAACAACGTCATCAACCGGCGCTGACTACCGACGGGCACGCGGTCGAAGTAGTCGCCAACATCGGTGAAAGCGCCGGTGTTGCCAGCGCAGTGGAGCAGGGTGCCGAAGGCATCGGCCTGTTGCGCACCGAACTGATTTTCATGGCCCACCCGCAAGCGCCGGACGAAGCGACCCAGGAAGCGGAATACCGCCGTGTGCTCGATGGCCTGGCCGGACGGCCGCTGGTGGTGCGCACCCTCGATGTTGGCGGTGACAAACCGCTGCCCTATTGGCCGATCGCCAAGGAAGAGAACCCCTTCCTCGGCGTACGCGGCATTCGCCTGACCTTGCAGCGGCCGCAGATCATGGAAGGGCAGTTGCGCGCCCTGCTGCGGGCCGCCGACAACCGCCCATTGCGCATCATGTTCCCCATGGTCGGCAGCGTTGATGAGTGGCGCCAGGCCCGGGACATGACTGAACGCCTGCGCCTGGAAATTCCGGTGGCGGACTTGCAGCTCGGGATTATGATCGAAGTGCCATCAGCCGCCTTGCTGGCGCCGGTGCTGGCCAAAGAGGTCGATTTTTTCAGTGTCGGCACCAACGACCTGACCCAATACACCCTGGCCATTGACCGTGGCCATCCGACCTTGTCGGCCCAGGCCGACGGCTTGCATCCGGCGGTGCTGCAACTGATCGACATCACCGTGCGCGCGGCCCATGCCAATGGCAAATGGGTTGGCGTGTGCGGTGAGCTGGCGGCCGATCCGCTGGCGGTGCCGGTGTTGGTCGGGCTTGGCGTGGATGAGCTGAGCGTGGGGGCGCGCAGCATTGCAGAGGTCAAGGCGCGGATTCGTGAACTGAGCCTGGGCCAGACCCAAACCCTCGCCCAAGCGGCACTCGCCGTGGGCAGCGCCAATGAAGTGCGCGCATTAGTGGAGGCCCTGTAATGGCCAGGATTTTAACGTTGACCCTCAACCCGGCACTGGATCTGACCGTGCAGTTGCCGCAACTGGAACCCGGTCAGGTCAACCGCAGCGATGCCATGCACACCCACGCCGCCGGCAAAGGGGTGAACGTGGCGCAGGTGCTGGCGGACCTGGGGCATCAATTGACCGTCAGCGGTTTCCTCGGCGAAGACAACCAGCAGGCGTTCGAAACCCTGTTCGCCAAACGCGGTTTTACTGATGCGTTCATCCGTGTGCCGGGCGAGACGCGCAGCAATATCAAACTGGCGGAAAGCGATGGCCGCATCACCGACCTCAATGGTCCAGGGCCACAGGTCAGTGCCGCGGCGCAGCAAGCGTTGCTTGATCGGCTCGACCAGATTGCGCCGGCCCATGACGCTGTCGTCGTCGCCGGCAGCCTGCCCCAAGGCGTCAGCCCGCAGTGGTTGCAGGCTTTGGTGCTGCGCTTGAAAAACCTCGGTTTGAACGTTGCCCTCGACACCAGCGGCGAGGCCCTGGCGGCCGCGCTCAAGGCCGGCCCGTGGCTGATCAAACCCAACACGCAAGAACTGGCCGAGGTGCTGGGTGGCGAGGTGATTTCGGTGCTGGCCCAGGCCGAAGCGTCGAGCCGCTTGCACGCCCAGGGCATCGAACACGTGGTGATTTCCCACGGTGCCGAGGGCGTGAACTGGTTCAGCGTCGGCTCGGCGCTGCATGCCACGCCGCCCAAGGTCAGCGTTGCCAGTACGGTGGGCGCGGGTGACGCGTTGCTGGCGGGCATGCTCCATGGGTTGCTCAGCGCCGACACGCCCGAACAGACCTTGCGTACTGCCACAGCGATTGCCGCGATGGCGGTGACACGGATCGGTTTCGGCATCGACGATGCGGCGTACCTGGCGCAGCTCGAACAGGGTGTGCGCGTGCGTCCCCTGACAGAACAATAAGAGGGTTGGTCATGAAGTTAGCCATTGTTACTGCCTGCCCGAACGGCATGGTCACCAGTGTGCTGTGCGCCCGTTTGCTGGATGCGGCGGCCCAGCGACAGGGCTGGAGCACCAGTGTCGAAGTCAACGATGCGGCACATCCCGAGCGGCAAATGTCGGCGGCCACGATTGAAGCAGCCGAGTGGGTGTTGCTGGTGACCAGTGCACCGGTGGATATGTCGCGGTTCGTCGGTAAACGCGTCTTCCAGAGTACGCCGGCTCAAGCCCTGCAAGATGTCGAAGCGGTGCTGCGGCGCGGCGCTGAAGAAGCTCAGGTTTACGCTGCCCCCAACGCCATGGCCGAGCCTGTGACCCTCGCTAAAAACGCCCCGCGTCTGGTCGCGATCACCGCGTGCCCGACCGGTGTCGCTCACACCTTCATGGCTGCCGAAGCCTTGCAACAAGCCGCCAAGCGTCTGGGCTATGACTTGCAAGTGGAAACCCAGGGCTCCGTGGGCGCGCGCAATCCCTTGAGTACGCAAGCGATTGCCGATGCCGACGTGGTGCTGCTGGCCGCAGACATCGAAGTTGCCACCGAGCGTTTTGCCGGCAAGAAAATCTATCGTTGCAGCACCGGCATTGCCCTCAAGCAAGCCGAAGCGACGCTGAACAAAGCGCTGGCCGAAGGCGCGCAGGAAAGCGCGGCGACCGGTGCGAAAGGCCCGGTCAAGCAAGAGAAGACCGGGGTCTACAAACACCTGCTGACCGGTGTGTCTTTCATGTTGCCGATGGTGGTGGCGGGCGGTCTGATGATCGCCCTGTCATTCGTGTTCGGCATCACCGCGTTCAAGGAAGAGGGGACGTTGGCGGCAGCGCTGATGCAGATCGGTGGCGACACGGCGTTCAAGCTGATGGTGCCGTTGCTGGCGGGCTACATCGCCTATTCGATTGCCGACCGACCGGGCCTGGCCCCCGGGATGATCGGCGGCTTGCTGGCGAGCACCCTGGGCGCGGGCTTCATTGGCGGGATCATTGCCGGGTTTATCGCCGGTTACGCCGCCCAGGCGATCAATCGTTATGCGCGGTTACCGCAAAGCCTCGAAGCGCTGAAACCGATCCTGATCATCCCGCTGCTGGCCAGTTTGTTCACCGGTCTGGTGATGATCTACGTGGTCGGCAAACCGGTGGCTGGCATGCTTGCCGGGCTTACGCATTTCCTCGACAGCATGGGCACCACCAACGCGATTCTGCTCGGCGTACTGCTGGGCGGCATGATGTGCGTCGACTTGGGCGGGCCGATCAACAAGGCCGCGTATGCGTTCTCGGTCGGGCTGCTGGCGTCGCAGAGTTATGCGCCGATGGCGGCGACCATGGCGGCGGGCATGGTGCCACCGATTGGCCTGGGGATCGCCACGTTCATTGCCCGGCGCAAGTTTGCGCAAACTGAACGCGAGGCCGGTAAGGCAGCGTTGGTGCTGGGCTTGTGTTTTATCTCCGAAGGCGCGATCCCGTTTGCCGCCAAAGACCCGCTGCGGGTGATTCCGGCAAGTATTGCCGGTGGTGCGTTGACCGGTGCGTTGTCGATGTATTTCGGCTGCAAATTGATGGCACCCCACGGCGGTTTGTTCGTGATGATGATTCCGAATGCGATCAATCATGCTCTGCTGTATTTGCTGGCGATTGTGGCGGGGAGTTTGTTGACGGCGGTGGTGTATGCGCTGGTCAAACGGTCCGAAGTGGTGGAGTTGGCAGTCGACCCCGTCAGCGCCTGACACCGACCCCCTTGTGGGAGCGAGCCTGCTCGCGAAGGCGGTCTGTCAGTAAAGTAGAAGTAGACTGACACGACGCCTTCGCGAGCAGGCTCGCTCCCGCAGAGATCGCGTTTTCACACGGGCGTCATGCGCACGTGCTTCAGTTTTCCTTTTTCAGGGAGAACACCATGAGCGAATTCGACCTCGGCCGTCGTCGAGTCATGCAAGCCGTCGGCGCCGGGCTGTTGTTGCCGGGGTTGGCGCCGGCGGTGATCGCTTCGGTCAAGGATCGGCCGCAACTCACCGACGGTGTGCAGTCGGGTGACCTGCTCGGCGACCGCGCAATGATCTGGAGCCGCTGTGATCGTCCGGCGCGAATGGTGGTGGAGTGGGACACCCGCAGCCTGTTTCCCAACCCCCGGCGGTTCGTTTCGCCCCTGGCGGATGCCCGCACCGACTTCACGGCTCGGGTGGAGCTCACTGGGCTGCCCGCCGATCAGGCGATTTTCTACCGGGTGCAATTTGAGGATGCCCAGAGCGGCGTCACCAGCGAACCCTGGTTCGGCCATCTGCGAAGCGTGCCCCAGACTCGCCGCGACATTCGTTTTGTCTGGAGCGGCGACACGGTCGGCCAGGGCTTCGGCATCAATCCGGACATCGGCGGTATGCGCATCTATGAAGCCATGCGCCTGCGTCTGCCGGACTTCTTTATCCACAGCGGCGACACCATCTACGCCGACGGTCCCGTGCCTGAGCAGATCGTCACCGAAGGCGGCCGGGTATGGCGCAACCTCACCAGCGAGGCCAAGAGCAAAGTCGCCGAGACCCTGGACGATTACCGTGGCAATTACCGCTACAACCTGATGGACGAGAACATCCGCCGCTTCAATGCCGAAGTGCCGCAGATCTGGCAGTGGGACGACCACGAAGTGGTGAACAACTGGTCGCCGGGCAAACAACTGGACCAACGGTACAAGAGCAAAGATATCCACAGCCTGGTGGACCGCGCGCGCCAGGCCTGGCTCGAGTACGCACCGATGCGCTTGCAGGGCGCCGATGGTGGCGGGCGGATTTATCGACAGCTCAGCTATGGGCCCTTGCTGGATGTATTCGTGCTCGACATGCGCAGTTATCGCGGCGCCAATGACGACAACCTGGGTGCCGCCAAGCCTTTCCTTGGACGTGAACAACTGGACTGGCTGAAGGCTTCGCTGAAAGCCTCCAAGGCCCAGTGGAAAGTCATTGCCGCCGACATGCCCATCGGCCTCGGCGTCCCCGATGGCGAGGTCAGCCCCGGTGTGGCGCGCTGGGAAGCGGTGGCCAATGGCGACCCTGGACCGGCCCAGGGGCGAGAGCTGGAAATCGCCGAGCTACTGGGTTTCTTGCGGGCGCAACAGGTGCGCAATTTCCTGTTCCTGACGGCGGATGTGCACTACTGCGCGGCGCATCATTACCACCCGGATCGCGCCGCCTTCCAGGATTTCGAGCCGTTTTGGGAGTTCGTCGCAGGACCCTTGAATGCCGGTAGCTACGGGCCTAATCCGCTGGATGAAACATTCGGCCCCGAGGTGGTGTTCCAGAAAGCACCACCTGCGCAAAACATGTCGCCGTTTGCCGGGTTTCAGTTTTTTGGCGAGGTGAATATCGAAGGGCAGAGCGGGGCATTGAGCGTGGTGTTGCGGGATCTGGATGGGGTGGCGGTGTTTGAGCAGAAGTTGCAGCCGGCATAACAACACCAACCCTCTGTAGGCGCTGGCTTGCCAGCGAAGGCGGCCTCACTTCCAACGAAAAGGATGGATGTTCTGGCCCCTTCGCTGGCAAGCCAGCTCCTACAAGGGAAATGCTTTGTATCAGTAAACGTCGCGGCGGTAGCGACCCTGTTCGATCAGACGCTCCACTTCCGCGGCACCGAGCAGGTCGTTGAGTGCTTGATCGACGCCAGCGGCCATCCCCTGCAAGCTGCCGCAGATATAGATCATGGCCCCCTCCGCCAGCCATTTCTTCAGCTCAGTGGCCGAATCGCGCAGGCGATCCTGTACATAGATTTTCTCGGCCTGGTCCCTTGAGAAGGCCAGGTCCAGGCGCTGCAGATCGCCGGAAATCAACCACTCCTCCAGCTCGTCGCGACACAGGTAATCGTGTTCCCGATTGCGTTCGCCGAACAACAGCCACTGACGCTGCTGCCCATCGGCAATCCTCGCCTTGAGCAGGCTGCGCAGGCCGGCCAGTCCGGTGCCGTTGCCGAGCAGGATCATCGGCACCGGTTCGTTCGGCAGGTGGAAGCCGCTGTTGCGCCGAACCCGCAGGCTGATGTTGGAGCCCACCGGCGCGTGTTCCGTGAGCCAGCCGGAGCCGACGCCCAGGCGGCCATCGGGGTGCAGTTCCTGGCGCACGATCAGTTCCAGGATGCCGTCGGCGGCAATCGAGGCAATGGAGTATTCGCGCATGGCCAATGGCACGAGGGCGTCCACCAGCGCTTGCGCATGCAGGCCGACCAGATGACTGCGGTTCTCGGGCAGTTGTCGGCGGGCGAGGGCTTGTTCCAGCGTTTGCGACAACCCATCGAGTGCAATCGTGGCTCGACCATCAATCCCCAGGCCATCGAGGAAATGTTCTATCGCCCAAGGGCAGTTGCGCGGCAGCACTTCCACCAGGTCCCCGGCCAGCCAACTGCTGGTGGTCGGCGCGGTGAGGCCCAGCAAATAGACGGGCGAACCACTGCTGTCCGGATTGAGCAGTTCGCGGCGGGTCAGGGTCCAGTTGTCGTAGCTCGGCGCTTGCCAGGTGTCCACGGGCGCCTGGCCGGTCAACAGACCGAGTTGCTGTTGCCAGTGACGCAAGGCATAAGGGTCGCCACTGTCGACCTCCACAGGGGCGAACAGGGTCTTGCCGCCGTGTTCACCCAGCCAGGTGTGCAGGCGTCGGGCGAAGCCGCAGAAGTGCTGGTATTGCCGGTCACCCAGACCGAGCACGGCGTAGTTCAGGCTCTCCAGGCTCAACGTCCGGCCCAGGACCTTGCGCTCGAAACCCCGGGCACTGTCCGGCGCTTCGCCGTCGCCGAAGGTGCTGACCACGAACAGCGCGTTGCTCGAATCCCGCAGGTCCTGTTCGCTGACACTGGCCAGCGGCTGCACCTTCACCGGCAGGCCGGCAGCCTGTAATTGGCCGGCGGTCTGCCACGCCAGTTGCTCGGCAAAACCGCTTTGGCTGGCGAAGCCGATCAGCCACGACGGCGCATCGCTACCCGGTTGGGCGAGGCCTTGGCGGGCGTCCTTGATCTGGCGCTTTTTGCGGCGACGATCGAGGTACAACATCCACCCGGTGATGAAAAACAGCGGCATGGTCAGGGCAGTGATCGTCAGGATGATGCGCCCGACAATGCCGAAGTAGCTGCCGACGTGCAGTGCATAAATGCTGGTCAGCAGCTGCGCCTTGAAGCTCTTGTCGCTGTAGCGCTCATGCCGTTTGATTACGCCTGTCACCGGGTCGAGGGTGATCTGGTTCAGGGCGCGGTCGTGGGGCGAGTCTTTCAACAGGTAATAAACCGTCGCCGGTTGTCCGGCCACCGGTGGCATGCGGGTGTTGTAGAAACTCAGGCCGGGACCGGCCGCGCTATAGATGCTGCTCCACATGGCCGAGTAATCGGCGGTCGGGGCCGGGCCGCTTGGCGCCGGGCCACGACCGCCGCGAACGCGTTCGTTCTGCGGCGAATCGGAGAGGAGTTGGGTCAGGCCCTTGTTGTACCACTCGTAGGACCAGGACAACCCGGTCAGCGCGGCCAGGAGGTAAAACACCAGGCACCAGGTGCCCGCGACCGAATGCAGGTCCCAGTTGAAGCTGCGACCTTTTTTCTTCCAGTCCAGGGTCAGCCAGGCGCGCCAGCTTTTCCACTGGCGAGGCCAACGCAGGTACAGGCCGGAGAGGCAGAAGAACACCAGGATCAGCGTACAGGCGCCGGTGATCTGGCGACCGGTGTCGCCCATGGCAAGGAAGCGGTGCAGTTGCAGCATCAGGCCGAAGAAGTCCTGGCCGGTGGCGTCGCCCATCAATTCGGCGGTGTACGGATCGAAGAAGCGCATCGGCCCACGGCGCTCCCCTGGCGGCGGGGTGAAGAACACGCGTGCGGCGATGTCGCTGTCGATGTCCACCGAAAGCATGGCGACTTTGTTACCGGTGGCCGCTTCGATTTTCTCCACCAGTTCGGCGGGCGGCAGTACACCGGCGACCTGCTTGTGCACCTGCAGCACGGAAGGGTTCAGCGCGTACAGGATTTCATCCTGAAACGATACCGTCGCCCCGGTGATGCCCATCAGGGCCAGGACGAGCCCTGCGCTGATGCCGAAAAACCAGTGCAACTGGAACAGGGTTTTCTTCAACACGTCGCTCGCCTTGTTCGTTCAAAAATAGTCATCACGGCGCGCATTATGATGCCGTGGGTTGTCGAGAAACATTCTTTTTTACACACAAAACTGTGGGAGCGAGCCTGCTCGCGATGGCGGCCTTACAGTCAGCATAAATGTTGAATGTTATGACCTCATCGCGAGCAGGCTCGCTCCCACAGGGATTGTGTTGCACCGCATGGCCTTTGTAGGAGCGAGCCTGCTCGCGAAAAACTCAAGAACGACGCGGGGTGTCAGGTTTCACGCGTTATCGTTGACGATCATCGCGAGCAGGCTCGCTCCTACAGGGATTGTGTTGCACCGCCTGGCCTTTGTAGGAGCGAGCCTGCTCGCGAAAAACTCAAGAACGACGCGGGGTGTCAGGTTCCACGCGTTATCGTTGACGATCATCGCGAGCAGGCTCGCTCCTACAGGGGGCGGGTTTCACCCTTTCATCAGAAGTGGAAGTTGGTGCTCAGCAAGGCAGTACGGCCCGCCGCCTGGTTGGCGAAGTGAGTCGAGAAGGCCTTGTCGTAGTAGGTTTCGTCGGTCAGGTTCTGTACGTTCAGTTGCAGGTCGATGTTTTTGCTCAACTTGTAGGCCGCCATCGCATCGTAGCGAACGTAGGAATCGACCATGGTGGTGTTGGCCGCGCTGCCGAACACATCGTCGACGTAGAACGCACCGCCACCGACGGTCAGCTTCGGCGTGACCTGATAGGTCGTCCACAGGCTGGCGCTGTTTTTCGGCGTGTTAGGCAGTTCGTTTCCGTTGTTGGCTTTGTTGGCCGGCAGATCACCACCATCGACTTGCTCGCTGTCCATGTAGGCGTAGCCGGCGAAGACTTGCCATTTGTCGGTGAGCTTGCCGGTGGCCGACAGCTCGAAACCTTGAACGCGGGTTTTACCGACGTTTTCGAACGACGTGGTGTTGGTCTGCACACGAGCGTTTTCTTTCTCGGTGCGGAAAATATCGGCCGTCAGCGACAGGCGATCATTCATCAGATCCCACTTGGTACCGATTTCGTAGTTCTTGGTGGTTTCCGGCTCCATGTCGCTGCTCAGCTGGTTGCCGTTGCGATCAGGCGTGCCGCTCAGCGGGTTGCCGTCCATGCCTTCGCCGAGAGTGGAGCCCGGTGGTGTGGCGGACGTGGCGTAGGACGCATAGATGCTGCCGTTTTCCGCCGGTTTGTAGACCACGCCGAACTGACCGGTGACGAACTCGCTGGTGTCATCGCCCTTGGCCGGGATGCCTTTGTTGACCACCGTTGCCCCGGAACCGTCGAAGGTGCGGTACTCGGTATCGAAATGGTCGTAACGCAAGCCCATGTTCACCAGCCACTGCTCGGACAACTCCAGGGTGTCGAACACATACAGCGCATAGGTGTTGGCCTTGGTGTCGGTGCCGGCGTAGTTGCGAGAGATCGCACCGTTCCACGGATCGTTCGGGTTCGGGTTAGACAACGAGGTGCAGTTGTAACCACTCGGTGCGCCAATCAGCGCCGGCGAGCAGTTGGTGGTGGCGCCCGCTGTGCCAGGCGTGGTGTCGGTGTCGACGTTGTACGAGGATTTCCTGCTTTCCTCGCGGCTCAACTCGATACCGGTGGCGAAGCTGTTCTTGAACCCGGCGATGTAGACATCACCAAACAGATCGGTCTGGTTGGTGGTGGTCTCGGTGTTGCTCACGCGTGTGTTCGCACGGCGCCAGACGCTGCCATTGTTGACGTTGCCCTTGCTGTCGTCCGGCTGGGTCAGGATGTAATCCTGCATGCTGGTGCCGTGGCGCAGGGTGTTCTTGATGGTCAGCGCGTCATTCAGGTCGTGTTCGATGGAAATGGTTGCGGTGTCGGTGCGGCCCTTGCGGAAGTCGCGGTCATTCAAACCGTAGAAGTTGCTGCTGTTGCCGCCGTCGTTAGGTTTGTCCGGGTTGGACTTGGTGCGGGCGGTGGAGCCTGCGGTCGGGATCGAGTACGGAATGCCCGAATCCGGCAAGTCGTTGCTTTCCAGATGGTAGTAATCGAGATTGACGCGGGTGTCGGTGCCCAGACCAAAAGCCAGGGAAGGTGCCACGCCCCAACGGTCGTAATTGATGCTTTGGCGACCGGCGACGTTGCTCTCGTGGCTCATCAGGTTCAGACGGCCGGCAGCGGTGTCGGAGAACTGATAGTTGCCGTCCATGGTGTAACGCTGGGTCTGGTCCGAACCCCAGGTGAAGCCACCGTCGAGGGAGTCGCCAAGGTGCGCTTTCTTGCTCACCAGGTTGATGCTGCCGCCCGCCGCGCCACGGCCGCCAATGGCGGAGTTCGGGCCCTTGCTGACTTCAATGGATTCAACGGCGAAGATTTCGCGGCTCTGCGAACCGGTATCGCGCACGCCGTCCAGGTAGGTGTCGCCCTGGGCATCGAAGCCGCGGATGAACGGACGGTCGCCCTGCGGGTTGCCGCCTTCACCGGCGCCGAAGGTGATGCCTGGAACGGTGCGCAATGCATCCTGCATGTTCAGGGCGCCGGTGTCCTTGAGGACTTGTTGCGGGATGACCGTGATCGAACGCGGTGTGTCGACCAGCGGTGCGGTGTACTTGGGCGAGGAGGCTTTTTCGACGTTGTAGGTTGTCTCGTCCCGGGCTTCGCCGTTGATGGAGGTAGCGCCCAGCGAAATCGTGTTGCCCGGCGCTTTCCCGTCGGTTTTTTCAGCCGCGAAAACCATGTGGCCCGCAGAGCCGGCAGTGATTGCCACGCCAATGGCAGAAGCGAGCAGACGTGGTGAACTGACCGGTGATTGTGGGTGTAGACGTGACATTTTAATTCCCCTCCCCAAGGATTTGAGGCGGCGGAATATAGGGTAGACGCGTCTCTGTATCAATTGCGAAACTTTGCTATTTGCATCGAATTTACATTCTTTACAATTTAGCCTTACGGTTTTTACTGTTTCATCCGTCCAGCGGGTTTTACACAGGCAATAAGAATCAATACCATTAGTGCCCCTTGTTTTCAGGCGTCCTTCCCATGCTGCTGCACATTCCCGGCTTGTTCGATAAAGAAGAGGTGCGGCGCATTCGCGAGGCTCTCGAACAGGCCGATTGGGCCGATGGCAAGATCACCGCCGGCTATCAGTCGGCCAAGGCCAAGCACAATCTTCAGCTTCCGGAAGGTCATCCGCTGGCCAAGGAAATCGGCGCGGCCATGCTGGATCGGCTGTGGAAGAATCCACAGTTCATGTCGGCGGCGCTGCCACACAAGGTCTTTCCTCCGTTACTGAACTGTTACACGGCCGGTGGCAGTTTCGACTTCCACATCGACAACGCCGTGCGTCAGCCCAAGGGGAGCATCGAACGGGTGCGCACCGATCTGTCGGCCACGCTGTTTTTCAGCGAGCCCGAGGATTACGACGGCGGCGAACTGGAAATCCAGGACACCTTCGGTACCCAGCGTGTGAAGTTGCCGGCCGGCGACATGGTGCTGTACCCCGGCACCAGTTTGCACAAGGTCAACGCGGTGACCCGTGGCGCCCGCTACGCCTCGTTTTTCTGGACCCAAAGCCTGGTGCGCGAAGACAGTCAGCGTGCGCTGTTGTTCGAGATGGACGGTGCAATCCGGCAACTGACCCAGGATGTGCCGGACCACCCTTCGCTGATCCGCCTGACCGGTACCTATCACAACCTGCTGCGCCGCTGGGTCGAGGTATGAGTGTTCAATTGCGCCGCGAGGAAGTGCTCGACGGTGAACGCCTCAAAGCCATGCTCGATGAAAGCCCGGCCCGTGCCGCCCAGGCGATTCTGATGGCGGCTCGTGAAGGCGTCGTCGATGCGCAGGCGTTGCTCGGGCAAATCCTGCTGGACGGGCGAGGGATTGCGCAGGACCAGCCCCTGGCGTTGCGCTGGTTCGAGATTGCCGCCCGGAAAGGGCACCTGATGGCGCGCAACATGCTGGGCCGGTGTCATGAGCATGGTTGGGGTTGCGTTGCCGATGCTTCGGTCGCTGCGCGGCATTACCGGGTCGGGGCGGAGGCCGGGCTGGACTGGGCGATGTACAACTACGCCAACCTGCTGGCGACGGGGCGTGGTGTCGTTGAGGATCAGCCACAGGCATTAAGTTTCTATCAACGCGCTGCTGATCTTGGCCACGCTAAATCGATGAACCTGCTGGGGCGATATCTGGAAGAAGGGCGCATTTGTCCGGCAGACACAAAAGCTGCCCGCGACTGGTATCGACGCTCGGCGGTCGGTGGGGATTTTCGCGGGCAGTTCAGTTATGCCGCGGTGCTGGCGGATGAAGGGAACATTGATGAGGCACTCGTGTGGCTACGCAAGGCATTGGCCGGCGGCAATATGAATTTCCTGCGGGTAGCGAGCCAGACATTGTCGTGCGCAACCGATCCGCAAATCCGCGCCTTGGCGCAAGATTATGTCCAGCGCTACGACGAACTGGAGCTGGAAACCACACCTCTGTAGGCGCTGGCTTGCCAGCGAAGGCGGCGTAAAGATCACCATCGATTCGCCAGCAAGCCGGCTCCTACGGGTTGGGCATCTTTTCAAATTCCAGGCACAAAAAAGCCCATGACACGTCATGGGCTTTTTGCTTTCTGCGTGTAGCGCTTACACGTAGAAGGATTTCAGCGGCGGGAAGCCATTGAATTCCACGGCGCTGTAACTGGTGGTGTAGGCACCGGTCGACAGCCAGTACAGACGATCACCGATGGCCAGGTTCAGCGGCAGGCCGTACTTGTAGTTTTCGTACATGATGTCGGCGCTGTCGCAGGTTGGGCCGGCGATGACGACTTCTTCCATCTCGCCTTTCTTCTCGGTCCAGATCGGGAACTTGATGGCTTCGTCCATGGTTTCGATCAGGCCGGAGAACTTGCCCACATCCGTGTACACCCAACGCTCTACAGCGGTACGGGATTTACGCGCAACCAGCACCACTTCACTGACCAGGATGCCGGCGTTGGCGATCAGCGAGCGGCCCGGTTCCAGGATGATTTCCGGCAGGTCGTCACCGAAGTCTTCCTTGAGGAAACGGATGATTTCTTCGGCGTAGGTTTCCAGGCTGTTGGTGCGGGTAATGTAGTTGGCCGGGAAGCCACCGCCCATGTTGATCAGCTTCAGGTGGATGCCATCTTCTTCTTTCAAACGTTCGAAGATCACTTTGACCTTGGCGATCGCCGCGTCCCAGACGCTGATGTCACGCTGTTGCGAGCCAACGTGGAACGAGATGCCGTAAGGCACCAGGCCCAGGTCGCGGGCGAGGATCAGCAGGTCCATGGCCATGTCGGTCTGGCAGCCGAATTTGCGCGACAGCGGCCAGTCGGCAGTGGTCGAGCCTTCGGTCAGGATGCGCACGTAGACTTTTGCACCCGGTGCCGCCTTGGCGATGTTGCGCAGGTCAGCTTCGGAGTCGGTGGCGAACAGGCGCACGCCCTTCTCGTAGAAGTAGCGGATGTCCTTGGATTTCTTGATGGTGTTGCCGTAGCTGATGTGATCGGGGCTGACGCCACGGCCCAGCACTTTGTCCAGCTCATAGATGGAGGCGATGTCGAAGCTCGAGCCTTTTTCCTTGAGCAGGTCAATGATTTCCACGGCCGGGTTGGCCTTGACCGCGTAATAGACCTTGGCGAATTCGAAACCGGCGCGCAGGTCGTCATAGGCCTGGCTGATCATCGCGGTGTCGATCACCACGAACGGGGTTTCTTGCTTGTCGGCGAACGCCTTCATTTTCTGAAAGGTTTCGCGCGCGAAATAGTCTTCGACCTGGATCGACATACTTGGGAGCTCCTAATGGCAAACGAGTAAAAACAATGGGTGCAAATGAACGTCCTCCGTATCCCCACTTTGGTTCGCCTACTTCCCAAGGCATGTCGCCGAAAGCAAAAAGGCCATGGGAAGTGCAGCTTTTCCCTTGGCCTTGCTGTCTCGTCGTCAGTACTTGAGCCGGATGGATCGTTTCCAGCATGGACGTTCGGCGCGAACTTTAGGGCGTGAGGGGCTTGAGATCAACAAAAAATGTCGCGTTTTTGCACGCTTCTGACGTGCGTTACGGGTATCACTCTTTGTAGCCGACCGAGATGACGGGCAGATGTTCCCCGATAATTTTCAGGTGTTAAAAATACCTGCACGTTCGACGCTTTTGTGTGCAAAGTTCTAGATAAGTACGATGGCGTCAATATAGGCGACGTTGGCGGCGAGAAGGTAAACTGAGGGGGATTTTGGTGGTCGCTCAAGCTAATTGCGGAGGCTGTCAGGGGCGGCCGGTGTTGAGATTTTTTTCCGCCCTGTGAATAACGAAAAATCACACCGATCCTGTAGGAGTGAGCCTGCTCGCGATTGCTTTTTTACAGTCGACATCTTGATTGACTGAAATTGCGACATCGCGAGCAGGCTCACTCCTACAGGTTTTGCATTTTTACGCCACTACAGCCTCGGCCGGCGACACGATATGGGTCTTCATCCCTCGCGAGCGACCGGAGCTCAAGTAAGCCGCAATCGATTCCTGAGTGACTTCGCCGAGGAACACCCGCTCCGCATTCATCACCGGCAACCACGCCCGATTGAACTCGTACATCCGCGACAACAGGATGCGCAAATGCTCGTCGTACGCTGCCGTGGCGTTGAACTCGCGCAGGTATTGCCCGCAGGTGCCGGTCTGACGGTGCAGGTCGCGACGTCTTACATAGCCCAGCGCCTTGTTCTCGGCACAGGTGACCACTACATAACGCCGGTCATGCTCATCCATCAATTCCAGTGCCTCAGCCACCGGCGTTTGCGGACTGACGGACGGCGCGTTGTCCGCCGCGTCTTCGGCCTTGACCAGCAACAGGCGCTTGAGGGTACTGTCCTGGCCGACGAAGTTGCTGACGAAGTCATCCACCGGATGCGCCAGCAAGGTGTCCGGGTGGTCGATCTGCAGCAGTTTGCCGGCGCGGAAGATCGCAATCTTGTCGCCCAGCTTGATCGCCTCATCGATGTCATGGCTGACCATGATCACGGTCTTGTTCAGCGCCCGTTGCATTTCGAAGAACTCGTTCTGGATCATTTCGCGGTTGATCGGGTCGACCGCGCCGAAGGGTTCATCCATCAGCAACAGCGGCGCATCGGCCGCCAGCGCCCGAATCACGCCGATCCGCTGTTGTTGGCCGCCGGATAATTCCCGTGGGTAGCGATGCAGGTATTGCTTGGGCTCAAGCTTGATCATGCTCATCAACTCGCGGGCGCGGTCGTGGCATTTCTGTTTGTCCCAGCCCAGTAGCTTCGGCACCACTACGATGTTCTCTTCGATGGTCATGTTCGGGAACAGACCGATCTGTTGGATGACATAGCCGATGTTGCGCCGCAGGGTCACGGCGTCGAGGTCGGTGGTGTCTTCACCGTTGATCAGGATCTTGCCCGAGGTCGGTTTGATCAGGCGGTTGATCATTTTCAGGGTGGTGCTTTTGCCGCAACCCGATGGCCCGAGGAACACGCAAATCTCGCCTTCATTGACGGTCAGGCTCACCGAGTCCACGGCTTTCACGTCCTTGCCGTTGCTTTGGAAGGTCTTGCTGAGGTTTTGAAGTTCGATCATTTCAGGAGTCCTTTTGGAGTCAGCGAGCGTTGCAGCGCTTGCAGAAGCAGGTCGGCGAAGATGGCCAGCAGGCTGACCAGTACGGCGCCGACGATCAGCATCGACATGTCACTGCGGCTGATGGAGGCGAGGATGAGTACGCCAAGGCCGCCGGCGCCGATGGTCGCGGCGATGGTCATGACGCCGATGTTCATCACCACGGCGGTACGTACACCAGCAAGAATCACTGGTACGGCGATGGGCAGTTCGACCCTGCGCAGGCGCTGGCCGAAGGTCATGCCGATGCCGCGCGCGGCTTCGCGAATGCCCGGTTCGACGCTGGTCAGCGCCAGGTAGGTGTTGCGCATGATCGGCAGCAGGGAATAGAGAAATACGGCAGTGATCGCCGGCATCGGTCCCAGGCCCTGGCCGAACTTCGAATAGAACGGCAGCAGCAAGCCGAACAGGGCAATCGACGGCACGGTCAGCAGCACCGTGGCGCTGGCCTGCAAGGGGCCCGCAAGTGTCGGAAAGCGTGTCATCAGAATGCCCAGCGGCACACCGACGACAATCGCCAGGGTGACGGCGATGCCTACCAGAGTGATGTGCTGCCAGGTCAGGTGCAGCACCTGTTGCCAGTCGAGGTGGGAAAAGGCGTTCAGGAATTCCATGGCTTTTCCTCCTTAGTGGATGGGGTGTTGGCGCAGAAAATCAGCGGCCACGACGGACGGGCTTTCATGATCGACATCCACCCGCGCATTGAGCTGGCGCATGGTGTCGTCATCGAACAATTCGGCCAGTGGTTTGAGTTGTTCGGCCAATTGCGGGTGAGCATCGAGAAACGCCTGACGCACCACAGGGGCAGCGGTGTAGTCCGGAAAGTAGCGCTTGTCGTCCTCCAGCAACTTGAGCTTGAAGGCATTCAGGCGACCGTCAGTGGTGTAGACCAGCCCGGCAAACACCTGACCGTTACGCAGGGCGGTGTAGACCAGCCCGGCGTCCATCTGGCGGATGTTTTGGCGTGTCAGGTTCATCCCATACAGCTGCACCATGCCGCCAAGTCCGTCGGAGCGGTTGGCGAATTCGGTATCGAGCGCCACCAGGTGATGGGTCTTGGCCTCATCACGCAGCACTTTGTTCAGCTCGCTGATGGTGTTGATTTGCGGGTATTGGTCAGCGACGTTCTTCGGCAGTGCGAGAGCGTAGGTGTTGCTGAATTTCGACGGGGTGAGCCAGATAAGTCCTTTCTGCGCGTCGAGTGCTTTCACCCGGGCGTAGGACTGTTCGCTGTCGAGTTTTTCAGTGACGTGGTTGTAGGCCACCAGCGACACGCCGGTGTATTCCCAGAGCATGTCCAGTTGGCCGCTTTCGTGGGCGCTGCGGGCCAGGTTGCTGCCCAGTCCACCCGTGACCTGCGCGTCGTAACCCTTGGCGCGCAGGTACTGCGAGGTGATTTCCGCCAGAAGGGTCTGTTCGGTGAACACCCGGGCACCGATGCGGATCAGCGGTTTTTCAGCGGCTTGGGCAAATCCTGCGCACAGCAGGACGCAGCCTAGTAAAAAGCTTGATGTCTTCATGAGAATTCCTTTGCCGGGGCTTAAGACGGGCGCAAGCCGCGTTCGAGCCAGACGCGGCTGGCCATTGTCACCAGGCCATCGAGCAACAGGGCCAGCAGCGCCGTGCAGGCCGCGCCGAGCAATAGTTGCGGCTGATTGTTCAGGGCAATGCCGGGGAAAATCAGGCTGCCGAGGCTGTTGGCGCCGATCAGGAACGCCAGCGGCGCGGTCCCGACATTGATCGCCAGCGCCACGCGCACGCCGCCGATGATGATCGGCACGGCATTGGGCAATTCGACTCTCCACAGCACCTGGTGCGGGGTCATGCCGATGCCGACGGCGGCTTCCTTGAGCGAACCCTGAACGTTTTTCAGGCCTTCATAGGTGTTGCGCACGATGGGCAACAGCGAGGCGAGGAACAGGGCGAAGATTGCCGGACCGCTGCCGATCCCGAGCACGCCCAGGGCGATGGCCAGCACCGCCAGCGGCGGAATGGTGTTACCGATGTTGAAGATCTGCATGAAGCGCTCGGCACGCGCGACCCGGGTCGGGCGGCTGAGGAAGATGCCGGCGGGGAGGCCCACGACAAGGGCGGCCAGCATGGAAGCGAGGACGAGAAGCAGATGAGCTTGCAGGTAAAACAATAAATCGTCGCGGTAATGCTCGATCGTGTCGATGCCGATCCAGTGGATCAGCAGGGCCAGAAGGGCGATTACCAGCGCGCCTCCTATCAGCCCTTTGCCATGGTGGATAGCCACAGGCGGACTCCTTTTTTCAGTCGGCGAACGCAGTCCCGTGTGGCAGGCCATCATTGGCTGCCGGGCAAAACGTTCGCGAGAAGCAGCTCAAGCCGAGCGCGTTCTACTGTAGGAGCGAGCCTGCTGGCGAAAAACGCCCAGACAACGCGGGCATTCAGATACCCAGCGTTATCGTTGACGTTCATCGCGAGCAGGCTCGCTCCTACAGAGGGCAGACGCACAGCAATCGAGCCATGAGCACAGCCTCGTCAGGCCGTTTTGCAGGTGTTGCAGGCCCCCGACGAGTGGTCGTAACAGGGGAGTGGACGTCTCCGTGCTTTAAAAGGTTCCCATCTGAAGCAGCATTTGGCCACCCCTAATGTGCTCAACGGTTCGGTTCTTCGATCAACTTGGGCTATAATCTGCGCCCTTTTTTGAATCACCTGCCAGGCGATTTCCCATGACCAAACAGGCCGCCGAAGTCGCGAAACGCCGCACTTTCGCCATTATTTCCCACCCCGACGCCGGTAAAACCACCATCACCGAAAAGCTCTTGCTGATGGGCAAGGCGATTGCGGTGGCCGGTACGGTGAAATCCCGTAAGTCCGACCGCCATGCCACCTCCGACTGGATGGAAATGGAAAAGCAGCGGGGCATCTCGATTACCACGTCGGTCATGCAGTTCCCGTATCGCGAGCACATGATCAACCTGCTCGACACCCCGGGCCACGAAGACTTCTCCGAAGACACCTACCGCACACTGACTGCGGTGGACTCGGCGTTGATGGTGCTCGACGGCGGTAAGGGTGTAGAGCCACGGACCATCGCCCTGATGGACGTCTGCCGTCTGCGTGACACACCGATCGTCAGCTTCATCAACAAACTCGACCGTGACATCCGCGATCCGATCGAACTGCTCGACGAAATCGAAGCCGTCCTGAAAATCAAGGCCGCGCCGATCACCTGGCCGATCGGTTGCTACCGTGATTTCAAAGGCGTGTATCACCTCGCCGACGACTACATCATTGTCTACACCGCCGGTCACGGCCATGAGCGCACCGAAACCAAGATCATCGAGAAGCTCGATTCCGATGAAGCCCGCGCGCACCTGGGCGACGAGTACGAGCGCTTCATCGAGCAGCTTGAGCTGGTGCAAGGGGCCTGCCACGAGTTCAACCAGCAGGAATTCCTCGACGGTCAGTTGACCCCGGTGTTCTTCGGTACCGCACTGGGCAACTTCGGGGTGGATCACGTCCTCGACGCCGTAGTCGACTGGGCCCCGCGCCCGCTGGCGCGCGTCGCCAACGAACGTACCGTGGAACCGGTGGAAGAGAAGTTCTCGGGCTTCATCTTCAAGATCCAGGCGAACATGGACCCCAAACACCGCGACCGTATCGCGTTCATGCGTATCTGCTCCGGCAAGTACGAGAAAGGCATGAAGATGCGTCACGTGCGTACCGGCAAGGACGTGCGCATCGGCGATGCGCTGACGTTCTTCTCCTCCGAGCGTGAGCAACTGGAAGAAGCCTTTGCCGGCGACATCATCGGTTTGCACAACCACGGCACCATCCAGATCGGCGACACCTTCAGCGAAGGCGAAACCCTGGGCTTCACCGGCATCCCGCACTTCGCCCCGGAACTGTTCCGCCGCGTACGCCTGAAGGACCCGCTGAAATCCAAGCAACTGCGTCAGGGCCTGCAACAGCTGGCCGAAGAAGGCGCGACCCAGGTGTTCTTCCCCGAGCGTAGCAACGACATCATCCTCGGCGCCGTCGGTGTGCTGCAGTTCGATGTGGTCGCCAGCCGCCTGAAAGAGGAATACAAGGTCGAGTGCTCCTATGAGCCGATCACCGTCTATTCCGCGCGCTGGGTCGATTGCAGCGATAAGAAGAAGCTCGAGGAATTCTCCAACAAGGCGGTGGAAAACCTGGCACTGGACGGCGGCGGTCACCTGACCTACCTCGCTCCTACGCGGGTCAACCTGGCACTGATGGAAGAGCGTTGGCCGGACGTGAAATTCCGGGCGACGCGTGAGCATCACTAAGCGCTGAGTTGCCGTACCCAAAACCCCGCCGCGAAAGCTGCGGGGTTTTTTCATGGGTGCTCATTACCCTGTAGGAGCGAGCCCGCTCGCGATGTTCTCAAGTGCACCGCGTTCATTCAGGCATCACGCGTCATCGTTGGCGTCCATCGCGAGCAAGCTCGCTCCTACACTTAGTGGGTTTGGTTATAGGGCTTATTCAAAACCAGTCTCGGCATCCACCGCATTCCGTCCCTTCGCCAGCGTCCTATCTGGAGAACCCGGCAGATCGGAACTAGATTTCATTCAGCGCCAGACAGGCACCTCAAGAAAGGATGGATTCGGCTATGAACAGGTTGCTACGTGTTTTATTGCTGTTGAAGGTCTTGGTCATGTTGTCCCTCGGCAGTGCGGCGGCGCTGGCCGAATGTGAGAATCACGATACGCAGGCGTCGAGCGGTCAGGCGGGGCAGGGTGAATTGATGATTGCCGCGTCCGACTCCGAGGCGGGCGACAAGGGACAGGGTGGCAGCGAAGGCGACGATGATTCGACCACCGATGAGCCAGACTCCGATGATTCGGATGAAGGCGATAGCCAGACGTAGATTTGAGACAAAAGAAAACCCCTTCTGCCTCGACTGATGCGCAATCGAGATAGAAGGGGTTGGGTTAACGCAAATCCCTGTGGGAGCGGGCTTGCCCGCGATGGCGGCGTGTCAGTGACAGTATCGCTGACTGACACTCCGCTATCGCTGGCAAGCCAGCTCCCACAGGTTTTTCACATCATTGTTACGCCGCGCCGTCGAGGAATTGCTCGGCGTAATGGCACGCTACCTGGCGGGTGTCGAGCTTGCGCAAGGCCGGCTCTTCAGTGCTGCAACGCTCGGTGGCGTACGGGCAGCGCTTGTGGAAAGCACAGCCCGGCGGCGGGTTCAGCGGGTTGGGCAACTCGCCGACGATCTTGATTTTAGGCTTGGACGGATCCGGGTGAATGGTCGGAGTGGCCGACAACAATGCCTGGGTGTACGGGTGCAGGGGGCGGGCATAGATGTCGTTTTTCGGACCGATTTCCACCGGGCGACCGAGGTACATCACCATCACGTCATCGGCCACGTGTTGCACCACGGCCAGGTTGTGGGAGATGAACACGTAACCGGTGTTGAACTCTTGCTGCAGGTCCATGAACAGGTTCAGCACCTGGGCCTGGATCGACACGTCCAGTGCCGAGGTCGGTTCGTCCGCCACCAGCACCTTCGGTTGCAGCATCATGGCGCGGGCCAACGCAATACGCTGGCGCTGACCACCGGAGAACATGTGCGGATAACGCTGGTAGTGCTCGGGACGCAAGCCCACCTGCTTCATCATCGCCTGGACTTTCTCGCGACGTTCGGAGGCCGACAGGTTGGTGTTGATCAGCAAGGGTTCTGCCAGTTGATCACCGATTTTCTGCCGTGGGTTCAGCGACGCGTACGGGCTCTGGAACACCATCTGCACGTCTTTGCGCAGTTGCTTGCGCTGGGCCTTGTCGGCACCGGCGACTTCCTGGCCGGCGATTTTCAGGGAGCCCGAAGACGGCTCTTCGATCAGGGTCAGGGCACGGGCGAGGGTGGATTTGCCGCAACCCGACTCGCCGACGACAGCGAGGGTCTTGCCGGCTTCCAACTCGAACGACACACCATTGAGTGCACGGACGGTGGCGTGCCCCTTGAACAGGCCACGGGACACTTCGTAGTGACGGGTCAGGTCGCGGGCGGTAAGTACGACGGCCATTACGCCACCTCCTGGTTCAACGGATAGAAGCAGCGGGCGAGGCTGTTGCTTTTCGGGTCAAGGGTTGGACGCTGCGCGCGGCAGTTGTCTTGCACGTACGGGCAGCGCGGCGACAGCAGGCAGCCCTGCGGACGGTCGTAGCGGCCGGGAACGATGCCCGGCAGGGTCGACAGGCGCGAGGCGCCCAGGCTGTGTTCCGGAATCGCCTTGAGCAGCGCTTCGCTGTACGGGTGCGCCGGAATGTCGAACAGTTGTGGCACCTGGCCGACTTCAACGGCTTGACCGGCGTACATCACGCACACGCGCTGGGCGGTTTCGGCCACGACCGCGAGGTCGTGGGTGATCAGCACCAGGCCCATGTTCTGCTCTTTCTGCAACGCCAGCAGCAGGTCCATGATCTGCGCCTGAATCGTTACGTCGAGGGCGGTGGTCGGTTCGTCGGCGATCAGCAGTTTAGGTTCGCCGGCAATCGCCATGGCGATCGCGACACGCTGGCTCATGCCGCCGGACAGTTGATGCGGGTAGGCGTCCATACGGCTGGCCGCGCCCGGGATTTCAACTTTTTCCAGCAGTTCGATGGCGCGTTTACGCGCGGCCTTGCCGGACATCTTCAGGTGCAGGCGCAGCACTTCTTCGATCTGGAAACCGACGGTGTAGCTCGGGTTCAGCGCGGTCATCGGGTCCTGGAAGACCATGGACAGGTCCTTGCCAACGATCTGCCGACGCTGGCGATTGCTCAGTTTGAGCATGTCCTTGCCGTCAAAGCTGAGCGAGTCGGCGGTGACGATGCCTGGATGCTCGATCAGTCCCATCAGCGCCATCATGGTCACGGACTTACCGGAACCGGACTCGCCAACGATGGCCAGCACTTCGCCCTTGTCCACTTGCAGGTCGAGTCCATCGACGACTGGGGTCGCGTTCTTGTCGCCGAAGCGAACGTTGAGATTCTTGATTTCTAACAGTGACATTGGAATCTCCTCAGGCGGCGTTCTTGAGTTTCGGATCCAGCGCATCGCGCAGACCGTCGCCCATCAAGTTGATTGCCAGCACGCTGAGCAAAATGGTCAAACCGGGCAGACTGACTACCCACCAGGCGCGTTCGATGTAGTCGCGGGCAGAGGCCAGCATGGTGCCCCACTCAGGGGTTGGCGGTTGTACGCCAAGGCCCAGGAAGCCCAGTGCGGCGGCATCGAGAATCGCCGAGGAGAAGCTCAGGGTCGCCTGAACGATCAGGGGGGCCATGCAGTTGGGCAGCACGGTCACGAACATCAGGCGTGGCAGGCCGGCACCGGCCAGGCGCGCGGCGGTCACGTAGTCGCGGTTCAGTTCGCCCATCACCGCGGCGCGGGTCAGACGAACGTAGGACGGCAGGGACACCACGGCGATGGCGATCACGGTGTTGATCAGGCCAGGGCCGAGGATGGCGACGATCGCCACGGCCAGCAGCAGGGATGGCAGGGCCAGCATGATGTCCATCAGACGCATGATGGTCGGGCCGACCACGCGCGGGAAGAACCCGGCGAACAGGCCCAGCAGGATGCCCGGGATCAGCGACATCACCACCGACGACAAGCCGATCATCAGCGACAGGCGCGAGCCGGTGATCAGGCGCGACAGCAAATCACGGCCCAGTTCATCGGTACCCAGCAGGAACTGCAGTTGCCCGCCTTCGAGCCAGGATGGCGGCGTCAGCAGGAAGTCACGGAATTGCTCGCTCGGGTCATGCGGCGCGACCCACGGGGCGAAGATGGCGCAGAAAATCACCAGCAGCATGAACAGCAGGCCGGCGACAGCGCCCTTGTTCTTGGAAAACGCTTGCCAGAACTCTTTGTACGGCGACGGGTACAGCAGGCTTTGATCCACGGCGGTGGCGGCGGTGGCTACTGAGGAAGTTGAAGTGTTCATGGGTATTGACCTCAGCGCTGATGACGGATGCGTGGGTTGGCAAAGCCGTAGAGGATGTCCACTACGAAGTTGACCAGAATCACCAGGCAGGCGATTAACAGGATGCCGTTTTGTACTACCGGGTAGTCACGGGCGCCAATGGCTTCAATCAGCCATTTGCCGATGCCCGGCCAGGAGAAGATGGTTTCGGTCAGGACCGCACCGGCCAGCAGCGTGCCGACTTGCAGGCCGACCACGGTCAGCACCGGAATCAATGCGTTGCGCAAACCGTGCACGAACACCACGCGCGATGGCGACAGGCCCTTGGCCTTGGCGGTACGGATGTAATCCTCGCGCAGCACTTCGAGCATCGACGAACGGGTCATCCGCGCGATAACCGCCAGCGGAATGGTGCCGAGCACGATGGCCGGCAGGATCAGGTGGTGCAGGGCATCGAAGAACGCGCCGACATCATCGGCCAGCAACGTATCGATGAGCATGAAGCCGGTGCGCGGCTCGATGTCATACAGCAGGTCGATCCGCCCGGACACCGGGGTCCAGCCCAGGGACACCGAGAAGAACATGATCAGGATCAGGCCCCACCAGAAGATCGGCATCGAGTATCCCGCCAGGGAGACACCCATCACCCCATGGTCGAACAGGGATCCTCGCTTGAGTGCCGCGATCACCCCGGCCAGAAGGCCCAGGACGCCGGCGAACAACAGCGCGGCCGCGGACAGTTCCAGGGTCGCGGGGAATAGGGAGGTGAACTCGTGCCAGACGCTTTCACGGGTACGCAGGGATTCCCCGAGATCGCCGTGAGCCAGTTTACCGATGTAATCCAGGTACTGGGCGTACAGGGGTTTGTTCAGACCAAGGCGTTCCATTGCCTGAGCATGCATCTCGGGGTCGACCCGACGTTCGCCCATCATCACTTCCACGGGGTCGCCGGGGATCATGCGAATCAACGCGAAAGTCAGCAAGGTGATGCCGAAGAACGTGGGGATCAATAACCCCAGTCGGCGGGCAATAAAACTAAACATCGTGTGGTGTACCTCATCAGCCGGTTAGGCGTGCCCGGCATGCCTGGGGTCAGGAATGCCGGGAGTTTCTTATCTACTTCACCTGGGTGGTGGCGAAGTTATTAGTGGTGAGCGGGCTAATGTGGTAGCCCTCTACATTGTTGCGCATTGCGGTAAACATTCTAGTGTGCGCCAGACTGATCCATGGCTGGTCCTGGTTAAAAATAACCTGAGCCTGTTCGTACAGTGCTGCACGTTCGGCCGGGTCGGTTTTTTCACGGGCCTGGTCGATCAGAGCCTGGAATTTGTCATTGCACCAGCGTGCATAGTT
Source organism: Pseudomonas izuensis (assembly GCF_009861505.1). Taxonomy (GTDB): domain Bacteria; phylum Pseudomonadota; class Gammaproteobacteria; order Pseudomonadales; family Pseudomonadaceae; genus Aquipseudomonas; species Aquipseudomonas izuensis. Next base: position 169,250 of record NZ_WTFT01000040.1, on the reverse strand, counting down.
TTCGCCGTTCTTCGCGGCCTCGCAACTGAGCATAGGCGTCAGGAAGTTATCCGGGTCACCGTTATCGCCCGCCCATCCGGCGGAAACCATATCGTGCTCGCCGTTTTTCGCGCGTTTGAGCATTTCGCCCCATTCCATGACCTTAATGTCGATCTTGATTCCGACTTTGGCCAGGTCGGCCTGCATCATCTGCGCGCCGAGCATCGGGTTCGGGTTAGTCGCACCACCGCCGTTACGGGTGAACAGGGTGAACACGGTGCCTTCCGGTACGCCAGCTTCCTTGAGCAGGGCGCGGGCCTTGTCCAGATCGCGGACAGGGTTCTTCATGTCGTGGTTGTAGCCCAGCAGGGTGTCCGGGAACGGGTTGACCGCCGCGGTCGCATTGCCTTTACCAAATAGCGCGTTGACGGCCGCTTCCTTGTCGAAGGCGATGTCGATGGCTTTACGTACGCGCACGTCACTCAGGTATTTGTGTTGGGTGTTGATGGCGATGTACGCGACGGTCATCGCATTCAGTTCGTCGACCTTCAGTTTGGTGTCTTTCTTGATGCTCGGGATGTCGTCCGGTTTCGGGTATAGCGCGACCTGGCATTCGTTGGCCTTGAGCTTCTGCAGGCGCACGTTGTTGTCGGTGGCGATGGCGAAGATCAACGAGTCAGCCGGTGCCTTGCCTCGGAAATAGTCCGGGTTGGCTTTGAAACGAACCTGGGCGTCCTTGTTGTAACGCTGGAAGACGAACGGGCCGGTGCCGATTGGCTTGTTGTTCAGATCGCCGGTCTTGTTGGCCTTGAGCAGCTGGTCGGCGTACTCGGCGGAGTAGATCGAGGAGAACGCCATGGCGATGTCGGCCAGGAATGGCGCTTCGCGGCGAGTCAGGGTGAATTTGACCGTGTTGTCGTCGACTTTCTCGACACTTTTGAGCAGCTCTTTGAAGCCCATGCTTTCAAAGTACGGGAAGCCTACGCTCGACAGTTTGTGCCATGGGTGATTCGGGTCCAGCTGGCGCTGGAAGCTCCAGACCACGTCGTCGGCGTTCATGTCGCGGGTCGGCTTGAAGTATTCGGTGGTGTGAAACTTGACGCCTTTACGCAGGTGGAAGGTGTAGCTCAGGCCATCGTCGCTGATGTCCCAGGATTCGGCCAGCGCCGGAATCACCTCAGTGGTGCCGGGCTTGAAGTCAGCCAGGCGATTGAAGATGGTTTCGGCCACCGCATCGGCTGTGACTGCAGTCGTGTACTGGACCATGTCGAAGCCTTCGGGGCTGTTTTCGGTGCAAACCACCAGGGGTTTGGCCGATACACCAACCGCGACACTCAGCAACGCGGCCGCGATGGCCGCACGTAGGGGAAGCATTTTCATCAAGAACCCTCTGCAATCGGTTAGAAGGACAAGATCGAACGGCCGATTCATCACTGAATCAGCCGTTCGACCGGTGCATTACAGAATGTTGAACGGAACAGTGGTCACGAGACGGAACTCGTTGATGCTGCCGTCAGCCTGGTTTTCACTGGCGCGGTGAGCGGTGTAGGTCGCGCGAACAGTGGTGGCCTTGAGCGGGCCGCTCTGTATCGCGTAGGAGCCACCGATGCCGTATTCGTAATGGGTTTCGCCATCTTGCGACTGGATGCCGTCGTAGCCTTTGCCGGCCACACCGCCGTTACCGGTGTAGTGAGTGCCGTCGATACCCCAGCCGCGGGCCTGGTAGATGTTGAACTTCAGGCCTGGCACGCCGTATTCGGCCATGTTCAGACCGTAGGCAATCTGGAACGATTTCTCGTTCGGGCCGTTGAAGTCCGACAGCAGGGAGTTGGCCAGGTAGATACCGTTGGTTTCGTGCAGGTAGTCGAAGTACTCGTTACCGTTCACTTCCTGGTACGAGAAGGTCAGGCTGTGAGCCTGGTGGGTCAGGCCGAACGACAGCGAGTAGGTGTCGTTGTCGATGTCGCCGATCAGGGCCTTACCGGTGTCCTTGGTTTTGTAGTAGTTCAGGCCGGTGGTCAGGCTCAGTACCTGGCTATCGCCCAATACGTGAGAGGCGCCGAAGTAGTACTGGTTCCAGATGTCTTCAGCCTGGGTTGCCCAGAGGCTGGTGGTCAGGCTGGCGAGCGGGTTGTAGGTGATACCGCCGGTGTAAATGTGGTCGGTTTCGACGATGCCATTGGCGTATTCGGTGCGGAATTTACGCTGGCTTTCTTCGGTACGCGGAGAGTTGCGATCGAAGGTGGCCAGGTCGAATGCCAGGTTGTTCAGCTCTTCGCTGTGGATCGCCACACCTTCGAAGCTTGAAGGCAGCGCACGGTTACCGATCACGTCGACCATCGGGCTGCTGAAGTTCATGCGACCGGCGGTCAGGGTGGTGTTGGAAACACGCGCCTTGACGTTGGCCAGGCCCAGTTTGCTCCACTGGCCAACAGCGTCGCCGCCTTCTTCGGTCAGGGTACGGTTGTTGCCTGCGCCTGGACGAGTGCCTGGTGCGCCACCGTTGTTGGAGGCCAGGTCCTTGCGGTCGCGATCCAGGGCGATGGCGTTGTAGGCCGCCACTTCAGTGCTGAAACCGATAGCACCTTCGGTGAAGCCCGAGTTGTACTTGACGATTGTGCCCTGAACCCAGTTGATACGACGGTCGGTTTCGGTCGAGACGCCGTCTTTTTTGTAGGCGAATTTAGCGCCACGTTGCAGTTGTTCGTTGGCGTACCAGTTACGGGTAGTGCCGCTGATCGACTGGCCTTCAAGAAAGCCGGTGGCTTCGCTTTGGGCGCTTTTTTCGTTCACGGTAACCGGAGTGAACGCCTGGCTCTGGGTTTCAGCGTAAGCCGTGGCGGTTACGCTGCTGATGGCCAACGCCAGTATTGCGGTGCTGCTCAGTTTCATGGGTGAAGCTCCTTACTTTCTTTTATTAATGCCGGTCTTTTTTGGTGATCCGGCTATTCGCTTTGGAACTCATTTACGCATCGCAAACGTTTGCTGTACGCCGGATTGGCGAATTGCGGCAATACGCTTGCGTGAGGGTGCAATGCACCCCCAGCGTTTCAGCTACACGGTTTTATTTATCGATACTGACACCCGAGAACACGTTGCGACCGAAAGGGCTGACCTTGAACCCTTCGATTTTGGCGCTCAACGGCTGGTTGACCGTCGAGTGGGCGACCGGCGTGATCGGTACCTGCTGTTTGAGGTACTGCTGCGCCTGTTTGTAGAGCACGGTGCGCTGCTCGCGGTCGGTCACGACCTTGGCCTGCTTGATCAGCTTGTCGTAAGCCGGATCGCACCACATGGAGTAGTTGTTGCCGCCGATGGCGTCGCAGCTGTACAGCGTGCCGAGCCAGTTGTCCGGGTCACCGTTGTCACCGGTCCAGCCGATCAGGCTGATGTCGTGCTCGCCGTTCTTGGTGCGCTTGATGTACTCGCCCCATTCGTAGCTGACGATCTTGACCTTCAGACCGATCCTGGCCCAGTCAGCCTGGAGCATCTCGGCCATCAACTTGGCGTTGGGGTTGTACGGACGCTGGACGGGCATGGCCCACAGGGTGATTTCGGTGCCTTCCTTAACGCCGGCGGCCTTGAGCAGTTCCCTGGCTTTTTCCGGGTTGTAGGCGGCGTCCTTGATCGTGTCATCGTAGGACCACTGGGTCGGCGGCATGGCGTTGACCGCCAGTTGCCCAGCACCCTGGTAAACGGCGTTGAGAATGCTCTGCTTATTCACCGCCATGTCCAGCGCCTGGCGTACTTCAAGCTGGTCGAATGGCTTGTGGCGCACGTTGTAGGCGATGTAGCCGAGGTTGAAGCCGGGTTTCTCGATCAGCTTGAGCGCCGGGTCGTTTTTCAGCGCGGTCACGTCGGCGGGGCGCGGGTGCAGGGTGATCTGGCACTCGTCGGCCTTGAGTTTCTGCACACGCACCGACGCGTCGGTGTTGATGGCGAAAATCAGGTTGTCGAGCTTGACGCGGCTCGGGTCCCAATAGTGCTTGTTACCGGCGTAACGGATATTGGAATCTTTCTGGTAGCTCTTGAACACGAACGGCCCGGTGCCGATCGGCTTCTGGTTGATGTCGCTCGGCTTGCCTTCGGCCAGCAGCTTGTCGGCGTACTCGGCGGAAAGAATGGCGGCGAAACTCATGGCAATGTTCTGGATGAACGCGGCGTCCACGCTGTTGAGCGTCATGACCACGGTCAACGGCCCGGTCTTTTCGACCCTGGCGATATTCTTGTTCAGGCTCATGCCGTTGAAATACGGGAATTCGGTCGGGTAAGCCTTACGGAACGGTTGTTGCGGATCGAGCATGCGATTGAACGTGAACAGCACGTCATCGGCATTGAAGTCGCGGGTCGGGGTGAAGTATTTGGTTGTATGAAATTTCACCCCCGGGCGCAGGTGAAAGGTGTACGTGAGACCGTCCTCGGAAATATCCCAACTCGTAGCCAGGCCGGGTACGACATTGGTCGAGCCCTTCTCAAACTCTGCCAGGCGGTTGTACAGCGGCTCGGCGGCGTCGTTATCGGTCGCGGTCGTGTACTGCGCCGTATCGAAACCGGCGGGACTGCCTTCGGAGCAGAACACCAGGCTGTTATTGGCGGCCTGGCTCATGGAAGTGGCGGCCAACAGGCCGGTGCCCAGCAATGTGGATAAAACCAAGGAATGGCGCATGACGCTCCCTCTTGTTCAGTGTTTTGCAATACGCCTTCGTCCGTCCGCAGACGTGGAAGGCGTCATTGCTCTCAAACCATGACGTGCAGCCAAAAAAACCGATGACCCACGCATGGACTGGTCGGATCCCGACGGTATGAACCGTGGGTCCGGCAGTAAATGCGTAAAGTCCGAAAGACTTGTGGGAAAAGACGACGCGTCCTAGTGGTCTGCTGTAGTCAGTAGACGATCTGGATGTAGGCGATTTCCTGCTTTCTCGGTAGATCAAGCAGCGGCGACGTCAGAAACGTCGCCGCTGCCAAACCTTACTTGCTGACGCTGACGCCGTAGAAGGAGTTCAAGCCAAACGGGCTGATCTTGAAGTCCTGCACTTCGGCGCGCATGGGTTGGAACACCGTCGAGTGAGCGATAGGTGTGTAGGGAACCGCGTCTTTCAGGACGTGCTGAGCCTGCTTGTACAGCTCGGTGCGCTTGCTCTGGTCCGAAGTGCGCTTGGCTTGCTTGACGATGTCGTCAAACTTCTTGTCGCACCATTTGGAGAAGTTGTTGCCCTGCAGCGAGTCGCAGCCGAACAGTACGTTGAGCCAGTTGTCCGGATCACCGTTGTCGCCGCTCCAGCCAATCAGCATCGCGCCGTTTTCGCCGCCTTTGGAGCGCTTGATGTACTCGCCCCATTCGTAGCTCTGGATCTTGGCCTTGATACCGATCTTCGCCCAGTCGGACTGCAGCATTTCTGCCATCAGCTTGGCGTTCGGGTTGTACGGACGCTGTACCGGCATTGCCCACAGAACGATTTCGGTGCCTTCCTTCACACCGGCTTCCTTGAGCAGCTCCTTGGCTTTCTCAGGATTGTACGGCGCATCCTGGATGGTGGTGTCGTAGGACCACTGGGTCGGTGGCATGGCGTTGACAGCCTTTTGGCCGGCGCCCTGGTAAACGGAATCGATGATCTGCTGCTTGTTGACGGCCATGTCCAGTGCCTGACGCACTTTCAGTTGGGCCATCGGGTTCGGCTTGTCGTCACCCTTGATCTTGTCCATTACGTTGTAGGCGATGTAACCCAGGTTGAAACCGGCCTGGTCAGGCACCTTCAGGGTCTTGTCTTCTTTCAGCGCCTTCAGGTCCGCCGGACGTGGGAACAGAGTGATCTGGCACTCGCCCTTCTTCAGCTTCTGGATGCGTACCGACGGGTCGGTGGTGATGGCGAAGATCAGGTTGTCGATCTTGACGTCTTCAGGCTTCCAGTAGTCCTTGTTCCCGGTGTAGCGGATGTTGGAGTCTTTCTGGTAGCTCTTGAACACGAACGGGCCAGTGCCTACCGGCTTCTGGTTGATGTCGGCGGCCTTGCCTTCCTTGAGCAGCTGGGCAGCGTACTCGGCGGACTGGATCGAGGCGAAGCTCATGGCCATGTTCTGGATGAACGCGGCATCAACGTCTTTGAGGGTGAACTTGACGGTGTTGTCGTCGACTTTATCGATCTTGGTGATGTTGGTGTCCATCCCCATGTCGGTGAAGTACGGGAATTCGGTCGGGTACGCTTTGCGGAACGGGTCATCCTTGTTAATCATGCGATTAAAGGTGAACAGCACGTCGTCGGCGTTGAAGGTACGCGTTGGCTTGAAGTACGGGGTGGTGTGGAACTTGACGCCTTCACGCAGGTGGAAGGTGTAGGTCAGGCCGTCAGGGGAGACGTCCCAGCTGGTCGCCAGGCCAGGAATTACGGCGGTGCCGCCGCGCTCGAACTGGGTCAGGCGGTTGAACATGGTTTCGGCAGAGGCGTCGAAGTCGGTTCCGGTGGTGTATTGACCTGGATCGAAACCGGCCGGGCTCCCTTCGGAGCAGAACACCAGGTTACTCGCAGCTTGGGCGAACGGTGCGGCGGCCAAAAGGCTGGCGCCGACTAAAAACGGAATGACCGCGTGTTTAAGCATGGTGGCCTCATGATTTGTTGTCATTTTTTGATTTTGAGGACGACCTCGTGAGTCGTGCCTGCGGATACTTATGCAGGGCCCATACCCAATGCAAGATCCAGAGCGACTACAAGCCTTAAACGGTGGCACGAACGTACCTTAATGTCGCATTTGTATAAATGTTGACGCATTTGACCGTTTGCGCGGCATTTTTGCAGTGCAACTGGCGCACTTTTATGGTGCGTGCGCGGAATGGGCTGCCCGCTGGTGGGGCGGGGTGTTACCTATGTATACCCCGTCCTGTGGGGGTGTGTAGGGCGTGAATGGGAGTGGTTATCGTTGCACCGATAATGGGTTGAGGGTCATGGGTTCTACCAAGTGCAACTGATGTCGTTTTCCGGGGTTTGACTGCCCCTTCCCGGATTCAGCATAGACGCTGTTTGCAAAAAAAAAGGCGATCCCCGGGGGGATCGCCTTTTTTTGCACGGAGGTTATCGATTCAAGGCATCAACACTTCAATCGAACCGTCGGCCGTCATGCTGACCTGGCTGGTGCCGGCTTCAACTTCCGGTGTCACCGGTGCGCTGTCCATGCCGGCGGCTTTCATCATCATCGGTGCGCGCATGTACGGTTGCGGGTAGCCGTTGCTGTTGAGGTTCATGTTGACGATCTTGTAGCCCTTGCCACCCAGTGCGTCGGTGGCGAGTTGGGCGCGGGCCTTGAAGGCGGTCACGGCGTCCTTGAGCAAGGCGTCTTCGCTGGCCTTGCGGGTTGGCGTGGCAATCGCGAAGTCCATGCCGCCCATCTTCAGGTCGGTGAGCAGTTCGCCGGTCAGCTTCGACAGCGCGGCGAAATCCGTGCTTTCCAGGCGCAGCTCGGCGCGTTCGCGCCAGCCGGTGATTTTCTGGCCCTTGGCGTCGTAGATCGGGTAGCTGTTGCGGCTGCCCTGGCGCAGGGTGATGTCCTTGACTTGCTTGGCCTGGGCCAACGCCTTGTTCATGGTGGTGCTGACGTCGGCGGCGAGTTTGGCCGGGTCGGTGTTTTGTTCTTCTGTATAGAGGGTCACGATCATCAGGTCGCGAGCCACTTCCTGGCTGACTTCGGCGCGCAGGGAAATCTGGTTGTAATGAAGCTCGTCGGCAGCCAGGGCCGGGAGGCTGGCGAGAGTGCCGGCACTCAAGGCGAGGAGGGCGGCGCTGCGGCGGAATGTGTGCATGAAAGCTCCTTGGAGGGTGCGCAGGCAATGGTCCGGACCTGCGAGAAACCATCAGACTCTAGCTTTAATGATCCGGTTCGCACAGTTACAACTTCTATACAGATGTATGGCATTTAACCGCGTCACGGCCAATCGCGGGCAAGCCTTGCTCCCGCAGGTGCAATGACTCCCTGTAGGAGCAAGGCTTGCCCGCGATGACAATTTGACAGTCACCGGGCATGTGGCGGTTTGCCGCACTTTTGCCTGTCAGTCCTCGTGCTTGGTTATACTCCCTGCGATCCGCCTGGAGCGCTCATCAGGAGAGCTCATGCTCGCCCCCGTTCAAATCACTTCCGCCACGCGCCAGAACCTCTGGCGTCTGACATTCATCCGCACGTTGGTGTTGGCCGCACAGGCCGGTTCCGTGGGCCTGGCCTACTGGCTCGAACTGCTGCCCTTGCCCTGGTTCCAACTGGCGGCAACCCTCGGCTGCTCGATGCTGTTGTGCGCGTTCACGGCGATTCGCCTGCGCACCACCTGGCCGGTCACCGAGCTCGAATACGCCGTGCAACTGGCCTGCGACCTGTTTATCCACAGCGCCCTGCTGTATTTCTCAGGCGGCTCGACCAACCCGTTCGTCTCCTATTACCTGGTACCGCTGACCATTGCGGCAGTGACCTTGCCGTGGCGCTATTCGGTGATTTTGTCGGGCATCGCACTGACGATGTACACCCTGCTGCTGGCGCGGTTCTATCCGTTGCAGACCTTCCCGATCGCCCGGGAAAACCTGCAGGTGTACGGGATGTGGCTGAGTTTCGCCCTCGCGGCTGCGGTGATCACGTTCTTCGCGGCGCGCATGGCCGAAGAATTGCGCCGTCAGGAGGAACTGCGGGCGATCCGTCGCGAAGAGGGCCTGCGCGATCAGCAATTATTGGCCGTGGCCACCCAGGCGGCGGGCGCCGCCCATGAGCTGGGCACACCGCTGGCGACCATGAGCGTGCTGCTCAAAGAAATGCGCCAGGACCATCATGACCCGCTGTTGCAGGACGACCTGAGCGTGCTGCAGGATCAGGTCAAGCTGTGCAAGGAGACCTTGCAGCATCTGGTGCGCGCCGCGGAGGCCAATCGCCGTCTGGCGGTGGAGATGCAGGACGTTACCGATTGGCTCGATGAAGCGCTCAATCGTTGGCACCTGATGCGTCCGGAAGCCAGTTATCGCTTCCAGCGCCTGGGCCAGGGCACGGTGCCGCGCATGGCGCCGCCGCCGGACCTGACCCAGGCCCTGCTGAATTTGCTGAACAACGCGGCGGATGCCTGTCCCGAAGGGCTGCAAGTGACCCTGGACTGGAATGCCGAGGACTTGACCATCAGTATCCGCGACCACGGTGCCGGTGTGCCGCTGGCCATCGCCGAACAGATCGGCAAGCCGTTTTTTACCACCAAGGGCAAAGGCTTCGGCCTGGGCCTGTTTTTGAGCAAGGCGAGCGTGACACGCGCCGGCGGCTCAGTGAAACTCTATAGTCATGAGGAAGGCGGCACGCTCACCGAGCTGCGCCTGCCCCACGGCGCCCGAGGAGACCAACATGAGTGACGAAATCCAGGTTGAAGGCGAAGAACTGCCGCATTTGCTGCTGGTCGACGACGACGCGACCTTTACCCGGGTGATGGCCCGCGCCATGGCTCGCCGCGGCTTTCGCGTCAGCACCGCCGGTTCTGCCGAAGAGGGGCTGACCCTCGCCCAGAACGATCTGCCGGACTACGCCGCGCTGGATCTGAAAATGGACGGCGATTCGGGCCTGGTGTTGCTGCCCAAGTTGCTGGAAATGGATCCGGAAATGCGCGTGGTGATCCTCACCGGTTATTCGAGCATTGCCACCGCCGTGGAAGCGATCAAGCGCGGTGCCTGCAACTACCTGTGCAAACCCGCCGACGCCGACGACGTGCTGGCCGCGCTGCTGTCCGAACACGCCGATCTCGACAGCCTGGTGCCGGAAAACCCGATGTCCGTGGACCGCTTGCAGTGGGAACACATTCAGCGTGTGCTGACCGAGCACGAAGGCAACATCTCCGCCACGGCCCGCGCCCTGGGCATGCACCGCCGCACGCTGCAGCGCAAACTGCAGAAGCGTCCCGTTCGTCGCTGAACCTGCGCTGAACGAATGCGGGCCGCTCCTCGCGACAATCCGAACCGATCATCTATGATCGGTTCGTGTCTGTACTTTTCTTTATCGAGCCTTATCCATGAATCAGAACGCTGAATACTCCGCGGTCAACGATGCTGTGCGCGGGCAGTTTTTTCGCAAAGTCTGGGCGATCATCACGCCTTACTGGCGCAGTGAGGAGAAGGTCAAGGCCTGGTCGCTGCTGATCGCGGTGATTGCCCTGTCGCTGATCAGCGTAGGGATCTCGGTGTGGTTCAACACCTGGTACAAGGATTTTTACAACGCCCTGCAACAGAAGGACGAAGCGGCGTTCTGGCGGCTGATCCTGTACTTCTGCGCGATTGCAGCCGTCGCGATTGTCGGTGCGGTGTATCGGCTCTACCTGACACAGATGCTGACGATCCGCTGGCGGGCGTGGCTCACCGAGACGTATTTTTCCCGCTGGCTCACCGACAAGAATTACTACCGGCTGGAGCAGGGGGGCTACACCGATAACCCGGACCAGCGGATTTCCGAAGACCTCAACAACTTCACCTCGAACACCTTGGAACTGGGCATTGGTTTACTTCGCAACATTGTCAGCCTGGTGTCGTTCTCGATCATTCTGTGGGGCGTGTCGGGCAGTATTGAGGTATGGGGTTTCACCATTCCCGGCTACATGTTCTGGTGCGTACTGGTTTACGCCGCGGTGGGCAGTTGGCTGACGCATTTGATCGGTCGTCGCTTGATCGGCCTGAACAACCAACAACAACGCTTTGAAGCCGATCTGCGTTTCTCCATGGTGCGGATTCGCGAAAATGCCGAAAGCATCGCGCTGTACAACGGCGAACCGAACGAACATCGTCGCTTGAGCGGCCGATTCGGGATGGTCTGGCATAACTTCTGGGACATCATGAAGGTGTCCAAGCGCCTGACTTTCTTCACTGCCGGTTACAGTCAGGCCGCCATCATCTTTCCGTTCATCGTCGCTTCGCCGCGTTACTTGTCCGGCAAGATCGAACTCGGCGAGCTGATGCAAATCAGCTCGGCATTCGGCAACGTCCAGGAGAGTTTCAGCTGGTTCATCACCGCGTACCAGAACCTCGCCTCATGGCGCGCCACCTGTGATCGTCTGCTGAGCTTCCGCCAGGCCATGACCGACAACGAAGAGCGTGCTCCGGCCATCGATGTGCAGAATCAAGGTGATGCGTTGAAAGTGCACAACCTCGGCCTTGATCTGGCGGACGGTCGCCATTTGCTGACCAATGCCGATATGACCGTGGAGGAGGGTGAGCGCGTCATGCTCAGCGGCCGCTCCGGCAGTGGCAAGTCGACCCTGTTGCGAGCGATGGGGCACCTGTGGCCGGCGGGCCACGGCAGCATTCGCCTGCCGGCGGCGCGATATCTGTTCCTGCCGCAAAAGCCTTATCTGCCGATTGGCACACTGCGTGATGCCTTGAGTTATCCACAGGCCGGCGATACCTACCTGAACGAGCGCTATGTGCACGTCCTGGAAACCTGCCGTTTGCCGCATCTGGTGCCACGTCTGGACGAAGCCAATCATTGGCAGCGCATGCTGTCACCCGGTGAGCAGCAACGCCTGGCCTTTGCCCGCGCCCTGCTCTATGCGCCGCAATGGCTGTACATGGACGAAGCCACATCGGCGATGGATGAAGAGGACGAAGCGTCGCTGTACCAGGCGCTGATCGACGAGCTGCCGGGACTGAGCATCGTCAGCGTCGGCCATCGCAGCAGCCTCAAGCGCTTCCACCCTCGACATGTTCGAATCGAGAACGGCCATCTGGTGGACCAGGCCGTGACTGCATAACCACTATCGCCCCTGTAGGAGCAAAGCTTGCTCGCGATGAACGATGACATGGTCTCCAGTCGGAACCGCGTAACGGCCATCGCGAGCAAGCTTTGCTCCTACAGGGGCGGTAGTGATCGTACAACCGCGTTGAGCTATGATGCGGTTTCAGCCGAATTTTTCGAGACAGATGTTCACCATGGAAAACCCGAACGACGCACCACGCCTCCCTCGCAAGCGCCGCAGCCTCGCTCAGGAGTTGGTGACGGTGCTGTCCGAGCAGATTCGCGACGGGCACCTCAAGCGTGGCGACAAATTGCCCACCGAGTCGGCGATCATGGACGCCCATGGCGTCAGCCGCACCGTGGTACGCGAAGCGATTTCACGTTTGCAGGCGGCGGGGCAGGTGGAAACCCGCCACGGCATCGGCACCTTCGTGCTCGACACGCCGAGCCCGAGCGGTTTCCGCATCGACCCGGCCACCGTGGTGACCTTGCGTGACGTGCTGGCGATTCTGGAACTGCGTATCAGCCTGGAAGTGGAGTCCGCCGGTCTCGCTGCGCAACGTCGCAGCCCCGAGCAGTTGGGGTTGATGCGTGCAGCGCTGGATGCGTTGAATGAAAGTGTCTCCCACGCCAGCGATGCCGTGGCCTCGGACTTCCAGTTCCACCTGCAGATTGCGCTGGCCACCGGCAACCGCTACTTCACCGACATCATGACGCACCTGGGCACCAGCATTATCCCGCGCACCCGACTCAACTCCGCGCGGCTGGCCCATGATGACCAGCAGCACTACATGAATCGTCTGAGCCGCGAGCACGAAGAGATCTACGACGCCATCGCCCGCCAGGATTCCGATGCTGCGCGAGCGGCCATGCGGTTGCACCTGACGAACAGTCGTGAGCGGCTGCGCCACGCCCATGAAGAGGCCGAGGCGCAGCGGGGTTAAGGCGTTTCGGGATGAGATGATATTTTACCTTCGCGAGCAGGCTCGCCCCCACAGTGATCCAAAGTGGGAGCGAGCCTGCTCGCGATGGGGCCTATAGCCTTGTGTAAAACGCTCAGCCAGTGCGCAGAATCGAACGATCCACTCGCACTGCCATTGTGCCTTCAGGCTTGGCATCGAACGCCACCTGCCCATGCTTATCCACGATCGCCCGGGCAATGGCGACACCCTCGGACAGCAGCTCCAGCGGCGCACCTTCCAACGATTGGCCAGAGGCCAGTTGCAGTTTCAATTTGATCTTCATCCTTGATCTCCTGATCAGACATTGCCAGTGGGGTTGTAGTCTTTGAGCAGCAGGTAGGTGCTCCAGCCCCACCAGTCATCGATGGTGGCGGTGTCGTTCAGATTGTTCACATCCTTGCGTCGCAGCACCTTGTTGCCATCGACCTTGAACAGCGGCGAGATATTGCCCGTCGGGTTGAGTGCCGCTTGCAGGTCGGGGAGCTTTTTCAACGCAGAAAAGCTGCCCGGCGACGGAGTAATGCCACTCAAATACGTCGCAAAGATCTCGTCCGCAGAAACCTGAACCGCTTGATTGACCTGCGCCCGGTTAGCATTGTCGATCGCGTCGAAGTAACGCTTGTCGCCGTAGGCGCGCCATTGGTCGCCATCACCGTTGCGCACGTTGAGGCCGAACTTGCTGTCTTCGTCGTGCATGAAGCGGGTAATCAACGAGCCCAGGTCGCTGGGCGTGACCAACGCTGCCAACTGTTTGCGCGGCACGCGCAAATGGCCGGCGGAGAACAGGTCAGTCAGGTAATGGTCGGCAAACGCGTTCATCGCGTAGGCCAACTCCAGCAAGCGCTCATCGCCGCTGTTTTTTGCCAGCAGCGCTTGCTGCAATGCCGCCGTATGCCCGGCGACGTAGGCGGCCAGTGCCCCTTCGGCAAAATGATCGCTGTTGTTGGCCGCCAGTTTCAGATAACGGCCAAGCGGGAACAAGGCCGAGACGAAACTGCCGCCACCGGTGATCTTGTTCCACTCTTCCGACAACGTATCTCCCAGCGAGTCGTAAGCCTCATGGGCCTGTTTTCCATCCCGGATCGCCTGATTAACGGCGGCGATTTCCCTCTGCATGACCGCGAGGATTTGTTTCGCCTCGGCATTGGCAGCGGGCAGTACCGCGAGGGAATTGAAGGCGGTGGCGAAGCGCTGGATTCGATCGGCGGCGGTCGTGCCTTCGCTGATCGGCTGATCGGGAATTCCGTAGAAATCACCTCCCAGCGCAACCACCTGGCCATACTTCAGCGCCAGGCCATTGGGTAGATGCAGCTCGACCTGCGAAGCCGGGATGGCAGGCGCATCCTTGACGAAACGCAGCAGGGTGTTGTCGCCGATGGCGGTGTGCTCACCGCCCTCGAACCTCAACTGCGGCTTGCTTTTCAGGGCTTTTCCAGGCGCGGAGGCGGAGGGCTGGGCCGGGTGAGTGTGATGCTCGCCAATACGCAGAACCAACGAGTCGTTACCGGTGATGGCAATACCCTGCTCGGTAAAAAGATCATCCAGCGTGGCAAGGATCTGCCTGGATTTTTCCTGCGGTTGTGTGTGTAGACCTGACATTTCTATCTCCTTGATATGTCGTCGGTACGCTTTATATTTAACTGTATGTATATACAGTTATCTGGATCATAGATCAGAAACTTCCTACGTCAAGGAAATGTTTTTCCGAAGCAAAAATGGCGACTAACGATGAAATGCAGTTGACGGTTGTATTTTAAGTTGTACGATGACCTACAACTTCGGCGCAGGCTGAACAGTCTTCTCACACAAACGTCGCAACCCAGGGTGTTCGAATAATGAATCCACAAGAACTGAAGTCCATCCTTTCCTCCGGTCTGCTGTCTTTCCCGGTGACCGATTTCAATGCCCAGGGCGATTTCAATCGCGCTGGCTACATCAAGCGTCTTGAATGGCTGGCCCCATACGGCGCGTCGGCGCTGTTCGCCGCGGGGGGTACCGGTGAGTTCTTCTCTCTGGCGGCCAGCGAATACTCGGAAATCATCAAGACGGCCGTCGACACCTGCGCGACCAGCGTGCCGATTCTGGCCGGTGTTGGCGGTTCGACCCGTCAAGCCATCGAATACGCTCAGGAAGCCGAGCGTCTGGGCGCCAAAGGCCTGTTGCTGCTGCCGCACTACTTGACCGAAGCCAGCCAGGACGGCGTTGCCGCCCACGTTGAAGCCGTGTGCAAATCGGTCAGCATCGGCGTTGTGGTTTACAACCGTAACGTCTGCCGCCTGACCGCGCCTTTGCTGGAGCGCCTGGCCGAGCGCTGCCCGAACCTGATCGGTTACAAGGATGGCCTGGGCGATATCGAGTTGATGGTGTCGATCCGTCGCCGCCTCGGTGATCGCTTCAGCTACCTGGGCGGCTTGCCGACCGCCGAAGTCTACGCCGCGGCCTACAAGGCGCTGGGCGTGCCGGTCTACTCCTCGGCGGTGTTCAACTTCATCCCGAAAACCGCGATGGACTTCTATCACGCCATCGCCCGCGAAGATCACGCCACCGTCGGCAAGATCATCGACGACTTCTTCCTGCCGTACCTGGACATCCGTAACCGCAAGGCCGGCTATGCCGTGAGCATCGTCAAGGCCGGGGCCAAAATCGCCGGCTATGACGCAGGCCCGGTGCGTGCGCCACTGACCGACCTGACCGCCGAAGAGTACGAAATGCTCGCTGCGCTGATCGACAAGCAGGGCGCGCAGTAAAACCCGACATAACCAGAGCCGCTGAGCAGTCAGCGGCTTTTTGCGTGAGGAGTACATCCCGTGACAAAGCGCTATGACAACTACATCAACGGTGAATGGGTCGCCGGTGCCGATTACTCGGCCAACATCAACCCGTCGGAACTGAGCGACACCATCGGCGACTACGCCAAGGCTGACCTGGCCCAGGTCAACGCTGCCATCGACGCCGCCCGTGCCGCGTTCCCGGCATGGTCCACGTCCGGTATCCAGGCGCGTCACGATTCCCTGGATAAAGTCGGCACTGAAATCCTCGCTCGCCGTGAAGAGCTCGGTACCTTGCTGGCTCGGGAAGAGGGCAAGACCCTGCCCGAAGCCATCGGCGAAGTGACCCGCGCCGGTAACATCTTCAAGTTCTTCGCCGGCGAATGCCTGCGCCTGTCCGGTGACTATGTGCCGTCGGTGCGTCCGGGCGTCAACGTTGAAGTCACTCGCGAAGCCTTGGGCGTGGTCGGTCTGATCACCCCGTGGAACTTCCCGATTGCCATCCCGTCGTGGAAAATCGCCCCGGCCCTGGCCTACGGTAACTGCGTGGTGCTCAAGCCTGCGGATCTGGTGCCGGGTTGCGCCTGGGCGCTGGCAGACATCATTTCCCGCGCCGGCTTCCCGGCGGGTGTGTTCAACCTGGTGATGGGCAGCGGTCGCGTGGTTGGCGAAGCGCTGGTCAACAGCCCGAAAGTCGATGGCATCAGCTTCACCGGTTCCGTTGGTGTGGGTCGTCAGATCGCGGTCAGCTGCGTTTCGCGCCAGGCCAAGGTTCAGCTGGAAATGGGCGGCAAGAATCCGCAGATCATTCTCGACGACGCCGACCTTAAGCAAGCGGTCGAGCTGTCGGTACAGAGCGCGTTCTACTCCACCGGCCAGCGTTGCACGGCCTCCAGCCGCCTGATCGTCACCGCCGGGATTCACGACAAGTTCGTCGAAGCCATGGCCGAGCGCATGAAGTCGATCAAGGTCGGTCACGCGTTGAAGTCGGGCACCGACATCGGTCCGGTGGTCTCCCAGGCGCAGCTTGAACAGGACATGAAGTACATCGACATCGGACAATCCGAAGGTGCGCGCCTGGTGAGTGGCGGCGGCCTGGTGACCTGTGACACCGAGGGTTACTTCCTCGCGCCAACCCTGTTTGCCGACAGCGAAGCGTCGATGCGCATCAGTCGCGAAGAGATCTTCGGTCCGGTCGCCAACATTGTCCGCGTGGCCGATTACGACGCTGCGCTGGCCATGGCCAATGACACCGAGTTCGGCCTGTCGGCGGGCATTGCCACCACGTCCCTGAAGTACGCCAACCACTTCAAGCGCCACTCCCAGGCCGGGATGGTGATGGTCAACCTGCCGACAGCCGGCGTGGATTACCACGTTCCGTTCGGTGGGCGTAAGGGCTCATCCTATGGATCACGTGAGCAAGGCCGCTATGCGCAAGAGTTCTACACGGTCGTGAAAACCAGCTACATCGGCTCGTAACAAGAAGCACCGCGGTATCGGCAACGATACCGCGCCCCCTGTAGGAGCGAGCCTGCTCGCGATGGTCTCGAGGTCGCGAAGTTCAGCCTGATGTCCAGCGTCATCGTTGACGACCATCGCGAGCAGGCTCGCTCCTACAGTAAGGGCGCAAAAGATTCACCCCGCATAAAAATAATCAGTGGGAGTACATCTACATGCAATCGACCCAGAAGCCGACTCACGTCCGCTATTTGATCCTGCTCATGCTGTTTCTGGTGACCACGATCAACTATGCCGACCGGGCGACCATCGCGATCGCCGGTTCCAGCCTGCAAAAAGATCTCGGCATTGACGCGGTCACCCTCGGCTATATCTTCTCGGCATTCGGTTGGGCCTACGTGGCCGGACAAATTCCCGGTGGCTGGCTGCTGGACCGTTTCGGTTCGAAAAAGATCTATGCATTGAGCATCTTCACCTGGTCGCTGTTCACCGTGTTGCAGGGATATGTCGGTGAGTTCGGTATGTCCACGGCAGTGGTGGCGCTGTTCATGCTGCGCTTTTTGGTGGGCCTGGCCGAAGCGCCATCCTTCCCCGGTAACGCACGGATTGTGGCGGCCTGGTTCCCGACCGCTGAACGCGGTACGGCTTCGGCGATCTTCAACTCGGCGCAATACTTTGCCACCGTGTTGTTCGCGCCACTGATGGGCTGGATCGTCTACAGCTTCGGCTGGCAGCACGTGTTTATTGTCATGGGCGTGATCGGCATGATCTTCTCGGGGATCTGGCTCAAGGTTATCCACAGCCCGCGCCAGCACCCGATGATCAATGACGCCGAGTTCAAGCACATCGCCGACAACGGCGGTATGGTCGACATGGATCAGGACAAGGGCAAAGGCAAAAAGGTCGACGGTCCGAAATGGGACTACATCCGCCAACTGCTGACCAACCGCATGATGCTCGGTGTGTACCTGGGCCAGTACTGCATCAACGGCATTACTTACTTCTTCCTGACCTGGTTCCCGGTGTACCTGGTGCAGGAGCGTGGCATGACCATCCTCAAGGCCGGTTTCATTGCCTCGTTGCCGGCGATCTGCGGCTTTATCGGTGGCGTGCTCGGCGGAGTGATTTCCGATTACCTGCTGCGCAAGGGCCATTCCCTGACCTTTGCCCGCAAGGCGCCGATCATTGCCGGCCTGCTGGTTTCCAGCAGCATCGTGGCCTGTAACTACGTCGATATCGAATGGATGGTCGTGGGCTTCATGGCCCTGGCGTTCTTCGGCAAAGGCGTGGGCGCACTGGGCTGGGCCGTGGTATCCGACACATCGCCGAAACAGATCGCCGGTTTGAGCGGTGGACTTTTCAACATGTTCGGCAACCTCGCCTCGATCACCACCCCGATCGTTATCGGTTACATCATCAGCAGCACCGGTTCGTTCAAATGGGCGCTGGTGTTTGTCGGTTGCAACGCGCTGGTCGCGGTGTTCAGCTATCTGGTGATCGTCGGTCCGATCAAGCGTGTAGTACTCAAGGAGCCACCAGTGAGCGGCCCTGAAACCAACAACAAATTGTCTCAAGCGCATTCCTGAGGAGCGGCGTCATGCAGTTGATTGAACATTCCGACTCGCCGCGCTACATCCGCCTGCACGAGCGGGACAACGTAGTGATCGTGGTCAACGATCAGGGCGTACCGGCCGGCACCGAGTTTTCGGATGGCCTGGTTACCCTGGACTTCGTGCCACAGAGCCACAAGATCACCCTGGAGGACATTCCCGAGGGTGGCCAGGTGATTCGTTACGGCCAGACCATTGGCTACGCCTTGCAGCCGATTCCACGCGGTAGCTGGGTCAAGGAAGATCAACTGCGCATGCCGACCGCGCCACCGCTGGACAGCCTGCCGCTGTCCACCGAAGTGCCCGCCGCGCAAGCACCGCTGGAAGGCTACACCTTCGAGGGGTATCGCAACGCCGACGGTACCGTTGGTACGCGCAATATTCTGGGCATCACCACCACTGTGCAATGCGTGACCGGCGTGCTGGATCACGCGGTCAAGCGCATCAAGGACGAGTTGCTGCCCAAGTACCCGCACGTCGATGACGTGGTGGCGCTGACCCATAGTTACGGTTGTGGCGTGGCGATTACCGCCACCGACGCC
The DNA here is from genome assembly GCF_009861505.1 of Pseudomonas izuensis. Taxonomy (GTDB): domain Bacteria; phylum Pseudomonadota; class Gammaproteobacteria; order Pseudomonadales; family Pseudomonadaceae; genus Aquipseudomonas; species Aquipseudomonas izuensis. The sequence goes on along the minus strand of NZ_WTFT01000040.1, from coordinate 150,207 downwards.
TATATCCCGATCCGCACCGTGCGCAACCTGGCGCGCAACCCGAACCTGGGTGGTGAGGCGTTGGTTATCAGCCTGGGTTGCGAGAAACTGCAGGCCGGACAGGTGATGCACGAGGACGATGCCTCGGTGGATTTGAGCGAGCCGTGGCTGTATCGCCTGCAGGATTCCAGCCACGGTTTTACCGAAATGATCGAGCAGATCATGGCGCTGGCTGAAACCCGTTTGAAGAAGCTCGATCAACGCCGTCGGGAAACCGTGCCGGCGTCCGAGCTGATCCTCGGCATGCAGTGTGGCGGCAGCGATGCGTTTTCCGGGATCACCGCCAACCCGGCCCTGGGCTATGCCTCGGACCTGCTGCTGCGTGCTGGCGCGACGGTGATGTTTTCCGAAGTGACTGAAGTGCGCGATGCGATCTACCTGCTGACCTCGCGTGCGCAAACCAGGGAAGTCGCCCAGGAACTGGTCCGGGAAATGGACTGGTACGACCGTTACCTGGCCAAGGGCGAAGCGGATCGCAGCGCCAACACCACACCGGGCAACAAGAAGGGCGGTTTGTCGAATATCGTCGAGAAGTCCCTGGGTTCGATCGTCAAATCCGGTAGCAGCGCGATCAGCGGTGTGCTCGGCCCTGGCGAGCGATTCAAGGAAAAAGGCCTGATCTTCTGCGCGACCCCGGCCAGCGACTTTGTCTGCGGGACGTTGCAGCTGGCGGCGGGGATGAACCTGCACGTGTTCACCACCGGTCGCGGCACGCCCTACGGGCTGGCCATGGCGCCCGTGGTGAAGGTCTCGACCCGGACCGAACTGGCACAGCGCTGGCCGGACCTGATCGACATCGATGCCGGGCGCATCGCCACCGGACGCGCTTCTATCGAAGACCTCGGCTGGGAGTTGTTCCACTACTACCTGGACGTGGCCAGCGGCAAGAAACAGACCTGGGCCGAGCGGCACAAGCTGCATAACGACATCACCCTGTTCAACCCGGCGCCTATCACCTGATACCGAGTCGCCTGCATCGCGGGCAAGCCTTGCNNCTGTGGGAGCAAGGCTTGTCGAATCGTCGCACCGCCGCGATGACGGACTTCCAGACGCCAAAGTGCCTGGTGGCTTATCATTAGCTAACTAACGACGCTCACCCAAGGTTCTCCCCGGTATGCTGGCAATTTTCCTCGAAACCCTGAACATCACCGCGCCGGTGTTCGCCATGCTGTTTCTGGGGGTGTTGCTCAAGCGCATCGACTGGATCAACGACAACTTCATCCACACGGCGTCGTCACTGGTGTTCAATGTCACCATGCCGGCTTTGCTGTTTCTGGGCATCCTGCATGCCGACCTGCATGCCGCGTTGCAACCAGCGCTGCTGATCTACTTCTCCCTCGCGACCCTGGTGTGCTTTGCCATCGCCTGGGGCTGGGCGATCTTGAAATGCCCGCGGGAAGACCGCGGGATCTACACCCAGGGCGCCTTTCGGGGCAACAATGGAGTGATTGGCCTGGCGCTGGCGGCGAGCATGTACGGTGCCTATGGGATTTCCCTCGGGGCCATTCTCGCAGCGCTGGTGATCCTGTTTTACAACACGCTATCGACCATCGTGCTGGCGGTGTACAGCCCGGTGATCAAGTCCGACCCGTGGAGCATCTGCAAAAGCGTATTGAGCAATCCGCTGATCATCAGCGTGATCGTGGCGGCGCCATTTGCCTACTTCAAGATCGGATTGCCGGGATGGCTGGAGACGTCCGGCCAGTATCTGGCGCAAACCACCTTGCCGCTGGCACTGATCTGCATCGGCGGCACTCTGTCGCTCGCAGCGATGCGTAAAAGCGGCTCAATGGCGCTCAGTTCAAGCCTGGTGAAAATGCTCGGCCTGCCGGTGCTGGCGACGCTGGGCGCGTGGCTCTGGGGCTTTCGCGGGGCGGAGCTGGGGATTCTGTTTCTGTACTTCGGCAGCCCGACCGCCGCCGCCAGTTTCGTCATGGCCCGGGCGGCGGATGGCAACCATGAACTGGCGGCGGCGATCATCGTCATCACCACGCTGATGGCGGCGGTCACCACCAACATCGGGATTTTTTTGTTGCAGTGGGGTGGGTGGATCTAGCTTCAGAATTTTCGGTGTTCTTCAGGGCCTCATCGCGGGCAAGCCTTGCTCCCACAGGATTCGTGTTGTTCGAATAAGTTGTGTCCGACAGAAAACCTGTGGGAGCAAGGCTTGCCCGCGATGGCAATCTCATTGTCACTGCAAATGTTGGGTTGTTACTCCGGCTTCTGATAAGTGTCGATCACTTCCTGCGCCGCCCGAAACGCATCGATCGCCGCCGGCACGCCGGCATACACCGCGCAATGCAGCAGCGCCTCGCGGATCTCTTCCACGGTGCAACCGTTGTTCAGTGCGCCGCGCACATGCCCCTTCAACTCTTGCGGACACTTCAGCGCAGTCAGTGCGGCGAGGGTAATCAGGCTGCGGGTTTTCAATGGCAACCCTTCGCGGTTCCACACTCCGCCCCACGCGTGTTCGTTGACGAAATCCTGCAACGGCTGGGTGAACTCGGTGGCGTTGCCCAGCGCGCGATCGACGAAGGCGTCGCCCATCACTTGGCGACGTACTTCAACGCCGGATTTTTTATTCTCGGTCATGGCAATTCCTTCTTGTGGTGTTGGCGACGCCAGGCGCGCAGTGACGTGAACAGCAGAAACGCCACCAGCGCCGGCAGGACGAAAAACAGCATCAGGTGTTCAAGCTTGCCCGCCAGCGGCATACCGGTGGTGAACGACACCACGTGCAGGCCGTAAGCCAGGTACAAGCCCAAAAACAACAGGCCTTCGGCGCGGGTCACCCGGTAACCGGAATAGAACACCGGCAAGCACAGCGCCGCGACGCCGAGCATCACCGGCAGGTCGAAATCCAGGGCATTGGGCGACACCGACAGTGGCGATGGTGCAATCAATGCGGTGACGCCGAGCACACCCAGCAGATTGAACAGGTTGCTGCCGATCACGTTACCCACCGCGATTTCCCGCTCACCGCGCAAGGCGGCGATCAACGAGGTGGCGAGTTCCGGCAGGGACGTTCCAATGGCGACGATGGTCAGGCCGATGATCCGCTCCGACAACCCCAGTTCGGTGGCGACCGATACCGCCGCGCCCAGCAGCAAATGCCCGGCGTACACCAGTAGCGCGAGACCGACGAAGATCATCAGCAGGCTGCTGATCCACGGCGCCTGCTCGCCTTCGAGGCTGATCGAATGCGGACGAGCCGAGTGCCGGGACTGACGCAGCAGCAAGCCCAGGTACAACACCAGTGCCGCCAGCAAAATCGTGCCGTCGGTGCGGGTCAGCTCTTCGTTCCAGGCCAGCACGAACACCAGCAGGCTGGCGCCGATCATCAGGGGAATGTCCAGGCGCACCAGTTGCCGTGACACCCGCAACGGGATGATCAGCGCTGACAAGCCGAGGGTGACGAGGATGTTGAATATGCTGCTGCCGATCACGCTGCCGACGGCGATGTCGGCGTTATGTGTGAGGGTCGCTTGAAGGCTGACCGCCATCTGCGGTGCGCTACTGCCGAGGGCGACGATGGTCAGGCCAATGATCAGCGGTCGCACATGCAGGCGAGCGGCCAGGCGCACCGCTGCACGCACCATCAGTTCGGCGCCGGCAATCAACAGCGCCAGCCCGCTGAACAATTCGATCACGCTGATCAGGGGTAAATCGGCAAGTCCGAAAATGGTCGGGGCTCCGTGATTCAGTCGTCGAGGGCTTGCACGCGAACCCGTGCGGTGCCGCTCTTGAGCATGCCCAGGCGTGCGGCGGCTTCATGGGACAGGTCGATCAGGCGCCCACGGGTGTGTGGCCCGCGATCGTTGATGCGCACCACGCAGGTTTTGTCGTTGTTCAGATTGGTGACCTTCACCCGTGTGCCGAAGGGCAACTGGCGATGGGCGGCGGTCAGGGAATTCTTGTCGAAACGCTCGCCACTGGCGGTGCGTTTGCCTTGATGTTTGGCGCCGTAATAGGACGCTACGCCAGTCTTGTCATAGCCGTGCGGATCGACGGTTTCGGTGCTGGCGCAACCGGCCAGCAGAGAGAGCAGGGCGCAGGCGCCAAGTAGACGTTTCATTTGAAGGCTTCCAAAAAGAACTGTGGGAGCGAGCCTGCTCGCGAATGCCATTCTGACAGCCAACTTTGTGTTGAGTGCCAAACCCCATTCGCGAGCAGGCTCGCTCCCACAGTAAATGGAGCCAGATCTGAAAGCTGGCTCCATTCTCATCAGCCTTCGAGCTTGCTTTTGAGCAATTCGTTGACCTGTTGCGGGTTGGCCTTGCCTTTGGAGGCTTTCATGGCCTGGCCGACGAAGAAGCCGAACATCTTGCCGCGCTTGGCTTCGTCTGCCGCGCGGTACTGTTCGACCTGTTCGGCATTGGCCGCGAGCATTTCGTCCAGCACCGCCGAGATCGCGCCGGTGTCGGTCACTTGCTTGAGGCCGCGCTTGTCGATGATCTCGTCCGCACTGCCTTCGCCGTTGGCCATGGCTTCGAACACCACCTTGGCGATCTTGCCGGAGATGGTGTTGTCCTTGATGCGCAGCAGCATGCCGCCCAATTGCTCGGCGGAAACCGGCGATTCTTCGATGTCCAGGCCTTGCTTGTTCAGCAGGCTGCCCAGTTCAACCATGACCCAGTTGGCCGCCAGTTTGGCGTCGCCGCCAATGCTCGCGACTTTCTCGAAGTAATCGGCTTGCTCGCGGCTGGTGGCCAGGACGCTGGCGTCATAGACCGACAGACCGAATTGCGCCTGGAAACGCTCGCGCTTCTGCGGTGGCAATTCCGGCAGGGTGGCGCGTACGTCATCGAGGAAGGTGTTTTCAATCACCACCGGTAGCAGGTCCGGATCGGGGAAGTAACGGTAGTCGTTGGCTTCCTCCTTGCTGCGCATCGGACGGGTTTCGTCCTTGTTCGGGTCGTACAGGCGCGTCTGCTGGATCACCTTGCCGCCGTCTTCGATCAACTCGATCTGACGCTGGATTTCGCTGTTGATCGCCTTCTCGATGAAACGGAACGAGTTGACGTTCTTGATCTCGCAGCGGGTGCCGAACTCGACCTGGCCTTTCGGACGGATCGATACGTTGCAGTCGCAACGCAGCGAACCCTCGGCCATGTTGCCGTCGCAGATGCCCAGGTAACGGACCAGCGCATGGATCGCCTTGACGTAAGCCACGGCTTCCTTGGCGCTGCGCATGTCCGGCTCGGAGACGATTTCCAGCAACGGCGTGCCGGCACGGTTCAGGTCGATGCCGCTGGCGCCGCTGAATTCTTCGTGCAGGCTCTTGCCGGCGTCTTCTTCCAGGTGCGCGCGGGTGATGCCGACGCGTTTGACCGTGCCGTCTTCCAGGGCGATGTCCAGGTGCCCCTTGCCGACGATCGGCAATTCCATCTGGCTGATCTGGTAACCCTTCGGCAGGTCCGGGTAGAAATAGTTTTTACGGGCGAACACGTTGTGTTGGCCGATCTCGGCATCAATCGCCAGACCGAACATCACCGCCATGCGCACCGCTTCCTGGTTCAGCACCGGCAATACGCCAGGCATGCCCAGGTCGATCAGGCTGGCCTGAGTGTTCGGCTCGGAACCGAAGGTAGTGGAACTACCGGAAAAGATTTTCGACCGGGTGGTGAGCTGGGTGTGAATCTCCAGCCCGATCACGACTTCCCATTGCATGTGTGTCTCCTCAGAAGCCGGTTGGGGTGCGGGTGTGCCAGTCGGTGTTCAACTGGTACTGGTGCGCAACGTTTAGCAAGCGGCCTTCCTGGAAATACGGGGCGAGCAGTTGCACACCCACCGGCAGGCCATCGACAAAACCTGCTGGCATGGACAAGCCCGGCAGACCCGCGAGGTTGGCGGTGATGGTGTAGACGTCTTCCAGGTACGCAGCGACCGGGTCGCTGTTCTTGGCGCCGAGCTTCCAGGCCGGGTTCGGCGTGGTCGGGCCGAGGATGATGTCGACCTCATTGAAGGCAGCCATGAAGTCGTTCTTGATCAAGCGACGAATCTTCTGCGCCTTCAGGTAGTAGGCATCGTAATAACCGGCGGACAGCGCGTAGGCGCCGACCATGATCCGGCGCTGCACTTCAGGCCCGAAGCCTTCGCCACGAGAGCGTTTGTACAGGTCGATCAGGTTGACCGGGTTTTCGCAGCGATAGCCGAAACGCACACCGTCGAAACGCGACAGGTTGGAAGAGGCTTCCGCCGGGGCGATCACGTAGTACGCAGGGATCGCGTGCTGCATGTTCGGCAGGCTGATTTCCTTGACCACGGCACCGAGCTTTTCCAGCTCCTTGACGCTGTTGTGGATCAGATCGGCGATGCGCGGATCGAGACCTGGGCCGAAGTACTCTTTAGGTACGCCAATGCGCAGGCCTTGCAGCGAGCCGTTCAGGCTGGCGCTGTAGTCCGGCACGGGCTCGTCGATGCTGGTGGAGTCATTTGGATCGAAGCCGGCCATACCTTGCAACAAAATTGCGCAGTCTTCGGCGGTGCGAGCCAACGGGCCACCTTGGTCGAGGCTGGAGGCGTAGGCAATCATGCCCCAGCGCGATACACGACCGTACGTCGGTTTCAGGCCGGTGAGGTTGGTCAGGGCGGCGGGCTGACGAATGGAGCCGCCGGTGTCGGTGCCGGTGGCGGCAGGCAACAGACGAGCGGCAACCGCAGCGGCCGAACCGCCCGACGAACCGCCTGGAACGTGTTCCAGGTTCCACGGGTTTTTCACCGCGCCGTAGTAGCTCGACTCGTTGGCCGAACCCATGGCGAACTCGTCCATGTTGGTCTTGCCCAGGGTCACGGCCCCGGCAGCGGCCAGCTTGGCGACGACGGTGGCGTCGTACGGTGCCTTGAAGTTGTCGAGCATCTTCGAGCCGCAGCTGGTGCGGATGCCCTGGGTGCAGAACAGGTCTTTGTGGGCGATCGGCGCACCCAGTAGCGCGCCGCTCTCACCCTTGGCGCGGCGTGCGTCAGCGGCTTTCGCCTGCGTGAGCGCCAGGTCCTCGGTGAGGCTGATGAAACTGTTGAGCTGTGGATCGAGCTGGGCGATGCGCGCCAGCAGGACTTTGGTCAGCTCTTCGGAGGAAAACTTTTTATCGGCGAGTCCGCGGGCGATCTCGGCCAGAGTCAATTGATGCATTGCAGGCTCTTTCCCTTTAGTCGATGACTTTCGGAACCAGGTACAGGCCGTTTTCGACCGCTGGTGCGATGGACTGGTAAGCCTCGCGGTTATTGGTTTCGGTCACGACGTCCGCACGCAGGCGCTGGCTGGCTTCCAGTGGGTGGGCCAGCGGCTCGATGCCGTCGGTATTGACCGCCTGCATTTCGTCGACGAGCCCAAGAATGCTGTTGAGGGCCGAAGTGATGTGTGGAAGATCGGCTTCATTGAGGCCAAGGCAGGCCAGATGAGCGATTTTTTCCACGTCGGAGCGTTCTAGCGCCATTGGGATTCTCCAGTGGAAAACAAGACGGACGGCGTCCGTGTGTTAGATTGTCGGAACACTACCGCACTTCTACGGTCATAAGGCCGCGATTGTGGGGCTTGGTGCACAGAAAAGCGGCCAATTTAACATATTGGCGCCTTGCCCAAAATCCCTGTCGTTGTTAGAGTTTGCCGCACTTTTTTACCCACGCGTTGCCTAGGGTCCCTTTCCCATGTTCAAGAAACTGCGTGGCATGTTTTCCAGCGATCTTTCCATTGACCTGGGCACTGCCAACACCCTTATTTACGTGCGCGAGCGCGGTATCGTCCTGAATGAGCCATCAGTTGTGGCCATTCGGACACACGGTAACCAGAAAAGTGTCGTTGCTGTCGGCACCGAAGCCAAGCGCATGCTTGGTCGTACGCCGGGCAACATTGCTGCCATTCGTCCGATGAAGGACGGCGTGATCGCCGATTTCAGCGTCTGCGAAAAGATGCTGCAGTACTTCATCAACAAGGTTCATGAAAACAGCTTCCTGCAGCCTAGCCCTCGCGTGTTGATCTGCGTTCCGTGCAAATCCACCCAGGTTGAGCGTCGCGCCATCCGTGAATCGGCCCTCGGTGCCGGTGCCCGTGAAGTGTTCCTGATCGAAGAGCCAATGGCCGCTGCGATCGGTGCCGGCCTGCCGGTTGAAGAAGCTCGCGGTTCGATGGTCGTGGATATCGGTGGTGGTACTACCGAAATTGCCCTGATCTCCCTGAATGGTGTGGTTTACGCCGAATCCGTACGGGTTGGCGGCGACCGCTTCGACGAAGCGATCATCACCTACGTGCGTCGCAACTACGGCAGCCTGATCGGTGAATCCACCGCCGAGCGCATCAAGCAGGAAATCGGTACGGCCTACCCGGGCGGCGAAGTGCGTGAAGTCGACGTGCGTGGCCGTAACCTGGCCGAAGGCGTTCCACGCGCATTCACCCTGAACTCCAACGAAGTGCTGGAGGCTCTGCAAGAGTCCCTGGCGACCATCGTTCAGGCTGTGAAGAGCGCTCTGGAGCAATCGCCTCCGGAACTGGCTTCCGATATCGCCGAGCGTGGCCTGGTACTGACCGGTGGTGGCGCCTTGCTGCGTGACCTCGACAAGTTGCTGGCCCAGGAAACCGGTCTGCCGGTGATCGTCGCCGAAGACCCGTTGACCTGCGTTGCTCGCGGCGGTGGCCGTGCATTGGAAATGATGGACAAGCACACCATGGATCTGCTCTCCAGCGAGTAAGTCGCCGGATCGCCTCCATGCTGTTGAGCGCGCAGGCGGCACTTTGCAGTGCTGCCTGTTCGCGTTTATCTTCTGTCAGTCTGCATCCAGGCCGGATTGCTGCCGTATGAATAAACAGAACATTTGCCTGGGAGGAGCGGCTTATTAAACCGCTTTTCACCAAGGGCCCTTCACTGGGCGTGCGCCTGTTGGTGCTGGTCGTGTTATCGATCGCGCTGATGGTGGTCGATGCCCGTTTCAGTCTGCTCAAGCCTGCACGCAGCCAGATGTCGCTGGTGCTGATGGACGCCTACTGGATCACCGACCTGCCCGGACGATTGTGGGATGGCGTTGCCAGTCAGTTTGGCAGCCGGACCGAACTCGTCGCCGAAAACGAAAAACTCAAGACCGAAAACCTGTTGCTGCAGGGGCGGATGCAAAAGCTCGCCTCCCTGACCGAGCAGAACGTTCGGCTGCGCGAGTTGCTCAACTCTTCTGCACTGGTCAACGAAAAGGTTGAAGTGGCCGAATTGATCGGCATGGACCCCAACCCGTTCACCCATCGCATTATCATCAACAAAGGTGAGCGTGACGGGGTGATCCTCGGTCAGCCGGTGCTCGATGCCCGTGGCCTGATGGGGCAGGTGGTCGAGTTGATGCCCTATACCTCCCGGGTCTTGTTGCTGACCGATTCCACCCACAGCATTCCGGTGCAGGTCAACCGCAACGGCTTGCGGGCGATTGCCAGCGGCACCGGTAACCCGGAACGCCTCGAACTGCGTCACGTGGCGGATACCGCCGACATCAAGGAAGGCGACCTGCTGGTCAGCTCTGGCCTCGGTCAGCGTTTCCCGGCGGGTTACCCGGTGGCCACGGTCAAGGAAGTGATACATGACTCCGGCCAGCCGTTCGCCATTGTTCGCGCGGTGCCGACCGCTGCCTTGAATCGCAGTCGTTACCTGCTGCTGGTGTTCAGCGATGGCCGCACTGCCGAAGAGCGTGCGAACGACGCCGCGCAGGCTCAGGAGTCTCTGGATGCGCAAGGCGGTGGGCCAATCATCCCGGCGACCGTGCCCAAGCCTGCGGTGGTTCCGGCGGCCGCTGCGACGCCAGCTACTCCAGCTGTCTCGACACCTGCTCCGGCAGCAGCCCCGGCCAAGCCTGCCGCCGCACGTCCTGCCGCTTCCAAACCGCCTGCGACTGCCCCGGCGGCCAAGCCTCCAGCAGCGCAACCCGCGAAACGTGTTGCCAAACCGCCTGTCGCTGAGCCGGCTACCACTGGGAGGCAAGAATAATGGTCGGTGTCAAAGCCTCGCGAAATGGCTGGATCGTCTGGTTGACGTTTGCCGTCGGCATGCTGCTCAGCGTTTCGCCGCTCCCGCAATTCATGGAAATCCTTCGCCCGCTGTGGCTGGCCTTGCTGCTGGCGTTCTGGGCGTTGACCCTGCCGCAGAAAGTCGGGATGGTTACCGCGTGGTGCCTGGGGCTGGCTGAAGACGTGCTGTATGGCACGTTGCTGGGCCAAAACGCATTGATCCTGACTCTCATCACCTACCTGGTGCTGGCGCTGCAACAACGCCTGCGGATGTTCCCGATGTGGCAGCAGAGCCTGGTGATCCTGGTGATCTTCGGCCTCGCTCAGTTGGTTCAACTATGGCTGAGCGCCCTGACCGGCAATCGTCAGCCAACACTGGCACTGGTATTGCCGGCTCTGGTCAGCGCGTTGCTCTGGCCCTGGATCAGCTACGGTTTGCGCGGATTGCGTCGACGCTACAAAATCAATTAATTGGGTCAGGCATTTGCCCGAACTTGGACAGAGGGAGATGTCTTGATGAAACGGCTGTATCTTGCCTCTGGTTCGCCGCGTCGGCGTGAACTGCTCACGCAGATCGGCGTGCCATTCACCGCCATCAGTGCGGACATCGATGAAACCCCTCTGACTCATGAATCCCCCTCGGCCTACGTCGAACGGCTCGCGCGTGGCAAGGCTGCGGCCGGGCGCGATTCGGTGGTGAGCGACGATTCCTTCTGTGTGCTGGGCGCTGATACCGCCGTGGTGCTCGACGGCAAAATTCTTGGCAAACCGGTTGATGAAGCCGACGCTTGCGCCATGCTGAAGATGTTGTCCGGTAAAGAACATGAAGTCCTGACGGCGATTGCGCTGCTCGACGGTGAACGCTGCGAGTCGCGGGTGGTGCGCAGTGTGGTGCGTTTTCGCCCCATCGGCAGCGATGAGGCGGCGGCCTACTGGTCAAGCGGCGAGCCTCAGGACAAGGCGGGTGGTTATGGAATTCAAGGATTGGGTGCGGTGTTTGTCGCCGGGCTCGATGGAAGCTACTCGGCGGTGGTTGGACTGCCGCTGTGCGAAACCGCGGAACTGCTCGGCCATTTCGGCATACCCTGTTGGCAAACCCATAACGCGCGCTAAGCGTCGTACTGACCAGATGCGGCCATTATCGTGAACATGCCTGAACGAGATCCTGCCATGAGTGAAGAGATTCTGATCAACATCACGCCGATGGAATCGCGCGTGGCGGTGGTCGAAAACGGTGTCCTGCAAGAGGTTCATGTCGAGCGCACGCAAAAGCGCGGGATCGTCGGCAACATCTATAAAGGCAAAGTCGTGCGGGTATTGCCGGGCATGCAGGCGGCATTTGTCGATATTGGCCTGGATCGCGCAGCGTTCATCCATGCTTCGGAAATTTCCCTGCGTGAAGGCCCGGCGGTGGAGAGCATCAGTGCCCTGGTGCACGAAGGCCAGAGCCTGGTAGTGCAAGTCACCAAAGACCCGATCGGCTCCAAAGGCGCGCGCCTGACCACTCAGCTGTCGATCCCTTCGCGCTACCTGGTGTACATGCCGCGCACCGCACATGTCGGCATTTCGCTGAAGATCGAAGACGAAGCCGAGCGCGAACGCCTCAAGCAAGTGGTCAGTGATTGCGTCGCCAAAGAAGGCATCCAGGAGGCCGGTGGTTTTATCCTGCGCACGGCAGCCGAAGGCGCCGGGGCTGACGAGATACTCATGGACATTCGCTATCTGCGAAGGCTCTGGGATCAGATCAATGTCCAGATCAAAACCATCAGTGCGCCCAGCGTGATCTATGAAGATCTCGGCCTGGCGCTGCGCACCTTGCGTGACCTGGTCAGCCCGAAGATCGAGAAGATCCGCATCGACTCACGGGAAACCTTCCAGAAAACCACGCAGTTCGTCGCCGAACTGATGCCGGAAATCGCCGATCGTCTGGAGCACTACCCTGGCGAGCGACCGATTTTCGATCTGTACGGCGTCGAAGACGAAATCCAGAAAGCCCTGGAACGCAAAGTCCCGCTGAAGTCCGGCGGTTACCTGGTGGTCGATCCGGCAGAAGCCATGAGTACCATCGACGTCAATACAGGGGCGTTCGTCGGTCATCGCAATCTCGAAGAAACCATCTTCAAGACCAACCTCGAGGCTGCAACCGCCATCGCTCGTCAATTGCGCCTGCGCAACCTGGGCGGGATCATCATCATCGACTTCATCGACATGGAAGATGAAGAGCACCAGCGCCAAGTGCTGCGCACGCTGGAGAAGCAGCTGGAGCGTGACCACGCCAAGACCAACATCATCGGCATCACCGAGTTGGGCCTGGTTCAGATGACGCGCAAGCGCACCCGCGAAAGCCTCGAGCAGATATTGTGCGAGCCGTGCACCAGTTGCCAGGGCCGTGGCAAGTTGAAGACCCCGGAAACCGTTTGCTACGAAATCTTCCGCGAAATCCTCCGCGAAGCTCGCGCCTATCAGGCGGAAGGCTATCGTGTATTGGCGAACCAGAAAGTCGTCGATCGCCTGCTTGATGAGGAGTCGGGCAACGTTGCCGAGCTTGAAGGGTTTATCGGGCGCACCATTCGGTTCCAGGTAGAAACCATGTATTCCCAGGAACAATACGACGTGGTGCTGCTCTGATTCGTTGCATTTTGATTGTTTCTGAACGGCTGGCCTCAGCTTTTTGCAGGATTTTTTGCCATGGGAGCCAACTGACATGGAGCGTCTGACACGCATTTTGGCCGCATTGACCCGCTGGGGTCTGGGCCTGTGCGCGTTGGTTTTGGTGTTGATGGCGTTGTACGTCAGTCTGGGCCGGGAGCTGGCGCCCTTGTCGGCCGAGTACCGTGCCGAAGTCGAAGCAAAGGCCGGCGAGGCCTTGGGCATGCCGCTGCAAATCGGTGAGTTGAAAGGCAGCTGGAGGGGTTTCGCCCCTGTTTTGTCGGCTCACGATGTGACCGTGGGCGAGGGCGCGAACGCCCTCCACCTGGATCATGTGCAAGCAGTGCCGGACCTTTGGGCGAGTGTGCTGGCGCGTGACGTGCGCATCGCCCATCTGGAACTCAGCGGCCTGAAGATCAGCCTCAAGCAAGGCGACGACGGTCAGTGGGCGCTGGAAGGCTTGCCGGTCAAGGACGATCAGCCCCTCGATCCGGAACAGTTGCTCAATCGCATGCAGATGCTCCAGCAGTTGTCGTTGCTCGACAGCCAGATCACCTTGCAGCCGTGGGGAGCGTCGCCGCTGACCTTGACCTACGTCGGCCTGAATCTGAAAACCGGTGCCACCCGGCAACGGCTCGATGCCCGCCTGACCCTGCCGGATGGGCAACCGCTGGCCATGAGCCTGCGCACGCGCATTCGCGCGAGCGAGTGGAAGGAGGGGGCAGCCGAGATTTACCTGAGCCTGCCGCAAAGCGACTGGTCGAAATGGTTGCCCGAGAGCATCAGCCAACAGTGGAATTTTTCCGAAATAAAGGCCGGTGGCGAGCTGTGGGCAACCTGGGGCCAAGGCATGCTGCAAAGCGCCGCAGTGCGTTTGAATGCCCCCCAACTCAAGGGTGCCTATGCCGACCGTAAACCGGTTCAGATCAATAATCTGGCGCTAAACGGCTATTTCCAGCGCAGTGCTGAAGGCATGTTGGTGACGGTGGACTCCCTGGCGATGAACCTCGGCGAGACCCGCTGGGAATCGCGTCTGCAAGTCAAGCAGTCTGCCGCTGACGACAAGTCCGGGGAACTCTGGCATTTGCAGGCCGACCGCTTCGAGCTTACCCCGCTCACGCCATTGCTCAATGCCTTGGCACCACTGCCTGAAGGCTTTGCCACGGTGGTCGAGCGACTAAAGGTCACCGGCGGGTTGCGTAATGTGCTGATCGATGTGCGGCCCGATGCCACGGATGACAGCAAGTTCAGCTTTGCTGCCAACCTCGACCGGGTCGGTTTCGACGCCTATCACGGTGCGCCGGCGGCGCGAAATGTCACGGGCAGCATCAGCGGTGACCTTGGTCATGGCGAATTGCGCATGGACAGCAAGGATTTCATGCTGCACCTGGACCCGATTTTCGCCAAGCCATGGCAGTACATTCAAGCCAATGCCCGCCTGACCTGGAAGCTCGACAAAGAAGGTTTCACCCTGATCGCGCCCTACCTGAAAGTGTTGGGCGAAGAGGGCAAGATAGCCGGCGATTTCCTGATCCGCCTGCATTTTGATCACACCCAGGAAGACTACATGGACCTGCGGGTCGGTATGGTCGAGGGTGACGGTCGTTATACCGCCAAGTACCTGCCGGCGGTCCTCAGCCCGGCGTTGGACGAATGGCTGCGCACGGCGATTCTCAAAGGTGCGGTGGATCAAGGTTTCTTCCAGTACCAAGGGTCGTTGAACCACGGCGCGGCCGACACCGCGCGCAGCATCAGTCTGTTTTTCAAGGTGCACGATGCCGAATTGGCATTCCAGCCGGGTTGGCCCCATGTCAGCAAGGTCACGGGTGATGTGTTCGTGGAAGACAGTGGTGTGAGGATACTGGCCAGCAAGGGGCAACTGCTCGACACCCAGGTCAGCGATATTTACGTCAATATTCCCCATGCACCGGAAGGGCAAAGTCCTCACCTGTTTCTCGACGGCGCGTTCGCCGGGGGCCTGGGCGATGGCCTGAAAATCCTGCAGCAAGCACCGATCGGTACCGCCGACACCTTCGCCGGATGGGAAGGCGACGGTGATTTGCAAGGCAAGTTGAAACTGGATATTCCACTGACCAAGGGCGAACAGCCGAAAATTCTGGTCGACTTCAAGACAGCCAAGGCTCGCCTGAAGCTGGCCGAACCGCCTCTGGAACTGACTCAGCTCAAAGGCGACTTCCGATTCGACAGTGCCAAAGGACTGAGCGGGCAGAACATCACCGCCCGTGCGTTCGACAAACCGGTGAGCGCGCAGATCTTCGCCGATGGTCGCGAGGGCAAGCTCAATACACGGGTCACCGCTTCGGGGCAGGTCGAAGTCAAAAAACTCTCGGAGTGGCTGAGCGTAACCCAGCCACTGCCTGCCAGCGGCGTGATTCCGTATCAGCTGAAACTGACCCTGGATGGGGCTGATAGCCAATTGATGGTCAACTCCGATCTCAAAGGCGTTGCAATTGATTTGCCGGCACCTTTCGGTATGACAGCAGATGCGGGGCGCGATACGACGTTCCGCATGACCCTGCAAGGAGCGGAGCGTCGTTACTGGGTGAATTATGGCGAAGTGGCCAACTTCACCTTTGCCGCACCGACCGGCAATTTTGCCGAGGGGCGCGGTGAGTTGTTCCTGGGCAATGGCGATGCGGTGCTGCCTGACGTAAAAGGCCTGCGGGTGCGCGGTGTGCTGTCGGAGCTGGACATCGGCCCGTGGCAGGACCTGATGAACAAATATGCCGGGAAAGACCCAAGTGGCAGTGCCAAGCAGCTGCTCAGCGGCGCGGATTTCAAGGTTGGCAAGCTCAGCGCCCTCGGCACCACGCTGGATCAGGCGTCGGTGCAGTTGACACGCAAGCCGGCCTCCTGGGCTTTGCAACTCGACAGTCAACAGGTCAAGGGCAGCGCCAGCATTCCTGATGCGAAAGCCGCGCCGATCGTGATCAATCTGCAAACCATACGTCTGCCGGCACCCGACCCCACGGTCCTGGCCGACGAGAATTCGCCGGATCCGCTGGCGTCTGTAGACCCGAGCAAGATCCCGGCACTGGATATCACCATCAATCAACTGTTCCAGGGCAATGACCTGGTGGGCGGCTGGTCGTTGAAGGTGCGTCCGACGGGCAGGGGCATTGCTCTCAACTCGCTGGACATGGGCCTCAAGGGCATCCTGTTGCAAGGCAACGGCGGTTGGGAAGGCGTACCCGGCTCCAGCACAAGCTGGTTCAAGGGGCGGATCAACGGCAAGAACCTGGCGGATGTGCTCAAGGGCTGGGGCTTTGCGCCAAGCGTCACCAGTCAGGAATTCCGTATGGATGTCGATGGCCGGTGGCCCGGCTCACCGGCCTGGTTAGCGTCCAAGCGATTCTCCGGCACCCTCGATGCTTCGATGAAGGAAGGCCAGTTTGTGGAAGTCGAGGGCGGTGCTCAGGCATTGCGGGTGTTCGGGTTGCTCAATTTCAACTCCATTGGCAGGCGTTTGCGCCTGGATTTCTCCGACCTGTTCGGTAAAGGTTTGAGCTACGACAGGGTCAAGGGGCTGCTGGTGGCAACCAACGGTGTGTACGTCACCCGCGAGCCGATCCAGATGACAGGCCCCTCGAGCAATGTTGAACTCAATGGCACCCTGAACCTGGTGGGCGATCAGATCGACGCCAAATTGGTGGTGACCTTGCCGGTGACCAACAACCTGCCGATTGCCGCTCTGATCGTCGGCGCACCGGCCATTGGCGGGGCGCTGTTCCTGATCGACAAGTTGATTGGTGATCGTGTGGCCCGTTTTGCCAGCGTGAAATACACCGTCAAAGGCCCCTGGAAAGACCCGAAAATCACCTTCGACCAACCTTTTTGAAACGCCAGCCTTCGGACCTTTGGAGTAGCATGGTCAGAACGGCTCGCCCCCCTGTAGGAGCGAGCTTGCTCGCGAAGAATGTGAGAACACCGCATTCATCCAGGCAGTACGGGTTATCGCTCACGTCCACCGCGAGCAAGCTCGCTCCTACAGGTTTGTGTTGATTTCAATCAAGGAAAAGCCCATGTCTGTTGCGGTGATTCAAATGGTCAGCCAGAGCGATGTTCTGGCCAATCTGGCCCAGGCCCGTCGCTTGTTGGAGCAGGCTGCGGCCGCGGGTGCCAGGCTTGCCGTGCTGCCGGAAAACTTCGCCGCCATGGGCCGACGCGATATTGCCGACATCGGCCGCGCCGAGGCGCTGGGCGAAGGCCCGATACTGCCCTGGTTGAAACAGACCGCACGCGACCTCAAATTATGGATAGTGGCTGGCACTTTGCCGTTGCCTCCGGTGGATCAACCGACGGCCAAGTCGCATGCCTGCTCATTGCTGGTCAATGATCAGGGCGAAACGGTGGCGCGCTACGACAAGTTGCATTTGTTCGACGTGGACGTAGCCGACAATCGCGGCCGTTATCGCGAATCCGATGACTATGCTTATGGCAGTGGGGTAGTGGTTGCGGACACGCCGGTGGGGCGAGTCGGCCTGACGGTCTGTTATGACTTGCGCTTCCCGGAGTTGTACAGCGAATTGCGTGCCGCCGGCGCGGAACTGATTACCGCGCCGTCGGCCTTTACCGCGGTGACCGGCGCCGCGCACTGGGACGTGCTGATCCGCGCGCGGGCCATCGAAACCCAGTGTTATGTGCTCGCGGCTGCCCAGGGTGGGACGCATCCGGGGCCGCGGGAAACCTGGGGCCATGCGGCAATCGTCGATCCATGGGGACGCGTGTTGGCGCAACAGGATCAGGGCGAGGCCGTGCTGCTGGCCGAACGTGACAGCAACGAACAGGCGTCCATCCGGGCGCGGATGCCGGTATCCAGTCACCGGCGCTTTTTCTCGCAGGGCGCCCAGCGACCTGCATCAGAACGACGAATTTAAGGCGTAAAACATATGAGCGAGTTGTTGTCCTCAGTCAGTGAACACCTCCTGGCGCCCGGCGGCGTAACGATCGAAAGTCTGCAAGGTGTGCTTGGCGACCTGGCCGGTCCGGGTATCGATGCTGCCGACCTGTATTTCCAGGGGCAGATCTCCGAGTCCTGGGCGCTGGAAGACGGCATCGTCAAGGAAGGCAGCTTTAACCTTGACCAGGGTGTGGGGGTGCGGGCGCAATCGGGTGAAAAAACCGGTTTCGCCTACAGCAACGCGATCACCCTGGAAGCCCTGGGGGCGGCGGCCCGTGCTGCCCGTTCGATCTCCCGTGCCGGGCAAAATGGCACGGTGCAAGCGTTCACCACCCAGGATGTCGCGCAGTTGTACGCGCCGGACAATCCTCTGGAAGTGTTGAGCCGTGCCGAGAAGGTCGACCTGCTCAAACGTATCGATGCCGCCACGCGCGCGCTCGATCCGCGTATCCAGCAAGTCACCGTAAGCATGGCCGGTGTCTGGGAGCGAATTCTGGTGGCATCCACCGACGGCGGGCTGGCGGCGGATGTGCGGCCGCTGGTGCGTTTCAACGTCAGTGTGATCGTCGAGCAGAACGGCCGTCGCGAGCGCGGTGGTCATGGCGGTGGCGGTCGCACCGATTACCGTTATTTCCTCGCCGAAGATCGTGCCATGAGTTATGCCCGCGAAGCGCTGCGTCAGGCACTGGTCAATCTGGAGGCAATTCCTGCGCCGGCTGGCACATTGCCGGTGGTGCTCGGTTCGGGCTGGTCAGGCGTGCTGCTGCACGAAGCGGTCGGCCACGGTCTGGAAGGTGACTTCAATCGCAAGGGCAGCTCGGCCTATAGCGGGCGCATGGGCGAGATGGTTGCCTCCAAGCTCTGCACCATCGTCGATGACGGCACCCTGTCCGGTCGCCGTGGCTCCTTGAGCGTTGACGACGAAGGTACCCCGACCGAGTGCACCACGCTGATCGAGAACGGCGTGCTCAAGGGTTATATGCAGGACAAGCTCAACGCGCGCCTGATGGGCGTGGCCCGCACCGGTAACGGGCGTCGTGAATCCTACGCGCACTTGCCGATGCCACGCATGACCAACACCTACATGCTGGCCGGCGAAAGCGACCCGGCGGAAATCATTGCGTCGGTGAAGAAGGGCATCTACTGCGCCAACCTTGGCGGCGGTCAGGTCGATATCACCAGTGGCAAGTTCGTGTTCTCCACCAGCGAGGCGTACCTGATCGAAGACGGCAAGATCACCGCCCCGGTCAAAGGCGCGACCTTGATCGGCAACGGCCCGGAAGCCATGAGCAAGGTGTCGATGGTCGGCAACGATCTGGCGCTGGATAGTGGAGTAGGGACGTGCGGCAAGGATGGGCAGTCGGTGCCGGTGGGTGTCGGCCAGCCAACGCTGAAAATTGATGCGATTACCGTGGGTGGCACGGGCTCGTAAGGAATGGAGCGGCGGGTGAGTCGCGTGGCGACTCACCCGGTTCGGGAATCAACGCAGACCGCGTTGAGTCTCGTCCAGCTCACGGATGTACTTGAAGATTTTACGGCTGGAAGCAGGAGGCTTGTTTTGCGCAACCTCGTGCTGGGCCTGACGGATCATGGAACGCAGTTGCTGGCGATCGGCGTCAGGGTAGTCGACGACGAATTTTTCCAGAACGGCATCGTCACCGGCAATCAGGCGATCCCGCCAGCGCTCCAGGTTATGGAAGCGCTCGTTGTACTGGCGAGTGGAGGCATCGAGTTGGTCGAGCAAAACCAGAATGGCGTCAGTGTCCTGATCGCGCATCAATTTGCCGATGAACTGAAGATGCCGTTTACGCGCGATGTTCGCGGTGTGCTTGGGGGCATCGGCCAGGGCCCGGCGCAAGGCGTCGGTCAAAGGCAGTTTTGCCACCAAGTCAGGCTTGAGTGTTGTAAGGCGCTCGCCAAGATCAACCAGAGCATGCAGCTCGCGTTTGACCTGGGATTTGCTTTTTTCTCCCGTATCGAGGGAGTCGTCGTAAGAATCAACCATGGTGGCCGTCCGCAAAGAAACGCCGCCATGATAACCAGTCGGGGGCCGCTTGTCCGGCCCGGTCGCTCGATGACCGTCACCGAAAGCAGAATTTGAGTGGAGAACAGCATGAGTGCAGTTGAAAGCGTCGGCCCACAAGCATTGCCGGCACTGCAAGAACAAGTCGAGCAGATCATCGCTGAAGCCAAGCGCCAGGGTGCCAGTGCCTGTGAAGTGGCGGTGTCCCTGGAGCAGGGGCTGTCGACTTCGGTACGCCAGCGTGAAGTCGAAACCGTCGAATTCAACCGTGATCAGGGCTTTGGTATCACCCTGTACGTGGGTCAACGCAAGGGGTCGGCCAGCACCTCGGCCAGTGGTCCGGAGGCGATTCGGGAAACCGTGGCGGCGGCACTGGCCATCGCCAGGCACACCTCCGAAGACGAAGCGTCGGGCCTGGCCGATGCGGCGTTGATGGCCAGGGATCTGCAAGATTTTGATCTGTTCCACGAATGGGACATCACCCCGGAGCAAGCCATCGAAAAGGCCCTGCTCTGCGAAGCGGCGGCATTCGATGCCGACGCACGCATCAAGAACGCCGACGGCACCACCCTGAGTACCCATCAGGGTTGCCGAGTCTACGGCAACAGCCACGGGTTTATCGGCGGCTATGCATCGACCCGGCACAGCCTGAGCTGCGTGATGATCGCCGAGGCCGATGGCCAGATGCAGCGTGATTACTGGTACGACGTGAACCGTCAGGGCAACCTGCTGGCCGACCCGGTGAGCATCGGCCAGCGCGCCGCGCAACGGGCGGCGAGTCGCCTGGGCGCGCGTCCGGTGCCGACCTGCGAAGTGCCGGTGCTGTTTTCCGCGGAATTGGCCGGTGGTTTGTTCAGCAGTTTCCTGTCGGCGATTTCCGGTGGCAACCTGTATCGCAAGTCATCGTTCCTTGAAGGCACGCTGGGGCAGAAGCTGTTTCCGGAGTGGCTGACCCTCGACGAGCGTCCGCACCTGATGCGAGCCTTGGGCAGTGCGGCGTTCGATGGCGATGGCCTGGCAACCTACGCCAAACCGTTCGTCGAGAAAGGCGAACTGGTGTCCTATATCCTCGGTACTTACTCCGGTCGCAAACTCGGCATGCCGAGCACCGCGAATGCCGGCGGTGTGCACAACCTGTTCGTCACCCATGGCGACGAAGACCAGGCGGCCTTGCTGCGGCGCATGGGACGTGGCTTGCTAGTGACAGAGTTGATGGGGCAGGGCCTGAACATGGTGACGGGCGATTACTCCCGTGGCGCGGCGGGTTACTGGGTTGAGAACGGCGAAATCCAGTTCGCGGTTCAGGAAGTGACCATCGCCGGCAACATGCGTGACATGTTTAAGCAGATCCTCGCCGTGGGTAACGATCTGGAACTGCGCAGCAACATTCGTACGGGCTCGGTGCTGATCGAGCGGATGACAGTCGCCGGTAGCTGATCTTTCTCGCTGTAAAAAAAGGCGCGCCACCCATCGGGTGGCGCGCCTTTTTTTATGCGCCGTGCGCTGCCCCCTGTAGGAGCAAAGCTTGCTCGCAATGGCGACGTAATAGTCGACATCGATGCTGAATGTTAATCCGTCCTCGCGAGCAAGCCTTGCTCCTACAGAAGCATTTGTGCGCTGCGGTACACTTGTTTTGGTTCTCATTATCATCTAATAATAAATCTCATTACCGAATGAGCCCGGATCATGAGTTCTGCCTTGCACGAGCAGCCTTACCTCGAAAACTGGCGCTGGATGAGTCGCCAGATCCGTTGCGCGATGGATCCCGACGAGCCTCGCCTGATCGAACATTATCTGGCCGAGGGCCGGTACCTGGCCTGTTGCACGGCAACCTCACCCTGGACCGTCGCTGAAACCTCCTTCCGTTTGCTACTCGATACCGCCGCCGATGTCGCGCTGCCCTGGCACTGGCGCACCTACTGCCTGGATCAGGCCTGGCGCCCGTTGCGTGATCTGGAACGCCTCTCTCTGTGCAAATGCCGCCTAAAGCGCTGGCAAAGCTACACCTGGCAACTGGCGACCTGCGAGTTGCAACCCTCGATTCCCTTAATTGAACTGGTGCAAGGATTTTCAGATGACCAAGACACGTATTGAGCGCGACAGCATGGGTGAACTACAGGTCCCGGTAGATGCCCTCTACGGCGCGCAGACGCAACGTGCGGTGGATAACTTCCCGATCAGCGGCAAACCGATGCCGGTGCAGTTCATTCGCGCGCTGATCCTGGCCAAGGCCGCGGCCGCCCGCGCCAACATCGAGCTCAAGCAGATCAGCGAATCCCAGGGCAAAGCCATCGTCGATGCAACGCAAGGTCTGCTTGAAGGCGATTTCATGCAGCACTTCCCTGTGGATATCTTCCAGACGGGCTCCGGCACCAGTTCCAACATGAACGCCAACGAAGTGATCGCCACGCTGGCCAGCCGTTTGCTCGGCGAACCGGTGAATCCCAACGATCACGTCAACTGCGGCCAAAGCAGCAACGACATCATTCCGACCACCATCCACGTCAGTGCGGCGCTGGCGCTGCATGAACAGCTGCTGCCGGCGTTGACCGGGCTGGTGCAGGTGATCGAGCGCAAGGCCGGGCAGGTGCATCACTATGTCAAAACCGGGCGTACCCACCTGATGGATGCAATGCCGGTGCGCATGAGCCAGGTGCTCAACGGTTGGGCGCAGCAGCTCAAGGCCAACATCGGTCATCTGCAGGATTTGCAGCCAAGCCTGCAATCCCTGGCCCAGGGTGGCACGGCGGTGGGCACCGGGGTCAATGCGCATCCCGAGTTCGCCGCGCGGTTCAGCCAGCAGCTGAGCAAACTGACCCAGGTTCAATTCACGCCGGGTGTGGATCTGTTTGCGCTGATCGGTTCCCAGGACACCGCCGTCGCTGTCTCCGGGCAACTCAAGGCGACTGCCGTATCGCTGATGAAAATCGCCAACGACCTGCGCTGGATGAATTCCGGACCGTTGGCCGGCCTGGGTGAAATCGAACTCGAAGCCTTGCAACCGGGCTCTTCGATCATGCCGGGCAAGGTCAACCCGGTGATTCCTGAAGCCACCGCCATGGTGGCGGCTCAAGTCATCGGCAACGACACCGTCATTACCATCGCCGGGCAGTCGGGCAATTTCGAGCTGAACGTCATGCTGCCGATCGTCGCCCAGAACCTGCTCAGCAGCATCGAATTGCTGGCCAATGCCAGCCGTCTGCTCGGTGAAAAGGCTATCGCCAGCTTCAAGGTCAACGACGCACGGCTCAAGGAAGCGTTGTCGCGTAACCCGATTCTGGTGACCGCACTCAACCCGATCATTGGCTACCAGAAGGCTGCGGAAATCGCCAAGAAGGCTTATCAGCAAGGCCGGCCCGTGATCGATGTCGCCCTGGAACATACCGACCTGTCGCGCAGCCAGCTGGAAGAGCTGCTTAACCCGGAAAAACTCACCGCTGGCGGCGTGTAAATACCACCACCGCTTTGGAGGTTCACCATGGAGCACTGGAAACGCACGATCGAAAGAGCCAACCGCTTTTTCATGTTGGGTGAACTGGTCGATGCTCGCGAGGCTTACTTGCAGGCATTGGCCCTGGCCCAAGTGTTGTTCGAGCGCTGGGCGGATGCCGATGAAGCGGTGGCGGCCTGCGTGATTTCCCATCACAACCTGGCAGACCTGCATTTGCGTTTGAACCAGCCGGAGGAGAGCGCCGAGTACCTGTGCGCGATTCACCAGCGGCTGTTGCAGGTCATGCAGGATCCGCGGCTGCCGCAAGCCTTGCGTGAAGCTGCGTTGCGCCAGAGCAGCAAAACCTACGTCGAGCTGCTGAATTTCATCAGCGAACATGGCGAGTACCCGCGCACCCATCGCTTGCTGCACATCGATGCCGCCACGCCTGCGCCCCAACCACATGGAGTTCATTGAAATGGCTTTTACCTTGCCTGTTTTGCCGTACGCCTATGACGCCCTGGAACCGCACATCGATGCGCAGACCATGGAGATTCACTACACCAGGCATCACCAGACCTACATCAACAACCTGAACGCCGCGGTCGAAGGCACTGAGTTTGCCGAGTGGCCGGTGGAAAAACTGGTGGCCGCCGTGCAGCAACTGCCGGAAAAACTCCGTGCGGCAGTGATCAATCAGGGCGGTGGTCACGCCAATCATTCGTTGTTCTGGGAAGTCATGGCGCCCCATGGCGGTGGCAAGCCTGAAGGTGCACTGGCCAACGCCATCGATGAGCAACTGGGTGGTCTCGACAGCTTCAAGGATGCCTTCACCAAAGCGGCGCTGACCCGTTTCGGCAGTGGTTGGGCCTGGTTGAGCGTGACGCCGCTAAAGACTCTGGTGGTGGAAAGCAGCGGTAACCAGGACAGCCCATTGATGAGCGGCAATACGCCGATCCTCGGCCTGGATGTCTGGGAGCACGCCTATTACCTGCAGTATCAGAACCGCCGCCCGGAATACATCAGTGCGTTCTACAACGTGATCAACTGGCCTGAAGTTGCTGCGCGCTATCAGGCTGCACTGATTTAAGTCTTCATAAAAACAATCCAAGGCTGACTATGGGCACTGAAACACTGGCGATCGGAAGTGGACGAATGTTTCGTTACGCGTTTGGATCGCTGTTAATGCTGGCGGGCATGAGCTTGCTGGTGGCGCACGGGCTGGAGTGGCTGGAACTGGAACCCAGGTTGTCGCGGGCGTTGCAGGGCGGGGCGATCTGCGCCCTCGGCACTGCGCTGGGTGCGGTGCCGGTGCTGGTGATCCGGCGCATGCCCCAGGCTCTGGGCGATACTTTGTTGGGGTTTGGTGCTGGCGTGATGCTGGCGGCGACTGCGTTTTCGCTGATCGTACCCGGCATAGCGGCAGCAGAAAGCCTTGGCATGACCCCTTGGACGGCCAGTGGCCTGATCTGTATGGGCATCATGCTCGGCGCATTTGGTCTGTATCTGGTGGATCGCAAAGTGTCCGGTGCATCGCCGCAAATGCTCGTGGGCACGGTGGAGCATCCGGTGATTGCGCCGCGGATCTGGCTGTTCGTGTTCGCGATCATTGCCCATAACATTCCCGAAGGCATGGCCGTCGGCGTTTCGGCAGGTGGTGGTATGCCTGATGCCGACAGCCTGGCGATGGGCATTGCGTTGCAGGATGTGCCGGAAGGGCTGGTGATTGCCCTGGTATTGGCCGGAGCAAGGATGTCGCGGTTCAAGGCGTTCCTGATCGGTGCCGCATCAGGCCTGGTCGAGCCGGTGTTCGCCCTGTTGTGCGCGTGGCTGGTGAGCCTGGCCGAACTGCTGTTGCCTTTGGGCCTGGCATTGGCAGCCGGGGCGATGTTGCTGGTGGTGACCCACGAAGTCATTCCCGAGTCGCGTCGACACGGTCATGACAAACTGGCCAGCCTTGGGCTGTTGATCGGATTCTGTCTGATGATGGTGATGGACACTGCGCTCGCCTAGGCGAGCATTCACTCGCCTTCGTCGAAGAAGTTGTTGATCAAGGCCACCAGCGCATCCATCGCTTCCTGCTCCTGCTCGCCTTCCGTGCTCAGATGGATTTTGGTGCCCTTGCCGGCGGCGAGCATCATCATGGCCATGATGCTTTTGCCATCGACGGTGGATTCCGGCGTGCGTCCTACCCTGATCGTGCAATCCTTGAATTGACCGGCGACCCCGACGAATTTTGCAGACGCCCGGGCATGCAGGCCCAGTTTGTTGATGATTTCGATTTCCAGAGCAGGCATCGCGATGTGAATCCTTTAGCTGAGGTCGCGGTGGCGGACCTGGACGTTCTTCAGGGATTGCTGCAGGGTCTTGCCCAAACGTTCGGTCAGGTAGACAGAGCGGTGATGTCCGCCGGTGCAACCGATGGCAATGGTGACATAAGCACGGTTGCTGGCAGCAAAGCGGGGTAGCCATTTGAGCAGGTAGGTGGAGATATCCTGGAACATTTCTTCGACATCCGGCTGTGCCGCCAGGTATTCGGCAACTGGTTGATCGAGCCCGGACTGCGCGCGCAACTCCGGTTTCCAGTAGGGATTGGGCAGGCAGCGCACATCGAACACCAGGTCGGCATCGACCGGCATGCCACGCTTGAAGCCGAAAGACTCCACGAGGAAAGCTGTGCCGGGTTCCGGCTGGTTCAACAGGCGTAGCTTGATGGTATCGCGCAGTTGATACAGGTTCAGGTTGGTGGTGTTCACCTTGAGATCGGCCAGGTCGGCGATAGGGCCGAGCAGGTCCGTTTCATCATTGATCGCCTCGGCCAGCGAGCGATTGGCACTGCTCAGCGGGTGGCGACGGCGGGTTTCAGAGAAACGTTTGAGCAGGGTTTCTTCGTCGGCATCCAGGTAAAGGACATCACACTGGATGTGACGGCTGCGGACTTCTTCCAGCAGCTCTGGGAACCGCGACAAGTGGCTTGGCAGGTTGCGTGCATCGATGGAGACGGCAACCAGCGGCTGTGACAGCTCAGTGTGAATCAACGCACGTTCGGCCAGCTCCGGCAACAAGCCGGCAGGCAGGTTGTCGATGCAGTAGTAGCCGTTGTCCTCAAGCACATCGAGGGCGGTACTTTTACCTGAGCCTGAGCGGCCGCTGACGATGATCAAGCGCATGATTAGTGCCCGTTTTGCTCGTCCAGGACAACCTGATACAAGGCTTCATTGCTCGGAGCGCTACGCAGTTTGTCGCGCACGTCCTTGCGGTCGAGCATGCTGGCGATCTGGCGCAACAGCTCCAGGTGCGCATCGGTAGCGGCTTGCGGGACCAACAGGACGAACAGCAGGTCAACCGGTGCGCCATCGATGGCGTCGAAATCGATAGGGGCGTCAAGGTGCATCAAGGCACTGATGGGCGAGATGCAACCCTTCAGGCGACAATGGGGGATGGCGATGCCGTTGCCAAAACCGGTCGAACCGAGTTTTTCACGGGCAATCAAAGCCTCGAAGACATCTTGCATCTCCAGACCCGGCACTTCGCGGGCGATCAGATTGGCAATTTGCTCGAGGGCTTTCTTTTTGCTGCCGCCCGGCACGTTCACCAGGGAACGGCCGGGGGTCAGGATGCTTTCAAGTCGGATCATGGGTTGGGAGTGTTAACGACCGGTAGCGCCCTGGAGGAGGCTCTGGGTCTTTTCCTTATGCTTTTTGAGTTGTTTATCCAGCTTGTCGGTCAGTGCGTCGATCGCCGCGTACATATCGGTATGTTCCGCGTTGGCGACCACTTCATTGCCGGGAATATGCAACGTGGCTTCGATTTTCTGCTTCAGCTTTTCGACCGTCATCGTGACCTGCACGTTGGTGATCTTGTCGAAATGTCGCTCCAATCGTTCGAGTTTTTCGCCGATGTAGGTGCGAAGAGGTTCGGTCACTTCCAGTTGGTGTCCACTGATGTTGACTTGCATACAGCTTCTCCTTCGTTGCCAGTGCATAAAGCGGTAGATCAGATGATCTACCACTGGAACGCTGTGGCGTGGCTCTACATCAACCGCTTGCGTTCGCTCGAAGGCGCGATCCCGAGGGATTCGCGGTACTTGGCGACGGTGCGGCGAGCCACCTGAATGCCTTGTGCCTCCAGTAAACCAGCGATCTTGCTGTCACTCAACGGCTTTTTCTGATTTTCCGCGGCAACCAGTTTTTTGATGATCGCGCGGATCGCCGTGGACGAGCATTCGCCGCCTTCAGAGGTGCTGACGTGACTGGAGAAAAAGTACTTCAGTTCATAGATGCCCCGGGGGGTATGCATGAATTTCTGTGTGGTCACTCGAGAGATCGTTGACTCGTGCATGCCGACCGCTTCAGCGATGTCATGCAGGACCAGTGGTTTCATGGCTTCGTCGCCATATTCCAGGAAGCCGCGCTGATGCTCGACGATCTGGGTGGCCACTTTCATCAGGGTTTCGTTGCGGCTTTGCAGGCTCTTGATGAACCAGCGGGCCTCCTGCAACTGATTGCGCATGAAGGTGTTATCAGCGCTGGTATCGGCGCGGCGCACGAAGCCGGCGTACTGGGCGTTGACCCGCAGCCGTGGCACCGACTCCTGGTTCAGCTCCACCAGCCAGCGCTCATTGTCCTTGCGCACGATCACGTCAGGGACGACGTATTCGGCTTCGGTGGATTCGATCTGCGAGCCGGGACGCGGATTGAGGCTCTGAACCAGTTCGATGACCTGGCGCAACTCATCTTCCTTGAGCTTCATGCGGCGCATCAACTGGCTGTAGTCACGGCTGCCGAGCAGGTCGATAAAATCGGTCACCAGGCGCTTGGCCTCGGTCAGCCATGGAGTCTTGGCCGGCAACTGGCGCAATTGCAGCAACAGGCATTCGCCCAGGTTGCGGGCGCCGATGCCGGCAGGTTCGAATTGCTGGATGCGGTGCAGGACGGCTTCGATTTCGTCCAGTTCGATGTCCAGTTCCGGATCGAAGGCCTCGAGTATTTCCTCGAGTGTTTCGTCCAGATAGCCCTGATTGTTGATGCAGTCGATCAGGGTTACGGCGATCAGGCGGTCGGTGTCGGACATCGGCGCCAGGTTCAATTGCCAGAGCAAGTGGCTTTGCAGGCTTTCACCGGCGGATGTGCGGGTGGTGAAATCCCACTCATCGTCATCGTTGCTCGGCAGGCTGCTGGCGCTGGTCTGGTAAACGTCTTCCCATGCCGTGTCGACAGGAAGTTCGTTGGGGATGCGCTCGTTCCAGTCGCCTTCGTCGAGGTTATCAACGGTTGGCGCGCTTTCCTGGTAGGAGGGTTCCTGAGTCTCGGTGTTGGGCTTCTGTTCGGCGTTGTCGGCCAAGGGGTCAGTGTTATCGAAGTCGTCGCCTTCTTCCTGGCGTTCGAGCATCGGATTGGACTCCAGGGCCTCCTGGATTTCCTGTTGCAGGTCCAGGGTCGACAATTGGAGCAGACGGATGGCCTGTTGCAGCTGCGGTGTCATCGTCAGCTGCTGGCCCATTCTCAAGACTAGCGATGGTTTCATGGCAGGGGCTTAACACCTTATTCGCCGGCGCACATGCGCCATCCACTACAGGGCGCCGGAGCGCCAAACATAAGCAAATTATATGCCCGAAGTTGCGGTGTTTGCCTAGAGCGCCGTAACAATAAAAAAGAGTTGATTTTTTATCGAGACAAGCGCTCGGTCGACTAGCCAGGCGCCTCAGTGCTTACAGGCGGAACTCATGCCCCAGGTACACTTCCTTGACCAGGTCGTTGGCCAGGATGGTATGAGCGTCACCTTCGGCGATCAGTTGGCCATCGTTGACGATGTAGGCGGTTTCGCAGATATCCAGGGTTTCACGGACGTTGTGGTCAGTGATCAGGACGCCAATGCCCTTGGCCTTCAGGTGGTGAATGATCTGTTTGATGTCGCCCACCGAAATCGGGTCCACGCCAGCGAAGGGTTCGTCGAGCAGGATGAATTTTGGATTGGTGGCCAGTGCACGGGCAATTTCCACGCGGCGACGCTCGCCACCGGACAGGCTCATGCCAAGGTTGTCGCGAATGTGGCTGATGTGGAATTCCTGCAGCAGGCTTTCCAGCTCTTTGCGACGACCGGCCTTGTCGAGTTCCTTGCGGGTCTCGAGGATGGCCATGATGTTGTCGGCCACCGAGAGTTTGCGGAAGATCGACGCTTCTTGCGGAAGATAGCCGATACCGGCCTTCGCGCGACCGTGCATGGGCTGGTGGCTGACGTCCAGGTCGTCGATCAGCACGCGGCCCTGATCGGCCTGAACCAGGCCAACGATCATGTAGAAACAGGTGGTCTTGCCGGCACCGTTGGGGCCAAGCAGGCCGACGATCTGACCGCTGTCGATGGACAGGCTGACGTCACGCACGACCTGGCGGCTCTTGTAGCTCTTGGCCAGATGCTGAGCTTTCAGAGTTGCCATTACTGGGCCTTTTGCTCGTCGGTTTTCTTTTTCGGCTGGATCACCATGTCGATGCGCGGACGCGCCTCGGTGACTTTACTGCCGGTGGCGCGACCGGCACTGGCCAGCTTCTTGACCGTGTCGTAGACGATTTTCTCGCCTTGGGTGGTGTTGTTGTCCTTGTCGATGACTTTGGCGCGATCAATCAGCACGACGCGGTTCTGCGTGGCGTGGTACTGGATCGTCACTCCCCAACCTTGGACGGGCTTGGTGTCACCCTGGGTTTGCAATTGCTCGAAGTAAGCCAGGTTGCCCACTGAAGTCATCACGTCGATATCGCCGGCAGGGGTGCGGGTGACGGTCACGGTGTTGCCGGTAACCTTCATCGAGCCCTGGGTAATGATCACGTCACCTTTGTAGGTGGCAATGCCATTCTTGTCGTCCAGCTGGGCATCGTCGGCCTGGATGCGGATAGGCTGCTCTTGATCGTTCGGCAGGGCCCAGGCGCTCACGCTTCCCAGTGCTGCGCCCAGACTGAGCAAAATAGGGAGGGTTTTAACGAGCCTCATACTGTCCTCTTACGTTCGAGAGCAGGTGTATCCTGCTTTCTTTCAAATACGCTTTCATTCCAATGCCTGTCGATACACCGCCGGCGCCGTCGATTCTAACGGGTTGCTCGGTCTGCGCATATTGCTGCTGCGGGAACACCGTCATGCGAGTGGTGGTGATCAGGGTTTTGCGGTTTTTCTCGTCGAAACGCGTGATGCGTACAGAATCGATCAGTTCGACCTGTGTGCCGTCGGGGTTGACTTCACCCTTCTCGCTCTGGACGTGCCATGGAAACTCGGTGCCACGGAATATGTTCAGGTCGGGGTTGGTCAGCAATGTCACTTCGGTGGCTTTGAGGTGCTCGACCTTGTCCGAAGTCATGTCGTATTGCAATTTCCCGTCCGGCAGGAACTGCACGCTATGGGCGTTGGTGGCGTAATAGTCGATCGCGCTTTCGTCGACTTGCGCAACCGGCTTGTCGAGGAAGCGTTCCGGGCTGATGTTCCAGTAGCCGACCGCGGCGAAAATCGCCGCGATGCAGCCGAATATCAGGATGTTGCGAATCTTTTTGCTCAGCATGTCTGGCTCACAGGTACGCGGCGTTGGCCGCATCGAGGCGGCCCTGGGCGCGCAGGATCAATTCGCAGAATTCGCGGGCGGCACCTTCGCCACCGCGGGCCTGGGTAATGCCATGGGCGTGTTCGCGCACGAAACTGGCGGCGTTGGCCACTGCCATGCCCAGTCCCACGCGGCGAATCACCGGCAAGTCAGGCAAATCGTCACCCAGGTAGGCGACCTGTTCATAGCTTAGGTTGAGTTGGCCAAGAAGCTCGTCGAGCACCACCAGTTTGTCTTCGCGACCCTGATACAGATGTGGAATGCCGAGGTTCTTCGCCCGTCGCTCGACCACCGGAGTCTTGCGGCCGCTGATGATGGCGGTCTGCACGCCGGCGGCCATCAGCATTTTGATGCCTTGGCCGTCGAGGGTGTTGAACGTCTTGAATTCGCTGCCGTCTTCGAGGAAGTACAGGCGCCCGTCGGTGAGAACGCCGTCGACGTCGAAAACTGCCAGCTTGATCTGTTGGCCGCGTTGCAGCAGGTCCGTGCTCATTACATTACCCCCGCACGCAGCAAGTCGTGCATGTTCAAGGCGCCGACCGGGCGGTCTTCACCGTCGACCACCACCAGTGCATTGATTTTATGGTCTTCCATGATTTTCAGGGCCTCGGCGGCGAGCATCTCGGCGCGGGCGGTCTTGCCGTGGGCGGTCATGACCTGATCGATGGTGACGCTGTGGATGTCGATGGTGCGGTCCAGGGTGCGGCGCAGATCGCCGTCGGTGAAGATCCCGGCCAGCTTGCCGTCGGCTTCAAGGATTACAGTCATGCCCAGGCCCTTGCGGGTCATTTCCATCAGGGCGTCCTTAAGCAGGGTGCCGCGCTGAACCTGCGGCAGTTCTTGCCCGGCGTGCATGACGTTTTCCACTTTCAGCAACAGACGTCGGCCCAGTGCACCACCAGGATGGGAAAAGGCGAAGTCTTCGGCAGTGAATCCGCGGGCTTCCAGCAAGGCGACGGCCAGGGCATCGCCCATGACCAGCGCGGCGGTTGTCGAAGAGGTGGGCGCCAGGTTCAGCGGGCAGGCTTCATGCTCGACGATAACATTGAGGTTGACCTCGGAGGCCTTGGCCAGCGGCGAATCGGGATTACCGGTCATGCTGATCAGTTGGATGCCCAGGCGCTTGATCAGCGGCAGCAGGGTCACGATTTCATGGGTGGAGCCGGAATTCGACAGCGCCAGGATGATGTCGTCGCGGGTGATCATGCCCATGTCACCATGACTGGCTTCAGCCGGGTGGACGAAAAATGCCGGGGTGCCGGTGCTGGCCAGGGTAGCGGCGATCTTGTTGCCGATATGCCCCGACTTGCCCATGCCGACCACGACTACGCGGCCTTTGCTGGCCAGAATCATCTCGCAGGCGCGTACGAAATCTGCGTCGATATGCGGCAGCAAGCCTTGTACGGCTTCCACCTCGAGGCGGATGGTGCGTTGGGCGGATTGAATCAGGTCGCTGGATTGGCTCATGTCAGAAATCATTTAGCCTGATGAAAAGGCGGCGATTATAACGGTTATGATCAAAACCCTCACGCAAGTTCGTCGCGCATTGTCATTCCCTGCTACCGAATCCCGCCAGGTAATGCTTTTGGCTCGTCATGTTGCTGCACATGGCCCGGCAATGACCTTGGGTGCCTGGCGTTTGCAGTGATATAGTTCGCCGCCAGTTCGGCCCGCCCGGGAATATGTGCTTTCGTCAGAAAGTCAGGCGTCCGAGTGAGAGGCTGCATCGCAAGGAGTTTAGATGAGTGCCGATAACGCCTACGCGGTCGAGCTGAAGGGACTGACCTTCAAGCGCGGTGCGCGCAGCATTTTCAATAACGTCGATATCCGTATTCCCCGCGGCAAGGTCACCGGCATCATGGGACCTTCCGGGTGTGGCAAGACTACGCTGTTGCGGTTGATGGGCGCGCAATTGCGGCCTACCCGGGGCGAAGTCTGGGTCAACGGCCAGAACCTGCCGAAACTCTCGCGCAGCGATCTGTTCGATGCCCGCAAGCACATGGGCGTGCTGTTTCAGAGTGGCGCACTGTTTACCGATCTCGATGTGTACGAGAACGTGGCCTTTCCGCTGCGCGTTCACACCGAGCTGCCGGATGAAATGATCCGCGATATCGTCCTGCTCAAGTTGCAGGCCGTGGGTTTGCGTGGCGCCATCGAACTGATGCCTGACGAACTGTCCGGTGGCATGAAGCGTCGTGTCGCACTGGCGCGGGCGATTGCGCTCGATCCGCAGATTCTCATGTATGACGAGCCCTTTGTCGGTCAGGACCCTATCGCCATGGGTGTGCTGGTGCGCCTGATCCGCCTGCTCAACGATGCTCTGGGCATCACCAGTATCGTGGTTTCCCACGACCTGGCCGAGACCGCGAGCATTGCCGATTACATTTATGTAGTGGGCGACGGGCAGGTGTTGGGGCAGGGCACGCCCAAGGAGCTGATGAATTCGGACGACCCGAAAATTCGTCAATTCATGACCGGGGAGCCCGATGGCCCGGTTCCGTATCACTTTCCAGCGCCGGATTACCGCGCAGATCTCCTGGGGAAGCGCCGCTGATGCGCAGAATTACATTAATAGAACGCGTACGCCGGTTTGGTCGGGCCGGGATCGACACTGTTGCGGTGTTCGGTCGTTCGACGCTGTTCCTGTTTCACGCGTTGCTGGGCCGCGGCGGCATCGGCGGCGGTTTCGGCCTGCTGGTCAGGCAATTGCACTCCGTGGGCGTGATGTCGCTGGTGATCATCGTGGTCTCCGGCATCTTCATCGGCATGGTGCTGGCGCTGCAGGGCTTCAATATCCTGTCCAGTTACGGTTCGGAGCAGGCGGTAGGGCAGATGGTAGCGCTGACCCTGTTGCGCGAATTGGGTCCGGTGGTGACGGCTTTGCTGTTTGCCGGGCGTGCCGGTTCGGCGTTGACGGCCGAAATCGGCAACATGAAGTCCACCGAACAATTGTCCAGCCTGGAAATGATCGGGGTCGACCCGCTCAAGTACATCATTGCCCCACGCCTGTGGGCCGGTTTCATTTCCCTGCCGGTGCTGGCGATGATTTTCAGCGTGGTGGGTATCTGGGGTGGCTCGTGGGTGGCGGTTGACTGGCTGGGTGTTTATGACGGCTCCTACTGGTCGAACATGCAGAACAGCGTGACCTTCGCGGACGATGTGCTCAACGGCATCATCAAAAGCATGGTTTTTGCCTTTGTCGTGACCTGGATCGCCGTATTCCAAGGCTATGACTGCGAGCCCACTTCCGAGGGGATCAGTCGTGCCACTACCAAGACCGTGGTGTATGCCTCTCTGGCTGTGCTCGGCCTGGACTTTATTCTGACCGCCTTGATGTTTGGAGATTTCTGATGCAAAACCGCACCCTGGAAATCGGTGTCGGCCTTTTCTTGCTGGCCGGCGTCCTGGCTTTATTGTTGCTGGCGCTGCGGGTGAGTGGCTTGTCCCCGAGTCCGAGCACCGACACTTATAAACTTTATGCGTATTTCGACAATATCGCCGGTTTGACGGTCAGAGCTAAAGTGACCATGGCCGGTGTGACCATCGGCAAGGTCACGGCGATCGATCTGGACCGCGACAGTTTCACCGGTCGAGTGACCATGCAGCTGGAAAAGCGTGTGGATAACCTGCCCGCCGACTCCACTGCGTCTATCCTGACTGCTGGCCTGTTGGGCGAGAAATACATCGGCATCAG
Source organism: Pseudomonas izuensis (assembly GCF_009861505.1). Taxonomy (GTDB): domain Bacteria; phylum Pseudomonadota; class Gammaproteobacteria; order Pseudomonadales; family Pseudomonadaceae; genus Aquipseudomonas; species Aquipseudomonas izuensis. The sequence continues at coordinate 115,890 of NZ_WTFT01000040.1, read as the reverse complement.
CGTGGGCGGGGAAGAAGCCCTGCTCAAGGATGGCGGGACCATCCATGACACCCAGTCGTCGCTGGTGCTCGAGGATCTGATCGGTAAGTTTCTTCTCAATACCGTAAGCAAAGACGCCAAATGAGGAATTGCTAAATGATCTCTACCTTGCGACGTGGCCTGTTGGTGTTGTTCGCGGCCTTGCCGTTGATGGCTAACGCCGTGGCGGCGCCTTCCGCGCACGATCTGGTCCAGGACACCACCAACCGTATGCTGGCCGATCTGGCCGCCAACAAAGAAAAGTACAAGCAAGACCCGCAGGGTTTTTATACGGCGCTGAACACCATTGTCGGGCCTGTCGTGGATGCCGAGGGCATTTCCAAGAGCATCATGACGGTCAAGTACTCGCGCAAAGCCACGCCGGCGCAAATGAAGACCTTTGAAGAGAACTTCAAGAAGGGTCTGTTCCAGTTCTATGGCAATGCCTTGCTCGAGTACAACAACCAGGGCATCACCGTTGAGCCTGCCAAGGACGAGTCGGGTGACCGTACGAGCGTCGGCATGACCGTCAAGGGCAGCAGCGGCGCGATCTACCCGGTGTCCTACACCCTGGAAAAGATCGGTGGCGAGTGGAAACTGCGCAACGTCATCATCAATGGCATCAACATCGGCAAGCTGTTCCGCGATCAGTTCGCCGATGCGATGCAGCGCAATGGCAATGACCTGGACAAGACCATCAATGGTTGGGCCGGGGAAGTCGCCAAAGCCAAGGAAGCCACCGACAAGACTCAAGGGCAGCAAGCCCAATGAGTGAGTCGGCCATCATGATGGACGACTCCGGCGAGCTGCGGCTCAGCGGCGTGCTGGACTACCGCACCGGTCCTGCCCTGCGCGAGCAGGGGCAGGCGCTGATCAAGGCCAGCGAGGCCCCGGCGCTGGTGGTCGATTGTTCTGCGGTGACCAAGTCCAGCAGTGTCGGTCTGTCGTTGCTGTTGTGCTTCATGCGCGATGCACGGGCGACCGGCAAGGCGCTGAGCATCCGCGCGATGCCGGAAGACATGCGCGAAATCGCTCAGGTCAGTGAGTTGACCGAGCTGTTGGAGCAACCCTAACCCGCATCTATAAGGAAGCCCCCCGTCAGAGTCCTGCTTCGCGGGGTTCGCAGGCGCGGGGCTTTTTTGTATGATGTCCGACCCGCGCGCACAGGGCGCCGATTGAGGTTGAGCATGCAGGCCGTAGAAGTTAAAAGCTTCCTTGAAGGAAAGCTGCCAGGAACGCTGGTGGAAGTTGAGGGCGAAGGCTGCAATTTCCAGCTGAACGTGATTAGCGATGAACTGGCGGCATTGAGCCCGGTCAAGCGTCAGCAGCAGATCTATGCCCATTTGAACCCATGGATCACCGATGGCAGCATCCATGCGGTCACTATGAAATTTTTCAGCAGCGCGGCCTGGGCCGAGCGCACCTGAGCCCAAGGGCGTCGAGATTCTTATGGATAAATTGATTATTACTGGCGGTGCTCGTCTTGACGGCGAAATCCGCATCTCCGGGGCAAAGAACTCTGCCCTGCCGATCCTGGCTGCCACGCTGCTGTGCGATGGTCCGGTGACTGTTGCCAACCTGCCGCACCTGCACGACATCACCACCATGATCGAACTGTTCGGTCGCATGGGGATCGAGCCGGTGATCGACGAGAAACTGGCCGTCGAAATCGATCCGCGCACCATCAAAACCCTGATCGCTCCGTACGAACTGGTTAAAACCATGCGTGCATCGATCCTGGTGCTGGGCCCGATGGTTGCCCGTTTCGGTGAAGCCGAAGTTGCACTGCCTGGCGGTTGTGCCATCGGTTCGCGTCCGGTTGACCTGCACATCCGCGGCCTGGAAGCCATGGGCGCGATCATCGACGTCGAAGGCGGCTACATCAAGGCCAAGGCCCCTGAAGGCGGCCTGCGCGGCGCTCACTTCTTCTTCGATACCGTCAGCGTGACCGGTACCGAAAACATCATGATGGCAGCCGCGCTGGCCAAGGGCCGCAGCGTACTGGCTAACGCCGCGCGCGAGCCTGAAGTGGTCGACCTGGCGAACTTCCTGAACGCCATGGGCGCCAAGGTTTCCGGCGCCGGCACCGACACCATCACCATCGATGGCGTCGAGCGTCTGCACACCACCACTTACAAAGTGATGCCTGACCGTATCGAAACCGGTACCTACCTGGTTGCTGCTGCCGTGACCGGCGGTCGCGTGAAGGTCAAGGACACCGATCCGACCATCCTCGAAGCCGTTCTGGAAAAGCTTCGGGAGTCGGGTGCGGAAATCACCACCGGTGAAGACTGGATCGAGCTGAACATGCACGGCAAGCGGCCTAAAGCCGTCAACGTGCGGACCGCTCCGTACCCGGCGTTCCCGACGGACATGCAAGCGCAGTTCATCTCCCTCAACGCCATTGCCGAAGGCACCGGTGCGGTGATCGAGACGATCTTCGAAAACCGTTTCATGCACGTTTACGAACTGCACCGCATGGGCGCCAAGATCCAGGTCGAAGGCAACACCGCCATCGTCACCGGCACCGAAAAGCTCAAGGGCGCGCCAGTCATGGCCACCGACCTGCGTGCTTCGGCCAGCCTGGTGATTTCGGCGCTGATCGCCGAAGGCGACACCCTGATCGACCGCATCTACCACATCGACCGTGGTTACGAGTGCATCGAAGAGAAACTGCAGATGCTGGGCGCCAAGATCCGTCGCGTTCCGGGCTAGTCGTTGCAGATAGGGCACAGGGAGGTGCCCATTGGTTTTCAAGTCGAGCCGGTTTCCGGCTCGATGCGTGTCCGGCGCCGATTGTGACCGGGCATAAGATTCCTGATAAAGGGCTGACGTTTCCCATGCTGACTATCGCACTGTCCAAGGGCCGCATCCTTGACGACACCCTGCCGCTTCTGGCTGAAGCGGGCATCGTGCCGACCGAGAATCCGGACAAGAGCCGCAAGCTGATCATCCCCACGACCCAGGACGATGTTCGTCTGCTGATCGTGCGTGCCACCGATGTGCCGACCTATGTCGAACATGGTGCCGCCGACCTGGGTGTCGCCGGTAAAGATGTGCTGATGGAATACGGCGGCCAGGGCTTGTACGAGCCACTGGACCTGCAAATTGCCCAGTGCAAGCTGATGACCGCCGGTAAGGTTGGCGCGGTCGAGCCCAAGGGCCGCCTGCGTATCGCCACCAAGTTCGTCAACGTTGCCAAGCGCTACTACGCCGAACAGGGCCGCCAGGTCGACATCATCAAGCTGTACGGCTCGATGGAGCTGGCACCGCTGATTGGTCTGGCCGACAAGATCATCGACGTGGTCGACACCGGCAACACGCTGCGGGCCAACGGCCTGGAGCCCCAGGATTTCATTGCTGCCATCAGCTCTCGCCTGATCGTCAACAAGGCATCGATGAAAATGCAGCACGCCCGTATCCAGGCGTTGATCGACACCCTGCGCAAGGCAGTGGAGTCTCGACACCGCGGCTGATTCACCTGCGCGACCTTGAGTCGCGCCCGTCTATCCGCCTCATAGCCAGAATTCTCAGGTGCCCAAGCGGAACGACTGCTAAGTTAGGGCGCCTGAGTTTTTTGCCAATTCTATGAGGCTCTCGCTATGACCGCACCGACTGCAATTCGCCGACTCAACGCTGCTGACCCGGATTTCGCACATCATCTGGATCATCTGCTGAGTTGGGAAAGTGTGTCTGACGACTCGGTCAATCAGCGCGTGCTGGACATCATCAAAGCCGTGCGCGAGCGTGGCGATGCGGCGTTGGTGGAATTCACCCGCCAATTCGACGGGCTGGACGTCGCCTCCATGGCGGATCTGATCCTGCCGCGCGAACGTCTGGAACTGGCGCTCACACGTATCACCGTGGCGCAGCGCGAAGCCCTGGAAAAAGCCGCCGCCCGCGTGCGCAGCTATCACGAAAAGCAGAAACAGGATTCCTGGAGCTACACCGAAGCCGACGGCACCGTGCTGGGCCAGAAGGTCACGCCGCTGGATCGCGCGGGCCTGTACGTGCCAGGCGGTAAGGCATCGTATCCGTCGTCGGTACTGATGAACGCGATTCCGGCCAAGGTCGCCGGTGTGACCGAAGTGGTCATGGTGGTGCCGACTCCACGGGGTGAAATCAACGAACTGGTGCTGGCCGCTGCCTGCATCGCCGGCGTGGACCGGGTGTTCACCATCGGCGGAGCTCAAGCCGTCGCTGCGCTGGCCTACGGCACCGAAAGCGTGCCGAAGGTCGACAAGGTGGTGGGGCCGGGCAACATCTATGTGGCCACCGCCAAGCGCCACGTGTTCGGGCAAGTCGGTATCGACATGATCGCCGGGCCGTCGGAGATCCTTGTGGTGTGCGACGGCAAGACCGATCCGGACTGGATCGCCATGGACCTGTTCTCTCAGGCTGAGCACGACGAAGACGCCCAGGCGATTCTGGTCAGCCCGGATGCCGCGTTTCTCGACCAGGTTGCCGCCAGCATTGCCAAGCTGCTGCCGACCATGGACCGCGCCGCGATCATCGAAACCTCGATCAATGGCCGCGGTGCGCTGATTCAGGTCCGTGACATGGAACAGGCCATCGAAGTCGCCAACCGCATCGCGCCGGAGCACCTCGAGTTGTCGGTCGCCGACCCGCAGGCCTGGCTGCCGCAGATCCGTCACGCCGGTGCGATCTTCATGGGCCGTCACACTTCCGAAGCCCTGGGCGACTACTGCGCAGGTCCGAATCACGTGTTGCCAACCTCCGGCACCGCGCGTTTCTCCTCGCCGTTGGGTGTGTACGACTTTCAGAAGCGTTCTTCGATCATCTTCTGTTCCGAGGCCGGTGCCTCTGAGCTGGGCAAAACCGCCTCGGTACTGGCCCGTGGCGAATCGTTGAGCGCCCACGCGCGCAGCGCCGAATACCGTATTCTTGATGAACAGAAGGGGAACTGAACATGAGTAAATTCTGGAGCCCGTTCGTCAAGAATCTGGTGCCTTACGTACCGGGCGAGCAGCCGAAGCTGGCCAAACTGGTGAAGCTCAACACCAACGAAAACCCGTACGGTCCATCGCCGAAAGCCTTGGCTGCGATGCAAACCGAACTGAACGACAACTTGCGTCTGTACCCTGACCCCAACAGCGACCTGCTCAAGAACGCAGTGGCCAGGTACTACGGCGTACAGAGCAACCAGGTGTTCCTCGGTAACGGGTCGGACGAAGTCCTGGCGCACATATTCCATGGGTTGCTGCAACACGATCAGCCGCTGCTGTTCCCGGACATCAGTTACAGCTTTTATCCGGTTTACTGCGGGCTGTACGGCATCAAGTTCGACGCCGTGCCGCTGGACGAGCAGTTCCAGATCAACCCGGCGGACTACGCCAAGCCGAACGGCGGGATCATCTTCCCCAACCCGAACGCACCGACCGGTTGCCTGTTGGCGCTGGACGCCGTCGAGCAGATCCTCAAGGCCAGTCCGGATTCGGTGGTCGTTGTGGATGAGGCTTATATCGACTTCGGCGGGGAAACGGCGATCAGTCTGGTGGACCGTTATCCGAACCTGCTGGTGACACAGACATTGTCCAAGTCCCGCTCTCTGGCTGGTCTGCGGGTCGGTCTGGCGGTTGGGCATCCGGACCTGATTGAGGCGCTGGAGCGCATCAAGAACAGCTTCAACTCCTACCCGTTGGATCGCATGGCGAATGTCGGCGCGGCGGCGGCGTTCGAGGATCGCGAGTATTTCGACAAGACCTGTCGATTGGTGATCGAAAACCGTGAGTGGGTGATCTCGCAGTTAAAGGCCAAGGGCTTTGAAGTGCTGCCGTCGGCAGCAAACTTCATCTTCGCCCGTCACCCGCAGCACGATGCGGCGGGGCTGGCGGCGAAGCTGCGTGAGCAGGGTGTGATTGTCCGGCACTTCAAGCAGCAGCGGATTGCGCAGTTCTTGCGGATCTCGATTGGTACGCCGGATCAGAATCAGGCGCTGATCGACGGCCTCGGCGAGCTCTGATCCAAAACTAACCCTTGCAGGAGCGAGCAAGCTCGCTCCTGCAAGAGAATGTATCAGCTGCTTACTCTTCTTCTTTCTCTTTGACCGGCGCGGGCGGCGGGCGCAGGCCGATTTCCGCGGTGAGCTTGAGTTCCTTGCCGTTGCGCATCACCTGGACCACGACCTTGTCGGTCGGCTTGATCCGTGCCACCTGGTTCATCGAACGGCGACCATCACCCGCCGGTTCTCCGTCGATGGAGAGGATCACGTCCCCCAATTGCAGGCCGGCCTTCTGGGCTGGGCCGTCGCGGAAAATCCCGGCGACCACAATGCCCGGGCGCCCCGACAGACCAAAGGATTCCGCCAGTTCCTGGCTCAATGGCTGTACCTCGATGCCTAGCCAGCCACGAATCACCTGGCCGTGCTCGATGATCGACTTCATCACCTCCATCGCCAGTTTGACCGGGATCGCGAAGCCGATGCCCTGAGAGCCGCCGGACTTGGAGAAAATCGCCGTGTTGATGCCGGTCAGGTTGCCGTTGGCGTCCACCAGCGCGCCGCCGGAGTTGCCGGGGTTGATGGCGGCATCGGTCTGGATGAAGTCTTCGTAGTTGTTCAGGCCCAACTGATTGCGCCCGGTGGCACTGATGATGCCCATGGTCACAGTCTGGCCGACGCCGAACGGGTTGCCGATGGCCAGCGCGACATCACCGATGCGGATGTTGTCGGAGCGGCCGACAGTGATCGAAGGCAGATTCTTCAAGTCGATCTTCAACACCGCGAGATCGGTTTCCGGGTCGCTGCCGATCACCCGGGCCAGGGTTTCACGACCGTCCTTGAGTGCCACCACGATCTGGTCGGCGCCAGTGGTCACGTGGTTGTTGGTCAGGATGTAGCCTTCCGGGCTCATGATTACGCCGGAACCGAGGCTCGATTCCATGCGCTTCTGTTTGGGCGAGTTGTCGCCGAAGAAACGCCGGAACTGCGGATCTTCAAACAATGGATGGTTGGGTTTGTTGATGACTTTGGTGGTGTACAGGTTCACCACCGAAGGCGCGGCGGTAATCACCGCTTCGGAGTAGGACACCGGACCTTGCTGCATGCTCGTGGTTTGAGGGGCTTGTTGCAGATTGACGTCGAGGCTCGGAAGCCCGACCCACTGCGGGTAACGCTGGATGATTAACAGAGCGACAAGCACGCCGGCCAACAACGGCCAGCCGGAAAAACGCAGCGCCTTGAGCATTAAGCACGTCCTGAGAGGTTGCAGGCGGTTAGAGACCGCCCATAATGTCGCGCATTATACGAGGCCGCGCGCGCCTCTGAACGGGATATTTAGGAGTCTTTTATGGCCGTCGCCCTGAGCACACTCGTCGAAGAAGCCGACCGTTACCTGAACAGTGCAAAGATTGCCGATTATTGCCCTAACGGCCTGCAGGTTGAGGGTCGGCCGCAAGTGATGCGCATTGTCAGTGGCGTCACCGCCAGCCAGGCATTGCTCGATGCCGCCGTCGAAGCCAATGCCGATCTGGTGCTGGTGCACCACGGCTACTTCTGGAAAGGTGAAAACCCGTGCATCACCGGCATGAAGCAGCGCCGCTTGAAGACCCTGCTCAAGCACGACATCAGTCTGTTGTCCTATCACCTGCCGCTGGACCTGCACCCTGACGTGGGCAATAACGTGCAGCTCGCACGGCAGCTCGACATCACCGTCGAAGGCCCGCTCGATCCCGACAATCTGAAAATCGTCGGCCTGGTCGGCTCGTTGAGCGAACCGATGACACCCCGGGATTTCGCCCGCCGCGTGCAGGAAGTCATGGGCCGCGAGCCGTTGCTTGTTGAGGGCAGCGCAATGATTCGTCGCGTTGGCTGGTGCACCGGTGGTGGTCAGGGTTACATCGATCAGGCGATCCTGGCGGGTGTCGATCTGTACATCAGCGGTGAAGCGTCCGAGCAGACTTTCCACAGCGCCCGGGAAAACGACATCAGCTTCATCGCCGCCGGTCACCATGCCACTGAGCGCTATGGCGTACAGGCGCTGGGTGACTATCTGGCGAAGCGGTTTGCCCTCGAGCACATCTTCATCGATTGCCCCAACCCGATCTAACGGGCAAACGCGATCCCTGTAGGAGCGAGCCTGCTCGCGATGTACCTGAGAACACCACGGGGTGTCAGACTCCCTGTGTTTTCGTTGACGACCATCGCGAGCAGGCTCGCTCCTACAGGGGGCGCGTTTCGCCCAAACAGGCAGGCATATTCATATGCTCTTTCGATCTAGTTGGCGTCCTGATTAGAAGAGGTCGCTGTGCTAGGATTCCTCGCTCGAACACGGCCCGCTGGCCGTTCATAAGAAAGATTTCGTGAGTAGCCATGGTCGACAAACTGACGCATCTGAAACAGCTGGAGGCGGAAAGCATCCACATCATCCGCGAGGTGGCCGCCGAGTTCGATAACCCGGTGATGCTGTACTCCATCGGTAAAGACTCCGCCGTGATGCTGCACCTGGCACGCAAGGCATTCTTCCCCGGCAAGCTGCCGTTTCCGGTGATGCACGTCGACACTCGCTGGAAATTCCAGGAGATGTACGCCTTCCGCGACAAGATGGTCGCCGAGCTGGGCCTGGACCTGATCACCCACGTCAACCCGGACGGCGTGGCGCAGAACATCAACCCGTTCACCCACGGCAGCGCCAAGCACACCGACATCATGAAGACCGAGGGCCTGAAACAGGCACTGGACAAGCATGGTTTCGATGCCGCCTTCGGCGGCGCCCGTCGCGATGAAGAGAAATCCCGCGCCAAGGAGCGCGTGTACTCGTTCCGCGACAGCAAGCACCGCTGGGATCCGAAAAACCAGCGTCCCGAGTTGTGGAACGTCTACAACGGCAAGGTTAACAAGGGCGAGTCGATCCGCGTGTTCCCGCTGTCGAACTGGACCGAGCTGGACATCTGGCAGTACATCTACCTCGAAGGCATCCCGATCGTGCCGCTGTACTTCGCCGCCGAGCGTGAAGTCATCGAGAAGAACGGCACCCTGATCATGATTGACGACGAGCGCATCCTCGAGCACTTGAGCGATGAAGACAAAGCCCGCATCGTCAAAAAGAAAGTGCGTTTCCGTACCCTTGGCTGCTACCCGTTGACGGGCGCGGTGGAGTCCGAGGCCGAAAGCCTCACGGACATCATTCAGGAAATGCTCCTGACGCGAACTTCCGAGCGCCAGGGCCGTGTCATCGACCACGATGGCGCAGGCTCGATGGAAGACAAAAAACGTCAAGGTTATTTCTAAGGGGCTGTCATGTCGCATCAATCTGATTTGATCAGCGAGGACATCCTCGCCTACCTGGGCCAGCACGAACGTAAAGAGCTGCTGCGCTTTCTGACCTGCGGTAACGTCGACGACGGCAAGAGCACCCTGATCGGGCGCCTGCTGCACGACTCCAAGATGATCTACGAAGATCACCTGGAAGCCATTACCCGCGACTCGAAAAAAGTCGGCACCACCGGTGAAGACATCGACCTGGCGTTGCTGGTCGACGGCCTGCAGGCCGAGCGTGAGCAAGGCATCACCATCGATGTCGCCTACCGCTACTTCTCCACCGCCAAGCGCAAATTCATCATTGCCGATACCCCCGGCCATGAGCAGTACACCCGCAACATGGCCACCGGTGCGTCCACCTGTGACCTGGCGATCATCCTGGTCGACGCCCGTTATGGCGTGCAGACCCAGACCCGTCGCCACAGCTTCATCGCCTCGCTGCTGGGCATCAAGCATATCGTCGTCGCCATCAACAAGATGGACCTCAAGGATTTCGATCAGGGCGTGTTCGAGTCGATCAAGGCCGACTACCTGCAGTTCGCCGAAGGCTTGAAGCTCAAGCCAACCAGCATGCACTTCGTGCCGATGTCGGCACTGAAGGGCGACAACGTCGTGAACAAATCCGAACGCTCGCCGTGGTACACCGGCCAGTCGCTGATGGAAATTCTCGAGACCGTGGAAGTGGCGGGCGACCGCAACTTCACCGACCTGCGTTTCCCGGTGCAGTACGTCAACCGTCCGAACCTGAACTTCCGTGGTTTCGCCGGCACCCTGGCCAGCGGCATCGTCAAGAAGGGCGACGAAGTCGTGGTGTTGCCGTCGGGCAAAAGCAGCCGCGTGAAATCCATTGTCACCTTCGAAGGTGAACTGGAGCACGCGGGTCCAGGTCAAGCCGTGACGCTGACCATGGAAGACGAAATCGACATTTCCCGTGGCGACTTGCTGGTGCACGCCGACAACGTGCCGCCAGTCACCGACAGCTTCGAAGCGATGCTTGTGTGGATGGCTGAAGAGCCGATGCTGCCGGGCAAGAAATACGACTTCAAGCGCGCCACCAGTTACGTACCAGGCTCCATTGCCAGTATCGTCAACAAGGTCGACGTGAACACCCTTGAGGAAGGCCCGGCCAGTGCGCTGCAGCTGAATGAAATCGGCAAGGTCAAGATCGCGCTCGACGCGCCGATTGCCCTCGATGGTTACGACAGCAACCGCACCACCGGCGCTTTCATCATCATCGACCGCTTGACCAACGGCACCGTCGGCGCCGGCATGATCGTTGCTCAACCCCTGGCCCATGGCACCAGCACGCACCACGGCAAACTGGCCCACGTCGCCACCGAGGAACGCGCCCAGCGCTTCGGCCAGCAACCGGCCACCGTGTTGTTCAGCGGCTTGTCGGGTGCGGGCAAAAGTACACTGGCCTATGCGGTAGAACGCAAGTTGTTCGACCTGGGCCGTGCGGTGTTTGTGCTCGATGGCCAGAACCTTCGTCACGACCTGAACAAAGGTCTGCCACAGGATCGTGCCGGGCGCACCGAGAACTGGCGTCGCGCCGCGCACGTGGCGCGTCAGTTCAACGAAGCCGGTCTGCTGACCCTCGCAGCGTTCGTTGCACCGAGTGCCGAAGGTCGTGAGCAGGCCAAAGAGCTGATCGGCAAGGAGCGTCTGCTGACGGTCTACGTCCAGGCGTCGCCGACAGTGTGTGCCGAGCGTGATCCGCAAGGCCTGTACGCGGCGGCCGGGGATAATATCCCGGGCGAGTCCTTCCCGTACGACGTGCCGCTGGATGCCGACCTGGTGATCGATACCCAGTCCGTGTCGCTGGAAGAAGGCGTCAAGCAGGTGCTGGAGCTGCTGCGCAAGCGTGGCGCGATCTAAGTTGGAAGCAGTGACAAGCTTTTAGCTTCAAGCTGCAAGAAAAAACCCGCCGGTGGGTGATCATCGGCGGGTTTTTTGTGTCCTTAAGTCCGTCATCGCGGGCAAGCCTTGCTCCCACAGATTTCGGGGGGTCACCACCTTGAGCACGACACTAACCTGTGGGAGCAAGGCTTGCCCGCGATGAGGCCGGTACAGGCGCCTCAAGACTTCGCAGGATACTCCCGATGCATCTGCCCCAACAACGCATCCTTGTCCTGCCACAACTGGTTGATCCAACCCTGGAACTGCAAGCGGTACTCGCCATCCTGGTCATAGTTCTTGCCGATGAACTGCGGCGGAATGTTCAGTTCCTGAAAATGCACCACTACATCCTTCACGTTCCCACACAGCAGGTCCCAGAAGCCGGGACGACCTGCCGGATAATGGATGGTCACGTTGACGATCGATTCCAGCTGCTCGCCCATCGCATCCAGCACAAACGCAATGCCACCGGCCTTGGGTTTGAGCAGATATTTGAACGGTGATTGTTGCTGGGCATGCTTGCCTTCGGTGAAGCGTGTGCCTTCAACGAAGTTGAAAATGCCCACCGGGTTGTCACGAAATTTCGCGCAGGTCTTGCGGGTGGTTTCCAGGTCCTTGCCTTTCTTCTCCGGGTGCTTTTCCAGATAGGCCTTGGAGTAGCGTTTCATGAACGGAAAGCCGAGCGCCCACCACGCCAGTCCAATCACCGGCACCCAGATCAGCTCCTGCTTGAGAAAGAACTTCAACGGCTGGATGCGCCGATTGAGCGCGTATTGCAGCACCAGAATATCAACCCAGCTCTGGTGGTTGCTGGTGATCAGGTACGAGTGCTGATAGTCGAGGCCTTGCAGGCCGGTGATGTGCCAGCGCGTTCGGCGGACCAGATTCATCCAGCCCTTGTTGAGGCTGATCCAGGCTTCATGGGTATGGCTCATCAACCAGAGTGCCAGACGTTGGGTGGCGGCGAACGGCAATACCTTGACCAGCGCCACGCAGAACAGAAACGAGCAGAGCAAAATCGTATTGAGCGCCAACAGCAGCGCGGCGATCACGCCGCGCACGGGGGCAGGGAGAAAATCCAGCATTTAAACATCCATGGGTCGGTTGGCTGCCTGAATCGCGGTCAAGGCGATGGTGTAAACGATGTCATCGACCTGCGCGCCGCGCGGCAAATCGTTCACCGGTTTGCGCAGGCCTTGCAGCATCGGCCCGAGACTGACGCAGTCGGCGCTGCGCTGCACGGCTTTGTGGGTGGTGTTGCCGGTGTTGAGGTCCGGGAACACGAACACCGTGGCGCGACCGGCCACCTGACTGTTCGGCGCCAGTTGCCGGGCCACGGTTTCGTTGGCGGCGGCATCGTACTGCAACGGGCCGTCGATCAGCAGCGAGTGTTGCTGTTCATGGGCGAGCAAGGTCGCCTCGCGTACTTTCTCGACTTCTTCGCCACTGGCCGATTCACCGCTGGAGTAACTGATCATCGCCACCCGTGGCGTGATACCGAATGCCGCCGCCGAGTCGGCGCTTTGCAGGGCAATCTCCGCCAGTTCGCTGGCACTTGGGTGCGGGTTCATCACGCAGTCGCCATAGACCAGCACTTCTTCCGGAAACAGCATGAAGAATACCGACGACACCAGGGTGCAGCCCGGCGCCGTTTTAATCAGCTGGAGGGCCGGGCGGATGGTGTTGGCGGTGGAGTGAATGACACCCGATACCAGGCCGTCGACTTCATCCAGCGCCAGCATCATGGTGCCGATCACCACGGTGTCTTCCAGTTGTTGCTCGGCCATTGGCGCGTTGAGGCTTTTGCTCTTGCGCAACTTCACCATCGGCTCGACGTAGCGCTCACGGATCAGGTCCGGATCGAGGATCTCCAGCCCCGGTGGCAGTTCGATGCCCTGGGCGCGGGCGACAGCTTCGACGTCGGCCGGTTTGGCCAGCAGAACGCAGCGGGCAATGCCACGGGCCTGGCAGATCGCCGCCGCCTGTACGGTCAATGGCTCGCTGCCTTCGGGCAACACGATGCGTTTGTTGGCGGTCTGTGCGCGCTGGATCAACTGATAGCGAAACACCGCTGGCGACAGGCGCATTTCCCGTGGCGTGCCGCAGCGCTGGTGCAGCCAGTTGGCATCCAGATGGCTGGCGACGAAATCGGTGATGATCTCCGCGCGCTCGCGGTCGTCGATCGGGATTTCCTTGTTCAGGCCGTTCAGCTGGTTGGCGGTGTCGTAGGAACCGGTGCTCACCGACAACACCGGCAGGCCGGCCTGCAAGGCGCCACGGCAGAGGTCCATGATGCGCGGGTCGGGCAGGGTGTCACTGGTCAGCAGCAGGCCGGCCAGGGGCACGCCGTTCATGGCCGCGAGGCTCACGGCGAGGATGATGTCGTCGCGATCGCCGGGGGTCACCACCAGCACGCCAGGCTTGAGCAGCTCCACGGTGTTGCGCATGGTGCGCGCGCAGATGATGATTTTGGTCATGCGCCGGGTTTCATAGTCACCGGCGTTGAGCACCTGGGCACCCATCAGATCGGCCACGTCGCGCGTGCGCGGGGCGTTCAGTTCCGGCTGAAACGGGATACAGCCCAGCAGACGGAAATCGCCACTGCGCAACAGTGGCGAATGCTCGTTCAGACGTGCAGCGAAAGCCTCCATGCTCTCCTCGGTCTTGACCTTGTTGAGGATCACGCCGAGGACTTTCGGGTCTTTCGGACCGCCGAACAACTGCGCCTGCAATTCCACGCGGCCGGACAATTCGGTCAGCACCTCGTTTTCCGGTGCCGACACCAGGATCACTTCGGCATCGAGGCTCTTGGCCAGGTGCAGGTTGACCCGCGCGGCGTAACTGGCGCTGCGGGTCGGCACCATGCCCTCCACGATCAGCACGTCCTTGCCGATGGCAGCCTGCTGATAGAGGGTGATGATTTCTTCAAGCAACTCATCCAGCTGACCATCGCCGAGCATCCGCTCGACATGGGCCAGACCCAGCGGTTGCGGCGGTTTCAGGCCGTGGGTGCGGGCCACCAGTTCGGTGGAGCGCTCAGGTCCCGTATCACCCGGATGCGGCTGGGCAATCGGTTTGAAGAAGCCGACCTTGAGGCCGGCCCGCTCAAGGGTACGCACCAGCCCCAGGCTGATGGAGGTCAGGCCCACACCAAAGTCGGTGGGAGCGATAAAAAAAGTTTGCATGCGGATTCTCTGGAGGTGCATGGCAAGGGTGACGACCCAGGACGGGGCGACCACCGAAATTCAGTCGCCAAGGTTATCGCTAACCGAGCCTTGTGCGCACCAACCGCAATCAAAGGGTTGGCCTATTTTTTCATGGCGCTGCAAAGGGTCCATGACCCAGGCCCGGGATTGCCAGGGCGGCTGATGGCGCAGGTGTTGGGTATGGCCGCAGGAAAGGTCGGCCACCCAGTGGCCGTCTTCGTCCTGATGGAAGCCTGTGATCGTCGCACCCCGTCTGTCCGGGTTGTGTTCGCTTTCGGGCGATTGCTTCGCTAAACTGGGTCTTTCATCATTCTTTTGCAAAAGGTCTCGCCCCATGCTGATCGCCGCCAATAAGGCTGTCTCCATCGACTATACCCTGACCAACGACGCTGGTGAGGTCATCGACAGCTCCGCCGGCGGCGCGCCGCTGGTCTACCTGCAAGGCGCAGGCAACATCATCCCGGGCCTGGAAAAGGCCCTGGAAGGCAAGGCAGTCGGCGACGAGCTGACCGTAGCCGTTGAACCTGAAGATGCCTACGGCGAGTACGCGGCCGAACTGGTCAGCACCCTGAGCCGCAGCATGTTCGAAGGTGTCGATGAGCTGGAAGTGGGCATGCAGTTCCACGCTTCCGCTCCGGACGGCCAGATGCAGATCGTGACCATCCGCGACCTGGACGGCGACGACGTTACCGTTGACGGCAACCACCCGTTGGCCGGTCAGCGCCTGAATTTCCAGGTCAAGATCGTTGCTATCCGTGACGCCAGCCAGGAAGAAATCGCCCATGGCCACGTCCATGGCGAAGGTGGCCATCACCACTGATTTCTGCGCTAAGCTCAGATAACTGGAGAGGCGCCCCGAGGGCGCCTTTTTAGTCTGCGGCTGTCCGAGGCGACACCGCCAAGTGGCTGTTTCGAGAAGAACACGGGAATCTGGAGTACGTCATGAGTGCTTTTCACGACCTTAATTTGACAGCCCTGAATGGTCAGGCGCTACCTTTGGCGCCTTTCAAGGGGCACGTCGTGCTGGTGGTCAACGTTGCCTCCAAATGCGGCTTGACCCCACAGTACGCGGCGCTTGAAAACCTCTACCAGCAATACAAGGGTAAGGGTTTCAGCGTGCTGGGCCTGCCGTGCAATCAATTTGCCGGGCAGGAGCCTGGTTCCGAGCAAGAAATTCAGGCGTTTTGCAGCCTCAACTATGGCGTGACCTTCCCGTTGTCCAGCAAGCTGGACGTCAATGGTCACGAACGTCATCAGCTGTACAAGCTGCTGGCGGGCGAGGGTGCCGAATTCCCTGGTGACATCACCTGGAACTTCGAAAAGTTCCTGCTGGGTAAAGACGGGCGTGTACTGGCGCGGTTCTCACCACGTACAGCGCCGGACGATCCAAGCGTCGTTCAGGCAATCGAAAAGGCCCTGAGCTGACACCCCGCATTAC
Organism: Pseudomonas izuensis; assembly: GCF_009861505.1. Taxonomy (GTDB): domain Bacteria; phylum Pseudomonadota; class Gammaproteobacteria; order Pseudomonadales; family Pseudomonadaceae; genus Aquipseudomonas; species Aquipseudomonas izuensis. The sequence continues at coordinate 100,052 of NZ_WTFT01000040.1, read as the reverse complement.
CTGCATTTACACCTGTACCTGTAGGAGCGAGCCTGCTCGCGATGAACGCAAATACGCCGCGGAGCATCAGATACCCAGCGTTTTCGTTGACGACCATCGCGAGCAGGCTCGCTCCTACAGGAAACAGCGCTCCGTGCCTTTTGAGCCTTAATCACCCAAATCAATAGTGCTATTCAGCACGTGCGAATCTCCATATTATCGCCGTCATAAAGTCTATTCCCGTGGAGCGCTCACATGCCCGTCAAAGCCCTGTTCAAACCGTTCCACCTCGGCACCCTCGAACTGCCGACCCGTGTCGTCATGGCACCGATGACCCGTTCGTTTTCGCCGGGTGGCGTGCCCAATTCCAAAGTGATCGAGTACTACCGCCGTCGCGCCGCGGCCGGCGTCGGGCTGATCATTACCGAAGGCACCACTGTTGGTCACAAAGCTTCCAACGGTTACCCGAACGTGCCGCACTTCTACGGTGAAGCCGCGTTGGCCGGCTGGAAAAAAGTCGTCGACGCCGTACACGCCGAAGGCGGCAAGATCGTTCCGCAGTTGTGGCACGTGGGCAGCGTGCGTCGCATCGGCACCGAGCCGGACGCCAGCGTGCCAGGCTACGGTCCGTCGGAAAAAGTGAAGGATGGCAATGTCGTGGTTCACGGCATGACGAAGCAAGATATTCAGGATGTGATCGCCGCGTTCGCCCAGGCAGCCAGGGATGCCCAGAGCATCGGCATGGACGGCGTGGAAATCCACGGCGCCCACGGCTACCTGATCGACCAGTTCTTTTGGGAAGGCAGCAACCAGCGTACCGACGAATACGGCGGCAGCCTGGCCAATCGTTCGCGTTTCGCCATCGAGTTGATTCAGGCGGTGCGTGCGGCGGTCGGTGAAGGCTACCCGATCATCTTCCGCTTCTCCCAGTGGAAACAGCAGGATTACACCGCGCGGCTGGTGCAAACACCGGAGGCGTTGGGCGAGTTCCTCAAGCCGTTGTCCGAGGCTGGCGTGGATATTTTCCACTGTTCGACCCGCCGTTTCTGGGAGCCGGAATTCGACGGCTCCGAATTGAACCTGGCCGGCTGGACCCGCCAACTGACCGGCAAGCCGACCATCACCGTGGGCAGCGTCGGCCTGGACGGCGAGTTCCTGCAATTCATGGTCAACACCGACAAGGTGGCACAACCGGCCAGCCTGGAAAAACTTCTGGAGCGTTTGAACAACGATGAGTTCGACCTGGTAGCAGTGGGCCGCGCGCTGCTGGTAGACCCCGACTGGGCACAGAAAGTGCGCGACGGTCGCGAGGAAGACATCCTGCCGTTCAGCCGTGAGGCGTTGATGACGCTGGTTTAAGCAGCGCCCGAAAGGGCCTCTTCGCTGGCAAGCCAGCTCCTACCGGAACCACACCGGACCTGGAGGAGCTGGCTTGCCAGCGAAGCTTTTATGGCAACAACGCCACATCAGACAGGGGCTGCGACTGCACACAAGCCCCCCGCAACTGCCCCTCGAACTGCTCGATAATCGCCGCCCAGCCCTGACGACTGGCATGCTGGCGCGCATTGAGGCGCATGCAGCGCAATGTTTCGCGCTCTTCCAGCAACCACGTCGCCGCATCGCAGAACGCTTCTTCGTCCCCGGGCATCGCCAGCACGCCGTTGTAGCCATGGCGAATATGCTGTGCCGCCGCCGCCTGATCGTAAGCCACCACCCCCAGCCCGGAGGCCAGCGCCTCGAGCACTACGTTGCCGAAGGTTTCAGTCAGGCTCGGAAACAGAAACACATCCCCCGACGCATAGTGACTGGCCAGGGCCTCACCCCTTTGGCTGCCGCAGAAAATCGCTTCGGGTATTTCGCTTTCCATGAGCAGGCGTTGAGGGCCGTCGCCCACCACGATCAGCTTCAGGGTGCGTTGTGGATACGTCGACTTCAACCGATCGAAACAGCGTTTGAGCAAACCCAGATTTTTCTCCGGTGCCAAACGTCCTACATGGATGACGGCAATGTCGTTCTCGCCCAGTCCCCATTGTTCGCGCAACGCATTCAAACGTTTGGCCGGATGAAACAACTGGCTGTCGACGCCGCGAGACAGCAGCGCCAGACGCTCGAAATGCCGCCGTTCCAGCTCCATCCGCTGGCTGACGCTGGGCACCAGCGTCAAGGTCGAGCGATTGTGGAACCAGCGCAGGTAGTGGGTCAGCAGGCGCGTCAGTAACCCGAGCCCGTACTGGCTGGAATACTGCTGAAAATTGGTATGAAAGCCGCTGACCACCGAAATGCCCAGGCGTCGTGCCGCGCGCAGTGCCGACAGCCCGAGCGGTCCCTCGGTGGCGATGTACAGGACATCCGGGCGGTGACGTTTCCAGCGTCTGAGCAGCTTGTGCATCGACGACTGCCCCCATTGCAGGCCGGGATAACCCGGCAGCGGCCAGCCACGGCACAGCAACAATTCATCGTCGCCGCCCGCCGAAGGATCACCGCCCTGGCGCGGTCGCACCAGCTCCACCTGATGCCCGCGCGCGCGCAAACCGTCGCACAGGCGACCAAGGGTATTGGCCACGCCGTTGATTTCGGGAGGGAAGGTTTCGGTGATCAGGGTGATATGCAGAGCTGTCGTCATGACCTCAGTGTCAGCTGAGGCCATGTCGTCGTTGTGACGGTCAGATGATGGATTTATGAACGCTTTTGTGGGAATGGCTCAGCGCTGGCTCACCAGGTTCTCGGCCCCACGCTCGCGCACCCAGAACAAGGTCGCCCCGGCCACGGCCGCCGGCATCATCAGGATGTTCACCACCGGAATCAGCAACACCAGGTACACGATCCCGCCGAAGCTCATGCTCTGCCAGCGCTTCTGCCGCAGCCAGGCGAGCATTTCGTTCCAACCGAGCTTGTGGTTGTCCGCCGGGTAGTCAATGTACTGGATCGCCATCATCCAGACACCGAACAGTAGCCAGAGCGGCGCGGCGATGATGTTCACGACGGGGATGAACGAGAGAATGAACAGCCCGATTGCCCGCGGCAGGAAGTAACCGAGTTTGCGCATTTCCCGGCCCAGGGTCCGCGGGATCATGGCGATCAGCTCGCCCCAGCTGAAAGCCGGGAAGTCGTCGGTGCCGCGCACCACCACCTCGACTTTTTCCGCCAGGAAGCCGTTGAACGGCGCGGCGATGACGTTGGCGAGCATCGTGAAGGTGAAGAACACCATCAAGGTCACGAGTACCACGAACAGCGGCCACAGCACATAGCTGAGGAAACTCAGCCAGTCGGGCAGGGAAGGCATCAGCGAATCGACCCACAGGCTGAATTGATGGCCAGCCAGGTAGATCAATCCGACGAACAGCACCAGGTTGATTGCCAACGGCAACAACACAAACAAACGCAGGCTTGGACTCAAGACCAGCTTGAGACCTTCGCGCAGGTATTGCGGGCCGGACAGTACAGGGGCGGGCATAACGTGCTCCGAGCAGAGGGAAAACGCGCCGACCTTACCGGCTTTGCCTGACGGGCGAAAGCGCGGCAGCGGTATCGACATTAACTGTAACAAAGGCGCCCTGTTCATCGCGCCGACGGGATAGAGACCACCTATGAGCTGGATTGTTAAACCGTATTTCCTTAATCTTCGCCCCCTCGATACGCTGCACCCATTCTTTTACAGGACTGTCGAGTTCAAGCCTTCCCCAAGTGCTTTCAATGGTCCTTTTTTATTCCCGCCGGCAACCCGGCGTTCCGCGCCAGGTATTCCGGGCCGGTCAACAGGAGCAGGTCATGTCTGAAGTCCGTCATTCGCGAGTGATTATTCTCGGTTCCGGCCCTGCCGGTTACAGCGCTGCGGTCTATGCCGCCCGTGCCAACCTCAAGCCACTTTTGATCACCGGCATGCAGGCCGGCGGCCAACTGACCACCACCACCGAAGTCGACAACTGGCCGGGCGACGTCCACGGCCTGACCGGCCCGGCGTTGATGGAGCGCATGAAAGAGCACGCCGAGCGCTTTGAAACCGAGATCGTCTTCGATCACATCAATGCCGTGGACTTTGCTTCCAAGCCGTACACCCTGATCGGTGACAGCGCGACTTACACCTGCGACGCCCTGATTATCGCCACCGGTGCCAGCGCTCGTTACCTGGGCCTGCCGTCGGAAGAAGCCTTCATGGGCAAAGGCGTTTCGGCCTGCGCCACCTGTGATGGCTTCTTCTATCGCAACAAGCCAGTGGCTGTGGTTGGCGGCGGCAACACCGCTGTTGAAGAAGCCCTGTACCTGGCCAACATCGCCAGCACCGTAACCCTGATTCACCGTCGCGAAACCTTCCGCGCCGAGAAAATCCTGATCGACAAGCTCAATGCCCGGGTTGCTGAAGGCAAGATCATCCTGAAGCTGAACGCGACTCTGGACGAAGTCCTGGGCGACAACATGGGCGTGACCGGTGCGCGCCTGAAAAACAACGACGGCAGCTTCGACGAAGTGAAAGTCGACGGCGTGTTCATCGCCATCGGCCACACCCCGAACACTTCGCTGTTCGAAGGCCAGTTGACCTTGAAGGACGGCTACCTGGTTGTGCACGGCGGCCGTGACGGCAACGCGACGGCCACCAACCTCGAAGGTATCTTCGCGGCGGGTGACGTGGCTGACCACGTCTACCGTCAGGCCATCACCTCGGCTGGCGCTGGTTGCATGGCGGCACTGGATGCCGAGCGTTATCTGGACAATCTGCAGAACGCTTGATTCGGTAGATACGAAAAACCGGCTTCGGCCGGTTTTTTGTGCCCACGATTTCATGTTCGATCAAATCTTTTGTAGGAGCGAGCCTGCTCGCGATTACGGTGATTCAGTCGACCTCAATATTGAATGAAAAATCGCCATCGCGAGCAGGCTCGCTCCTACAAGGATTGTGCGTTCAAATCAGTTTTGCGAGGCACGCCTCAAGAATGTCCAGGCCTTCCTCCAGCACAGCCGCCTCGGTCGTCAGGGGCGCCAACAACCGAATGATGTGCCGCGATTTTCCGCTCGGCATCAGCAACAAACCTGCATCCCGCGCCAGTGCCAGCAGTTGCGTCAACTGTGCCGAAGCAGGCGTACCGTCGGCATTCGCCAACTCAATCCCACGCATCGCGCCAACGCCGGTCAAGCGCCCGAGGTACGGTGACAGGTTGCGATCACGCCAGGATTGGTAACGGCTGACAATCGCCTCTTCCTGCTGCGTGCCCCAGGCTTGCAGATGGGGATCGGTCATTTCGTCCAGGGTCGCCAGCGCGGCGGCGCAGGCGATGGGGTTGCCGGAATAGGTGCCACCCAGGCCGCCCTTGGGCAAGGTGTCGAGCAGCGACTTGCGTCCAACCACCGCACCCAGCGGCACGCCGCCGGCGATGCTTTTGCCGAGCAGGATCAGGTCCGGCTCGATGCCCAGTCGCGAGAATGCAAAGCGCTGGCCGGTGCGGCCGAACCCGGACTGGATTTCATCGGCGATCAGCACAATGCCTTTCTCGTCGCACAAGCGCCGCAGTGCTTGGGCGAACGCCACGTCCATGGCCAGGAACCCTGCTTCGCCCTGCACCGGCTCGACAATAAAGCAGGCCACGTCTTCGATGTCGATTTCGACGCTGAACAGACGCTCCATGGCCTTGAGCGCTTCGGCGCAGGTCACGCCATTATCCTGGCTAGGGAAGGGCAGGTGATACACCGGCCCCGGCAATACGCCGACTTTCTGCTTGTAGGGTGCGACTTTGCCGTTGAGATTGAGGGTAGCCAGCGTACGACCGTGGAAGGCGCCGTCGAAGGCAATGACTGCCGTGCGGCCGGTCGCGCCACGGACGATCTTCAGCGCATTTTCGGCCGCTTCGGCACCGCTGTTGGTGAGCATGCCGCTGACCGGGTAGCTCACAGGCATGAACGCCGCCAGGCGATCCATGAGTTCGATATAGGGCGTATGGGGGGCGGCGTTGAACGCGTAGTGAGTCAGCCGCGTGGCCTGATCTTGAATGGCTGCGACAATGCGTGGATGGCAATGGCCGAGGTTCAGCACGCCGATGCCGCCGACGAAGTCGATGTAGCGTTTGCCGTCAATGTCCCAGACTTCGGCATTTTTGCCGTGGCTGAGCGTGACAGGGTGAACGATGTTGATCGACTGACTGATGGTTTCGCTGCTCATGGATGACCGGCTCGGAAGTGGGAGGACTTCTTTTTATCTAAGCCGTGAGCAGTGCTGGCCGGCAAACGAAATAAAGTCGCCGGGTCAATCTTAAAAGTGGGGATGTGTCGCAGAACACCTGTAGGAGCGAGCCTGCTCGCGATGATCGCCAACGATAACGCTGGCTACCTGAAACCCCGCGGTGTTCTTGCGTCCATCGCGAGCAGGCTCGCTCCCACAGGGGTCAGGTTCACAGCCGGGTTTGGTTCAGCGGCGGGTCAGTGGTTGCTGGATGAATTTCACCCCGGCCAGACCATGGACCATTAGCGCACGGATATTGCCGTGATCACTGCCCTCAGGTGTCGCCAGCACCGAACGGTAATGCTCGCCGAATGCCAGCAGGGCTTCGTCATCGCTCAGGCCTTCCAACAATGCCAGCCCCAGGGTCTTGCACGAGCCTTCGTTCTGCCCTGCCGCGTTTTCCACGCCGCCGTTGTTGAATGCCTGTGGCTGATAGTCGTAGCCGGCGGCAATGAACGCCAGGGTATCGGCAAAAACGTGTTCGCCGCTCTTGAAGCTGGCGCGCAGGGTATTCAAATCACTCATGGGTTTTTCCTTTGGCGAACGCCGCTTGTTGATCGGCGCTGGCTTCTTGCTGATATTGGGCTTTCCACTCGGCGTACGGCATGCCGTAAACCATTTCGCGGGCTTCATCGAGGCTGACCTCGATCTGGCGTTCGTCGGCGGCGGCCTTGTACCACTTGGACAGGCAGTTGCGGCAGAAACCCGAGAGGTTCATCAGGTCGATGTTCTGCACATCCTTGCGGCTGTCCAGGTGGGCCACCAGTCGGCGAAAGGCGGCGGCTTCGAGTTCGAGGCGTTCTTGATCAGTCATGGGGGTCTCTGCGAGACAGCTGCAAGCCACAAGCTTCAAGCTGCAAGATGGGTTTCGGTGGCTTGTAGCTTACCGCTTGAAGCTTGAAGCTTGAAGCTTGAAGCTTGAAGCTTGAAGCTTAGCGGCTTGCCGCAAGTGTAATCGACACCGACTCTGCAAACCTCAGGGCGTGAGGCTTGTCGACTTCGACCTCGGCGTACAGCACCGACTCGTTGGCCATGACCAGGTCCAGCAGTTCCTGGGTCAGGCGTTCGAGCAGGGCAAAGCGATTGCCCTCGACATGCGCAATGATCGCCTTGGTGATGGTCCGGTAGTTCAGGGCATGGTCGATATCGTTGTCACGCACCGCGTCCTGGGCCGCGTAGAGGATGGTCAGGTTGATCAACACATCCTGCTTGTTGAGGATTTCGTCCTCATTGATGCCGATGTACGTGCGCAGGCACAGGTCCTTGACCCGAATGCGTGCCATGCCTGGTTGAAGTTGTGGCATTACGTCTTGCTCCGTCCAATCAATTGCAGGAACTCCTGGCGGGTATTGCTCGACTCGCGGAAAGCGCCGAGCATCACCGAGGTGTTCATGGTCGAATTCTGTTTCTCGACGCCGCGCATCATCATGCACATGTGTTGGGCTTCGATGACCACGGCAACGCCAGCCGCACCGGTGACCTTTTGCACCGCCTCGGCGATTTGCCGGGTCAGGTTTTCCTGGATTTGCAGGCGACGGGCGAACATGTCCACCAGTCGTGCAATCTTCGACAGGCCCAGCACCTTGCCCGTTGGAATATAAGCCACATGCGCCTTGCCGATGAAGGGCAGCATGTGATGTTCGCAGAGCGAGTAGAGCTCGATGTTGTCGACGATCACCATTTCATCGTTGTCGGAGGCGAACAGCGCACCGTTGACGATTTCTTCAACGCACTGTTCGTAGCCATGACAGAGGTACTGCATGGCTTTGGCAGCACGCATCGGGGTGTCGAGCAGGCCTTCGCGGTCGGGGTTTTCACCCACGCCGATCAGGATCTCGCGATAGCTTTCGGACAGGGCGTTCCGGGGCAGGGATAGCGTCATGGAAGATCCTCGCGGGGCACTATTTGATGTGCCTTCCGCCGTTGACGGTCAGGGTTGTGCCGGTGACATAAGGGTTGTCGAGCAAATAACGCAGGCTTTGGTAGATCACTTCGCTGCCGGGCTCGATGCCCAGCGCGGATTTGGCCAGCGCCTTGGCGCGATAGGCCGCGTCGTCATCAGGGTTGAACATTAGCAGGGCCGGGGCGATTGCGTTGACCTTGATGCCAGGCGCGTACTTGGCGGCAAAGGACAGGGTCAGGTTATCGAGTCCGGCTTTGCTGGCGCAGTAGCCGATGTGCCGGCTGCTGCCCTTGCGGGTCACGTCATCGCTGATGTGGACGATGTCGGCGGGGCTCGAGCGTTCGAGCAGATCAGCGCAATGCAGATTGATCAGGTAGGGTGCCAGCATGTGCACATTGAACATGCGGGTGAATGCCGTCGCATCGGTGTCCGGGGTTTCGGCCAGCCACTCGGAGGCGTTATGGACAATCGCCCGCAGGCTGTCGGCATGGGTTTTCAGTTCGCCGATGAAGGCGAAGATCCCGGCTTCGGTGGAGAAGTCTGCAAACACCGCCGTCGCCCCCAGGTCGCGCAGGATTTGCACGCCGGGACGTTCACTGCGGTAGCTGAAGATCACGCGATGGCCGTCTTCGAGCAATCGCTGTGCACAGTGCAGGCCGACACGTTGGCCGGCACCGGTGATAAGGATTGGGGCTACGGAGGAATTCATGAACGGCTCGCGTCGCGGTGAGAGCAAAACTATACCAGCGACAACAGCGGACTACCTATGGGTGCAGCGTCCTCTGTGGGAGCGAGCCTGCTCGCGAAGGCGATTCTATTCGCGACGTCTGTGTCCTGCGTAACAATCAATGTCTTGAATCATGACGGGGCGGCAGGGGTACAATGGGATCCAAATAAAAACACGGACGCCAATCCGCTGATGCCTGTCCTGACTGACGTTGCTACCGGTAAGTCGCCTATGCTCTCTCTTGAACGGGAAGAGCTCTTTCCCATTCGCGAAGTGGCGCGGCTGACGGGCGTCAACCCGGTCACGCTTCGCGCATGGGAACGGCGTTACGGCCTGATCGTTCCCACGCGTACCGAAAGCGGACACCGTCTGTACTCCATGGCCGATATCGAGCGTGTGCGCAGCATCCTCGAGTGGATCGAGCGCGGCGTGGCGGTGAGCAAGATCGGCAAGATCCTGGCCAAGGCTGCACCGCTTGAAGCACTGTCGCACTTCATCCCCAATGACCTGGTACTCGCCGACTACGCGCAATGGCAGCAGCAAGTGCAGGCTGCGGTAAGTGCTTTCGACGATGTTCAGCTGGAGCAGGTCTACGGACAGATCTTTTCCACTTACTCCCAGCCGGTGGTGTTCCAGGACATCCTTGTCCCGCTCTGGAAGCAATTGCTGCAACGCCACGACTCATTCGGCCGGACCAGTGAGTGGCTGTTCCTGGATGGTTTTCTGCGATCACGGGTTTTGCAGCGTTTGCTGTTGATCCGCGACAAGCAACCCAGGCGAGTCCTCGTCAGCGCCCTGGCAGGCCAGTGCCGGGAACTTGAGTTGCTGGTTGCCGCCCTGTTCCTGAGCAGCGGACATACCGGCGTGCGCGTATTGACCACCGGCCAGCCGTTCGACGAATTGACGCTGGTCTGCGATCGAATCAAACCCCAGGCGCTGGTTCTGTTTTCCAATCATGTACCCACCCCTGATCTGCCACGGCGGTTGAATCGCCTGGCGATGAGCCTGGAGTGTCCGGTGATGCTGGCTGGTGATGCGTCCGATCTCGCTCAGGACAGCCTGGCCGGCTCGTCGATCGGCTGCCTGGGGAACGAAGGCACGGTGATGCGCCAGCGACTGAAACAGTTTCTGGCGGGCAACCTGGATACTTGACGTCAGAGATGCAGGGCAGGGTGGGTCAGGCGGTGCTGCTGCAGGATGTACTGGCGCAGGCGTTCGGTTTCATCCTTGTCGCTCTGGCTCAGGGTGTAGGCATAGAAGCCGTTCTCGGTTTCCTTCTCGAGCGTGCCACGCAAGGCAATCCGCTCGTAGCCTGAGGGGCTGAACCACAACGCAAAATGCTTCGGCGCCTTGGTCTTGTTGTGAATCTCCAGCAAAACACCTTTGAACGACACTTCGTGCACCCACATCGTGCCAGGCTGGCCCTTGGCGTTTTCCAGTGCCACGGGTTCGTCGAGCACCAGGCGCCATGGCCGAACCAGTGGCCCGTCTTCATAGATGCTGGGGACACCCAGGCGCAGATGCAGGGCATGAAACTCGTCTTCCACCAGATGCAGCGGGAAAGTCATTTGCTGGTTTTCGAAGTTGGCTTGAATGGTGACTTGCTCATGGGCAGCAAGGCGCGTGAGCAAGTCACGGATTTGCGAACCGCCGTTGACGAGCAGGCTCGACGTCGCGTCCCGCACATTGAGTTGCGGGTTGTGTTGCATGCTCTGAATGAAATCCAGTTCATCCTGGGTCAGGAGCGCGTCGCGTTGCATGGCTAGCTCGAAAGAAAGAATTACAAAGTCATTGGTGATTGTAGTTAATGACAACTAATTCGCAGATTTGTTTGTACCGTTCGTCGCCTTGAGCGCAGCAAGTTCAGCCTGGACTTCCGCCAATTGCGCCTCAAGCTGCGCCACACGCTGTTGCGCCTTGACCTGCACGGTCACGTCTTTCTGCACGCCGATGAAATAAACCTGCCCATCATTCGGGTTTTTCACCGTTGAAAGGGACAGCTCATTCCAGAACGGTGTGCCGTCCTTGCGGTAGTTACGCAGGATTTCCCGGCAGGATCCTTCATTGTTCAACGCGTCACGGATCTTCGGCAGCGCCTCCTGATCGCGGTCGCCGGATTGCAGGAAACGGCAATCCTGATAGAGGATTTCTTCGCTGGTGTACCCGGTCAGGCGTTCGAACGCCGGGTTGACGTAAATCAGGATCTTGTCTTGATCGCCTTCCTTTTCGGCAATCACGATACCGTCGTTGGAGGCGTTGATGGCCAGCTGCAGCAGTTTTGCGTTGATCATGGGTGAACCCCTTCCTTGTTGGTTGTCTGGGGCATTCTAAAAGAACAATACAGGCCGTGCTGTTAAGATCCCGGTCTTTTACTCAGCTTCAGGATCAGATTGATGAAAGTCGCCATCATTTCCGGCTCGGTGTACGGCACGGCTGAAGAAGTCGCCCGCCATGCCTCCAGTATTTTGAAAGCCGCCGGTTTCGAAACCTGGCACAACCCGCGTGCAAGCCTGGCCGATGTGCAGGCCTTTGGTCCCGAAGCCTTCCTGGCCGTGACCTCGACCACTGGTATGGGCGAGCTGCCGGACAACCTGCAGCCGCTGTACTTCGCAATTCGCGATCAGTTGCCCGCTGCCTGGCGCGGCTTGCCAGGGGCGGTGATCGGTCTGGGTGATGCCAGTTATGGTGATACGTTCTGCGGCGGCGGTGAGCTGATGCGTGAGCTGTTCGCTGAGCTGGGCATCCGCGAAGTCCTGCCGATGCTGCGCCTGGACGCCAGCGAAAGCGTGACGCCGGAAGCGGACGCCGAGCCCTGGCTGGCGGAACTGGCCGGCGCTCTACGCGGCTGACCGGTCCGTTGGAAGTACCCGCGACCGGGCTCGTCATTGTTCTGGCGGGGCGGCTGAACGCGCGCCCCACCTCTTCTCTGGCGGCGGCTGTTTGACATGGATCCACGATCCCCTGTCCGCTGACTCGTTCGGCCATCAAGCTGGCTGCCAATGCAACTACGCGAACCCGGAGGGCTGACTAGACTCGGTAGTTATTGGAAACACTCCATAATAAAAACCAGAGGTTCCTAGCCGTGAGCGTAGCCCCCGTCCAATCGCCCCACAGTGTCAAAGAGCTGGTCAGCCCCGCTGAATGGCAGACCCGTATCGACCTCGCTGCCTGTTATCGCCTGGTGGCCCAGCATGGCTGGGATGATCTGATTTTCACCCATATCTCCGCCAAAGTGCCGGGCACTGAAGACTTCCTCATCAATCCGTTCGGGCTGATGTTTCATGAAATTACCGCGTCGAGCCTGGTCAAGGTCGATCAGGCCGGCAACAAACTGATGGACAGCCCCTACGAAATCAATCCAGCCGGGTACACCATCCACAGTGCGGTGCATGAAGTCCGTCACGATGTCGTCTGTGTGCTGCACACTCACACGGCGTCCGGGGTGGCGGTGTCGGCGCAGAAACAGGGCGTATTGCCGATCAGCCAGCAGTCGCTGTTCGTCCTTTCGAGTCTGGGGTATCACGCCTACGAAGGCGTCGCGCTCAACCATGAGGAGAAGGCACGGTTGCAGGCCGATCTCGGCGAAAACAATTTCCTTATGCTGCACAACCACGGTCTGCTGACCTGCGGCAGCAGCATTGCCGACACCTTCCTGATGATGTTCACCTTCCAGCGCGCCTGCGATATCCAGGTCATGGCACAGACCGGCGGCGCGGAACTGATCGCCATCGAGCCGCACATTCTGGCGGGTGCCAAGGCGATGATCGCCGGTGTCACCAAAAGTGCTCAAGGCATGGGCGGCGCGTTGGCCTGGCCAGCGCTGCTGCGCAAACTCGATAAACAAGACCCGGGTTATAAACTCTAATGGCACTCGCCGAGATCCCGCTGTGTATCTGGCGCAAGCGTGGCCAGACGTTCGAGTTCCGTGGCCAGACCATCCGTTACTGGACGGCGGGGCAGGGTGAGCCACTGCTGCTCATCCATGGCTTCCCAAGCGCCAGTTGGGACTGGCATTACCTGTGGCAACCACTGACTCAGCGCTATCGTGTGATCGCCTGCGACATGCTGGGTTTCGGTGACTCGGCCAAACCGGTGAGCCACGCCTATAGCCTGCTGGAGCAGGCCGATCTGCAACAGGCGCTGCTGGAGCACTTGGATGTCGGGCAACCGGTACATTTATTGGCTCACGATTATGGCGACAGCGTGGCTCAGGAAATGCTGGCCCGGCATTACGAATCGCAGATCAATATCGCAAGCTGTGTGTTCCTCAATGGTGGGTTGTTTCCGGAAACCCATCGCCCGGTCCTGATGCAAAAATTGCTGCTCAGCCCCTTGGGCTGGATGATCGGCCGTGCGTTCAGTCGTGACGGGCTGGTGAAGAGTTTCCGCCAGATCTTCGGCCCGCACACCCGTCCCAGTGAAAGCGAGATGGATGATTTCTGGAGCCTGATCGAAAACAATCACGGTCCAAGGATCATGCACAAATTGATCACCTACATTCCCGAGCGGCGCGTACAGCGCGAGCGCTGGGTCGGCGCGATGCAACGCGGCGACGTGCCGCTGCGGGTGATCGATGGCGAGGTCGATCCGATCTCCGGGGCGCACATGGTCGCTCGTTATCGAGAGCTGATCCCCGAACCCGACACGGTGTTGTTGAGCGACATCGGCCATTACCCGCAGATCGAGGCACCGTGCCAGGTCCTCAAGCACTACCTGGCCTTTCGCGACCGGCTGATGTTGCCGCCACTGAAAGTAGCGTGTTCATAGTGCTGAGCCTGCTGTAGGAGCCGGCTTGCCGGCGAAGGCGACCTGATTGGCGGTGCAAGACTCCAGGTCGTCTTCGCTGGCAAGCCAGCTCCTACAGAAGCCGGGGATGAATGAACCATCCGCGGCTACATCATCCCCCTGCCTTATCGCACACCATTCAGCCTCCCCCCTGTTCATTGTGACCCGCAGCGCCGTGCCTGAAACTCCAAGGCAATGTCCCTGGCCTGCTGGAGTTCCCCATGAATGAATCTGTGCGCTTCGAAGATAAAGTCGTGATCATCACCGGTGCAGGTGGCGGCCTGGGACGGGCGCACGCACTGCTGTTCGCCAAACAGGGCGCCAAAGTGCTGGTCAACGATCTCGGCGGCTCGACCCAGGGTGAAGGCGCCAACGCTTCGGCGGCGGATCGCGTGGTCGCGCAAATCCGCGAAGCCGGCGGCACCGCCGTGGCCAACCACGACTCGGTCACCGACGGCGACAAGCTTGTTCAACACGCCCTCGACGCCTTCGGTCGTGTCGATGTCGTAGTCAACAACGCCGGCATCCTGCGCGACAAGACGTTCCATAAAATGGAAGACGCCGACTGGGACCTGGTTTACCGCGTCCACGTCGAAGGCGCCTACAAAGTCACCCGCGCCGCCTGGCCGCACATGCGCGAGCAAAACTACGGCCGGGTGATCTTCACCGCGTCCACCTCGGGTATCTACGGCAACTTCGGCCAGTCCAACTACGGCATGGCCAAACTCGGCCTCTACGGCCTGACGCGCACCCTGGCCATCGAAGGCCGCAAGAACAACATCCTGGTCAACGCCATCGCCCCCACCGGCGGTACCCGCATGACCGAAGGCCTGATCCCGCCGCAAGTGTTCGAGCAACTCAAACCGGAACTGGTCAGTCCACTGGTGGTGTACCTGGCCAGCGAAAACTGCCAGGAGACCTCCGGTTTGTTCGAAGTCGGCGGCGGCTGGATGGGCAAGGTGCGCTGGGAACGCAGCCTCGGTGCCGGGTTCGATCCACGGGTGGGTTTCTCCCCGGAAGACGTGGCGGCGCACTGGCAGCAGATCTGTGATTTCGAGGGCGCGGCGCATCCGAAGGACAATATTGAGGCGCTGAAGGAAATGATGGGGAATTTGCAGAGGTATTCGTTGTAAGGGGCGCGAGACCCCCAAGCCGCTGGGTGCGGCTTGGGGTATCTTTGCTATCAGCCGTATCTGTTCTTTGTTACAAATTTGGGAGCTTTCCAGTTAGGGCCTTTTTTCGCCAATCCCTTTTCTCCTTTTTCTAGCACACCCTTTTCGAACAGTCGCGTATAGGCGAGTTGAAGCTCTCCGTGCCTGATTGTTTCCGGCTTGTAGCGACTGATCATCATGTCCAAGTGGGGTGGAGCCTTGACCAATGCGAACACGGTAACGATATCCTCCAGGGATTCATCTTTTACTAGCTGCTCAATAATGCTCATTTCAACATCTCCTTCAAAAAGCGTTGATAATCGCGCTCATCTTGCTCCGCAGCAGCTGCTAGTGCTTCCGGCGTGTAGAGTAGAGAAAGATCATCTTTCAGTTTAAAGTCTTCCAGCGTTGCAGTATGAACATTGTTCCATACTGGGGAATCGGGATCCGGCATTTCAGTGTCTCCATATCCCAAAGCTTTAAATCTTTCAAATTCTCTGATCTCGTGAGTGTAGAAGCGTTTATCGGTATCGGTTATCTCCAGTTCTCCACGGAAAATTCGATCCAGCCGGTCAATCATCACTTTATTGGCATCGGACTGAATAAATTTTGATGTATGTAGTTTCACGATGTCGGATCCTTCTTGTGAAACGACTGCATCGTTCCAGTTCATATTTAAAGTTGGCCCACCCGATTGATCAGGGTTGAAATCGCGGCCGCTGTGTTCACCCTCAACAACAGCACCCTCGTATGGGCTGTTGAACACCACATACAGAGGCGGAATTCCCGACTGCGGTGGAAATACGTAGATCTCAACCCCAAAGCTGTAGAGATCCAGCTCCGGGTTCGGATCGATCCTCCCTTCGAGTGGGGTTGCGGTAGCGCCGGTGTAAGGGGCAACGTCCGGTTGAGTCACAGGAAGAGCCGTTGACGCGTCGCCCGGGCTGACAATTGGCGTCCATGTCATGCCGGGGGATTGGGCGTCCGTGCTCTCGGTTCTGTAAAGGTTCAGGCCCGGATCATAGATGGCGGGACGCACCGGTACTTTGCGCGGCACCGTGGTGCCGTTTGTGGCAGCGACGAAAAACTCTGTGGAGTTATCTACAGTCCGGGAGCCGAGCGCGACAGGTAGTTCGATGTCTCCGTTGGCCTGAGCGATGTCACGCAGTTGATCGGCGTCGTAGGTCGTCAGATCCGAGAGCGGAACGCTCAAAGCGTACGGTTCGTTGTTATCTCGTAGCGCGTGGTAAACCAGCGCTGCAACCCCAACAACAATAACTGCACCAGATGCAACTCCGACGGCCGCTGCCGATGCCGTGATTGCAGTAGCAATTGCCGAACTCAGGGCGGTCCTGATCGCAAGCGCAGTTGCGGTTTCAACGGCCAGCGTGCCAGCACCTACAGCGAATACAGGGCCATTTGCAGCTGCCGCACCCGATACGGGAAACGGGCGAATGCCTTTGCCGGCATTCAGCGATTCCATTGCCTCACGGAACGCTTGTTCTTCCGCTAGCCGTTCATTCTCTTGGCGCAGTTGTTCGGCTTGCCGTTGAACCTCGGCCTCGGCTTCGAGGCGAGCCCGTTCAGCCGCGATGTACTGTGCAGCTGCTTCCGCGGCAATCCGGGCTTGCTCGCCGGCCACTCGCTCGGCTTCTGCCAATGCAGCCAATCGTGCTTGCTCTTGAGCATGGGCCTTTGCTTCAGCTTCTGCCCTGATGCGCGCCTGTTCAGCAGCAACACGTTGAGCTTCTTGTTCGGCTGCCACTCGAGCCTGCTCAGCGGCCTGCAAAGCAGCCAGGGTGTGTTGTAAGTTGATGCTTCGCTGATTGAGCGTCTGAATGGTTTGGGTTAGTAACCTTAGGTCGTATGCAGCTCTGGAAGCATTGGTCCATACTTGCATTCCAACGCCGTTAGCACGCAGTGGTGTTTCAAATTCCTTGGCTCTCTGGGAAAACTCCTGCCATGGTCTGTCAATGGGATCGTAACCATAAAAACTATTGGTCACGATTGTTTTTTGACTAAATTCGACTTGTTTGCGAACCCAGAGTCTGTGAAGTACTCCCAACTCGCGAATGATGCCTTCTATAGGCGGCACCGGGTTGGTGGGGCCCTCAAGTCTCGTGGCAGCTAACTCATTTTCAATGATTTGCGGAAGTTGGTTTGTTCGGGTTTGATAGTCTTCCGCTAGTGATTTTCTGGTGTTGAAAAAGTTGCGGGAGACATTTGCGTTGCCTGGTTGAATGCCGAATTGTCCACTGTGATTAATCGGTAGACTCGTTGTCGATGAAGGGTTACGGCCTTTGCCTTTAGTTCCGGTTATGTTGACAGCCGTTTCGAATTCAAGAAAACCTGGTCTCTGATCTTTTATAACGATGTCTGTTGGCGGTTTTTGCATTTTCATATCCCTTTGAATTGGCGCGTCGCTGGTGACGAGTTTTCTGGCGAGTGTGAATTGCCAGTTGTTTCGTTGCGCCAATTAAAGTTACAGCGATATGAAAATAGACGGGTCTGAGAAAGCCATGGGAATTTACATGTGATTTTGAAGGGTGTTTCGAGGTGGCTGAAATAAAGTTGAGAAAATCTTCTACGTAAAAAGATATTTCTTATGCAGTTACAGGAAATGTCTTGTAGGACTCATGTTAAACGCTAAGTTTAAATTGACTGCGACCACAAACCCTTCGCCCATAAAAAAGGCCGCTGCAAACGCAGCGGCCAAAGCAAGACGTTGGATCCAGGAGCTACAAATCAACGTCGGTGTACACGGGGCGATGACTCGAAACCTTCAAATCATCTGAAATCTGTCGCGAACGGCGTGAGTACATCAAACGCTGCCGCTTCGTGCTTTCAGGCTGTTTTCCGTGAAAGCCCAGCAAGAATAAGTCTTTGTCGGTAAAGGAAAAATAGCGATTCCGGACATGCACTGTTACGGGGCGCGCAACAGTCGAATGCGCTGTAGGCTCTTTCACTGTAGCAGCTGGCTGTAGGAGCTGCCGCAGGCTGCGATCTTTTTGATCTTGCCTTGAGAATGATTAAAAGATCGCAGCCTCGTTTCACTCGACAGCTCCTACACAGCTCAGGTGTTTATCGCCCCCCATGCGTTGCGCTGATAGCTCGCCATTGCGGGCATTCATACCCCGCGAAAAACCCCGCTCCATGCGGCCAGTCATCCTTTGGAGGTACACCGCGAATACCTCCTTGGTGCGCTTATCGCCCTCGGCGGGCGGCAGTAGGGTGAGGCCTTCTGTCACTCACCGGGGAAGACGCATGACAAAAACAACAATGCGCGCCATCTTCAAACCGCAGGCGCTGGCCGCTGCGGTGGCCTTGGGTTGCTGTGCCCAGGCACAGGCCGTTTCATTCAACATCGGGGAAATCGAGGGGACGTTCGACTCTTCGCTGTCGATCGGCGCGAGTTGGGGCATGCGCGATGCCGACAAATCGCTGGTGGGTATCGTCAACGGCGGGACTGGCCAGGCATCGACCGGCGACGACGGGCGTCAGAACTTCGGAAAGGGCGAAACCTTCTCGAAAATTTTCAAAGGCATCCACGACCTTGAACTGAAGTATGGCGATACCGGTGTGTTTCTCCGTGGCAAGTATTGGTACGACTTCGAGCTCAAGGATGAAGACCGGCCGTTCAAGCAAATAAGCGATGACAATCGCAAGGAAGGCGCCAAGTCCTCCGGGACCCAACTCCTCGACGCTTTCGTCTATCACAACTACTCCATCGCGGATCTGCCCGGCACGGTGCGCGCCGGTAAACAGGTGGTCAGTTGGGGGGAAAGTACCTTCATCGGCAACTCGATCAACAGCATCAACCCGGTCGACGTCTCCGCGTTCCGTCGTCCCGGCGCCGAGATCAAGGAAGGCCTGATTCCGGTCAACATGCTGTTCGCCTCCCAGGGCCTGACGGACAAATTGACGGTCGAAGGTTTCTATCAACTGGAGTGGGACCAGACCGTCGTCGACAACTGCGGCACCTTCTTCGGCAACGATGTGGTGGCCGACGGCTGCAACAAGAACTACACCGTCGCCAGCCCGGCCATTGCGCCGTTGCAGCCGGTAGCGGCGGCTTTTGGCCAGGGCTTTGAGGTCACCCGGGAAGGGGTGGTCGTTCCTCGCGGTCAGGACCGCGATGCCCGGGACTCGGGGCAGTGGGGTACGGCGCTGCGCTGGCTGGGGGATGATACCGAGTACGGCCTGTACTTCATGAACTACCACAGCCGCACGCCCAACGTCGGTACGACGACAGCGGGCGCCTCCACGCTGGCGAGCATTCCGGGGATCGTCGCGGCGGCCAACCGTCTTGCACCCGGCAGTGGCTCGGGCCTGGCGCAAAGCGTGATGCTCGGTCGCGGCCAGTATTTCCTCGAATACCCGGAAGATATTCGCCTGTACGGCGCGAGCTTCTCCACCACATTGCCCACCGGCACGGCGTGGACCGGTGAGATCAGCTATCGCCCCAACCTGCCGATTCAGGTCAACAGCACCGACCTGACCCTGGCCATGCTCAACCCGATTGCCGGCGGCGCAGCGTCACCCATCGCGACCGCGCCTGGCGCCGACAACAAGGGCTATCGGCGCAAGGAAGTGACGCAGGTCCAAAGCACCCTGACGCATTTCGTCGACCAGGTCGCGGGCGCGGATCGCCTGACCCTGGTAGGCGAAGCGGCAGTGGTCCATGTCGGTGGCCTGGAGCCCCGCAGCAAGCTGCGCTACGGCCGCGACTCGGTCTATGGCCAGTATGGTTTCGGCGGCGATACCAATGGTTTCGTGACCTCGACTTCGTGGGGTTATCGTGCCCGGGCGATCCTCGACTACAACAACGTCATTGCCGGCATCAACTTCCGCCCCAACCTGTCGTGGTCCCACGACGTCTCCGGTTACGGCCCCAACGGGCTGTTCAACGAGGGGGCCAAGGCCGTCAGCCTCGGCGTCGATGCGGACTACCGCAACACCTACACCGCAAGCCTCAGTTACACCGACTTCTTCGGTGGTAACTACAACACGCTCGAGGACCGCGACTTCGTGGCGTTGAGCTTTGGCGTGAACTTCTGACCTGTCTCGAGAAGGATGATTTCCATGCGCAAGATGATTCTGCAATGCGGTGTCCTGGCCCTCGGTCTGCTGGCCGTCAACGTCATGGCCGCAGTGTCGCCGGAAGAGGCGAATAAACTTGGCACCAGCCTCACTCCGCTGGGGGCCGAGAAGGCCGGCAACGCCGACGGCTCGATTCCGGCGTGGACCGGCGGCATCCCGAAAAACGCCGGTGCGGTGGACAGTAAGGGTTTCCTGGCGGATCCGTTTGCCAATGAAAAACCGCTGTTCATCATCACGGCGGCGACGGTCGACAAGTACAAGGACAAACTCTCCGACGGGCAGATCGCGATGTTCAAGCGCTACCCCGACACTTACAAAATCCCGGTGTATCCGACCCACCGCACAGCCGCACTGCCAGCGGAAATCTACGAATCGGCCAAGCGCAGCGCATTGAACGTTACCCCAATCAACGACGGTAACGGCCTGGCCAATTTCACCGGCAATCGCTACTACGCCTTCCCGATTCCGAAGAACGGCGTCGAAGTGATCTGGAACCACATCACCCGTTATCACGGCGGCAATCTGCGCCGCACCATCACTCAGGCCACGCCGCAGACCAATGGCGAATTCACCGTGATTCGCTTCAAGGACGAGGTGGCCGTGCCGTCGTTGCTGGGGGATCTGAAGCCGGGCAGCGATGACAACGTGCTCAACTATTTCAAACAGGAAGTGACGGCACCAGCGCGGCTGGCGGGTAACGTACTGCTGGTCCACGAGACCCTCGATCAGGTCCAGGAGCCGCGCAAGGCCTGGATCTACAACGCCGGTCAGCGCCGTGTGCGGCGTGCGCCGCAGGTGGCCTATGACGGCGTGGGCACCTCGTCCGACGGTCTGCGCACCACCGACAACTTCGACATGTTTTCCGGTGCGCCGGACCGCTACGACTGGAAGCTGATCGGCAAGAAGGAAATGTACATCCCGTACAACAGCTACAAACTCGACTCGCCTGACCTGAAATACACCGATGTGATCAAGGCCGGCCATATCAACCAGGACCTGACCCGTTACGAATTGCACCGGGTCTGGGAAGTCGTCGCTACGGTCAAGCCCAACGAGCGGCACGTGTATGCCAAGCGGCACATGTACCTCGACGAAGACACCTGGCAGGTGGCGCTGGCCGATCACTATGACGGTCGCGGCCAGCTCTGGCGTGTGGCCGAAGGGCATGCGCAGTTCTACTACGATCATCAGGTGCCGGCCTATACGGTCGAAGCACTGTATGACCTGATTGCCGGTCGCTACATCGCACTGGGGATGAAGAACGAAGAGAAACGCAGCTTCGAATTCAACATCGCCGCCAAAGCCGGGGACTACACACCGGCAGCCCTGCGGAGCACGGGGGTGAGGTAGTCTTCCTACAAGCTCCTACACAAAAAGGTGACTTCGCGGTCACCTTTTTTATGGCTGCCAATCAGCCTGCTGAATACTTCTTCAACAAGGGCTCCGGAGAGGGCTAGGGTGGCGCCACAATTATAAAAAGGCGCACCACTATGACCGCCATGACGACGTGTCTGGACCGGCCTGGACTTCTGCCTCGCTTGTGTTCCCATCATGTATCCCGCGAGCGATTGGTCGAGCCATTGCTGGCCTCCACGGCACGGGTGAAATTGCTTTGCGCGCCGGCCGGTAGCGGCAAGAGCGCGCTGCTTACCGAGTGCCTGTTGCGGGCGCCGACGCACTGCCGGGTGTATTGGCTGCCGTTGGCCGGCGAGTCATTGAGTGTTGCCGATTTCCGCCAGCAGCTGGCGCAAGTGTTGGGGCTGGTAGCGTCGGATGAGCTTGCATTGCTGGAGCATCTGGCCCGGTTGCGAACGCCAACCTGGCTGTTTATCGATGATTACTGTCGCTCCTCCCATCCTGAACTCGACCGTCTGCTCGATCGTTTGCTGGCCCTCACGAACCCGGCGTTGAGTTGGTGGCTGGGTTCGCGCAGGCGTCCGTCCTGCAACTGGCCACGGTTGTTGCTCGACGACGAGGTGTATGAGTGCAACGGTCCGGCGCTGGCTTTTACCGAGGTGGAAGTCGAGCAGTTGCTCGGCCATTTAGAACCCTCCCAGGCGGCCAGTTTGGCCAAACGCGTCGTTCAGCGCAGCGGCGGATGGGGTGCCGGTGTGCGCATTGCCTTGCTGGAGGGTTGTCCGTGGTCTGCCGGGCAGGACAGGCAGGGACGCTCGACGACATTGCTCGATTATCTGCAGCATGAATTGTTCAACACCTTGCCGCCGGAACTGGTGGAAGCCTGGCAAGTGCTGGCCCATTTGCCGCGCTTCAATGCCGGTCTCTGCGAACATCTGTTCGGTGCCGGAGAGGGCGCAGGATGGTTGCAGGCCTTGCAGGAGATGGGGTGCTTTATCGAACCCTGGGAAGATTCCGGGGAATGGTTTCGTGTGTTCGTACCACTGGCCCGAGCCATGCGTGACGAACAGGGAACGGTGGGGCGTTCCTGGCATCGACGCGCCTGCCAATGGTTCTGCGCCGAAGAGGACTGGCAGGGGGCGTTCGAGCAGGCGTTGCTGGCTGAAGAGTTCGAGGTGGCGGTCAGCCTGTTGCAGCACTTCAATTTCGAGCATTTGTTCCGGCGCGAGAATGTACGTCTGTTATTGAGCCTGCATGAGCGCCAGGGGCAAGAGTTGACCCTCGGTTCGCCGCAACTGGTTGGTCTGATCACGGCGGCGCTGCTGTTTGCCGGACGCTTCGACCAGGCGGCGCTGTGCATCGAACAAATGGCGCGGTTTGCTCCGCAACCGACGGCGGCATCGCAGCGGCAATTGTTCGCACGCTGGCAGGCGCAGCAAGGCTGGTTGCTGCATTTGCAGGGGCGCATGCCGGCCGCTCGCGGGCATTTCGTCGAGGCATTGGCCGAACTGGCAGCAGAGGCCTGGCCGGCACGCTTGCTGTGCCTGTCCGGGTTGACCCAGCAGGCGCTGCTCAATGCCGAGCTGGATGTCGCGCAGGCCCTCAATCGTGAGGCGCTGTGCCTGGCGCGGGCACAAGGGTCGTTGCTGTTCGAAGGCTTGCTCGAACTCGATCACGCACAATTGCTCGAGCATCGTGGCGCTCCCCGGCGCGCCGAGAGCTTGTTGGCCGATATTCATGAATTGTTGAGCCGACAGGCTGATCGCCCGACACCGTTGCTGGGACGTATTGCATTGCGACGCGGGCGTCTGGCGCTGTGGCAGGGACAGGATGAAGTCGCCGCCGAGTTCTTCCAGAGCGGCTTTCAGGATTGCCTGCATAGTCAGGACAAGCGTGCGTTGTACGGCTTTCTCGGGCAGGCCCAGGTAGCGGCCAACCAACGGGATTACGCCCACGCGTTTGACCGCTTGCGTGAGGCCGAGCGGTTGATGCAACAACGACAGATTCCCGACACCGTTTATCGCAGTGCGCTTCTGCAAATCAGCGGTCACTTCTGGTTGCAGCAAGGTCGACCGGAGCTGGTCCACGAAGCACTGACTCGTGTGTTACGCCATTACCGCGGGCCTCAGGCCCGGCAGGCGCCTCCGGCCACGGTGGAGTTGATTGCACGGATCGAGTACCTGCTGATCATCGCCGAGACCCAACTGCAATTGACGCAGACTCCGCTGGAGCGGCTCAAGGCTTTGCTCGATCACGCGCAACAGCATGGAATGCTGGCGCTGGAAACCGAATTGCAGTTGGCCATCTGCGAAGTGGCGGACATCGTCGGCGAAACAGAGCTGGCGACCTCGGCGTTACAGGCGGGACTAGCGTTAGTGAGGCGTTGTCATCTACAGCAGGTGTTGAATGAGTTGCGGCTGCGTCAACCGACCTTGCTCGCTCGCCTGGGCGTGGACGACGAGCCTGCGGTACCTCTGGACGCCAATCCGTTGAGCGGACGTGAGCTGGAGGTGCTCGGCCTGATCGCCCAAGGCAACTCCAATCAACAGATCGCCGAGCAGTTGTTTATCTCATTGCATACGGTGAAAACCCACGCGCGACGTATTCACAGCAAGCTGGGCGTCGAGCGCCGGACTCAGGCCGTGGCCACGGCGAAGAAGCTCGGTTTGATTGCGCAAGGGTAGGAGGGGACGACCAGACTTTCGCCCCGATCCCTGTGGGAGCAAAGCTTGCTCGCGATGGCGTCGTGACAGTCGACCACGCAGTGTCTGGAGTTCCGCCATCGCGAGCAAGCTTTGCTCCCACAGTAGAGCGTCAGGCTACGGGTGCAGCGTCAGGCTCAAAGCCCATTCGCCAACTGACTGCGCGAGTGGCGGACAGCAGGCGCTGCGCCGCCGGGCCATCTTCATCGGCATGAAACAGCGACGTCGGGCCAACCACTGTCAGTACGGCCACGACATTGCCCATGGCGTTGAAGACCGGCGCCGACAAGGCATCGACCCCGGGCATCAGCAAACCATGCACATGATGCAGGCCGCGTGCGCGGATCTGCTCGCACATGGCGGCATAGGTCTGCTCGTCGGCCAGCGCATGGCCGGTGTGCGCCAGCAGTTCCTGCTCGCGCAGCTCCACTGTTTCGCGCTTGGGCAGATAGGCGCCAAACACCAGGCCTGTGGAAGAACTGAGCAACGGTAACACCGAGCCCAATTGGGTCACCACGGTGACCGCACGCACCGCCGGTTCGATGTGCACCACGGTCGCGCCCTGATTGCCCCACACCGCCAAAAAGCAGGTTTCGTTCAAGTCGTCGCGCAGTTCGGCCAAGGGCAGGGCGGCGACTTTCAGCACGTCCATACTGTTGAGAGCCGCCAGCCCCACGCGCAAGGCCTCGCGGCCCAGCCCGTAATGGTTGGTCGCGGGATTCTGCTCGGCAAAGCCGCTGGCAATCAGCGCCTGCAAATAGCGGTGAACCTTGCTCGCAGGCATCTGCACGTGTTCTGCCAGGCGCGAGAGTGAGGTCGAAGGTGACAACTCGGCCAGCGCCTTGAGGATGTCGGTACCCACCTCGGCGGAGCGGACTTTCTGTTTACCGTTACTGTCGCTCGCGGGCTTTTGCATGGTGGCGCCGTCTTTCAAGGGAGGAGTTCCGGGGATGAATGGGCGTCTTTATAGCTTGACGGTCAATACGTATCAAATTACGTTATGCGTAATTGAATTACGAAGAAATAATTTTCGACACGCCAAGGCCTCGGCTATCGGTCCACAGGCTTCGGTCCGGTCCCTGTTCAGGAGGCTCCATGAACCTCGATTCAACGACACCTGCACTGGCTTATCAGTCAGGCTTCGGCAACGAATTCAGCAGCGAAGCATTGCCCGGTGCACTGCCGGTCGGCCAGAACTCCCCGCAAAAGGCCCCTTACGGCCTCTACACCGAACTGTTTTCCGGTACCGCGTTCACCATGGCCCGCAGCGAAGCACGGCGGACCTGGATGTACCGTATCCAGCCATCGGCCAATCACCCGGCGTTCGTCAAACTCGAGCGGCAACTGGCTGGCGGGCCGTTGGGTGAAGTGACCCCCAATCGCCTGCGCTGGAATGCCCTGGATATGCCCGACGAGCCGACGGATTTCATCGACGGCCTGGTGAGCATGGCCGCCAACTCCGGCGCGGACAAACCGGCCGGGATCAGCATCTACCAGTACCGCGCCAACCGCTCCATGGAGCGAGTGTTCTTCAATGCCGATGGCGAGATGCTGCTGGTGCCGCAACTGGGGCGCCTGCGGATTGCCACCGAACTGGGCGTGCTGGAGCTGGAGCCACTGGAAATCGCTGTACTGCCACGGGGTTTGAAATTCCGCGTCGAGCTGCTCGACCCACAAGCCCGCGGCTACATCGCCGAGAACCATGGCGCGCCCCTGCGCCTCCCTGACCTGGGGCCGATCGGCAGCAACGGCCTGGCCAATCCGCGGGACTTCCTGACCCCGGTCGCCCATTACGAACACCTGGCACAACCGACCACCCTGGTGCAGAAGTTCCTCGGCCAGTTGTGGGGCACCGAGCTCGATCATTCGCCGCTGAACGTGGTCGCCTGGCATGGCAACAACGTGCCGTACAAATACGACCTGCGCCGTTTCAATACCATCGGCACCGTCAGCTTCGATCATCCGGACCCGTCGATCTTCACCGTATTGACCTCGCCGACCAGCGTTCATGGCCTGGCCAACCTCGATTTCGTGATCTTCCCGCCACGCTGGATGGTCGCCGAGAACACCTTCCGTCCACCGTGGTTCCACCGCAACCTGATGAACGAATTCATGGGCCTGATCCAGGGTGAGTACGACGCCAAGGCCGAAGGCTTCGTCCCCGGCGGCGCGTCGTTGCACAGCTGCATGAGTGCCCACGGCCCCGACGGCGAAACCTGTACCAAGGCGATCAACGCGGACCTCAAACCGGCAAAAATCGACAACACCATGGCCTTCATGTTCGAGACCAGCCAGGTGCTGCGCCCGAGCCGTTTCGCCCTCGATTGCCCGCAACTGCAAACCAACTACGACGCTTGCTGGGCCACGCTGCCCGCCACTTTCGATCCGACCCGGAGATAACCCATGACGCAGACTTCCATCACTCGCAGCTGGGTCGCTTCCGCCAACGGCCATGCTGATTTTCCGCTGCAAAACCTGCCGCTGGGCGTGTTCAGTGTGAAGGGTTCGGCACCGCGCAGCGGTGTGGCCATTGGCGAGCATATTTTTGACCTGGAAGCGGCACTCGAAGCCGGCCTGTTCGACGGTGTGGCAAAAAACGCCGTCGAAGCCACCCGTGGCGGTCAGTTGAATGCGTTTTTCGAGCTGGGCCGCGAGGCGCGTGTTGCCCTGCGTGAACGCTTGCTGGAATTACTGAGCGAAGGCAGCACCCTGCACGGCAAGATCGAAGCCCAGGGCGCAAAACTGCTGCCACTGGCGGCGAATTGCGAGATGCACCTGCCGGCGAAAATCAACGATTACACCGACTTCTATGTCGGCATCGAGCACGCGCAGAACGTCGGTAAACTGTTCCGCCCGGACAATCCGTTGCTGCCGAACTACAAGTACGTGCCGATCGGTTACCACGGCCGCGCCTCGACCATTCGCCCGTCCGGCACCGACGTGCGCCGTCCCAAAGGCCAGACCTTGCCGGCTGGCCAGACCGAGCCGACCTTTGGTCCGTGCGCTCGCCTGGATTACGAACTGGAGCTGGGCATCTGGATTGGCCAGGGCAACGATATGGGCGACTCGATTGCCATTGGCGACGCCGCCGATCACATCGCCGGTTTCTGCCTGCTCAACGACTGGTCGGCGCGGGACATCCAGGCCTGGGAATATCAGCCGCTGGGGCCGTTCCTGTCTAAGAGTTTCATCACCAGCATTTCCCCATGGGTGGTGACCGCCGAAGCCCTGGAGCCGTTCCGTCGTGCCCAGCCTGCGCGCCCGGAAGGTGATCCGCAGCCGCTGCCGTACCTGTTCGACAAACGCGACCAGGCCGCCGGCGCCTTCGACATCGAACTGGAAGTGCTGCTGCTGACCGAAGCCATGCGCGAGCAGAATCTGCCGGCCCATCGTCTGACCCTGAGCAATTCCAAACACATGTACTGGACCGTGGCGCAAATGGTCGCGCACCACAGCGTCAACGGTTGCCAGTTGCAGGCGGGTGATCTGTTTGGTTCGGGCACGTTGTCGGGACCGCAAAGCGGTCAGTTCGGCAGCCTGTTGGAAATCACCGAGGGCGGCAAAAAGCCGATCGAGCTGGCGTCGGGCGAGGTGCGCAAGTTCCTTGAAGACGGCGATGAAATCATCCTGCGTGGCCGTTGCAGCCGCGAGGGCTTTGCCTCCATCGGCTTCGGCGAATGCCGTGGCAAAGTGCTGCCGGCGCGCTAAGGAGAACGGGTCATGGAACTCTATACCTACTATCGTTCCACCTCGTCTTACCGGGTACGCATCGCGCTGGCGTTGAAGGGGCTGGATTACCAGGCGCTGCCGATCAACCTGATCGCGCCGCCCGGTGGCGAGCACCGCCAGCCAGCGTATCTGGGCATCAACCCGCAAGGCCGCGTGCCGGCCTTGCGCACTGATGAAGGCGAGTTGCTGATCCAGTCGCCGGCGATCATCGAGTACCTCGAAGAACGTTATCCACAGGTGCCACTGCTGTCCAAAGACCTCGCCGCCCGCGCCCACGAGCGCGGCGTGGCAGCGTTGATCGGCTGCGATGTGCATCCGCTGCACAACGTCAGCGTGCTCAACCGGCTGCGTCAGTTGGGCCAGGATGAAGCGCAGGTGGTCGAGTGGATCGGCCACTGGATCAGCCAGGGACTGGCGGCGGTGGAGCAGTTGATCGGTGATGAGGGATATTGCTTTGGTCCGCAGCCGGGGTTGGCGGATGTGTATCTGATACCGCAACTGTACGCGGCCGAACGCTTTAACATTTCCCTGGAAGCCTGGCCGCGGATTCGTCGTGTGGCGACGCTGACGGCCACGCATCCGGCGTTCATCAAGGCGCATCCGTCGAATCAGCCGGACACCCCATAGCAACCACATACCAACCCCTGTGGGAGCGAGCCTGCTCGCGAAAGCGGTCTGTCAGTCACGCCAATTTTGGATGTGACTCCGTCTTCGCGAG
The DNA here is from genome assembly GCF_009861505.1 of Pseudomonas izuensis. Classification (GTDB taxonomy): domain Bacteria; phylum Pseudomonadota; class Gammaproteobacteria; order Pseudomonadales; family Pseudomonadaceae; genus Aquipseudomonas; species Aquipseudomonas izuensis. The sequence goes on along the minus strand of NZ_WTFT01000040.1, from coordinate 71,694 downwards.
CAGGCTCGCTCCCACAGGGGAACTGTGTTTAGTGGACGATGGAGTTGGGCGGCAAATGCCCCAGCCGCTCCGTCAGACGAATCCGCTGAATCGGATCGTCGCTGAGCAGCAAGGCATGTTCCAGGTCGAAGCGCTCGGCGTTCGGGCAATCCAGCCGTTGGTAGAGGCTGGCCCGGGCCAGGTAGTCGGCAGCGGTGCCGTTGCCCAGTTCCAGCACGCGTTCGGCGTCGATAAGGGCACCGATGTAGTCGTCGTTGGAAAGGTGCAGCTGGCGCAGGTTGCGCGACAGGCGTTGCAGCATCTGCACGGGCTCGGCAGTGACCAGGTGTTCGGCGCTGAGCTTCAGGTTCGGGCCGTACTGGCGTTGCAGCAGTTCCCGGCAGTCGTTGGGGTAGAGACGACGCCCGCCGCAGGGATCGAGCAGATGATCGGCACCCGGTACGCGCAGTAGAAAATGTCCGGGGAAGTTGACCCCGACCAAAGGGATTTCCAGGCCTCTGGCCAATTCCAGCGCAATCAGACCCAAGGCGAGGGGTTGTCCACGTCGGCGTTCCAGCACGCGATTGAGCAGCGCCACTTGCGGGCGCAAGGGCGTGAAGTCGTCCTGGGCGAACCCCAGGTCATTCATGCGCCGCAGCAGCGGTTGCGCCAATTCGCTCACCGGCAGCATGGGCAGGCTGCCACTGATCCGCTGCTGCAGGGTCTTGAAGTCCACCAGCAGCGATTCGAGGTTCATCTCGCTGTCATGTTCAGCGGCAATCCACAGTGCCGCCTCGAACAGCGCGGGCGGTGATCGTTGCAGACAGGCAAAAAACGATTGTCGCGGGGTCATCAAAATCTCCGGGCAATGCCTCGTTTTAGCCCCGTCTCTGCCATTCGTCCAGTGCTCCACAAGGGGGTGTGGCGGTTATTTCCGAATGTCTGAATAGACGATCTGTTTATTCCGGCGCGCTTCTGCAATTTTTGTGCGCAAGCCTATACTGGCGACTACAAGAAGTGATTCGGGAGCCTTACGATGTTCGCTCTCATGCAAAGCACTCGCCTTGAATCGCTGCATCTGAGCGTCGACCCGGCCACCGGGTTGAAGGCGGTCATTGCCATTCATAACAGTCGCCTGGGGCCTGCCCTGGGTGGTTGTCGTTACCTTGCCTACCCCAGCGACGAGTCCGCGGTCGAGGATGCCGTGCGCCTTGCCCAGGGCATGAGTTACAAGGCCGCACTGGCCGGCCTCGCCCAGGGCGGTGGCGTAGCGGTCATCATCCGCCCCGTTCACGTGGCCAATCGCGCGGCGCTGTTCGAAGCCTTCGGACGCTGCATCAATCAGCTCGACGGGCGCTACATCACTGCCATCGACAGCGGTACTTCGGTGGCGGACATGGATTGCATCGCCCAGCAAACCCAACACGTCACCAGCACCACGTCAGCGGGCGACCCTGCTCCCCACGCGGCGATGGGCGTGTTCACCGGCATTCGCGCCACCGCCATGGCGCGGTTGGGCAGCGACAATCTCGAAGGTTTGCGCGTGGCGATTCAAGGTTTGGGCAATGTGGGTTATGCACTGGCGGAACAGCTGCATGCCGCCGGTGCCGAACTGCTGGTCAGCGACATCGACCACGGCAAGGTGCAACTGGCCATGGAGCAACTCGGCGCCCACCCGATTGCCAACGATGCACTGCTCAGCACGCCTTGCGACATTCTGGCGCCATGTGGCCTGGGGGGCGTGCTCAACAGCCATAGCGTGACGCAACTGCGCTGCGCGGCGGTGGCGGGTTCGGCGAACAACCAGCTGACTCATCTGGACGTTGCCGATCTGCTGGAACGGCGGGGCATATTGTATGCGCCGGATTACGTGATCAATGCCGGCGGCCTGATCTATGTTTCACTCAGGCATCGGGGTGAAGCGTTGGCGACCATCACGGCGCATCTGTCGAAAATCAGCTCGCGGCTGACCGAAGTCTTCGCCCATGCCCAGGCGGAGAAGCGCTCGCCAGCAAGGGTTGCGGATGAGTTGGCGGAGAAAGTGTTGTATCGGTGAAGCAGCGCTTTTTCATCAAGTATTAAAAAGGCCCTGAGTCATTCGACTCAGGGCCTGTTCAATTCGGCTGTCACTTATTTTGCTGCTTTTGTGGCCTTGGCTGGCTTGGCCGGGGCAATCGATTCAACGACCGCCTCTTCAACAGGCGCCGCCACTTCAACCGGTTGCGGGACTTCGACGGGCGCGCTGAGCAACTCGGACAAGGCGTCCGGCTGGCTCTTGAATGCCTTGGCAAAGACATCGCGATTTTTCGCCATGTAGATCCCGGCTTCTTCCACTTGCTGTTCGGTCAGGGACGGAACGGCTTTTTGCAACACTTCAGCCAGCAGCTCGGCCAGCTCGAGCATTTTGTCATGACGGTCAGCTTCGGCTTTATCCATGAACAAGCGCTCCAGATCTCGGCTGCTGCGGTATACCACTTCGACGGCCATTCACCACCTCACATGCCTTCACATTTGGTTGTCTGATTCGACTACTGTATTTATATACAGCGAAAAGGATAAGCGAATCGCTGGAGTTTGGGTAGTGGCTTTTTAATGTAGACCGGATTTCGGGTTTTTCACCTGTACCGAGTCGCTCCCATCGCTGGCAAGCCAGCTCCCACAGGATCTTCGACGTCCAGAAGAGGTGCGACCAAACGCCACGGGGCGCAATCCATAGCGGCTCGCCATGATGGCGTGGCCTTGTTTCTGCATACAGAACAATCGTCACGTCCAACCCGCATTATCCGGTCGAACCGACCTGAGGAAGCATCATCTTGAAAATCAACTGGGCCGAAAACCTGCGGCAGACCGTGCATCATCTTGCAGAGTCGCTGGGCAACCTGTTCGTCGAGACCTTTCACTACCTGGCACTGTTCGCCATCGGCGCCGTGACCGCGTGGGCGGCGGTGATGGAGTTTCTCGGGATGATCGAGCAGGGACACATCAAGATCGATGACATCCTGCTGCTGTTCATCTACCTGGAACTGGGGGCGATGGTCGGGATTTATTTCAAGACCAACCACATGCCGGTGCGCTTCCTGATCTACGTGGCGATCACCGCGCTGACACGCCTGCTGATTTCCAACGTGTCGCACCATAATCCGCCGGACCTGGGGATCATTTACCTGTGCGGCGGGATTCTGCTGCTGGCGTTTGCGATTCTGGTGGTGCGTTACGCGTCTTCGCAATTTCCGTCGGTGAAGATTGAAAACCCGCACCGCAAGACCGGTGCGGGCTCCAGTGAGCATCCGGAAGTAGAAAAGGGCGAGATTTAAAGGCCCAAGGCAGGTCGGTGCCGGCCTTTGGCAGGTGGAGGCGGCTGGTTGCGCGTGCCGCCATCGGTCATGGCTTCGAGGATGGCCACCGCGCTGTGGCCCTGTTCGATGGCGATGCCGAACTGAATGCTTTGCACCAGGCGTTTGAGGCGCTCGGGGTCATTGCGTTGTTCGGCGCTGATCATGCGCTTTGCGACTACGTGGCCACAGTTGGACAGGGTCAGCATGATGCTGCCGTCCAGACCCTGAATGCTCAGGTTGATCTGATAGTCCGCTGCAAAGGCATCGGTAATGAGCTGAAAGGGGTTGTCCATGATGCGTCACCGCCTGATTGAACGTGCAATTGTTGACCGGTTCGGATCGGGATTAGTTCGCCACACCAGACCATCGGCCATTCCATGGCCACATCGCCATCAATGCCTGCATCAGGGATAAAGCAAGGGGCATGCCGGATAGATTTTCGGACAATGCTCGCGACCTGCAAAACCTGTAGGAGCGAGCCTGCTCGCGATAGCGGACTGTCAGCCAAGCAGAAGTTGACTGTACAGCCGTCATCGCGAGCAGGCTCGCTCCCACAGACCCGCATTATTTTTGCCTGCCCGTTTCAGGGCAATTAAATCCGACGTGCCTCCAAACCGGTCAGCATTCCACCCAACTCACCGCCAGACCGCCCCGTGACGTTTCCTTGTATTTGTCGTGCATGTCGGCGCCGGTATCGCGCATGGTGCGGATCACCCGGTCCAGGGAAATAAAGTGTTTACCATCGCCGCGCAGGGCCATTTGCGTGGCATTGATCGCCTTCACCGCGGCAATCGCATTGCGCTCAATGCACGGTACTTGCACTAGCCCGCCCACCGGGTCGCAAGTCAGGCCAAGGTTGTGTTCCAGGCCGATTTCCGCGGCGTTTTCCAACTGCTCCGGTGTGGCGCCCAGCACCTCTGCCAGGCCGGCGGCAGCCATGGCGCAGGCCGAGCCCACTTCACCCTGGCAGCCGACCTCGGCACCGGAGATCGAGGCGTTTTTCTTACAGAGAATGCCGACAGCCGCCGCGCCCAAAAAGAACGCCACCACGTCATCGTCCGACGCGTCCGGATTGAATTTCATGTAGTAGTGCAGCACGGCCGGAATGATCCCCGCCGCGCCGTTGGTCGGTGCGGTGACCATGCGACCGCCGGCGGCGTTTTCTTCGTTCACGGCGAGGGCGAACAGGTTGACCCACTCCATGGCCGACAGGGTCGAGGTGATGACGTTCGGCTTGCCGATTTCCAACAGGCTGCGGTGCAATTTCGCCGCGCGACGCGGCACATTCAGACCACCGGGCAGAATGCCTTCGTGGTGCAAACCCTGCTCGACGCACTCGCGCATCACCGACCAGATATGCAACAGGCCCTGACGGATTTCTTCGTCACTGCGCCAGGCCCGTTCGTTGGCCATCATCAATTCGGAAACCCGCAAGCCGTGCCGGTTGCACAGCTGAAGCAATTCGACGGCGCTGGAGAAGTCGTACGGCAACACCACGTCGCTCGCCGGGGGAATCCCGGACTCCGCTTCGGCCGCTTCGATGATGAAACCGCCACCAATCGAGTAGTAGGTTTGCTCGAACAGCTCGCCGGTTTCGCCGAAGGCTGTCAGGGACATGGCGTTGGGGTGGTAGGGCAAACTCTCGTCGAGCAACAGCAGATCACGCGTCCAGTCGAAGGCGATTGTCACCTGGCCGGCCAGGGACAGCTCGGCGGTTTCGCGCAGGGTGTGAATTCGGCTGTCGATGGTGCCGGGATCGATACGGTCTGGCCACTCGCCCATCAAGCCCATGACACAGGCGCGGTCGGTGGCGTGACCGACGCCGGTTGCCGACAGGGAGCCATAGAGTCGGATTTCTACGCGCCGCACGTCAGACACCAAACCCTGATCGACCAGCGCCTGGGCGAAGGTCGCCGCAGCGCGCATCGGGCCAACGGTATGAGAGCTGGACGGGCCGATGCCGACTTTGAAAAGATCGAAAACACTGATAGCCATGCTAAAGCCTATTCCCGCAATGGAGGATGAATCGCTGCCATTTTTGTAGGACAAGCGCACTATCAACGATACTGCCAACCTCGGTCCTACGTGACCAACGAAACTTCCTAAGACAGCCTTTAGCAGGACTAAACGATGAGCCGTCAATTACACGCCCAGACCTATGTGTGGCTGCAGGTGTTTTCCTGTGCCGCCCGGCACTTGTCGTTCACCCGCTGCGCCGAAGAGTTGCACATCACACCGGGGGCGGTCAGCCAGCAGATCCGTCAACTCGAGGAACGCCTGGGTTTTCGCCTGTTTCATCGGCGTGCCCGGGGCGTGGAGTTGAGTGCCGAAGGCCAGCGACTGGCCATCACCGTCAACGAAGCCTACGGCAGCATCGACGCGGAATTGCGCCGACTGGACGCGGGCATGATCAGCGGGACGCTGCGGGTGCGTTCGATTCCGTCGTTCCTGAGCAAATGGTTGACCCCACGCCTGCCGCGATTACAGCAGCGCTTTCCGGACATCCAGTTGCGCCTGGTGGCGGAGGACAGCAGTGTGCCGTTGCATGAGGGCGACTTCGATCTGGCCATCGACCTGAACGACGGCAGCTACCCCGGACTGTTATCCACAGCCTTGCTCGATGAACAGATTTTTCCGGTGTGTGCACCGGGCTTGTTGCGCGGTCGTCCTCCGCTGCATGGCCCCGCCGACCTGATGCATTTCCCGCTGCTGCACGACATCACCGCCTGGCGCGGCAGCTACGAATATGCGGAATGGGAGTTCTATCTCAACGCCATTGGTTTTGAAGGCGCGGATGTGCGGCGTGGGCACACGTTCAATCGTAATCACCTGACCATCGAAGCGGCCATCGCCGGAATGGGCGTGGCGATTGCCCGGCGAACACTGTTGAACGACGAGCTGGAGCGCGGGGCGCTGATCGTGCCGTTTGGCCTTGCGGTGCCCAATCACAAGCGCTACATGGTGCTCTATGCGCCGGGTGCGCTGAGTCATCCGGGCGTGCGTGCGGTGCATGACTGGCTGGTGGAAGAGGCGGGGATTTTTCGCGGCCTGCACCCGCTTGGGGAGCGGCAAATGTGAGAATTTGTGACAGGGGAGCGGGGCGAATCAACTCCCGACCTTAACAGCGCTTTTACCGGTTGTCCGGCTTTTTTTGCGATTACAAAATTATCTTTTTTCAGGGGTTGAATTGTTCAGCGTACAGACCGATTGTGTAACCAAGAGGTCACGGTGACGACGCCCAAGGGCTTAGCTGACCGGCCTCTCGCGAGCTAGCTGAAATAAGGGATGAACTATGCAAATCCAAGTCAATAGCGATAACCATATTCAAAGCAGTAAACGACTGGAGGAGTGGGTACGAACCACCATTGAGAGCACGCTCGAACGTTATGAGGAGGACTTGACCCGAGTCGAAGTTCACCTGCGGGACGAGAACGGCGACAAGCCCGGTCCCCACGATTTACGCTGCCAGCTGGAAGCGAGGCCAAAAGGCCACCAACCGATTTCTGTCACCCATAAAGCCGCCAACCTGGAACTGGCGATCGACGGGGCCGCCGAGAAGCTCGAGCATGCCCTTGAACACCTGTTCGGCAAATTGCGCGGAAAACCACGCGCCGCCGTGGTGCCGTTCGAGCGCAGAGCTCACGCGGATGTGCTGCTGGAAGAAGAGTTTCTTGAAAACGAGCAGGCTGCGCAAAACGCCTGAAGCCTGATTCACCTTCCCAATGAAAACGGGCCTGCATTGCAGGCCCGTTTTGTTTTCTGCGCTCACCGATGCCTGTAGGAGCCGGCTTGCTGGCGAAGGCGGTGTGTCAGGTTTCATCAGTGTTGATTGATGCACCGCCATCGCCAGCAAGCCGGCTCCTACAGGTTCGCATTAATGATCTTTTGCGCATGAGAATATTTATCATTAGTATTGCGCCTCGCTGACTAGCCCGATTGCCCTTTGCGCAGTACTGAACCGATGATCACGAGTCCCCCCGAACCCCACGATCTTGCGCACGACGAACCGCGCGGCGATCGTGCGCATTTTCTCCAGGTATTCCTGTCGCAACGGTCGCAAATGGAAGCGCTGGTCAATCGCCGCGTCGGTTGCCGGGCGACGGCCGCGGACCTGGTGCAGGACTTGTTCCTGCGTTTCTGGCGGCGGCCGCTGGTGCAGGTCGAGGAACTCAGCACCTACCTGTTACGTTGCGCCGGCAACATCGCCATCGATCATTTACGCAGTGAAGGCACGCGCGCCCGGGCCAGCGAAGGCTTGATGGTGGAACCATCCGACGGTATCGGCAGTGAGCCGCAAGCTGCGCTGGAGGCGGGCAACGATTTACGGCATGTCGAAGCCGCGTTGCGCGCCTTGCCCGAACGCACGCGGCAGATTTTTTTGCTCAACCGCATCCATGGCCGCAAGTACGCCGAAATCGCCAAGGCCATGGGCCTGTCCCAAAGCGCCGTGGAAAAACATATGATGCGCGCACTCGAAGCATGCAAGGCCAGCCTTCGGGAACCGGAACCGCGTACGCCAGGGAAAGCACCGTGAACAACTTTCAAACCGTCACTCCGACGCCCGTTCAAGAGCAGGCCGCGTTGGCCTGGCTGAGCCTGTTGCATGACCAGCCGAGCAGTGGCGACCAAGCCACCTTCAGCCAATGGTTGCAGGCTGACCCGGCCCATGCCGAGGCCTATGCCCGCGCGCAAGTGCTGTGGGAGTTGAGCGAAGTGCCGGCACGCACCCTGGCCGATGAAGACGCCTTGGCCTTGCAGCGTTACCTCAATGCAATGAATCACTCGCGCCGCCACAGCGTCATGCGCTGGTCCGGGGCGCTGGCGATGGCCGCATGCCTTGTGCTGATGATCTGCCTCGGCACTGGTTGGCAGCCGTCGCGCTGGCTTGATGACCTGGGCGCCGATTATGTCTCGGCGCCGGGGGAAATCCGCACCGTCACCCTGGCCGATCAGTCACAAGTCACCCTCGATGCCGACAGTGCCATCGCCGTGGATTTCAGTCGCGGTGAACGGCATGTGCAGGTGCGTCGCGGTGCCGGTTTCTTCAGCGTGACCCACACGGGCGAGCCGTTTGTGGTCGACGCCGAAAAGGGCCAGGCGCGAGTGCTGGGCACGCAGTTCGAAGTGCGCCTGCAGCCCCACGGCGCGCAGGTCACGGTATTGTCCGGTCGCGTCGCCGTGACGGCGGATAAAAACGCCGCGCAGCAAATCATCACCGCCGGCCAGCAAGTGGCCTATGGCGAAGGCACGGCGCAACCCTTGCTCGCGGTGGACAGTGAAGCGCAACTGGCGTGGCGCCAGGGTTGGCTCAACTACTACAAGGCGACGTTGGCTGACGTGGTGCAGGACCTCGGCCGGTATTACCCGGGAAGGATCGTGCTGCTCAACGATGAACTGGCCAAGCGACGGGTCAGTGGCAGTTTCCCGAGCAAGAACCCGCAGGCGGTGTTGAGTTCGTTGCAGGGGGTGTTGGGGTTTGAGCAGCATCCGGTGTTGGGGCATCTGATTATTTTGCGTTGATCCGACGCGCCTCTTCGCTGGCAAGCCAGCTCCTACAGTCGCCCCGATCTTCTGTAGGAGCTGGCTTGCCAGCGAAGAGGCCAGATCAGGCACCACATCTTTCTGAATAAAAAATATTTTCACTTTCTGCTGAGGTAAAACCGAACGCCATCCGTGTAGTGACTGAAACTGCGAGTCATTCGCATCCGTTGCGGTTCTACACAGGTCACGAGTCATGAAGTCCAGGGCAAAATCGGGTTCGGTCAAACAATGGTTGGGTGTTTCTGCCTTGAGCTTTTCGGCGTTGGCATTGCTGCCGCCGAACGTGGCGATGGCCGCTGAGGCTGGCGGTAGCCAGCAGCGTGAGCAGTTCAGTTTCTCGATGGCCGCCAAACCCCTGCCCCAGGCCTTGAGCGATTTCAGCCGGGTGACCGGCATCAGCGTCGTCTACACCGATGAAGCGCCCTACGGCCTCAACGCGCCGGCGGTGAATGGCCAGATGAGCGCCGAACAGGCACTGCAGCGTTTGCTCAGCGGTACGGGCCTCACCTTCCGTCGTACCGATGGCCACACCATGGCACTTGAGCCGCAACCTACCGAAGGTGCCTTGAACCTGGGCGCGACCAACATCACGTCGGTGATGGAGCAGTCGACCAGTTACCAGCCACCGCCCGTCAGTTCGGTCATGCGCTCCTCGACCCCCATTCAGGAAATTCCGCAAACCATCAACGTGGTCGCGGCCCAGGTCATTCGCGATCAGGCGCCGCGCAATCTGGATGATGCCCTGGCCAACGTCAGCGGCATCACCCAGGGCAATACCCTGGGCAGCACCCAGGACTCGGTCATGACTCGCGGTTTCGGTGATAACCGCAATGGTTCGATCATGCGCGACGGCATGCCGATCGTTCAGGGCCGTGGCATGAACGCCACGGTGGATCGGGTCGAGGTGCTCAAGGGGCCCGCCTCGTTGCTCTACGGGATTCAAGACCCGGGCGGTGTGGTGAACATGGTCAGCAAGAAGCCGGAGCTTGAGCAGTACAACGCCATGACCCTGCGTGGCTCGACCTATGGCGAAGGCAAGAACGGCAGCGGTGGCACCTTCGACAGCACCGGCGGGCTAGGGGATTCCGGCCTGGCCTATCGCATGGTGCTGGACCATGAAGACGAAGATTACTGGCGCAATTTCGGTGTTCATCGCGAGAGCCTGGTGGCGCCCTCCCTGGCCTGGTTCGGCGAAAGCACAAAGTTGCTATTCGCCTATGAGCACCGTGAATTCCTGACCCCGTTTGACCGTGGCACGCTGATCGACCCGCGTGACAATCATCCTCTGAGCATCTCGCGCGAAGAACGCCTGGATGAACCGTTCAACAACATGGAAGGGCGCTCCGACCTCTATCACTTCGAGGCCGACCACGAGCTCAACGACAACTGGAAAGTCCACTTCGGCTACAGCTGGAACCGCGAAACCTACGACGCCAGCCAGGTACGCGTGACGGCCATCGACACCAACAAAGGCACGCTGACCCGCAGCATGGACGGTACCCAGGACGCCATCAGCACCGACCGCTTCACCACCGCCAGTCTCGAAGGCAACGTGAATGTGCTGGGGATGCAGCATGACCTGTTGATAGGCGTCGATGACGAGTACCGCAAGATCTTCCGTGAAGACCTGATTCGCCAGAAAAGCCTGACCAACTTCAGCTACATCAATCCGGTGTATGGCCGTGAAGTGCCAGGCACTACCGTCAGTGCAGCCGACAGCGCGCAGACCGATGAACTGCGCAGCGACTCGATCTTCCTGCAAGACTCCATCCACCTCACCGACCAGTGGATTCTGGTGGCGGGCGGGCGTTTCCAGGCGTACGACCAGTACGCCGGCAAAGGCGTGCCATTCCACGCCAACACCGACAGCAACGGGCAGAAATGGGTGCCGCGCGCGGGCCTGGTGTATCGCTTCACCGACGCGTTGTCGTTCTATGGCAGCTACACCGAATCGTTCAAACCCAACTCGACCATTGCGCCGTTGAGCGGCAGCACCACCGTGCTGGACGGCAGCATCGCGCCGGAAGAAGCCAAGTCCTGGGAAATTGGCGCCAAGCTGGATCTGCCGGGCCGTGTGACGGGCAACATCGCCTTGTTCGACATCAAGAAGCGCAACGTACTGGTGGCCAACGCCGAAGGCCCGACGACGGTTTACAGCGCGGCCGGCGAAGTACGTTCCCGTGGTCTTGAAGTGGATTTGAGCGGCCAGCTCACCGATCGCTGGAGCATGATCGGCAGCTACGCCTATACCGATGCCGAGGTCACCGAGGACCCGCTTTACGAAGGCAAGAAATTGCAGAACGTCGCCAGGAACAGTGGCTCGCTGTCGGCGGTTTATGACTTCGGTAACGTCGTCGGTGGCGATCAACTGCGGGTCGGTGCGGGGGCGCGTTATGTCGGTGAGCGGGAGGGCAATGCGGTCAATGATTTCGACCTGCCGGCCTACACCGTGGCCGATGCGTTTGCGACCTACGACACCAAGGTCGAGGGGCAGAAGGTCAAGTTTCAGCTCAACGTGAAAAACCTGTTCGATCAAACGTACTACACCTCAGCGGTGAGCCGTTTCTTTGTGTCGATGGGTGATTCGCGGCAGGTGACACTGTCCAGCACCCTGGAGTTCTGATGAAAGCCTTGAGCCTGTTTTTGCTATTGGCCAGCGCCTTGGCCAACGCTGCACCCGCGCCGGACGCACGGGTGTATCACCGCGAGCAGCAAGTGACGCTGCCCGGCTCGGGTGACAGTTGGGGGTTCGTGGCGCTGGATGCGACACGGCCCTTTCTGTTTCTGGCCCGTCGGGAAAACGGCCTGAGCGTGTTCGATGTCAGCACACAGCATCTGATCAAAACCGTCGACAACTCTGCGGGCGCCAATGGCGTGGTGTTCGTGCCGGCACTGGACCGGGCGTTTGTGCTCAACACCGATGGCAGCCTGGGTGTTCTGGCGTTGTCCACGCTCAAGCTGCTCAAGCGCATTCCGGTGGCGCAGAGCAATCTCAACAGCGCGGTGTATGAGCCGGGCACCGGGCAAGTCATCATCGTCAGCGGCCGGCGCGCGGATCGGTCGACGTTGTTTGTGTTTGATCCGAAGCAGGAACGCGTGAGCGCCCGCCATGAACTGGACGTGAAGAAGATTGATCCGTTGCTGGTCAAGGGCGACGGCAGTTTCTTCCTGCCGATGCGTGATGAAGGCAAGGTCGCGCGATTCTCCGCGACCGGGTTCGAGATCCTCGACACCTGGCAATTCGACGGCTGCACTCGCCCGAGTGCGTTGGCCCAGGATGTCGAACGGAGCCGGTTGTTCGTGGCGTGTCGTGGTGACGCGCCGAGCCTGGTGGTGGCCGATCGGGAAACCGGTGAGGTGAAAGCCAGCCTGCCGATCACCCGGGACGTGAACGCCCTGGCATACGACGTCGACAACCGGCGTTTGCTGATTCCCAGTGGCGTTGATGCCAGCCTGACCGTCATCAAGCAGCTGGACGCCGATCATTACCAGGTCCAGGCGAGCATCAGCACGTTGCCGATGGCGTACAACATGGCCTTTGATGGGCGAAGTAAAAAAGTCTATCTACCGGCGATGGATTTCACGCAGCCGGTCGCGGCCAAGGGAGAGGCCAGGCTCGATCCGGTGTTCCACGCCAATACGTTCAGCATTACCACGCTGGCGCCTTAACGCAAAAACGCCTGGCGATATTCGCCGGGCGTTCCCCCCAACGTCTGCCGGAACCGGTTGGTAAAGTGACTGGCACTGGCGAACCCGCAAGCCAGCGCAATCTCCCCCAATGGTTGCGATGTTGTGCGCAGCAAATCCCGCGCCCGGCTCAGGCGGCGTGCCAATACATATTGATGCGGCGGCAAGCCGAAGCTTTCGCGGAACATCCGCGCAAAGTGGTATTCCGACAACGCGCACAGCGCCGCCAATTGCCCCAGGCTGATGGCGTCGGCCAGGTGGCCGTCGATGTATTCCACCAACAACCGCCGTTGATGCGCCGCCAGGCCACCCTTGAGGCGCAAGTCCGGACGGGTGCTGACCTGGCTGAGCAGCGCATGGCTGAGCATTTCGTGGGCCAGGCTGCTGGTGAGCAGGCGTTCACCCGGTTCGTCCCAGTTGAGGGCGATCAACTGTCGAAAACGCGACGCCTGCTGTGGGTCCTCCAGAAAGGTTTGCTCGCGCAGTTGCAATTCGCGCGGTTCGCGATCGAGCAGCGTGACGCAGCCAAGGGCAAATTGTTCGGGGCTGAAATACAGGTGAGCCAGGCGAATGTCGCCGTTGATGACCCAGCCGGACTGATGATCGGCGGGCAGGATGCACAGTTTGTCCGGGCCACCCTTGGTGCCGGGCTGGTCGCGGCGGAAGGTGCCGGTGCCGCCGGCGATGTAGCACGACAGCGTGTGGTGGCTCGGCGCTTCGTAGTCCTGGGCATCGTGATGGTTGCTCCACAAGGCCGCAGACAGGCCGTCACCGAGCTCGGCGCTGTGCTCCAGGCGAGCATTGGGCGAGCGGTTGAGGGCTTGAAAGACTTGTAGGGTTTCCAGGGCGGACATGTTCGGTGCTCTCTAATGCCTGCATCCTACTCCGTAGGCCTTCGCCTGCCAGCCTGTCGCGCGATAAAAGCGCAAGTTTATGCAAGTGCGCCAAGGCCCGGCGCAGGACACTGGGCACCTATCGAGGAGCCTTTGCCATGAACCTTTCTTTGTACCTGCTGACCGTGCTGATCTGGGGCACCACCTGGATTGCCCTGAAATGGCAACTGGGCGTGGTGGCGATCCCCGTGTCGATTGTCTATCGCTTCGGCCTCGCAGCGTTGGTGCTGTTCGCGATGCTGCTGCTCAGCCGGCGTCTGCAAGTGATGAACCGGCGCGGGCATCTGATCTGCCTGGCGCAGGGACTGTGCCTGTTTTGCGTCAACTTCATGTGTTTCCTGACCGCCAGCCAGTGGATTCCCAGCGGCCTGGTCGCTGTGGTGTTTTCCACCGCTACATTGTGGAATGCCCTGAATGCACGGGTGTTCTTCGGCCAGAAAATCGCCCGCAATGTGCTGATGGGCGGCGCGTTGGGCTTGCTCGGCCTGGGCCTGTTGTTCTGGCCGGAGCTGGTCGGCCACACCGCCAGCCCGCAAACCTTGCTCGGCCTGGGCCTGGCCCTGTGCGGCACCTTGTGTTTCTCGGCGGGCAACATGCTCTCGAGCCTGCAGCAGAAAGCCGGGCTCAAGCCGCTGACGACCAACGCCTGGGGGATGGCTTACGGCGCGGCGATGCTATCGGTGTGGTGCCTGGTCAAGGGGATTCCGTTCGACGTGGAATGGAGTGCGCGCTACATCGGTTCGTTGTTGTATTTGGTCATTCCGGGTTCGGTGATCGGCTTCACCGCGTACCTGACGCTGGTCGGTCGCATGGGGCCGGAGCGTGCCGCCTATTGCACCGTGCTGTTCCCGGTGGTGGCGCTGAATGTCTCGGCGTTTGTCGAAGGCTACCAGTGGACCGCTCCGGCGCTGGTGGGGCTGGTGATGGTGATGTTGGGCAATGTGCTGGTGTTCCGCAAACCCAGGGCGAGTGTGAATCCGGTGGCGGGCAAGTTGGCGTGAGAAACACGCTGTTTAATTATCCTTGGCCACCAGCAGAAATATCAGCCCGAGGAACATGTATTCAATGTTGCTTCTTGCCCATTCAAAGGCATTGCGCTGGGCGGAGTACTCCATGTCGAACCATTCGTTGAGTATGGTGACGTACAAGGTCTGGTAAACGAAAATTGCTGTACTGAAACCAATGATGGCGAACTTCTTCGCTTCGTGAAATTCACTGCGCGGTGCAGAGAGTTTTCGACACAGCTGATAAGTGCCTACCAGGAAGCTGAAGGTGAATATGATCTCAAGGGTGATGATTGCCCAATAAAAGCGGTGATGGAAAATCATGGAAGTGACGGCCCGGTAACGTCGGGAATCATTACCGACGGTATCGCTCATGCTGATGATTCGTCCGATGTAGTCGGAGTACGCCGCATAGTCGGTGAAGTTGTTGGTGAGCGTCATGAGGCCGAAAAGAGCCGCCATCAGGACGACCAGTATTTTGCTCCGCCTGATAACGCCAGCGGTGGTGAAGTTGTTCATGCCAATACGCTCCGAGTGCACATCAGTGCTTTTTTGTCGTCGGAGTTTATCGGCGTTTTTTTGTAAAGTGGCCGGGCACTGAGTTGCGAGTTATGTCGTTACTTGCACTTCAATAAAGTGTGTTTACAAGCGGCACGCCGAGCAAGGCGTGCCGCGGTTCAATCAACCTTTCCAGACCTGCGGATTAACCAGATCCTGCGGACGCTCGCCCAGCAAGGCGCTGCGCAAGTTGCTCAGGGCACGGTTGGCCATCGCTTCGCGTGTTTCATGGGTGGCCGAGCCGATGTGCGGCAAGGTCACGGCGTTTTTCAGCTGGAACAGCGGCGATTCGGCCAGTGGCTCTTTTTCGTACACATCCAGCCCGGCACCGCGAATCCGGTTGTTTTGCAGCGCTTCGATCAGTGCCGGCTCATCCACCACCGGGCCGCGCGAGATGTTGACCAGGATGGCACCTGGCTTCATCAACGCCAGTTCGCGATGGCTGATCAGGTGTCTGGTTTTCTCGCTGAGCGGCACCACCAGGCACACGAAGTCGGCTTCGGCCAGCAGTTCATCCAGGGTACGGAACTGCGCACCGAGCTCCTGTTCCAGCTCGGTCTTGCGACTGTTGCCGCTGTAGATGACCGGCATGTTGAAGCCCAGGCGGCCACGGCGGGCAATGGCTGCACCGATGTTGCCCATGCCGACGATGCCCAGGGTCTTGCCATGGACATCACAACCGAACAACGGTGCGCCGACGGTGGCTTGCCATTGCCCGGCCTTGGTCCAGGCATCGAGTTCGGCGACGCGGCGGGCACTGCTCATCAACAGGGCGAAAGCCAGGTCGGCGGTGCTTTCGGTGAGCACGTCGGGGGTGTTGGTCAGCATGATCCCGCGTTCGCTCAGGTACGCCACGTCATAGTTGTCATAGCCCACCGAAACGCTGGACACCACTTCCAGTTTGGCCGCGTTCTCCAGTTGCGCACGACCGAGTTTGCGACCGACGCCAATCAAGCCGTGGGCGTGGGGCAGGGCTTCGTTGAACTGGGCATTGATGTCGCCGTTTTTCGGATTCGGCACGATGACGTCGAAGTCTTGTTGCAGGCGTTCGACCATTTCAGGCGTGACGCGGCTGAAGGCGAGGACGGTTTTTTTCATGGATGCAGGCTCGTCGGTGCAGAGGAGAATGCTGAGCACGCTAACATTCTTACCGGGATTTGTGCGAGTCGCTTAACAGCAGCTTGCGGCGCTTCATCCAGTTATACTGCCGCCTTTCGCGGCTCGCTGACCGGGCCCGACACATTACGCATCACCCGGAGCTTTCATGACTTCCCCGAAACAACCGCCGGTCGCCGACACCTTGAGCGACGAGCAGGCAGAGCTGCCAGACAGCGTCGACTCCAGCGCCGACGGCGAAACCAAAGCCGCGATCCCGGCATTCAAGTTCCCGTTCAAACCGGGTGAACTGGCAGGCGCCAAAGGCTCCAACCAACCGTGGTACAAGAACGGCGCCAAGAACGGTCACACCAAGACGCCAGGCATGGCGCCGCCGGGGACTCGGCGGTCGATGGGCAAGCGTTAAGCCCAAGATTATGCGGTGATGGTACCGCCGTCATCGCGAGCAAGCTTTGCTCCCACAATGAATTATGAAGATGCTCTGTGGGAGCAAAGCTTGCTCGCGATGAGGCCATCACAGGCACCAAATCCTTCGGATCAAGCCGCCCGCAACGAAATAAACCCATAGTTCGCAGGCGCATCCGTCACTACCTGCGCACCAGCCGCCACAACCTGCCCAGCGATGTCCTCACCCGATACATGAAACAGCCACTCGCTGCTCCACTGCGGCAATGTCTGGCCGTTCAGTTCATCGAAGATCCTGGCGAATTCGTTCATGTCCGGTAGATAAGCGGTAAACCCGTCACCCTTCAGCGCTGTCGTTCGAATCCCCAGCAGCGCGCACATCGCGTCCTTCATCTGAATGTCATCGCGATCCGCCTGACGGGAACGCTGGATCAATTCCGACAGGTCTCTGTCAACCAATTCACCACCGACTATCAGCTCCGGCCCTTTTTCCCACGACTGGGGCGGACATTCCTTCACAGCGGTGTTCAGGGGGATGTGCGGATTGATTTCCATCGGGTAGATGCGGCACACCAGCGGCCGGCGCTCGTAGATGCGGCACAGGTTGTTTTCGTCAAGATTCCGGCAGGCACCCAAGTTGTAAGCGGCAAAGGTGATGGCGACATACGCCTCGGCATCGGCGCTGCGGACCATGGCCGAACGACGTTCGGCATGTTCGCGTTGCTGCACCGGCAGGCCCAGGCCATTACTCAGGAAGGCTTCCACCAGCACGATCACTTGACCGCCGTCGGCTGCCCACATGCGGGCTTCGGGCAGGGTCAGGGGGACATGGTGGTCATTGCAGCATTTGCCACAGCCTACGCAGGAAAACGTCGTATTCATTGAGCGGTCAGTCGCATCCGGGAGCATGAAACGGCGACAGAATGCCACCGCAAAGACCCCAGCCGAAGCAAGTTATGCGCCACTCACTGCGCCTTGGCGGCCGCACGGATGGAGTCCCATTCGGTGACGTACGCGGTTTTGCTCTGTTTGTTGTAGAGGCACAGCTCGGTGCCTTGTGCGCCTTTCATGTGTTTTTGCGGGTACTGGCCTTGCAGCAGGAGGGCGGTGTAGCCGACGCGGTCATCGAACTGCGCGGCGTTGCCGACAGGTTTGGCGTTCTTCAGGCCACTGGCCTTGGTGCAACTGGCGAGGACGGCTTTGTCGTAGGCGGCCCAGGCGTCCGGGCTGGAGGCATGGGCCTGGGTGGCGAGGGCGATGAGGCAGAGGAAGGTCAGGGTTGCGGCTTTCATGGTTCGGGATCCTTGGGTGATGTCCAAGGCTGGAGTATGCCTGATGGATTGATGGCGCTTGAACGGGCCTCTTCGCGGGCAAGCCACGCTCCCACAGGTTTCGCGTCGTTTACAAATATTGCTGTGGGAGCGTGGCTTGCCCGCGATGGCGGTGGGTCAGGCGGGAACCAATTCCCGGCGGACCGCATACATCCCGACACGCTCATACAACCGCCGCGCCCGCAGGTTGTCTTCCAGTACCTTCAAATCCACAAACCCTTCCCGGCGCTGCTGAAACACCTTGAAAGCATGCAACAGCAGCGCGCGACCCAGTCCTTGTTGTCGGACTCGCGCATGCACCACCAGATTCTTGATGTAAGAACTCGTCCAGCACTGGCACACCGCAACCACGCCGTCGGCATCCAGCAGGATGAAGCACAGCTCGGGATCGTATTCGGGGTCGCTCTCGAACTGACGCTGCCACAGCGCCGATTCCGGCACGCGACCACCACCGTCGCTGTAACCCGACTCCATCAAATGATGCACGGCAGCGGCAAGTTCAGGACGATAGTGGGTCAATTGAATGCCGGATGGCCAGCGGATGGCGGGCACCACCTCGGCGAGGTCGCGCCGCATCAGCCAGCAATAGTCCCCGGCCAAGCCTCAATGTCCTTGTTCGGCCACAGCCTTGGCCGCGTCGATCAGGCATTTGGTCAGTTCCGGCGAAGAGAACTTGGTCAACACCGCGTTCGCGCCGGCCAAGCGGGCCTTTTCGCTGTTCATCGCGCTGTCCAGCGAGGTATGCAGCAGCACATAGAGGTGCGCGAAATCCGGGGTTTCGCGCAGGGTGCGGGTGAAGGCATAGCCGTCCATTTCGGACATTTCGATGTCGGAGACGATCAGGTTGATCTGCTGGGCAGTACCTTGCAGGTCCAGCAAGCAATCGATGGCTTCCTTGGCACTGCGCGCCGTGTGGCATTGCAGGCCGAGATTGCGCAGGGTATGCACGGATTGCTGCAACGCCACCTGGCTGTCATCGACCACCAGAATCCGCGCATTGCCCAGCACTTCGGCGTCTTCCATGCTGAGCTCGGTCGGTGCCATGTCGATTTGCACCGGAGCGATGCCATGGATGACTTTTTCGATGTCCAGCACCTGCACCAGCGTGCCATCCACCGAGGTCACGCCGGTGATGTACGAGCGCACGCCGCCGGAGCCGAAGGGCGGCGGGCGGATGTCGGTGGTCAGGCAGTGGACGATCTTGCTGACGGCCTGAACGTGCAAGCCCTGTTTGGAGCGGCTGACATCGGTGACGATCAGGCAGCCTCCGTTCGGATCTTCCAGCGGGCGCTCGCCGATGGCGCGGCTGAGATCGATCACCGACAACGAGGCGCCGCGCAGGGTGGCGATGCCTTTTACGTGGGGGTGCGATTCCGGCAGTTTGGTCAGCGGCGGGCAGGGGATGATTTCACTGACTTTGAGCAGGTTGATCGCCATCAACTTGCCACTGCGCAAGGTGAACAGCAGAAGCGAAAGTGAATCCGCGCGGCCTTTGGTGGAAGACATAAGTACCTTCTGTGGAAAAAGGTGATGGGCGACCGCGAGGATCGCCAAAAGCTATCAATGCCGGGTTATCGACTTGTTGGGGGCAGGCTTTAGCAAATCAGGTGAATGGTAGACCGCCATCGCGAGCAAGCTTGCTCCCACAGGTTTTTTGAGCGCTCACAATCTATTGTAGGAGCGAGCCTGCTCGCGAAGAGGTCCTCACTTCATCCCCAGCCTTTTGGCCATCCGCCCAAGGTTCGCCCGATCCAGGCCTAGTTCACGCGCCGCGCTCGCCCAATTATGGTGATGCCGCTCCAGGCACGCACCGATCAACTGGCGCTGATAGTTTTCAGTGGCCTCGCGCAAATCCCCGGTCACCAACGCCACAGCGGCCGCAGCCGGCTGCTCGGCGGCGACTTCGACACTGCCGTTGGGCAGGTCCAGGTCGGCTGCGCTCAAGCTAAGGATTTTCGGCCGTTCCTTGCAGTTACCCAGGGCCTTCAACGCACTCCGGCCGATCAAGTGCTCCAGTTCCCGCACGTTGCCCGGCCAGTCGTACGCCAGCAACGCCACCTGGGCGTCGCTGCTCAGGCGCAGGCTGTTGAGGCCCATGCGCGAGCGGTTCTGTTCCAGGAAGTAGCCGCTGAGCAGCAGTACATCGCGGCCACGGTCACGCAGGGCCGGCACTAATAGAGGGTAAACGCTGAGGCGATGATAGAAGTCGGCGCGATAGCGGCCGCTGCGCACTTCTTCGGCCAGATCGCGGTTGGTCGCCGCGATCAGCCGTACATCGACCTGATGTTCCTTGTCCGAACCCAGTCGCTGCAACTGACCGCTTTGCAGTACGCGCAGCAATTTGGCCTGGACCGTCAGCGACAGTTCGCCGACTTCATCGAGAAACAGCGTGCCGCCATTGGCCAGTTCGAACTTGCCGCGTCGATCATTCATCGCCCCGGTGAAGGCGCCGCGCACGTGGCCAAACAACTCGCTCTCCACCAGCGTATCAGGCAGCGCGGCGCAGTTGAGGCTGATGATCGGCTTGTCGGCCCGGGGCGAGGCGGCGTGGATGGCCTGGGCCACCAGTTCCTTGCCGACCCCGGTTTCACCGGTGATCAGCACGGTCAGGTCGCTGCCGCCCACCAGATTGATCTCTTCCACCAGCCGTTTGTGCGCCTTGCTCTGGCCGATCATTTCGCGGTTCTGCTGGCCGCTGGCCTGGCGGTAGACCTCGGCGCGCTGGTGCTCATCTTCGACGCGATTGTTCAGGCGCTCGATGCGCTCGGCGGCATTCACTGTGGCGGCGGCGAGGCTGGCAAAGGCTTCCAGGGCGTCCAATTCGATCGGTTCGAATTGCCCGGGATCGAGGGCATCGAGGGTCAACAGGCCCCATGGACGCTCGTCGATGAACAGCGGGCAGCCCATGCAGTCGTGGACTTCCAGATGGTCGTCCAGGCCTTCAACCAGACCGTCGTAGGGATCGGGCATGTCGCTGTCGGCGGCGAAGCGGGTCGGGCCGTGGCTGCTGAGCAACGCTTCGAAGCGCGGGTGTTCACTGACCTTGAAGCGGCGACCAAGGGTGTCGGTACTCAAGCCGTCGACGGCCAGCGGCACCAGCCACTCGCCATCGAGGCGCAGCAGGGCGGCCGCATCGCAGGGCAGCAGGGCGCGCATCGCTTCGAGCAAGCGTCGATAGCGCTCGCCTTCGGGGAGTTCGCGGGACAGGTCCGAGACCAGTGGCAACAGGGCGGTAAGCAGGGATTTTGCAGTCATAGTGACTCCATGTAGTCGGTGTGACTATAAAGCAACCTGTGTCGATATGACTATCTTGTTGTTAAGTTATTGATTTATATCGATAATTTATTTGGCACGGAAACTGATAAGCATAGGGCAATCGTTGGGAAAATCTCGTTGCTCAGGAGTCACTTTATGCTTAGCGTTCAAGACCGTGCCATCGTCAAATCCACTGTGCCGCTGCTGGAAAGCGGTGGCGAAGCGCTGATCACTCATTTCTACCGCATGATGCTGTCCGAGTACCCGGAAGTCCGTCCGCTGTTTAACCAGGCCCACCAGGCCAGCGGCGACCAGCCACGCGCACTGGCCAATGGCGTATTGATGTATGCACGCCACATCGACCAGCTCGACCAGTTGGGCGACCTGGTGGCCAAGATCATCAACAAGCACGTTGCCCTGCAGATTCTGCCGGAACACTACCCGATTGTTGGCTCCTGCCTGCTGCGTGCAATTGCTGAAGTATTGGGCGAAGAGATCGCCACCCCGGAAGTGATCGCAGCGTGGGGCGCGGCTTACGGCCAACTGGCCGATATCCTGATCGGTGCCGAAACCAGCATCTACGACCAGAAAGAACAGGCACCGGGCGGCTGGCGCGGGGCGCGGGATTTCGTCGTGGTGGCCAAGGTCGAGGAAAGCGCGGAAATTACCTCGTTCTACTTCGAACCTGCCGACAAAGGCCCGATTCTGGCGGCAGAGCCGGGCCAGTACATCGGCATGAAACTGATCCTCGATGGCGAAGAAATCCGTCGCAACTATTCGCTGTCGGCCTTGGCGAACAAAGGCCAGTACCGCATCAGCGTCAAGCGTGAAACCGGCGGCCGTGCCTCCAACCACCTGCATGATCAATTGCATGTCGGGGCGAGCATCCAGCTGTTTCCGCCTTCGGGCGAGTTCACCTTGACCGCCAGCGACAAACCGCTGGTGCTGATCAGCGGCGGCGTCGGCATCACGCCGACCCTGGCGATGCTCGAAGCGGCGCTGGAAACCGAGCGGCCGGTGCACTTTATCCACTGTGCCCGCAACGGCAGCGTTCATGCCTTCCGTGACTGGATCGACGGGCTGGCCGAGCGTCATCCGCAACTCAAGCGCTTCTACTGCTATGCCGAAGACGACGGTGTGAGCCCGGCGGCGCACAAGGTCGGGTTGTTGAGCCAGGAACAGTTGGGCGAGTGGTTGCCCACTGAGCGCGACGTGGATGCCTACTTCCTCGGCCCGAAAGGCTTCATGGCCGCGATCAAACGTCACCTCAAGGCGCTGGGTGTGCCTGAGAAGCAAAGCCGTTACGAGTTCTTCGGCCCGGCTGCGGCGCTGGAGTAAAGGTTGGGCGCGGTGAGCCAGTCTCACCGCGTCGCCCTCATCGCGGGCAAGTTTTGCTCCCACAGGGTTTGTGTCGTACTCATCTATCTGGTTTGACACTAACCCTGTGGGAGCAAGGCTTGCCCGCGATTGCATTACCTCGGTCTTGATTTGAAAAACGCACAAAAGTTAATCCCTTCTTAACCCGCCTATCGTCTATTTCCCCGACATCCCCCCACCACGCGCCGGGCTCTCAAAGATTCAGGTCAGCGTGTAGACTGGCGGGCAATCGATATATTGAAGGGAAACACGATGAGCGAGGAAACCATGCGGTTGGGCCGTGAACGGCGCTATCTGGTGTTGCTGGGCGTTATCTGCCTGGCGCTGATCGGCGGTGCGCTGTACATGCAAATCGTGCTGGGCGAGGCGCCATGCCCGCTGTGTATCCTGCAACGTTATGCCTTGCTGTTGATCGCGATCTTCGCTTTTGTCGGTGCGGCCATGCGCAGCCGTCGCAGCATCACGGTGTGTGAAACCCTGGTGGTGATCTGCGCGCTGGCAGGCGCGGGAGTGGCGGGGCATCACGTCTTTACGCAGTTCTATCCGGCGGTCAGTTGCGGCATCGACGTGCTGCAGCCGATTGTCGATGGCTTGCCGCTGGCGAAGATCTTCCCGCTGGGCTTCCAGGTCGACGGCTTCTGCTCCACCCCGTACCCGCCGATCCTCGGATTGTCGCTGGCACAGTGGGCGCTGGTCGCCTTCGTGTTGGTGGTGGTGCTGGTGCCGCTACTCACGGTGCGTAACCGCAAAGCGCTACGCTGAGGTCATCGGCGGCAACGCTGTGACATCAAAAACGCCCCGGTCCTTGAACAGAGGACCGGGGCGTTTTTGCATTTTCAGAGGCCAGGTAAAAAGTCCGTGACAGGCGGCAACGAAGGGTGTGGCAAGTGTGCGACATGTTGTCACATCTTGAGTGTCGCACCGGCTTTCAGTGCATCGGATTGGTACGTGGGTACGCAATGAAATTGGCCTGTTTTTCAGGATGGCCACTTGACCCTCGCCACGCTGGAGCAGGCAGTTTTAACAGGCTCTGGCAATTTGCCAGAGCCCTTGCCATATGGGGGCTACCGCCGTATCGAGCGCAGCAGCCGAGGCTTCGATGCTGTCTGAATTGCGGATGGTAGGCCTACTATTTTTGGTGTTTTTGTTGAGAATCAATTTCGATAAGATGCGCCATTTTTACGAGTTGTGTTAAGGATTGTTGCGGGGCGGGATATAAATTATTTCGGGATGAGACATGGTTTAAAAAACGCTACATAACTACAATCGCCCGCACTGAATTCCCGGCTCTGCTCACGCCCACCAGGTGTTTGGGCAGGAACAGGGTGTCGAGAGGCCGGGCGGCTTCAGGCGATGCCCAGGTGTCGGTGCCTCCAACTATCCGCACCAAATGGAATTGGTCTGTAACAAGGCCTTTGACCACGAATTCGAATAAGAACTCACGCTAGCCCAGGATTTGTCGAAACGCGTCTGACGCTCGACGGGCCAGCCCTTATTCAATCCAAGAAAAATGCCAACCCTTGGCAGGGTGAAGTGTTGGCGATCAAAACCCAACTGCATGGCGCAAGCTGCTTTAGAGGTCGTGAGATGATTAAAAACAGGTACCCCAGACTACTAGGCTTATTGCCGCTGATCGGCACGTTGCTGCTGTCAGGCTGCAACATGACCTTGCTCGATCCCAAGGGCCAGGTGGGCCTGGACGAGCGAAACCTGATCATCACCGCAACGCTGCTGATGCTGTTGGTCGTGATTCCGGTCATCGTGATGACCTTCCTGTTCGCCTGGAAATACCGCGCGTCCAACACCAGCGCTACCTACACGCCGAAGTGGAACCACTCCACCAAGATCGAGATCGCGGTGTGGGCTGTGCCAATCATGATCATCATTGCCCTGGGTTACGTCACCTACAAGTCGACCCACGCCCTGGACCCGTACCGTCCGCTGGAATCCGACGTGAAGCCGGTGACCATCGAAGTGGTCGCGCTGGACTGGAAGTGGCTGTTCATCTACCCGGAACAAGGCATTGCCACGGTCAACAAGATCGTGTTCCCGGCGCACACGCCAATCAACTTCAAGATCACCTCCGACGCTGTGATGAACTCGTTCTTCATCCCTGCGCTGGGCGGCCAGATCTACGCGATGGCGGGCATGCAGACCAAGCTGCACCTGATCGCCAACCAGAACGCTGAAATGGACGGTATCTCCGCCAACTACAGCGGCGCTGGCTTTACCGGCATGAAATTCAAAGCGACCGCGACTACCCAGGAAGAATTCGACGCCTGGGTAAGTGAAGTCAAAAAGGCACCTAAGAAGCTTGAACAGGCTGAATACGCAGCTCTTGCCAAGCAGAGCCAGAACAACCCAGTCGAGCTCTACTCCTCGGTTACGCCGAACCTGTTCCAGATCATCGTCGACAAGTACGAAGGCATGAAACCAGGTCCGAAGGTGCACCACGAGAAGAAAGAGAAAGAAGTGGCCGCTACGGACATGAACTCGCATTCAGCTGCCGGGGCAGAGGAGTAAACGATGTTTGGTAAATTAAGTTGGGAAGCGATCCCGTTCCACGAGCCGATCGTGATGGTCACCATCTCGATGATCGCGCTTGGTGGTCTGGCGTTGTTCGCTGCAATCACCTATTTCAAGAAGTGGACGTACCTGTGGACCGAGTGGCTGACGTCGGTCGACCACAAGAAAATCGGCGTGATGTACATCGTCGTCGCCATGGTCATGCTGCTGCGTGGCTTTGCCGACGCCATCATGATGCGTACCCAGTTGGCCATGGCCACCGAAGGTTCGCCTGGCTACCTGCCACCTGAACACTATGACCAGATCTTCACCGCTCACGGTGTGATCATGATCATCTTCATGGCGATGCCATTCTTCACCGGCCTGATGAACCTTGCAGTGCCGCTGCAGATCGGCGCGCGTGACGTTGCCTACCCGTTCCTGAACTCCCTGAGCTTCTGGCTGCTGGTTTCCGGCGTGGTGCTGATCAACCTGTCCCTGGGCGTCGGCGAATTCGCCAAGACCGGTTGGGTTGCCTATCCGCCGCTGTCGGGCCTGCAATACAGCCCTGGCGTGGGGATGGATTACTACATCTGGGCGCTACAGCTATCGGGTCTGGGTACAACGCTAACCGGGGTTAACTTCCTGGCGACCGTGCTGAAAATGCGTACCCCAGGCATGAAGCTGATGGACATGCCGATCTTCACCTGGACCTGCACCTGGGCCAACGTCCTGATCGTGGCTTCGTTCCCGATCCTGACCGCTACCCTGGCTTTGCTGACGCTTGACCGTTACATGGATTTCCACATTTTCACCAATGAACTTGGTGGCAATCCAATGATGTACGTCAACCTGTTCTGGGCCTGGGGTCACCCCGAGGTTTACATTCTGATTCTGCCGGCGTTCGGTATCTTCTCCGAAGTCATCTCGACCTTCTCGGGCAAGAAACTGTTCGGCCACCACTCGATGATCTACGCATCGGGCGCGATCTCGATCCTGGGCTTCATGGTTTGGCTGCACCACTTCTTCACCATGGGTTCGGGTGCCAGCGTCAACGCCTTCTTCGGTCTGGCGACGATGCTGATTTCCATCCCGACGGGTGTGAAGCTATTCAACTGGCTGTTCACCATCTACCAGGGCCGTCTGCGCTTCACCAGCCAGGTAATGTGGACCCTGGGCTTCATGGTGACCTTCGCCATCGGCGGCATGACCGGCGTACTGCTGGCCATCCCGGGTGCTGACTTCGTTCTGCACAACAGCCTGTTCGTGATCGCGCACTTCCACAACGTGATCATCGGTGGTGCTGTATTCGGTTACATCGCTGGTTTCGGCTTCTACTTCCCGAAAGCGTTTGGCTTCAAGCTGCACGAAGGTTGGGGCAAGGCTGCATTCTGGTTCTGGATCACCGGCTTCTTCGTCGCGTTCATGCCGCTCTATGTACTGGGCTTCATGGGCATGACCCGTCGTCTGAACGCCACCACCAACCCTGAGTGGGTACCGTACCTGTACGTTGCCATGTTCGGTGCGGTGATGATCGCTGTCGGTATCGCTTGCCAGCTGATCCAGCTCTACGTGAGTGTGCGTGACCGCAACAAGCCAGAGAACATGTGCGAACACGGCGACCCGTGGAATGCACACACCCTGGAATGGTCGACCTCGTCGCCACCTCCGTTCTACAACTTCGCTGTACTGCCAAAAGCCGACGTGGTCGATCCGTTCACCGAAGCCAAGGAAAACGGTACCGCGTACAAGGCTCCGGCCAAGTACGAACCGATCCACATGCCAAACAACACTGCGACCGGTGTGGTCATGGGTGCTCTGTTGACCGTGTTCGGTTTCGCGATGATCTGGCACATCTGGTGGCTGGCGATCGCTGGTCTGGCCGGCACCGTGATCTACTTCGTGATCCACGCGGCCCGTGATGATCAAGGCTACTACGTGCCGGTCGACGTGATCGAGCGCATCGAAGCCGAGCAGCACAAGCGTCTGGTCAAGGCCGGGAAAGTCCCAGCCACTGCCACCCGTGTTGAAACCTCGTTGGAACAGGCTTAAACCATGTCGAACTTAGTGACCAATGCTGGACACACCCATGTCGATGGACATGGGCATGATGACCATCACCACGACTCGGGCGAGATGACCGTATTCGGTTTCTGGCTCTACCTGATGACCGACTGCATTCTGTTTGCGTCGATCTTCGCAGCGTACGCGGTACTGGTTAACAACGTAGCGGGTGGCCCGTCGGGCCACGACATCTTCGAACTGCCATACGTACTGGGCGAAACCGCTCTGCTGCTGTTCAGTTCGATCACCTACGGCTTCGCCATGCTGGCGTTCTTCCGTGGTAACAAGAAGCAGGTCCTGGGCTGGCTGGCCCTGACCTTCGTGTTCGGTGCCGGCTTCATCGGCATGGAAATCAACGAGTTCCACATGTTGATCTCCGAGGGCTACGGCCCTAACCGTTCGGGCTTCCTGTCCGCGTTCTTCACCCTGGTTGGTACCCACGGTCTGCACGTGACCAGCGGTCTGATCTGGATGGCGATCATGATGTATCAGGTGCAGAAAAACGGCCTGACGGCGACCAACAAGACCCGTCTGAGCTGCCTGAGCCTGTTCTGGCACTTCCTGGACGTCGTGTGGATCTGCGTATTCACCGTTGTTTATCTGATGGGGACTATGTAAATGGCTAACGCTCATTCCCACAATGGCCACGACGACGGCAGCCACGGCAGCGTCAAGTCCTACGGCATTGGCTTCATCCTGTCGGTCATCCTGACCCTGATTCCGTTCGGTCTGGTGATGTACCCGACGTTGCCGAAGTCGATCACTCTGTTGATCGTCGTGGCTTTCGCCGTGATCCAGGTGCTGGTGCACCTGGTGTACTTCCTGCACCTGGATCGTTCGCAGGCGCAGCGTAACAACGTGATTGCGTTTGTCTTTGCCGCGATCGTGATTGCCCTGCTGGTTGGTCTGTCGATCTGGATCATGTTCAGCATCCACACGTTCATGATGGCGAAGTGAGGTAAGTCCGGATGTCCTTTAAGCACTTTATCCAAATCACCAAACCGGGGATCATTTTCGGTAACGTGCTTTCTGTGGCAGGCGGATTTTTCCTGGCCTCCAAAGGGCATGTCGATCTGGCCATCTTCCTGGCCGCGATGATCGGCACGTCCCTGGTGGTCGCCTCCGGTTGCGTGTTCAACAACTGCATCGACCGCGACATCGACCTGAAGATGGAACGCACCAAGAACCGGGTGCTGGTCCAGGGCCTCATCTCCCTGAAACTGGCCCTGGCCTATGCGACCGTCCTGGGTGTCGCCGGCGTTGCGCTGTTGTACAAGGTGGCCAACCCGTTGGCCGCGCTGTTCGCAGTGATCGGTTTCGTTATCTACGTCGGTTTCTACAGCCTGTACCTCAAGCGCAAGTCGGTTCACGGCACGCTGGTGGGCAGCCTGTCGGGCGCCATGCCGCCGGTGATCGGCTACGTCGCGGTGAGCAACACCTTCGACATGGCCGCACTGACGTTGCTGGTGATGTTCAGCCTGTGGCAGATGCCGCATTCCTACGCCATTGCGATCTTCCGCTTCAACGATTACCTGGCCGCATCGATTCCGGTGCTGCCGGTGAAGCGCGGAATCCAGGTGGCCAAGAAGCACATCCTGATCTACATCCTGGCCTTCCTCGTGGCGACCTTGATGTTGACCTTCAGCGGCTACGCCGGCATGAGCTACCTCGCCGTCGCCGCGGCCATGGGCATGTACTGGCTGTACATGGCCTGGACCGGCTACAAGGCAGTGGATGACACGGTCTGGGCACGCAAGCTGTTCGTGTTCTCGATCTTCACCATTACCGCGTTGAGCGTGATGATGTCCCTGGACTTCAAAGTGCCGACCGAGTTGTTGCTGACGTACGCGCCTTAAGCGTCGGATGCTGTAACGAAAAACCCCGCCCTTTGAGAGAAGGTGCGGGGTTTTTTGTTGGGGGTTTCTGGTGGGCCGAGGTGCCGCTTTCGCGAGCAGGCTCACTCCCACACTGGGTCGGTGTTGCCGCCAATTATCCGCACAACGCTGAACCCCTGTGGAAGATTCCTGTGGGAGCAAAGCTTGCTCGCGATAGCGGTGGATCAGTTGGCACTGATGCTGGATCGAACTTGGTTATCGCGAGCAAGCTTTGCTCCCACAGGGGAAATGCGTACAGACTCCCAAATAGGTCGACTGTCATGCCGCCAGTCATTGGCGCATTGAATGGAGTCTTTGTGGGAGCGGGCTTGCCCGCGAAGAGGCCGTCGCATCCAGCATCAATGTCGCCTGACACACCGCCTTCGCGAGCAAGCCCGCTCCCACAGTTACCGGCGTTATCCGTTATTTTTGAGGAGTGTCGAGCAATCGCAAGAACCGCTCGCGCACCTGGGTGTTGTCGCTGTGCGCCACGTTGAAGCGCAGGAAATGGCTGGCGTCCGGCGCTTTGCTGAGTAGGGTGCCGGGGGCCAGCACCAGGTCGATTTCCAGGCCTTTCCTCGCCAGTGTTTCGGCGTGAAACCCTTCGGGTAAGCGCGTCCAGATGTACAACCCTTCATGGGGCAGCGACGACACCGAGCAACCGGCTTCCACCAGCCAGCTCGCCACCCGGCTGCTCGACTCGTAAAGCCTGTCCACCGTGCGCCGGGTATGTTTGGCGTAGCTGCCATCGCTGAGCATCGTGCAGATAATCTGTTCCGCCAGCTCCGACGTCATGCCGCCACAGGCCATTTTCAGGGTGACCATCCGCGCCGCCAGTTGCGGCGAAAGCACCGCATAGCTGACTCGACAGTTCGCCGTCAGGGTCTTGGAGAAACCGGACACGTAGCTGACATTGTCCAGCCCGCCCGCTGCCAGGCGCGGTGACGTTCGTTGCTGCATGTCGCAATACAAATCGTCTTCGACGATGTGAAAGCCATAACGGTGACTCAACTCCAGCAAGCGATAGACCTGCGCCGGGGAAAACGAGTGCCCGGTCGGGTTGTGCAGGGTGTTGTTGGTCAGGTAGAGCACGGGACGATGGGCGATCACCAGTTGCTCGAAGGCTTCCAGGTCCATGCCGTCAAAGCCCCGGTGGATAGTGATGACCTTCGCACCATGCAGGGCCAGGTTGGTATGCATGGTGAAGTAACACGGATCGTCGAGCAGCACCGTGTCGCCGGGCTTGACCAGCAGGCGCATCAGCATGTCGATGGCCTGCACGGTATTGGCGGTGGTGACGATCTGCTCCACGGGCACTTCGATGCCCAGGGTCGCCAGTTTGACCCGCAATGCCTCGCGCAGCGGCAGGTAACCGGCGGCGACGCCGTATTCGCCCATGCGCAGGGAGGTGGCGCGAAGCGTGCCGCGCACGGCTTTGAGCAATTCGTCTGCAGGCAGCCACGAGGAGGGCAGGAAACCGGCGCCGGGGCGTAGCGCGCCAATGTCCTGCAGCACCGCGCGGCGGACCACACTCAGCGTGTCCTGAGGTTGCAGGTCAGGGACCGCATCGGTCTTGAGGGTGGTGCTGGAGCGGTGCACGTAATGTCCAGAGCCCTGTCGTGAAACCACCAGGCCCTTGGCCCGCAAGCGGTCCAGCGCATCCACCACCGTGGACTTGCCCACGTTCATCAGCTCGGAGAGTTCGCGAATCGGTGGCAGCCGCGAGCCGTGAGGCAGGCCGCCCTGGCTGATCGCCACCGACAACTGATCGACGATCTGCTGGACCAGCGGCACACCCGGCTGGAACTCGATGGCGGCGATCACTGCGCGCTGCACCTGCATTTTACTGGTCTCTCCGGCAGTAAAGTTCGTTTGATTCTATACGAACTTGCTCTGATGAAATCAAGCGTCCCTCTCTACCATCACCTTACAGACTTTCCTGATTGTTCGCGCCGGGCGCCTGAACAATCGCCGGTTCCAGAGGTGCTGCATGAGTGTTCAAACAACGGTCGCCGTTGCCAAGCCGGTGATCAATATCCGCCTGTTCATGATCCGGATCATCACCGCCGTGTCGTTGTTCGCGGTGTTGGGCAAGGCCAACGTCTGGCTCGACACCGCGACCAACAGCATCCTGGCCCTCGGTTACAGGGCCTTGCTGCTATTGCTGCCGCTGACCTTGCTGGTCCTGGGGCGCCGCTCCCTGAGCGTGACGCTGCTCTGCGCCTCCCTCGGGCTGGTGCTGCTGGCCGTCACCAGCAACCAGGGTGTTGTGATGTTTGCGGCGGCGTTGTTTGCCTACGGTATTGCGATTGCCGGTTACCTGATCAAGAGCGAAGCGGCGCAAACCAAGGAAGGCGCGGCGTACAACCGCGTGGCCATGAACATGGGCAGCCTGCTGGCCGGTCTGATCCTGCTGTCGCCGCTGCTGACTCCGACGATGTTCTTCCTCGGCGCCGCGAGCTTCGTATTGCTGTGCCTGCCCATCGCCATGGGGGCGACCTTCACCTCGGAACCGGTGGCGGCCAGCCCGGTCCGCCACGACGGCAGCGGCTGGCGCAACAAACTGCCGTGGGTGATCGCCGGGATCATCATGGGCATCAAGTTGTTCGGGGTGTTCTCGATCCTGCCCCAAGCGATCCTGCTCAAGACCGGTGAACTGCCGGCCTGGTACGGCCTGATGCTGATCCTCAACAGCGCCGTGGTGGTGTTCGCCCAGGTGCCGATGATGAAGCTGATCGAGCGCACCGGGCGCTTCAAGGTCGTCGCGGTGATCGGGATTATCGTCGGTGGTTTTGCAGTGCTGTCGTCACCGGCCGCGTTCCATGTCGAAACCCTGGTCGGCGCGCTGATCTGGGTGGCGCTGCTGTCGCTCGCCGAATGCGCCTTCAGCTACCTCGACTACTTCTCGGTCAAGCAGAACAACATGTTCGTCAAGGAGGTATCCCTGGGCGTCGGTGCCGGGTTGACGGTGCTGGTCATGCGGGTCGTGCCGGCGCCGTACAACGCCCTGGTGCTGGCGGTCATCGGTGCCGGCGGGATCCTGGCCTGGTACTGGTTCAACCGTAAATCCAGTGCGTCGTTGCACGACTGAGTCATCGCAGCTTGGGTTTTCACTTTGCAGGTCGAGGGCATCATGAATACGACTTCATGTGTAGTAGTAGTCGGGTACAACGGCAATCGGGTTCACGACATCCAGAAGTTGCGCGACCTGTGCAAGTCGCTCTACAACGCCCGGCTGATTCTGCTGGTCGAGCAGATTCAGCCCCATGACGAGCAGGTGGCCGATCACGTCTGCAGCACATCGCTGGCCGAAAAGGACGTGGCGGCCTCCCTTGAACTGGTGGTCGGCTGCCTGAGCGGCGACCGCTGGAAACTGATCGGCGTGCTGCCGTTTTCCGATCGCGGTGTCTTGCTCGGTGCGGCCCTGGCCGGCCACTTCGGTTTGCCCGGCATCACCCGCGCCGAGGCGCGGGCAGGGTTGGACAAGCAGGTTTTTCGCCATCTCGAAGCGACGGCTGCAACGTCGCCGGAAGATTATCGGCCGGTGGTTTCCGGGCGGGTCGAGAGCCTGCCGGAACTGCGCCAGCGGGTGGTCGAACTGGGTGGCAAGGCCTTCATCAAACCGGCCTGTGAAGGTGCCAGCCGCGGCTGCCGCGTGATCCATCACCCGTCGGAATGCGATGAGGCCTGGCACGCGCTCAAGCCTTACCGCGAGGGCGGCATTGTCCTCGAAGAGTTAATCCAGGACGCCCGGGAATACAGTTGGGACTGCGTGGCCGGCAGCACCTGGGTCACCGAGAAAACCACCACCGAAGGCGCCTATCGTGCCGAAATCCAGCAAGTGGTGCCCGCGCCGCTGCCGGCGGATGTGCAGACCCGATTGATGGCTGCCGGTCGGCATATGGCCGGCCTGGTCTCCCAGAACAACGGCGCGTGGCACAACGAAGTGTTCCACAGGGCCGACCAGTTGACCTCGGCCGTGGAAACCAACATGCGTCCCGGTGGCATGCACATCTGGGACCTGGCCAAGCGCGCCTTCGTCGATTTCAACCCGTGGGAGCGCTGGGTGCGCTGGGCCGTGGAAGGCCGGATCGAGCACCACGAACCGGTACCGCGCGGCTATTGCGGCATTCGTCTGCTGAGGGCGCCGGCGGGTGGAATCCTGCGCTCCACGCCCGATATCGAAGCCCTGGCCCGCGTGCTGGACATCGAAGTGGTGGAAGCCACCTTCGCCAAGCGCGTCGGTGATTCAGTCAGTGCGCTTGTGAAAGACAACTTCTCGTTTATCGGCCACATCGTGTTGTTCAACGAACACTACGGGCAGCTCAGCAATGACCTGTTACGCCTGGCCGAGGCCATCGAAACAAGGGTCGGGATCACCAGCCTGGCACCGCCCGTGAGAGCCGTGGGTTAAGCCCGGGGATCGATGTTTTTTGCAGTATTGATCAAGAGGATTTGGAAAATGATTGAACACATGACCTGTGATGAACGCTTCATCGCCCTCGCAAGGGAATTCGGTTATGACATCTACGGCGAAAACACCGCCGGCGGTCATTACGCCCCCCTGATTCGCCATCACGACGAACTGTATATCAGCGGCATGGTGCCGCGCATGAACGGCAAAATTCACTACCCCGGTCGGGTCGGGCTCGACCTCAGCCTGGCGGATGCGCAAGCGGCGGCCAGCATCAGCGCGATGCGCGGCCTGGCACTGATGGTCGATGCCATTGGTTCACTGGATAAAATCAAATCGCTGATCCGGGTCACGGTCTACGTGAAATCCACGGCGGACTTTGTCGATCTCAGCGAAGTGGCCAACGGTGCCTCGGATGTCTTCAGTCATGTGTTGGGCGATGCCGGGAAACATACAAGAACCACCGTGGGTGTTTATCAGTTACCGAAAAATGCTGCCGTGGAAGTTGATATGATCGCGGCATTGCGGCCCTCGGTTCTGTAAGTGGCTTTACAGGGCGTTATTGTTTATCTAGTGTCTGCTTACTTAAATGGCCAGTAAGTCGGGATTCGCGGATGAATAATACTAAAGGTGAGTTTTTTTCTTATAAGGACTTTCGCGAGAGTTTGCAGTCTCCGCCTGTCAGTGCGCGCGTGTGGAAACAAGGTGAACTTGCCGACATGCGCCAGAGCCTTGCGCACAGCGAGGTCGATATTGTCGCGCTGGCCCACGACAATAGCCTCGAAGGGTGCAGGTTGACGCCGGGAATGGCAGTGTCCATGCAATGGTTGATACCCGGCGCGCAGCTCAATGGCCATGCACATTCCTGGTGGCACCTGTTCATCATTCAGTCCGGCAGCGGCGCGTTGACCCTGGGCGATGCCGATGCCGTGAACGTCGCGCCAGGCGACGTGTTGCTGGTGCCGGCCTGGACCCGGCATGGCTTCGTCAACACCAGCGCCACGGAGCCGCTGGCCATGCTGAACATGAGCAACATGCCGCAAATGGCGATGCTCTCCAACCTGGCAGCCGCCACGGGCTGACCCTCCCCAAATTTCCCCCACCCCTGTAGGAGCGAGCTCTGCTCGCGATGAAATCGAAGACGCCGCGGGCTGTCAGGCTTCCCGCGTTATCGTTGGCGACCATCGTCGGAACGCCGCCCGGAGCCGAGCTCGCTCCTACAGGGGCGCAGATTTCCCTGCGTCATCAACTTTCTGTATCCGTAGAAACAGATAATTTCTGTATCTGTTCAGCGTTTATTCAACTTAATACGATCGCTTCCAATGCAACGGATTCATGTGGTTAGTGCAAGGGAGCGTTCTATGGAAAGTACGAGGCTGCAATTGTATGTTGGCGCGGATTTTGTCAGTGCTTTTGCGATGTCGGCATTTGTGGCGTTGAAAGAAAAGCAACTTTCATTCGAGTTGGTCACTGTGAATTTGAAAGCGCGGGAGAATTATAAAGCGACTTATCATGATCTTTCCCTGACCAATAAAATTCCAACGTTAGTTCATGAAGATTTTGCCCTGTCGGAATCCTCCGCCATCGCCGAATACCTGGATGAATTATCACCAGGGACCAAAAAACTGTTCCCCCAAGACATCAGGCAGCGCGCCCGTGCCCGTCAGCTTCAGGCCTGGTTGCGCAGCGATCTGTTGGTGGTGCGCAAAGAGCGCCCCTTTGACCTGGTGTACTTCGGCAAGAAAGACAACCCGCTCTCCGATGAAGCCCGTGCCGCGGTCGACCGCTTGTTCTTTGTGGCGGACCGCTTGCTGCAAGAGGGGGCCGAGCATCTGTTCGGTGACTGGAGCATTGCCGACACCGACCTGGCAATCATGCTCAACCGACTGGTCGCCAATGGTGATCCGGTGCCTGCGCGACTCGCGGCCTATGTACACCGCCAGTGGGATCGCGACAGCGTTCGGGCATGGATGGACATAGAGCGCGTAGCGCCAGCCATCCAGTGACAACTGCCAGCCAACACCAGGAGCGCTGCCATGCAGGGAATGTCGGAGCAGGAAAGATACAAACCCTATAACTCACGCACCATCCGTGACACGCCGTACTGGCACCAGCTGACGCCGGCCTTGCAGGAAGCCATGACCGTCGTGGCCAGGGTCATGCCATTTCGCACCAACGACTATGTACTGGGGACGCTGATCGACTGGAACAACATTCCGGACGATCCGATTTTCCGCATGACCTTTCCCCACAAGGACATGCTGCTGCCAGACGAATATGCATCGCTCAAGCAATTGATCGAACAGGATGACGCCGCTGCCATCAAGCGGCGGATCGAAGCGATCTGGCTGCGCATGAACCCCCATCCGGCCGGGCAGCTGACACACAACAACGCCACCCTCGACGGAAAAGTCCTGCCGGGCATTCAGCACAAATACCGCGAGACCGTGCTGTTTTTTCCCGGTGCCGGTCAGACCTGTCATGCGTACTGCACCTTCTGTTTCCGCTGGGCACAGTTCATCGGTGAGGAAGAGCTCAAGTTCAACGCACGGGAATCCCAGGAGCTGGTGAGTTACCTGCGGGTGCACCCGCAAGTGACCGATGTGCTGATCACCGGCGGGGATCCGCTGATCATGAACACCCGTTCGCTGGCCGGATACATCGAGCCGTTGCTGGAACTGCCACATCTGAAAAGTATCCGCATCGGCACCAAGTCCGTGGCGTATTGGCCGCAGCGCTTTGTCAGCGACAAGGACGCGCCCGAGTTGCTCGATCTGTTCCGGCGGATCGTCGCGGCCGGGAAAAACCTGTCGATCATGGGCCACTACAACCACCCGGTTGAGATCCGCCAGGACATCGCCCGGCAAGCGGTCGAACGCATTCGTTCCACCGGCGCCACCCTGCGCATGCAGGCGCCGGTGATCCGCCACATCAATGAAAACCCTGCAGATTGGGCCGAGCTGTGGAGCGAAGGCGTACGGCTTGGGGCCGTGCCGTACTACATGTTCGTCGAGCGCGATACCGGCCCCAGCCATTACTTCGCGATGCCGCTGGCGCGGGCGTTCGAGATCTTTCAGGCGGCGTATCGCACGGTGTCCGGGTTGGCGCGCACGGTACGCGGGCCCTCCATGAGCACCTTCTACGGCAAGGTATTGATCAACGGCATCGAGACCGTCGCCGGGGAAAAAGTCTTCGTGCTGCAGTTCCTCCAGGCCCGGGACCCGCAGTGGGTCTTGCGTACCTTCTATGCGCGCTTTGATCCACAGGCAACCTGGTTCGACGAGTTGCGCCCGGCGTTTGGCGAACGAGCATTTTTCTTTCAGAACGAGCCTGAGCTGTTGCTGGCACTTAAGCCGGAATTGATACCGGTGCTGCTGCAAACGGCGTAGGACGACGCTTGAGTATTGGGGAGACAAGGACATGAGCAGTATCCCGTTTGATCAACGCGAAGGATGGATCTGGCTCGACGGCGAGTTCGTCGAATGGTCCCAGGCGCGCCTGCATGTGCTGAGCCACGGCTTGCATTACGCGAGCACGGTGTATGAAGGTGAGCGCGTGTACTACGGCAAGGTCTTCAAGTTGCGCGAGCACACCGAGCGGCTGTATCGCTCGGCGCAACTGATGGATTTTGCCATCCCGTTTGAACCGGCCGAACTGGAAGCGGCCAGCCACCAATTGCTGCAACGCAACCAGGTGGTCGAGGGTTATCTGCGGCCGGTGGCCTGGCGTGGCAGCGAGATGATTTCCACCTCGGCGCGTTTCAACCGCGTGCATGTGGCGATCGCCTGCTGGCAATGGCCGAGCTACTTCGATCCGGCGGCACGCATGGCCGGCATTCGCCTGAAGACGGCAACGTGGCGCCGCCCGCCACCGAGCAGCAGCCCCTTCGAAGCCAAGGCGTCGGGGCATTACCAGATCGCCACGCTGAGCAAGCACGACGCGGAAAACTACGGCTATCACGATGCGTTGATGCTCGACTGGCGGGGCCACGTCGCCGAAGCCACCAGCGCCAACGTGTTCTTCGCCAAAGGTCGGACCTTGTACACGCCGGTGCCGGATTGTTTCCTCGACGGCATTACCCGTCAGACCGTCATCGAACTGGCCAGGGCCCTGGATTACCAGGTGATCGAGACGACGATTTTGCCTACGCAACTCGGCGACTTCGACGAGTGTTTTCTGACCGGCACCGCCGCCGAAATCACTCCCGTGCAGAGCATCGATGAACAGCGCTACCGACCGGGCATCGCTTGCCGCGAATTGATTGCCGCTTACACCTCAACCGTCAACGCCTGATCAACCGCCAGGAATCTCACCATGCCAAATCAAGGGATTGTTGCGTCCAAACCTTACGTATCGCTGGGCCATCGCCATGAAGAATTGTCGAGCCGCGGCTGGACGGTTCTGACCCCCGGCGAATTCGCCCACGATGTTGTCGGCACATTGCATGAGTTCGGTCCGGTCATTCCGCAATTCAACGGGCAGACGGCTTTTGCCATCACCCGCAAGCCCGGCTACGAAGACCTGCCGTACTCCCAGAGCATGAACGGCATCGGCCCGCACACCGAAGCGCCGGTGTATGGCCCGCCGCCACGTTACCTGGCATTGCATTGCCATCGGCAGGCAACCTGCGGTGGCGGGCACACTGGCTTGGTGGATGGTTATGCGTTTCTGAAGTCGCTGGAGCGCACCGAGCCTGAGTTGCGCGAATGGCTGGATGATACCCCGGTGGAGTTCGTCGCCACCGCCAAACCCGGCGAACCTGCGCAGACTCGGGTCAAGGAATACATCCTGACGCCTACAGAGGACGGCGACATTTTCCGCTTCAGCTACAACCAGTTTCACTACGGCGACGTGAACCCGTCCAAGGAAGCCTTGCAGCAGTCTCAGGTTGCCAACAACGACTCGCCGCTGGCCAGGTTTGCCGTGCTCGGAGAAGCGTATTTCGTCGAGCACAATGTTCCGGTGCTGATTCCCGACGGCTGCCTGCTGATTTGGGACAACTGGCGCATGATCCACGCCCGCAGTCGATACACTGACCCGGCGCGGCACCTGACTCGCTACTGGCTGGCCTGATTCTTCCGTCGCTTTTCATTCCATTGGCGTACCCGTGAGCGGGTACGCGTCCTACAGGTATCGCGTCATGCAAACAGCAATCGAGATCGCCCAGGTCGATCATCAACTGATCGTGCGGCTCAATCAGGCCTGGACCCGACGCGCAACGGTGTGCTCGCCGGAGAAGATGTCGGTCGACGAGGTGTTCGACCCGTCGCGCCCGGACTACCCGGAGCGCATGGTGCCGTTTTTTCACCACCCGAAATTCCAGGCCTTGAGCGAGGCGCTCAAGAGCAGCGTGGTGACCTGGGGCTGGATCGGCTACAACCTGCGCACCGTGACCGCCGAGGAGCACGTGGTGAACCCGGCGCTGAGCGTCATTGCCAATCAATACCTGGGCAAGGATGACTGGCATTTTCGCGAGGCCATGCAGCAGACCTTGATCGACGAGCACTACCACACGCTCATGCACCTGCGGGCCATCGAGCGGACCAAACTGGAGCGCGCGCTCGATCAGGATCTGGACTTGCCGCCGTCAGTCACCTATCTGCGGCTGCTGGCCTTGCGAGAAACACTGGCCGAGCAATGGCAGAAAGATCTGGCGGCAATCACCTTTGCGGTGGTGGCCGAGATTAGCGTCAACGCTTATCTGGATCTGTTGGCGGATGACCAGAGCATCCAGCCGCAAAACCGCCGCGTGGCTGAAATGCATAACCGCGACGAATATGCCCACAGCAAAGTGCTCGCCGAAGTGGCCAAGGTCATGTACGCCAACATGCAGCCCGTGCAGCGGGAATTTTTCGCACGCACCTTGTCGGTAGCGCTGAGTGCGTTTGTCGCCCAGGACTACTCGATGTGGGAGGCGATTCTGACCCAGCTCGGGGTGGAGGAGGCCGCGTCGATCATTGCCGACACCCGTGAGAGCAACAAGAACGCGACGATCATGCGCGACTACAGTGGTCTGCATAAATTGGCGCAGGATCTGGGCATCAGCGAGCTGATCGATTTCGATTTTCGCCCGACCCTCAAAGCCAGCGCGGCCGCCTGAACCTGGAGGTTCGTATGACTGTTCCCGTGTACGAAGTATTCGCCATCCGTGTCGGCGCCAACGCCCAGCGCACCGCCAGGGAGAATTTTCTCTACGACGCCTGCTGCGGTGATCCGAATGCGCCGATGCCGCTGGATTATTACTTCTGGGTGATCCGTAACGAGCAGCAAGTGATCGTGGTCGATACCTGTTTTCAACCGGCCACGGCGGACCGGCGCAATCGTCAGATGTATCGCCTCCCGGAAGAGTCCCTGCGGCAACTGGACATCGATCCGGCACAGGTCGAGCAGCTGATTCTCACTCATTTGCACTGGGACCATGCCGGCAATCTCGGGCTGTTTCCCAATGCCACCGTGCATTTGCAGGAAGCGGAGCTGCGCTTCTGCACCGGGCCGAAAATGGCCCATCGCACGGTGAACAAAACCTACGAGGTCGAGGACGTGATGTCGGCGCTGCCGCCGCTGTTCGAAGGGCGCATGCGCTTGCACAGTGGCACGGCCCAAGTGCTTCCCGGTGTCACTGTGCATGCGGTGGGCGGGCATACGCCCGGCAGCCAGGTGGTGCGGGTGAACACCGGGCGCGGCTGGATCGTGCTGGCGTCGGATGCCGCGCACCTGTGGGTCAACATCCGTCAGCGCAGCCCGTTTCCGATTCTCGATGACCTGGCCCAAACCCTTGAAGCCTTCAGCGAAATCGACCGCCTGGCCGATAGCGAAGACCACGTCATCCCCGGCCACGATCCACTGATCGCCGAGCGCTTCCCGCACTGGAATGATGATCCGCATATCATCTGCCTGCACCAGTCCCCAACCTGAGAGTCACCCCTACCCGTAGGAGCTGGCTTGCCAGCGAAGGCGCCCGTTCAGACGATAAACAGGTCGACTGACCCACCGCTTTCGCTGGCAAGCCAGCTCCTACAGGATCGCGTCAGCTTTGGTTTTTGAGGAGTTGGCCAAGGGTCCGCAGTGCCTCATCAACCCTCGCCGAATACGGCGCGCCACAGCCAATCCGCACAAAATGACCGAAACGCCTGGCATTGGAAAAGATATCCCCAGGGGAAATCAGGATGCCGACCTTCAGGGCCTCGTGAAACAACGCCATGGACGAATGTTCACGGGACAATTCCACCCACAGCAATGTCCCGCCCCGAGGATTGGTCACGCTCGTGCCCTGGGGAAAGTAACGCTGGATCGCCTCGCTCATGTGCTGGCGCTGTAGCGTCAGGGTTTTGCGCAAACGACGCAGGTAACGTTCGTAGGACG
This sequence comes from Pseudomonas izuensis, assembly GCF_009861505.1. GTDB lineage: Bacteria > Pseudomonadota > Gammaproteobacteria > Pseudomonadales > Pseudomonadaceae > Aquipseudomonas > Aquipseudomonas izuensis. The sequence goes on along the minus strand of NZ_WTFT01000040.1, from coordinate 30,994 downwards.
GTGTCCCCAGGTAGGCACTGACTGCCAGTTGCGACAAGGCTTCGCAACCATGGGACTGGGTGTGCTTGAGCATCTCGACGCGCTCGTGCCATTTCCCGGCGCTGATCCAGCCCAGGCGCACGCCCGGTGCCAGGGTTTTGTTCAAGGAAGCGCAATAGATCAGGTTATCGGTGCGGTCCCAGTGCTTGAGCGTGGACAAGGGTTGCTCGGTTTCCACCAGATCGCCATAGGTGTCGTCTTCGATCAGCACGGTGTCGTGCCCGGCGCACAGTTGCACCAGTCGCGCCTTGTTGGCGTCGGGCATGATGCTGCCCAACGGGTTATGCAGGTTGGGAATGACGATCAATGCCTTGATCCGCTCGGGGCCTTGCAACAATTGTTCGAGGGCCAGCAGATTGATCCCGCTGTGGGACGAGGCCGGGACTTCCAGGACCCGCAGGTTCAGGCTTTCGAGAATCTGCAGCAAACCGTAGAAGGTCGGCGACTCCACCGCCACGGTATCGCCTGGACAGGTCACCGCGCGCAACGCCAGATTGATCGCTTCGGTTGCGCCGTTGGTGATCACGATGCGCTCGGCGGTGAGGTGGGTTTTGGTCGTCAACGCCCGGCGTGCGAGGATGTTGCGCAGCGCGATATGGCCGCAGGTCGAGCCCGCGGTATCGAGCAAATGCGGGTCCTGGCGCAACGCCCTGAGCATGTTGTCCTGCAGGGTCTTGAGCGGATAAAGCTGCGGTGCACAGTAGGCACTGGCGAAGTTGACCTTGATCGTCGCCTGTTGACTGGCCTTGAGCACCGATGACACCTGTTGGTGGATGCCCACATAGGCCTCGGCATCCAGCGGCGGGGGCAGGGCGATCGGTGCAGGTCTGGCCGGCGTGTCGGGCTGGCGAATGTAGTTGCCGGAGCGTGGCCGCGCCTCCAGCACACCGTAGTCCTCAAGCTCCCGGCATATCTGCACCGCAGTCGACAGGCTGACGGCGTGTTTTTCCATCATCAGGCGAATCGAAGGGAAGCGCTCGCCGGTTTTCAGGGTGCCGCTGCGGATGGCGTCCAGGTAGTGGTTCGCCAACTGACGGTATAAAGGGGTCGTGTTCATGATGACCTCAGCAGTTGCACCACTGAGGTCTCTGGCTGGAAAGTGAGGTTGACGCTCCACGACCTTCATCAGAGCAGGCGGACCCGTGGTGCTGAAGGGTTAAGGGAAGGTTGTTTCTGGCGTCGATACTGGAAGAGTAATCGCGGATTTGCCCGAATCACGGGCAATAAAAAGCCCCGCGCTGGGCGGGGCTCTTAAGTGAGGCTGTGTGGCGAGGGGATTTATCTCCGTTGGGTGGCGCAGCCGCCCCAAATAGGTCATCTGTGTTTTTTCAGGAAGATCGCAGGTATCGGATCTGCGACGGCTTCGCCGCCGAACGGGGATAAATCCCCTCACCACAAGTATCTCCTCCAGCCACAGATTTTCTGCTCACCACAATGGGGCTGGGTTACTGCGCGGCGATGCTGTAGCCGTCGAACGCAGTCTGCTGTTGCAGGGCGGTGATGATGTTCTTGCGGTTGGCGGCTTGTTCGGCGCCGGTATTGTCCAGGAAGGTCTCGCTTTCGAGCTCGGCTTCTTCACCTTCGCCGACGAAAGTGAAACCAAGGAACTCCAGGGCTTCGCGGTCAACATTAAGGCGTGAGCGCGGCGTGCGCAGCGGCAGGGTGACGCTCATGCCGTCCTTGCTGATGGTGAACACTTCGGCTTCTTTCTTCACCCGCGCAGCCTTGCTCTTGCCGCCGCTCGGGTTGCTGATCGCCTGATGCGTCTGGTTCAGCACCTTCAATGCCAGACCGTAGACGATTTCCTGAAACGCCGGGTCGTCCTTGAAGCTAGAGAGAATGCGGCTGATCGGGAACTTGCTGCTCAAGTCCTCCAGGGCGGCAATATCGGCGGCCTCGGCATCCTTGAGTTGCTTGAGCTGGCCCATCAGCTCATAGGCCTTGTCGTCGTCGAAGCTGTCATGTGCCTGGCGGATCGCGGTGCGCAGTTCACGGATCTGGTCGCTTTCGCGGCTCGACTGGAAAGCGTCCAGCACCATCTCGCTGATGGTTTTGGCCTGTGGCACGTGCTGTGAAAGATTGATGGAGTTTTCGTATTCCGCTTTGGACGACAAGGTGACTACGGATTCAGCGGTGTTGGAATCGGACATTGAAATTTCACTACTTCTTTAAACTTGAATAGAGGCGAGAAAGCACGGGGGCCTTTTCAGGCCGACTAATCTATTGGACCGGGACGGCATTGTCACGGTCCAACAGGCGGATGGGCAAAATCCTTGTCGCTCCGTGCAACCGTGAACCCCTGTAGGAGCTGGCTTGCCAGCGAAAACGGTAAATCAGTCAATGCAGATGTCATCAGATACACCGCCTTCGCTGGCAAGCCAGCTCCTACAAAGGCGCGGTCTTCAGGAATCGGAACACCTGATAAAACCGGATCGCCCGTCCGCAAAACAGGCCGCTGGCAAAGCCTGACGCACACGCCTTGAGCAAGACCATCGGCAGCGTCGCCGCATATTGCGGATGCACTTCGGCCTGATAGGCAAAGTAGTAGTTGATGAAAAAAAACAGCAGGTAGAGCGCCAGGGTCTTGGCTGTTCCCCGCAATATCAGCCCGGATCCCCGTTCGTCCAGCACAACGCCCTGGCGTGAAAAGATCACCTGTGCCGCGACGCTGGCCACGATCACGGCGGTTACCCAATAGCCCAAGGTCAGCAGTGGATGGTCCGTCAAATCCAGCGAATACAACGACCAGACCAGCAGAATCGGCGGGGTGAGCATCAACGAGGTTTTGCTTTCGCGGGTCGGGAAGAGGGCTTTGATGCCCAGGTAACAGAGCAACAGAAAAACCGCGTAAGCCCATAACGGTGTGTTTTGCAGGGTATTGATCATCAGGCAGTATCCTTTGCCAACAATGTGTGGCCGGATTTTACCCGTTTCGCTGAAGATCGCCGCAAAAAAATGCCCCGTGTTCGTAGCAAACACGGGGCATTTTCCGTTCGGTCGCGAGATAGCGCGTTTAGGGGTTCAACAGCTTCTGCGCCCGCTTGTCCGCCAGATGCTGAACCACCAGCCGCCCGATCAGCACCACCAGGGTCAGGGTGATCAGCAGCACCGAAATCGCCGCGACGCTCGGATCGACGTTATCGCGCAGGCCGCTCCAGATGCGTTTGGGCAGCGTGTCGACGTCGACGCTGGTGATGAACAGCGTCACCGCGACCTCTTCCCACGACAGGGCAAAGCCCAATAGCGCAGTGGAGGCCAGGCCCAGTTTCAGGTTCGGTAGGATCACCATGAAGGTGGTCTGCATCAGGCTGGCGCCGAGGTTGCGCGAGGCCAGTTCGATGCGTCGGTCAATCTGGCTCAAGGCAACCAGCATGGTCACCACGCCGTAGGGTACGACCATGATCACATGGGCAATCACCACGCCGGAAAGCGTGTCGTAACCCATCCCCGGTGCGAAACGACCGAGTTTGGTCTCCATGAAGTACAGGACCAGCGCGGAAATCACCGGCGGAATCGCCATCGGCAGCAGTACCAGGCCGATCAGCGCCGTGGCCAGTTTCGAACGCATGTACCAGATGCCGAGGCTGAAACTGGCCGCCAGCAAGGTAGCGATCACGCTGGTGGCGAAGGCGATGGTCAGGCTCTGGCTGATGGCGTGGAACCAGTCAGGGTTGCTGATCAGCGCTTCGTAGTGACGCAGCGACCAGTTGCCTTCGGGCATCGAGAGGAACCGCTTGCTGGTGAAGGACACCGGAATGACCGTCAGCAGCGGGAACAGCATGAAGGCCATGGCGACCACGGCCAGCAGCCGGGTGCTCAGGCTAGTGCGATGAGTGTTCATAGTTGTCTCAGCCTACCAGTCGGTTCACGCGGGTCATTTTCAGCAGCACCCAGATCAATGCGCTGACCAGGGCCAGTAGTACCACGCTCAGTGCAGCCCCCAGGCCCCAGTTGCTGGTCTGGAACATTTGCAGGAACACATACTCAGCGATCATCACCGTTTGCCCGCCGCCCAACAGTACCGGGGTGATGAAGAAGCCCAGGCAGAACACGAACACCATGATGAATGCGCCCAGCATGCCCGGCAGGGTCTGGGGCAGCAGCACTTGCCAGAAGGTGCGCAAGGCACCGGCGCCCAGGCCGCGCGAGGCCATGAGCACGCGTTGATCCAGTTGACGCATGGTCGACAGCAGCGGGAACACCGCGTACGGGATCATCACGTGGAGCATGCCGATGACCACGCCGATTTCATTGCGGCTCAGTTGCAGCGGTTGATCGATCAGGCCCATGCCCATCAGACCGTTGTTGAGCACGCCATTGCTGCGCAGGGCGATCAGCCAGCCGAAGGCCCGGACCAGCACGGAAATCCAGAACGGAATGAAGATGCAGATCTCCACTACCCGCTGCCAGAACGGCGGGCTGAACACCCAGCAGTAAGCCAGCAGGTAACCGATCACCAAGGCCAGGCAGCTGACCGTCATGCACAGGCGCAAGGTGCGCCAGAGCATTTCGTGAATCGCCGGGTCGGTGGCGATGCGCTGGTACTGTTCGATGCCCGGCGTCGGCAGCGAGAAACTCCAGCCGACCACGCCGAGAAACGGCAACACATAGAAAATCAGCAGCAACACGGGTAGCGGGAACAGCAGCAAGCCACGCTCCAGGCCCGGCGAGCTGAAGCGGGGCTTGGGGGCGGTCAGGGTTGAGGTCAGGGTCGTCGTCATGGTCGATGGCTCACTTGGACAGCCGCGTCAGATACTCTTCCAGAGCCTTGGAATAGTTGTCGGCGTACCACTGGGCATTGAGGGCGATCTGTTTTTTCAGGTTCGCTTCGGAGGCGCAGTTGGCTTCCAGCTGCCTGGCCGACATCAGTTTTTCGGTGGCGCTGTTCGACGGCCCGTTGCCCAGCAGTTCGAACAGTTTGAGTTGGCCTTCAGGCGCAAACGCATTCTGGATGAACTGCATGGCCGGTTGCGTGCCCGCCGGGTTGCCTTGCAACACGGCCCAGCTGCTGGAGTTGATGAAGCCGTTGTCGAAACTCCAGCGCACGCGGTTGTCGGTGTCTTCGCTGAGCAGCTTGGCGCGGGTATGCCAGATCGCCCCCACCGAGACTTCGCCATCGACCATCAGTTGTTGGCTCTCGGCCCCCGAGCTCCAGAACGACAGCACGTGAGGTTTGATCTCGTCGATCTTCTTCATCGCCCGTGGCACGTCCAGCGGGTAGAGCTGATCGGCCGGAACGCCGTCGGCCAGCAACGCCGCTTCGAGCATTCCGTTCATCCATTTGTACAACGTGCGTTTGCCGGGGAATTTCTTCACGTCCCAGAAATCGGCCCAGGTCTTCGGTCCGTTGTCGCCGAACTTGGCACTGTCCCAGGCCATCACGTAGCTGAACTGATAGCTGGCGATGCCGAAGTCCGAGGCGAGCGCCGGGGCCACCTGATCGCGCTTGATCACGTTGTAGTCCAGCGGTTGCAGGATCTTTTCGCGGCCCAGCACGAGGGCGCTGTAGCTTTCGACATCGACCACGTCCCAGCTCGGCTGACCGCTGGCCAGTTGCGAGCGGATCGCGCCTTCGGTGGGGCCGGCGCCGTCGATGCGCACTTGAATGCCGGTGTTCTTGGTGAAGGTGTCGGTCCAGGCCGAGCGGAAGGCATTCAGGGCATCGCCACCCCAGTTGACCACCACCAGCGGCTTGTCGGCCGACCAACTGATGCCACTGCGCAGTGCCAGCGGCACCGCGGCCAGCAGGCCCATGGCCTGGATGAAGGTGCGACGGTTTATCTGACCGCCACGGGCCTTTTCGATCAGCACTTCAATACAGTCTTGTTGGTGATTCTGGCGCATGGGCAAGTCCTCGTTCAGCGGGCGTCGCGGTGGACACCGGCCTTTATTGTTGTCAGGGGAAGAGCGCTATTTGATGCAGGTTTTTTGCGGCTTCAGGCCGGCAGCAGGAAGCTCTGCTGCACCGGCCAGCTCAGCCACACGGGGGCGCCGCCAGGCATCAGTGCACCCGGGTGATTGCCGGGCACGGACAGGTTGATCGGCAGGGTATCGCCACCGACCTTGAGCGCCAGATGGGTGCTTGACCCCTGGTAAACCTTGTCGGTGAGTTGCGCGGGCATCACGTTATAGCCGTCGCGGGTCGGGCATTCGCTGTGCAATTCCATGTGCTCGGGGCGCACGGCCAGCACGATCGGCTCTCGGCCCAACGGCGCGGGGGCGAGGGCGTGCAGAACGCTGGTGCCGCAGCGTCCGCTGGCGGTCGGGCCATTGCGGGACAAGTCGGCCAGCGGGAACAGGTTCATCTTGCCGAGGAACTCGGCGACGAAACGGCTCTCGGGGCGGTTGTAGATGTTTTCCGGGGTGTCGACCTGGGTCAGCTTGCCATGGTTGAAAATCGCGATGCGCGACGACAGCGCCAGGGCTTCGTTCTGGTCGTGGGTGACGAAGACGAAGCTGGTGCCGACCTGACGGTGGATGCGTTGCAACTCGGTTTGCAGTTGTTCGCGCAGGTTCTTGTCCAGTGCCGACAGCGGTTCATCGAGCAGCAGCAGTTCCGGTTCGAACACCAGTGCCCGGGCAATCGCCACACGCTGTTGCTGGCCACCGGACAGTTCGGCAGGTTTCTTGTGCATGTGCGCACCGAGGCCGACCACTTCCAGAATGCGCTTGACCCGGCGCTGGCGCTCTTCGGCTGCGACTTTGCGGATGCGCAGCGGATAGGCCACGTTGTCCGCCACGCTCATGTGCGGAAACAGCGCATAGCCCTGGAACACCATGCCGTAGTTCCGCTTCTCGGCCGAGCGCTTGATGATGTCGACACCTTGTTCCATCAGCTTGCCCGAGGTCGGGCTGAGGAAGCCGGCCAGGATCATCAGCAGGGTGGTTTTGCCCGAGCCGGAAGGGCCCAGCAAGGTAAGGAATTCACCTTGGCGAACGTCGAGATCGACATTATCCAGCGCCGCGAAACGACCGTAATACTGGCTGATACCTTGTGCGCTGAGCTGAATCGCTGAACGGCTGGACACAATGAGGTTCCTCTTTTTATTGCCCACATGACGTACGAGGACGGATGTAAATCCGATGTGGGCTTTGGGCTCATTATTGTTAAAAATATCGCTACATCAATGGAATTATTTTGCTCGTATTGGTTAGTTTTATTACTCAATTTCCAATGATTAAACCCACCCTGTAGGAGCGAGCTTGCTCGCGATGGTCGCCAACGATTACGCGCGAAACCTGGCACCCCGTGGTGGCCTCAGGTTTTTCGCGAGCAGGCTCGCTCCTACAAAAAACGGAACTTGTAGGAGCGAGCCCTGCTCGCGATGGTCGCCAACGATTACGCGCGAAACCTGGCACCCCGCAGTGGCCTCAGGTTTTTCGCGAGCAAGCTCGCTCCTACAAAAATCGGAACCGTAGGAGCGAGCCCTGCTCGCGATGGTCGCCAACGATAACGCGCGAAACCTGGCACCCCGCGGTGGCCTCAGGTTTTTCGCGAGCAGGCTCGCTCCTACAAAAAACGGAACCTGTAGGAGCGAGCCCTGCTCGCGATGGTCGCCAACGATAACGCGCGAAACCTGGCACCCCGTGGTGGCCTCAGGTTTTTCGCGAGCAGGCTCGCTCCTACAAAAATCGGAACCTGTAGGAGCGAGCCCTGCTCGCGATGGTCGCCAACGATTACGCGCGAAACCTGACACCCCGCAGTGGCCTCAGGTTTTTCGCGAGCAGGCTCGCTCCTACAAAAATCGGAACCTGTAGGAGCGAGCCCTGCTCGCGATGGTCGCCAACGATAACGCGCGAAGCCTGGCACCCAGCGGTGGCCAAGGTTTTTCGCGAGCAGGCTCGCTCCTACAGGTTACGGGGTGTCAGAGGGGGTCCTGCCAGGTCTGGTGCGACGATTGCAGCTGGGTCTTGACCCAGTTACTGAACGCCTGAACCACCGCGCGCTCGGCTTTTTGCGGGTCGGCGGCCAGGTAATAGCCACGGTGCAGGTCGATGCTGATATCGAACGGGCGCACCAGCAAACCCTTGGACAAGGCATCGCCGCTGATCAGGTTGTCGCCAATCGCGATGCCCTGGCCGGCAATGCAGGCGGATTGCGCGCAGTGCGCATCGGAGAACAGGATGCCGCTCACCGCATTGACCCCCGAGGCGCCGGCCGCGGTCAGCCAGACTCGCCAGTCCGTATAGTCGGTCATGTGCAGCAGCGGAAAGTGACTGAGTTCCTGCGGGCTCTTCAGGCCGCTCAATGCATTGATCAGGCGCGGGCTGCACACCGGAAAGAAGCGCAGCGCGACGATCTCTTCAACCCTCATTTCCGGCCAGTCGCCAATGCCGTAGGCGATGAAAAGGTCGACGTTGGAGTTGTTGGTATCGTCCGGCGTGCGCGGGGAAATCAGTTGCAACTGCACCTGCGGGTACTGACGCAAAAACGCGCCGATGTGGTGGCACAACCAATAGGTGGCGAACCCCGGCGCGCAACTGACACACAGGCGACCGGAGATTTCCTGGTCGTCGATGAGCTGCCCGGCGTCGAGCAGGTTCAACAGAATCCCATGCACCTCGCGCGCATAGCGTTCGCCTTGATACGTCAGGCCAATCCCCCGGCCAATGCGCTCGGTGAGGGCGAAGCCGACACATTCCTCAAGCTTGCTGATCTGATGGCTGATGGCGCTGCGAGTCAGGTTCAGTTCACGGGCGGCGACCGACACGCTGCCCAAGCGGGCAACCGCGTCCAGCGCGCGAAGGGCTGTCATCGAAGGAAAACGCATAACTCATTCCGCTGTGGGTGGAGGGGGGTAGGTATGGTGACGGAAATTGAACAGTCAGGCCAAAAAAAATCGATTGTTGTATCGGTTGATTCAACAATACTAACCCGACTTGTCATCGGGCCGGTCCGGCCCATCTCCAATGAGGTGCTGCATGACCCGTTGTGCCCAGGCGCTCGTTCAGTTGCTCGAAAGCTATGGCGTCGAACACGTCTTCGGCATTCCCGGTGTGCACACCGTCGAGCTTTATCGTGGCCTGCACGGCAGCCGCCTGACGCACGTCAGCCCACGTCACGAACAAGGTGCGGGGTTCATGGCCGACGGTTATGCCCGTGCCCGTGGCAAGCCGGGGGGGTGCTTCATCATCACCGGCCCCGGCATGACCAATATTCTCACCGCCATGGGCCAGGCCTACGCCGATTCGGTGCCGATGCTGGTGATCTCCACCTGCAACCGGCGTGAACACCTGCGTCTGGGTCATGGTCACCTGCATGAACTGCCCGATCAGCGTGCGCTGGTCGCCGGGGTTTGTGCCTTAAGCCACACCGTGCAGCACCCGGACCAATTGCCGGAAGTGCTGGCGCGGGCCTTTGCCTTGTTTCGCTGCACGCGGCCACGACCGGTGCATATCGAGATTCCGCTGGATGTGCTGGAAATGTCCGCTGATGGCCTGGATTTGAATCCTCGACCACTGCCGACTGCTCCGGCTCCTGCGCCAGAAGCGATAAATGCGGCAGTCGATCTGATCAACCGCGCGCAACGTCCCTTGATCCTCGCCGGTGGCGGTGCGCGTCGTTCCAGCGAAGCCCTGACGCTGCTCGCCGAACGCTTGCAGGCACCGGTGGCGCTGACCACCAACGCCCGAGGTTTGCTGGCGCCCGAACATCCGCTGCTGCTCGATGGCGTGCAGTCGTCGGCTCACGGTCGCGAACTGTTCGCCGAGGCGGACGTGGTGCTGGCCATCGGCACCGAGCTGGGTGAAACCGACTACGACTTTTTTGGCCTCGGTCCCTTGGCGTTCAAGGCGCCACTGATCCGTCTCGACATCGATCCGATGCAAGTGCTGGGCGCCCAACCGGCCCGGGTCGGTTTGCTGGGTGATGCCGAACACGGCTTGCGAGCGCTGCTGGTACGTCTGCCGCAACGTCAGGCCGATCCTGCCTGGGCGAGTGAGCGGGTGACGCGGGTCAATGCACTCGAACACGCCGGCTGGAGCGCGAAACAAAGCCGCCTTCAGGCGCTGCTCGATACGATACGCGACGCCCTGCCGCAGCCGCTGATCGTCGGCGACTCGACCCAACCGGTGTACCAGGGCGCCCTGGGCTATCGCGCGCCAACACCCAACAGCTGGTTCAACGCCGGCAGTGGCTACGGAACCCTGGGTTACGGTTTGCCCGCCGCCATCGGTGCCAAACTGGCCCGGCCGCAACGTCCAGTAGTGGCATTGGTGGGGGACGGCGGCCTGCAATTCTCCAGCGCCGAACTGATCGCCGCCAAAGAGGCCGGCGCCGGCGTGATCCTGCTGCTGTGGAACAACGCCAGCTACGCCGAAATCCGCGATTACATGAACGCCCGGTCGGTGCCGTTGCTGGGGGTGGACATCCTTACGCCGGACTTCGCTGCCCTGGCGCAAAGTTGCCACGTCGCCCATCACCGGGCGCGCAGTCTGGACAGCTTGCGCGAGTTGCTTGGCCAACTCGGCACCGGCGGCGAGCCTGTGATGATCGAGCTGGATGCCGCGGATTTCCTCGAATAGAACAACAAAAATTTTTCAGGTCCTCCAGCTGCGCAAAGCGCGAGGGACCTTTCTACTGCCCTGAACTCAAGGTGGCTTACATGGCTGAGTCCGACAACTTTTCCTCGACCCATTCCACACAAGGAACCCATGCCGATCTGATCCTCGGCAACGGTCGCATTTACACCCAGGATCCGGCGAACCCCTGGGCCGAGGCCGTGGCGATCCGCGACGGCAAGTTGATCGGTGTCGCCAGCCTCGGCGAGCTTGAGGTATTCAAGGGACCGAACACCCGGGTGCATGACTTACAGGGCGCGTTCTGCATGCCGGGCCTGCACGACATGCACACCCATCCCGATCTCGCGCTGGCGCCGCGTTACAGCGACGATCTCGACGTGGGCATCGAAGACCCGACGCCGGAACAACTGCGCGAGAGCATCCTCGCCTATGCCGACAGGCATCCGGGCGATGGCTGGATCTACGGTCAATACTGGGTGCGCTACACCTTCCGCGAAGCCGGTCTGACCCCGGGCCGGGCGTGGCTCGACAGCGTCATGCCGGACCGTCCCGTGGCGCTGCTCGACCGCATGTGGGGCACCATGATGGTCAACTCCAAGGCCCTTGAACTGGCCGGCATCGACCGCCATACGTCTGACCCGCGCAACGGGTATTTCGAACGGGACGAACTGACCGGCGAGCCCACGGGCCTGATGATCGACGGCGCCTACGCGATGATTCACGCCGCGATGCCGCCGACCCCGGTCAGCGTGTTGCGTCGCGCCTATCGTGATGGCGTGCACTTCCAGAGTTCGCGCGGCGTCACGGCGAGCAAGTACGTGCACGTGTGTGAACAGCGCTTGCAAGCCTTGAAGGAACTCGACGACAGCGGCGAACTGACGGTACGGATCGAAGCCGCGATCAGTTGGCAGGACGATATCTTTCCGGTGCGTCGTCGCTGGGAACTGCTGGCAGGTGAACGTCACTACTACCGCAGTGCACGGCTGAGTGCCAACGCGGTGAAATTCCACTTCGACGGCACGGTCGAGCCGAAGTCTTCGTACCTGCTGACCCCATGGCCGCAGGAGTCGAGCTGGCGTGGCAAGCTCAACCTGACTCCCGAGCACATCACCGACATGGTGGTGGACATGGACCGCAAAGGCATCCGCGTGATCGCCCACTGCACCGGTGACGGCGCCTCCGACGTGTTCCTCGATGCCGTGGCCGAGGCCCGTCGCCGCAACGGTTTCAGTGGCGTGCGCCACCAGTGCGCCCACAGCACCTTGCTGCATCCGGGCAACCTGCCGCGCTTCAAGGAACTGAACGTCATCGCCGAATTTTCCCCGGCCGCCTGGTATCCGACGCCGTTCGCCAGCGGCGCGCGTTCGGGCTATGGCCAGGAGCGACTCAAGCGCATCTACGACTTCAAAGGCGTGCTGGAAGCGGGCGGTACTGCTGTCATGGGCACCGACTGGCCGGTGGCGTCCATCGACCCGTGGCTGGCGCTGGAAACCATGGTCACCCGCCAGAACCCCTGGAACGACGACCCGGCATGCTTCGGCGAGCCGATCAGCCTCGAACAGGCACTGAACGTGGTCACTCGCAACGGTGCCGTGGCCATGGGGCTGGAAAAAACCACGGGCAGCCTGGAAGTCGGCAAGTCGGCGGACCTGATCGTGATCGACCGCGACCTGTTCGCCGAACCGGCGCGCAATTACATCCATCAGACCCAAGTGCTGCTGACGTTCGTTGAAGGACAACTGGTTTACGACCGCCATTCGACACTGGCGTCGGCAGGGTTGAAAGCAGTCTGGCAGGGTGAACCGCCGGTGCTGGAGGGCAAGGCGTAATGGACACACAACGCATCGCAGTCACCGTGGTGTCCGGATTTCTCGGTGCCGGCAAAACCACTTTGCTCAACCGCATGGTGCGCCGCGCCGAAGGCAGTCGGCTGGCGGTGATCGTCAACGATTTCGGCGAGCTGAACATCGATGCCGCCATCGTTTCCGAAGTCACCGATGCGGTGTACAGCCTGCAAAACGGCTGCATCTGCTGCACCGTGCAGGAAGACCTGCTGGCGCAGCTCGGCAGCCTGGCGCAATTGCAGCCGCGGCTGGAACGCATCGTTATCGAGTGCAGCGGCGTGTCCGATCCGCAGCGCATCGTGCAAACCCTGGCCTACCCGCAATTGCGCAGCCAGATGCAGCTGGACATGGTCATCACCGTGGTCGACGCCACCCGTCATCTGCAGCTGGAAGGCGAGTATGCGCGACTGGCCCGGGCGCAGGTGGCCGCTGCCGATCTGTTGTTGTTGAACAAGACCGATCTGGTGGACGAGCAACAATTGCGGGCGCTGCGCGAGGCATTGGGGTTGCGGACCCGGGTGCACGAAAGCGTGCAGGCCGAGTTGCCCGATGCGCTGTGGCTGGACACGGACCTGGAGCTTGAACATCGGGCGGTGAAGCCGTTGACGCGGGTGTCGCTGGACGATCACGGCGAGATGTTCAGCAGTTGGCTGTGGCAGAGCACTGCGGCGCTGGATGTCGAGGGGTTGCGAGGCTGGTTGCAGACGCTGCCCAGCGATGTGTTTCGGGTCAAGGGGCTGGTGGTCCTGGCTCAAGGCAACAAGGCCCACTGGTTGCAACATGTTGGCACCCGCAGTCAGTTTTCCCCGGCAACCGATGAGGCGCAGGCCAGTGCGACGCGGTTAGTGTTTATCGCTCGCCGTGGTTTTGAGGGATGGGATGCATTGGGGCGTGGGTTGGATGCCTGCCTGACGGAGAGCGGGAGAACATGAGCCCGACCGAACGACGGTTACGTGAAGAACTGGCAGCCTGTTATCGACTGGTTGCGCACTTTCGCATGACCGACCTGATCTTCACCCATATCTCGGTGCGCCTGCCGGGGCCGGAGCATCACTTTCTGATCAACCCTTATGGGCTGATGTTCGACGAGATCACCGCATCGAATCTGGTGAAAATCGACTTGAGTGGCCAGGCGGTCGAGCCGTCGCCCTATCCGGTCAATCCGGCGGGGTTCGTCATCCACAGTGCGATTCACGGCGCCCGGGAAGACGCGCAATGCGTGTTGCACACCCACACCAAATCCGGCTGCGCGGTGGCTGCGTTGAAGTGCGGGTTATTGCCGGTGAATCAGATTTCCATGGAGTTCTATGGACGGGTCGCTTACCACGACTACGAAGGCGTGGCGCTGGACATGGGCGAGCAACAACGGTTGGTGCAGGACCTCGGCGACAAGCCTGTTTTGATGTTGCGTAACCATGGTTTGCTGACGGTTGGCGAGACGGTGGGCCAGGCGTTCATGCGCATGTACTACCTGGAAAAGGCCTGTGACATTCAGTTGGCGGCCCAGGCTGCCGGAGAGTTGGTGCTGCCGTCGGCTGAGGTGTGTGAGCACACTGAGCGGCAGTTCAATGATCCGGGGCGGCCGCTGGATGACGGGGAACTCGGTGATCCGGATGCGATGCAGCTGGCTTGGGCGGCGCTGTTGAGATTGCTGGAGCGGGTGGCGCCGGGGTATCGGGATTGATCCAGACCCTATGTTGTAAGGGCTGACGCCATCGCGGGCAAGCCTTGCTCCCACAGGGATTGTGTCGTTGTACAGATTCATGCCCGACACTGATTCCCTGTGGGAGCAAGGCTTGCCCGCGATGGCGGTCTGTCAGGCCTGCCCCGGTGTATTGAGGTTCATCGAACGCTCGGCCAGTGCCGAAGCCGTGGCTTCATCCACCGCCAGCGAGAAACGGAACGTCGCCCCCCGCCCAGGCACATCGATCAACTGAATCTCGCGACCATGCAATTGCAAAATGCGGTGCACAATCCTTAGCCCCAACCCGCCATCACGTCGCGCGCCGCCAATGTTGAACGGACGCAGGAACAGCCCTTCGCGCAGTTCGGGGGCGATGCCGGGGCCGGTGTCGCTGACGGTCACTTCGATAAACGATCCCTGGGGCCGCAGGCTGAGTTCCACTTCTCCACCTGGCGGGGTATGGCGCAGGGCGTTGTCGAATAAATTGGTCAGCACCCGCTCGATCAACCCCAAATCGGCACAGGCCGCCGATACGTTGGGGGCGAAGGTGGCCTTGAGTTCGACCTCTCGCGCTTCGGCGGTGAGCTCGAATTTCTGGAAAATGTCCTGGGCCAGGTCGGTCAGGGAAAATCGCTCCAGCACCGGTTGCACGAAGCCGTGTTCCAAGCGAACCAGTTCCAGCAACGACTGCGCCAGCCCGCCGACCTTGCGGCTTTGATCCAGCGCGATGCCCAGGTAGCGGCGGCGGTCGGCGGGGGACAGCGTGGCGTCCTTGAGCGACAGGGTTTCCAGATAACCGTGCAAGGACGCCAGCGGCGTGCGCAGGTCGTGGGAAATATTCGCCACCAGCTCGCGGCGTTCCTGATCCTGGCGGGTCAACGAGCGCCACTGCTCACCAAGGCGCACCTGCATTTGCCGGAACGTGGCATCGAGGATGGCAATTTCATCGTGGCTGGCGGCTTTTTCCACCAGTGTGGTGGCCGCTGGCGCGACCGGGACGCCGTCAATGTCGAAGTGGCTGACGGAGTCGGTCAGGCGTCGCAACGGCCGGGTGATCAGGGCAAACGCCGTGAGACCGGCAATCAGGCACAGCAGCGCCACCAGTCCGATGGACAGCAGGGCGGTATTGAGCGCGGCGCTGGTGGCGCCGCGTTCGGCGATGCGGTCATGGTCTTCCCCGAGCAGGACCACATAGAGATAACCGGCCGGCTTGCCATCGACCTTCAGCGGTGCGGCGCTGAATACCTTGCGCGCATCGACGCTGCGCGGATCGTCGCCGAGAATCGGCAAGGCATCGCCCTTGAGCAGGCGCCGGACCGGCGCCAGGTCGACCTGTTCCCGACGTATCCGCCCCTCGGGCGCGGCGCTACCGACGATCTTGCCCTCGGTGTCGAGCAGGTACACCTCGACGCTAGGGTTGACCAGCATCAGTTGGCTGAACAGGTCACGCACCGCATTGGGCATCAGGCCCTGGGTGTCCATCAGCACGGTGTCGCGGGCGATGTGTTGCGCCAGATCCCGCGACAACCCTTGCACCACTTCCTGTTCATGCATCTGGTTGGAGCGCACCTGCATCCACGCCGAGGTGCCGCAGCACACCAGCAGCAGCACCGCGAACACCAGCGACAGGCGTTGTGTGAGGGTCAACCTCATGGTTGCGGCTCCTCGCTGGCGGCGAATTTGTAGCCGCGGCCCCAGACCGTGAGGATGCGCACCGGTTGCGCCGGATCGGTCTCGATTTTCGCGCGCAGGCGATTGATGTGGGTATTGACCGTGTGTTCGTAGCCTTCGTGGCTGTAGCCCCAGACGGCATTGAGCAGGTCCATGCGCGAAAACACCTTGCCGGGCTGGCGCGCGAAGAAGTACAGCAGATCGAACTCCCGGGGCGTGAGGTCCAGGCGGCGACCGTCGAGGGCGACTTCGCGGGTGATCGGGTCGATGGCCAGGCCGTCGATGTTCAGGCTGCCGGCGTCCATCTTCAGGTTGCGCGCCATGGCATCGACCCGGCGCAGCAGCGCCTTGACCCTGGCGACCAGTTCGAGCATGGAAAACGGTTTGGCCAGGTAATCGTCGGCACCGAGTTCGAGGCCGAGAATCCGGTGCACTTCGCTGGAGCGGGCACTGGTGATGATGATCGGGGTATAGCGGGCCATGGCGCGGGCGCGCCGGCAGATTTCCAGGCCGTCGACGCCTGGCAGCATCAGGTCGAGAATCAGTGCATCCCAGCTACCTTGCTGCAGCAGACGCATGCCCTCGTTGCCATCGGCGCAATGCACCACCTCGAACTGCTCATCGCGCAGATGCAGGCAGATAAGGTCGGCGATATGCAGGTCGTCCTCGACCACGAGGACGCGTTTGTTCTGTTCCATCCACTTATCCTTTGGCTATTGCGCTGTAGCTCTTTACCTGTAGGAGCGAGCCTGCTCGCGATGAACTCAAGAGCGCCGCGTTCAGTCCGGTAGCCACGCGTCATCGTTAACGACCATCGCGAGCAGGCTCGCTCCTACAGGCATTGTGCGGTGTTTTCGGGCGTCGAGTTATCACGAATTGTTTAACTTCCCGTGAGGATTTGGCGATCACCCCAAGCTTAGGCTGAGTTCCATGAAAGGCCTCAGGACTTCGGAGACGACCATGTTTTCAAGACGACAATTTCTTTGGGCGAGCGGCGGGCTGGGGGTTGCAGCCCTGGCGATGGGTGTATTGCCAAAATTTGCCGCAAGGTCTGCGCTGATCAGCGATGCCGACGCGGCGGAGGTTTTCGAAGTGACCCACAGCGACAGTGAATGGCACACCATCCTCAGCGATGAACAGTATGAGATTCTCCGCGAAGAGGGCACCGAGCGGGCCTACAGCAGCCCGCTGAACAACGAGCACCGGGACGGTACGTTCGCCTGTGCCGGCTGTGGCCTGCCGCTGTTTTCCTCGGCGACCAAGTTCGATAGCCGCACCGGTTGGCCGAGTTTCTGGGCGCCGCTGGACAAGGCCGTGGCCACTCGCCAGGACCGCTCCTTCGGTGTCGTACGTGAAGAAGTGCACTGCCGGCGTTGCGGCGGGCATCTGGGCCATGTCTTCGACGACGGCCCCAAACCGACCGGGCTGCGCTACTGCATGAATGGCCTGGCGATGAAGTTCCAGCCGGTCTGATTCCGGACACCTTCCCACTCACTTTTGCAGGTCGACGTTATGTGGCTTCTGGTCCTCGCTTACCTCGGCGGTGTACTGACGATTGTCAGCCCATGCATATTGCCGGTCTTGCCCTTTGTCTTCGCCCGCACCGGGCAGCCGTTCGTGAAGAGCGGCTTGCCGTTGCTCGCGGGCATGGCGCTGACCTTCGCTTTTGTCGCCACGCTGGCGGCGGTGGGCGGTGGCTGGGTGGTGCAACTCAATCAGTACGGGCGCTGGCTGGCGCTGGTGTTCGTGGCGCTGTTCGGTCTCACGCTGCTGCTGCCGCAATTGGCCGAGCGCCTGACCCGACCGCTGGTCGCGGCGGGCAGTCGTTTGTCCGAGGCAGCAGGTGCCGATGCCCGGCCACGTCCCGGCGCTTCGTTCCTGATCGGGGTCGCCACGGGACTGTTGTGGGCACCCTGCGCCGGGCCGATCCTGGGCCTGCTGTTGACTGGCGCGGCGCTGCAAGGCGCCAGCATCGCGACCACGTTGTTACTGCTGGCGTATGCCGCTGGTGCCGCGACCTCGCTGGCGGTGGCGTTGCTGCTGGGCGGCAAGGTATTCGCCGCGATGAAACGCTCGATCGGCGCTGGAGAGTGGCTGCGTCGCGGCCTCGGCGCGGCGATGCTGGCCGGCGTGGCGGCCATTGCCCTGGGGTTGGACACCGGGGTTCTGGCGCGATTTTCGACGGCGTCTACCGGAGGCATCGAGCAGGCGTTGGTGGAGCAATTGGCCGGTAAATCCCCCCGCAATAGTGCGGCGATGATGGCGCAAAGCCCGTCGCCCGAAGGCGCGGTACAAGTGGCCGAAAAAACGCCAGGCACCTTGCCAGTCGAAGGCAACCTTCCGCCGCTGGATGGCGCCGTGCAGTGGCTCAACTCGCCACCGCTCGATGCCCAGGCACTGAAGGGCAAGGTGGTGCTGGTGGATTTCTGGACCTACTCCTGCATCAACTGCCTGCGTTCGCTGCCCTATGTGAAAGCCTGGGCCGAGAAATACCGCGATCAGGGCCTGGTGGTGATCGGCGTACATGCCCCGGAATTTGCCTTCGAGCGTAACGTCGACAACGTCACGAAGGCCATGAAAGACCTGGGCATCCATTACCCGGTGGCCATCGATAACGAGTTCAAGATCTGGCGCGCGTTCAACAACGAATACTGGCCGGCGCACTATTTTGCCGACGCCCAGGGACGCATTCGCTATCACCACTTTGGCGAAGGCGAGTACGCCGAATCGGAGCGGGTCATCCAGCAACTGCTGCGTGAAGCCGGTGCCGGCAAAGTGTCGGACGGCCTGATCAACGCCAGGGCCGAAGGCGTGCAAATGGCGCCGGACAACAACGAAGTGCAATCGCCGGAAACCTATGTCGGCTACCAGCGTGCCGAGCATTTTGTACCCGACACCGCGTTGGTGCCGGACAAGGTGGCGGCCTACAGCCCGCCGGCGCAATTGGCCCTCAACGACTGGAGCCTTGGCGGGCAGTGGCACGTCGGCTCGGAGCGGGCCACGGCCAGCGCGCCGGCCAGTCGCATCGTCTACCGCTTCCACGCTCGCGATCTGCACTTGGTGCTGGGGCCCGGCGTCGATGGCAAACCGGTGCGCTTCAAGGTGCTGATCGATGGCAGGGCACCGGGCGATGACCACGGCATGGATGTGGCACCCGATGGCAGCGGCACGGTGACTGACCAGCGCCTGTATCAGCTGGTGCGCCAGAACGGCGGCGTGCAAGACCGCACCTTCAGTATCGAATTTCTTGATCCAGGCGCATCGGCCTACGCCTTTACCTTCGGCTGATCATCCCTTCAATCATTCAGGAGTGCGCACCATGAAAACCCTGTTCACCTGGCGCCGTACGTTGTTGGGGCTGATGGCTGCCGGCATCATCGGCCAATGCACGGCATTCTCTTTCGGCCGTGCCGAAGAAGCGGTCATCATTCCGCCGCCAACCCTTGACGAAACCACCCAAGCCCACAGCGAAACCGCCGTCTTTGCCGGCGGCTGTTTCTGGGGCGTTCAAGGTGTGTTCCAGCATGTCAAAGGCGTGAAAAATGCCGTTTCCGGATATGCGGGCGGTGCAGCCAATACCGCCCAATACGAACGTGTCAGCAATGGCAATACCGGCCATGCGGAGTCCGTGGAAGTCACGTTCGATCCGAGCCAGGTCAGCTACGGCACCTTGCTGCAAATCTACTTTTCGGTGGCCCATGACCCGACCGAACTCAACCGGCAGGGACCGGACACCGGCACCCAGTATCGCTCGGCCATTTTCACCAAAAGCAGCGAGCAGCAACGGGTCGCACAGGCCTACATCGCCCAGCTCGACGCCACCCATTCGTTCAACAAACCGATTGTGACCAAACTGGAAACCTACAACGGTTTCTATCCGGCGGAAGAGGAGCATCAGGACTTTCTGACCGAGCACCCGAACTACCCCTACATCGTGATCAACGATCTGCCGAAGGTGGCGCAGCTCAAGCAACTGTATCCGGATCGCTATCAGGAAAAACCGGTGTTGGTGAAGGCGGGGATGTAAGTGTGGGGGATGGCGGTTATATGGAGATCACATTCTTGCCGGCGATCTTGGAGCGATACAGCGCCTGATCGGCACGGGCCATCAGACCGGTCTGTTGTTCTTCATCAAAGCGCTGGACCACGCCAAAACTCATGGTCACCTGGAAGTCGCCCACAGGCAGCAAGTCCGCCAGGCCATGGCGGATGGCCTCGGCGAGGGTGCGGGCGTCGGCCAATGGGGTGTTGGCCAGGATCATGATGAATTCGTCGCCGCCCCAACGGGCCAACAGATCGCCTTCGCGAACGAAACGTTTGATGTTCTCGACCACGTGCACCAATGCCGCGTCACCCAGTGCATGGCCGTAGTGATCGTTGATGTTCTTGAAGTCATCGACGTCCATGGCGATCAACGACAGGGGTTCGCGGAAACGCTGTGCGCGTTCGCAGGCCCGGGGCAGCACCTGTTCCAGGCGATAACGATTGGCGATGTCCGTCAGGGTGTCGGTGTGCGCCAGTTTGCGGTTTTCTTCGAGCTGAAGTTGCAGCTGCTGATTGACCCTGGACAGTTCCCGCGTACGCTCCTGGATCATCGCTTCCAGCGAGTGATTGCGCCGTTCGAGTTCTTCGACCAGGCGTCGCTTGTCTTCGATGCTTCGGTGAACGCCAACCATGCGCGCCACCGAGCCGTCAGCATTGCGTACCAACACCTGACCGCGGTCTTCGATCCAGACGTAGCTGCCGTCCTGTGTCCGACAGCGATACTCGACCTGATAATCAGGACTGTGCCCGCTCAGGTGATCATCGATCCGGGCCATGACCCGTGGATAATCTTCGGGGTGAATGACGCTTTCCCAGGCCAGCACCGTGTTGTCCAGGGCGTGGGGTGAATAGCCGAGCATTTCGTACCAGCGGGTGTTGCGGTAGACGACACCGGTGTTGGCATTCCAGTCCCAGATGCCGTCGCTGACCAATTCGAGGAGGGTGTGCAGCATGCCGTCGTTCATGTCCGACACATTGAACTTCATTGGTTCGATGTTCGATGCCTCGCCCATCGCTGCTCTCCCTGCTGCCCTGATATCAAAATGACTTAATTGCCACGGAGATTAGATCATGGCGCACCCGCCCGGCTAGTGCTTGCCCCACATCCCCATGGCGAAGTCGACGAAACGACGCAGTTTCGGCAGACGGTAGCGATCCTGGGCGTACACCAGGTGCATCGGTCGGCTCGGCAGTTGATAACGCTGCAACAGAGGCACCAGTGTGCCGTTTTTGAGGTCCTGCTCTACCAGCGCATCGGGCACCATCACGATACCCATTCCGGTTCGGGCTGCTTGATGCAGGCCGGCTGAGCTGTTGATCACCATCGGACCGCTGACCGCCACCACGATTTCGCTCTCGGGACCATTGAGGCGCCATTGCCGTGCCACCGATTGCCAGTCATCGCCGGCCGGATAGGCGAATGCCAGGCAGTCGTGCTGTTGCAGGTCTTCGGGTTTTTCCGGGGTACCCCGGCGCGCCAGATAATCCTTCGAGGCGCACATGGTCAGGGTGTAGTCGATCAGCGGGCGTGCGATCAGGTTGGAGGGTTCGAGTGCGCCCAGGCGGAAGGCCACGTCGAAGCCATGATCCAGCAGGTCCGGGCGTCGATTGGTCAGTACCACGTCCAGTTTCACCCGCGGATTGTTCAGGCTGAATTCACTCAAGGCCGGCGCCAGGCGTTCGGTGCCGAAGGTCAGTGGCGCGGTGATGCGCAGGGTGCCACTCGGCTCATCCAGGGTCTGCTCCGCCAGGCGTTCCGAGTCCGCCACCAACCCCAGCACTTCCAGGCAACGCTGGTAATACGCGCTGCCGAATTCCGTGAGGCGCTGGCGCCGCGTCGTACGGTTGAGCAGGCGTACACCCAGATGCTGCTCCAGCGCCTTGAGGTGATTGCCGACCATGGTTGTGGACATTTCGCACTGCTGCGCGGCGGCGGTCATGCTGCCGGCTTCCACTACCCTGACGTACACAGTCATTGCCTGGAACAGATCCATTATCAAGCCTGGCTTTTAAATGATAGAAGTTTTGCGCAGTTTATCCAGTTCAGGTGGCTAACCATACTGCCAAAATACCGACAATTGATGGAGCCTGATGTCATGACCGCCGCCTGCCTGATGAGCACTTACCAACCCTTGGCCTTGAGTTTCGACAGAGGCCTGGGCACGCGCCTGTGGGACCGGGCCGGTCGTGAATACCTGGATGCGGTGGCTGGGGTGGCGGTGACCAACGTCGGTCATTCCCATCCGAAAATTGTCGCCGCCATCAGCGAGCAGGCCGGGCTGTTGCTGCACACGTCCAACCTCTACAGCATCGACTGGCAGCAGCGGCTGGCGCACAGGCTCACCCGGCTCTCCGGCATGGACCGGGCGTTTTTCAACAATTCCGGGGCCGAGGCCAACGAAACGGCGCTGAAAATCGCGCGCCTGTACGGCTGGCACAAAGGCATCGAACAACCCCTGGTGGTGGTCATGGAAAACGCCTTTCACGGGCGCACCCTTGGCACCTTGTCCGCCAGCGATGGCCCGGCGGTGCGGTTAGGTTTCAACAAGCTGCCGGGGGATTTCATCAAGGTGCCGTTCGGCGATCTCAAGGTGCTGGAGAGGGTGCAGCAGGCCCACGGCCCGCGCATCGTGGCGATTCTGATGGAGCCGATCCAGGGCGAAAGCGGCGTTCAACTGGCGCCACCCGGCTATCTGAAAGCCGTGCGCGAACTGTGCAGCCGGCGCGGGTGGCTGATGATGCTCGACGAAATCCAGACCGGCATCGGCCGTACCGGCCAGTGGTTCGCCTGCCAGCATGAAGGCATCGTCCCTGACGTCATGACCCTGGCCAAAGGATTGGGCAACGGCATACCTATCGGTGCATGCCTGGCTCGCGGTAAAGCCGCCGAACTCTTCACCCCCGGCAGCCACGGCAGCACCTTCGGCGGCAACCCTTTGGCGTGCCGCGTCGCCTGCACCGTGCTGGACATCATCGAAGAACAGGGCCTGCGCGAAAATGCCCAGCGCCAGGGCGAACGGCTGCTCGACCGATTGCGCACGGAATTGGCCGACCACCCGAACGTCCTGGCGATTCGCGGCCAGGGCCTGATGATCGGCATCGAACTCAAGCAACCCATCCGCGACCTGACCCTGATCGCCGCGCGGGATCATGGCTTGCTGATCAATGTGACCAGGGGCCAGACCATCCGCTTGCTGCCGCCGCTGACGATTGATGAGAGTGAGGTGGAGATGATTGTGAGAGGGGTGAGTCGGGCGATTGCAGCAGCTTGAAATGCATCCCCTGTAGGAGCTGGCTTGCCAGCGATGATCGTTAACGATCTCGCGTTTCAACCGGGTAAACGCGGCGCTTTCGAATCCATCGCTGGCAAGCCAGCTCCTACAGGTGCCTGATGAATGCTGTGATTTCAGGCCGCGCCATCAGCTGGAGCTTCGAGCCGCCAAACGCGTTGAACAGCCGTTGATGCGCAGCACACCCACTGGCCCCGTCACGTGTTCGATAGCTGTCGGCCCATTCCAGCAACGCAATCAACAACTCATCGCTCTCGTCCCGATCCACCTCCCGTTGGCGAATGTTGGCGAGGCACTGCTCATCTTCCACCTTCAACCAGATCAGTGCAGTCGCACGGGGCAAGAGCTCGGTGATGATCCAGTCGTAAACACCCTCGATCACCCAACGCTCTTCACTGGCCGCAATGCGCGCCATGGCCAATGCTTCGTTTCGGGGACGGGCGATGCTGTGTTCGTCGGATAGCCAGTGGACTTGATCGAGATCGACCCAGGGCGACTGCAACTGCTCGGACAGCCGTCGGGCCAACCAGCTTTTGCCGGAACCGGAGTTGCCGATGATCAGGGTTCGGGTGAGATCCATGGATGACACCAATCAACTGTGGGAGCGAGCCTGCTCGCGATGGCGGTATGACACTCACCACTGTAGGGACTGACAGATAGCATTCGCGAGCAGGCTCGCTCCCACAGGTTTCGCGGGTCATGCCCTTAATCCGATTGCTCAGGCGCCACCATCCGCGTCCTCGGCGCACCATTGGCATTGTGCTGGAAGATATCCTGCGGTTGCCCTTTTTCATTAAAGAACACCTGCCCGATCCCCGCCGAATTCCACAACCGCTCACCCGTCTCGGCATGTTCAGGGGTGTGCGGCACGATGCGCATGCGCCGGCGTTTGGTCAGCCAGTTGAGCGGCGAGCGGGGTGAGTAGAGCCAGCGGTTGAGGCGGTCGAACCATTCCAGCAGGGTCGGCGGGAATTCGTTCTTGATCCCACTGCTGGTGATCTGCCAGATGCGCGGGCCGGCCTTGCGGTGTCGGATCAGTACTTCATAAACGAAGGAATAATGCACATCGCCGGACAGCACCACGTAGTTACCCGGTGTACGTGAGTGTCGGAAAATGTTCAGGATCACCTGCGCCGCACCGCGATGGGCCATCCAGTTTTCCGCGTCCACCAGCAGTGGATAACCGCACCAACTGAACACCCGTTGCACGGTTTCGATCAGCTTCACGCCGAACACCGGCGCTGGAGAAACGATGATCGCCGACGGGTGATCCAGCAGTTCCTGTTGCAGCTCGCTGAGGGCTTCCCAGTCCAGCAAACCCGAGGGTTGCTTGAGGTTCTCCTCGCTGCGCCAGCGCCGGGTGCGGGTGTCGAGCACGACCATGGCCGGGGTGGTGGGCAGCACGTAATGCCAATGCTGAAACCTCAGAAGTTCGTCGATCAACGCATCCTGGGCCCCGCTGTCGAGGTACCGGTCATTCCCGGTGACACTCAACAAACGGGCCTTTTCCAGCACGCCGCTAAAGGCATCCGGGTTATTGCCCCAGCCCTGGCACAGCATATAAGCCAACAACGCGTTGCCGATGATGCGTTTGGAGAACGGATGGCCGTAGGCCGTTTCCTCCCATTGCGCGGAAAGATTCCAGTCATCGGTAATATCGTGGGGATGGCAGTCGATATGGAGGTATGTATGGACAATGCCTGAAGAGCCGAATGCACAAGGCTTATGGAACTCCCAAAGCATGTCCGTATGGACATGATATTCACATGGACAGATGTGCCATCGGTGTCCATATCCTGTCCGGGTTGCGAGCCAGGTGCTGCCTGCAATTGGTCGCAAAACCTAACGCAGCCTTCATCCAGGTTGGCACTCGGCACGCCAGCAGTGTTTTAAGTTCGTTCTTACTGAGCGAATTTTTCAATATGTGTATCAATCTCCAAAGACGAACCATCTTTTCCGAGATGTGGTGAGGAGCCGTAAGTGCAACTCGTACCTAGCTGTCAGCGGTAGAGTTTTAAAAACGTTACATCGCAAACTCGGGGAGTGTCTAGAAAACCCGTGGCGACCAGTAGTCATGCAACAGTTACGTGCTGTGTGTTTTAAACACATTATTAATTTAAATATTTTTCTACGGTAATAGTTCCGCAGGGCCACAGCCCAGATTTTTGGCAATCTGGTACAGCTTTTCGACCGTAATATTGACTTCGCCCCGTTCAATTCGCCCCATATAGCTACGGTCTACTTGGCAAATCAGAGCGAAGACGTCTTGCGATAGACCTTTCGCTTTCCTCGCTTGCCTGATCTTTTTCCCCAATTCTTTCGCCAGATTCCCCATACCTGACAAGCGATCACAGCCTCTATGTTCGTCGCAAAGACACATGGAAAAAGACGAACATCGACAAGCACATTGCGCATGTGACTGCGGCGGGGAGGCAACAGGAAATCCGGATCATCAAACTGTGGCGCAATCAGAAATGTCTGGATTTTCCCTCATTTTATGTCGAACTCGCCGTCATCAAGGCGTTGCAGTTTGAATTCTTGTCGCCCCTCTCTCGTCGCGTTGTGAAGTGCTTGGAGTATTTTCGAGACTCTTTGCCAACGGCGCAGATTGTCGATCCAGCGAACACAAATAACAGCATTTCAGGTGATCTGACCGCAGCTGAAAAGCAGATAATCCGCAAGGCAGCCGCGACGGCTCTACAGGGATCTTGGGAGAATTTGGTTCGATGAGTGAATGGTCCCTTCAAACGCTACTGTCAGGTCTGCACGATAAAGTGCAGCAAAGCCTTGCCGTGTCGCGGCAGTCATTCGGCCATCCCGGAACCATGGGTGAGGCGAGCGAAAAAGCATGGCTGGAGCTGCTTGAAACGTACCTGCCGCGCCGTTATCAAGCGGCAACGGCGCATGTCGTAGATAGCAGGGACGGGTTTAGCCAGCAAATGGACATTGTCATTTTTGACCGGCAGTACACGCCGTTGATCTTCGAGCACAACGAACAACTGGTCATCCCGGCCGAAAGCGTATATGCCGTTTTCGAAGCAAAGCAGTCGATCAACGCCGGACAGGTGAAATACGCTCGGGAGAAAATAGAGAGCGTCCGGCGCCTGGAGCGCACGAGCATGCCCATTCCCTGGCTCAAAGGCGTCGCGGCGGCCAAACCGCTCCACCACATTATCGGAGGTCTGCTGACATTTGAAAGCGACTGGAACCCGCCCTTGGGTCAACCGCTGGTCGAGGCGCTTCAGGTTCAACCGGAGAATATGAACAACCGGTTGGATTTCGGTTGTGTTGCGTCACACGGCCTGTTCAGCTTTGACGATCAAGGGGTAGTGACAATTTCACCGCAGAGCAAGCCCGCAACAGCCTTCCTGCTGGAACTCATCGCGAAGTTGCAAGAGATCGGCACGGTGCCGATGATCGACATCCGGGCTTACGCTCATTGGCTTGCGGACTAGCGTCAGAGTCCGACGCCCGCGTTTAAGTGGATTCGGATTCTATATCGGTGCTGGCAGACCAGGACGCTCTACGATGAAACGACCTATTTGAATGCCTTGAGGAAGCGCGGTTCACCGCTCCTGAAGAACCTCGATTTAGGTTGACTGACTTCCTCAGGGCGTGAAGCAGCCGGTCAGCACCGGGAAATAACAGCTAGAAGCCATCATGCTGTTGTATTGGTCTGATGAAGAACTTCGATTACTCACAATATCGGCATACGACGCCTCACCGAGGCTTCTGCAATGCCAGCGTAGGCTAATACAGCACCAGCGGCGTCACCATGAACTCTGCCTTTTCGGGCGGAACATCACTCGCGAATTAGACGGCAGATTTCGCCCGATGCAAACAATGCGGATTCGGCCGCATGCCAGCGTCTCAAACAGGCTGTCCGAGCGCCGCCATCGTGAGACTGAGTTGTAACGCCATCAACTGCCTGAGGTCCTTGCCATCTTTGGCCGCGAGCTTGAAACCTCGCATCGCCGACATCAGTGTGCGTGCCAGCTCGCAAGCAGTGGTCTTCAATCCGGATTGTTTTACCGCGTCTTCCAGTAAATCGCTCAGGTAAACCTGCAGCTTGCCGTACACCCGATGCAGCTCCGGCATCTGGCCGTCCATGGCCACAAGGTCATAGGCATCGGGATTTGCCTTGACCTCTTCGAAAGGCTTGGCGATGCATACCTCCAACACATGCAGGAGCTTGCGTTCGAGCGGCCAGTCGGCCTTCAGGTCGGTCCGGAAGGACTCAAGCATGTTGTCGCTCATCCAGTCTGCAACAGCCTGGAAGACCTCCAACTTGCCGGGATAGACCAGGTACAGCGCCGGACGTGACATTCCTGCCGCTTTCGCAAGGTCCCCCATTGTGGTGCGGGCAAAACCGTACCGGAAGAAGACACCGTACGCAGCCTCGATCACTTGATTTTCTTTATCAGTTCGCATGGCGTCATGCTAACCATTTGTCAAAAAACGTCAAGATGACATTGACATAATGACGATAAATGTCAGAGTGACTTGGAGCGGCAAAACGTCCGTGGTTGCCAACCGGAGGGCGACTGCACGGCGAAGTCGCAAACTGCGGAAAACGCTGCGCGTTGGCAACGAATCTGCGAATTGTTCAACTTTTCCTGGAAAGAACGATCATGTCTCTCTCTTCATATGTTTCCCTCGGCCGCTCCGGTCTCCGAGTCAGCCCATTTGCCCTTGGCGCGATGACCTTTGGCGAGGAATGGGGCTGGGGCGCCAATGTCTCTACTTCGCAGGCCATCCTTGCGCGCTACCTCGACCTTGGCGGCAACTTCATTGACACGGCCAATGGCTACACGTGCGGACACTCCGAGAAGATCATCGGCGACTTCATCGACGGTGATCGCAACCTGCGCGATCGCCTGGTCATCGCGACCAAGTTCGGCATCAACATGTACCCCGGTGACCCCAATGGTGGCGGGGCAAGCAGCAAGGCCATCATTCGTGCATGCGAGCATTCGCTGCGCCGGCTGCAGACTGACTACATCGACCTGTACTGGATGCACGTGACGGACAAGTTCACGCCCTTGGAGGAGACCATGCGCACGCTCGAGCAGCTGGTTTCCTCGGGCAAGGTCCGCTACATCGGCTTCTCTGACACCGCGGCGTGGCGGGTAGTGCAGGCGCAGTCGATCGCCGCCTTGCGCGGCTGGGCACCGCTCATTGCAGTGCAGATCGAATATTCGTTGCTGGAGCGCAGCGTTGAGACCGAACTTATCCCGATGGCGCAGGAGCTGGGCCTCGGCGTGGTGCCCTGGTCGCCGCTGGCCAACGGTCTTCTGTCTGGCAAGTACACGCGCGCCAATGGCGGCAACGTCGGCGGCGCCCGTGCGAGCCATTTAGGTGTGCCGTTGGGAGAGCGCGAATTCGCCCTCATCGACGCGCTGTCCGAGATCGCGCTGCATCGCGAGACCACAGTGGCAGCCGCCGCGCTGGCCTGGGTGCGTTCGCGCGCCGGTGTCAGTTCCACGCTGCTTGGCGCGCGCACGCTCGCCCATCTGGACGCCAACGTCAAAGCACTGGATGTGCAGCTGTCGGCAGAAGACATCGGCAAACTGGATGGCTTGTCGACGCCGTCGACGACCTTCATATCCCGGCTTGCAGATCTTGCCGATATGATCATCCAGCACGGCACGACGGTGAATGGCCAGAGCCAGCCTGCCTGGTGGGGGGCACCAGCTAGCGACAGCGCGCGGTACTGAGGCAGGCGAGCAGAGATCCTTCAAGGCTATTCGCGGCAACATCGAGGTAACGCTCGACATTCGCCGAGGAGTTGTCATACGCGCAGAAGCCCGCGCGCCGTTCCCGGCGCGCGGGCTTTTTTTGTGGGCAGGTCAGTCCCTGTTGCGAGACCGGATGGGCGAGGGGGATGGAGTTTGCTGGCGGACGGCAAATTCCAGTGCTGCCCCCAAGAAGGTGACGATGGTGAAATGCGCTTCAGCAATATCAAGTAAAACCCAGTTCAACATCAGGCGCCAACAGCCCCGATGCGCCGGTGTTGCAGAGTAGCCAGGTAAAAATGTACCAGGGCACGCCACGTGTTTTTTGCGCGTCGTCCTATAATCAGATCGACGAAAATCTGCTCGCGCTCTTCAGGGGGTAGCTGTGTGAGTGTCACTGTTTGAATTCAAGCGGAGGCATCTATGTCACAAGAACTCGACTTTGGGCGGCGCCGTTTTTTGGCCGCTGCACTAATAACCCTCGCGTCCGCCGAACTCGACATCGGTTCCGCGCAAGCACAATCTGGCGAGACAAAATCGCCAAGTGTGCCGACGGTCAAGGCGGGGACGAACACCTCCTTCGATTCAGTCAAGCGAATCGACGCTGGCGTCCTGAATGTTGCATACGCTGAAACTGGTCCGGCCGGTGGCCGCGTCGTGATCCTGCTTCATGGCTGGCCCTACGACATTCACAGTTTCGTTGATGTCGCGCCGATGTTGGCGTCGGCGGGCTACAGGGTGATCGTCCCGTATCTGCGCGGCTATGGCGGAACGCGCTTTCTGTCGGGCGAAACCATTCGCAACGGTCAACCGACGGCTGTTGCCTCCGACATCGTCGCCTTCATGGATGCGCTCAAGATCGACCAGGCGATTCTGGCCGGGTTTGATTGGGGTGGACGCACGGCCAATATCATCGCGGCACTCTGGCCGGAACGCTGCAAGGCGTTGGTGTCCGTTAGCGGGTATCTGATCGGCAGCCAGGAAGCCGGCAGGACACCGCTGCCGCCGAAAAATGAGCTCCAGTGGTGGTACCAGTTTTATTTCGCCACCGAGCGCGGCCGTGCGGGGTATGAAAAATACCACCGCGACTTTGCGAAGCTGATCTGGCAGAACACGTCGCCGCAATGGAAATTCGATGACGCCACGTTCGAGCGCAGCGCGGCGGCCTTCGACAATCCGGATCATGTCGCTGTAGTTGTCCATAACTACCGCTGGCGGCTCGGACTGGTAGCAGGCGAATCAAAGTTCGATGAGCTGGAAAAGCGGCTTGCAGGGTTTCCCGTAATCACCGTGCCGACGATAACCCTTCAAGGCGACGCCGACGGTGCGCCGCATCCAGACCCCAGTGCTTATGCGAAAAAATTCTCGGGAAAATATTCGCACCGGCCGATTGAGGGCGGCATCGGGCACAATCTGCCGCAGGAAGCACCACAGGCGTTTGCCCAGGCTGTCGTGGATGTCGACAAATACTGATCGCGAGCTCTGCGGACCTGAACAAAGGCTCAAGCAGAGAGATGCCCCTGCACTGCAGGCCTTTAGGCAAAGGGTGTCACCCGAGCGTAGTGCAGGCGACGTAATGCACCAGAGCATGCGGCGAGAAACGAACACCCCAGGCCCTTATACGAGGGAGGAAAGAGGCAGATTTACTTTCCTGCGCTAAACGTCCGTATATGGCCGTTTTCTGCCTGTCGGGAAGGGCCGCATCCGACCCTTTGCAGGCATTGAAACTGAGGCGTCCGCGCTGCCGAAGCGTCTCGACCTGCTGCTGCAAAGCGCTGATGCAGGTGTTGACCGCCAATGTCTGCTTGCCCAGCCGACCCTCTTCCTTGTTCGCAATGATCGCTAGTTCGCTGTCACTGTCTTGCTGCGCCTTAACCATGGCGCTGGGGCATCGGCGATCTTTTGGTCAAGCCAACGCGGCCATTTCGTCGTAGAAGGCCATATTGGCTCCAGATCAAATCACTGGTTTAGGTGAGAAAGCCCCCTAGAGGTGAGGGCTTTCTAACTCTACGTTCTTCAATCATGTTGTCTGCAATACCAGCTGCTTGTTTGATCACCTCAGCCCATGAGCCGTCAACATTGCTGCTTTTTGCCAACCCCTCTGCTTTTGCCAGCGGCAATGCTGCCGAAAAAAACAGATCCCAAGCCTTTTGTTCGTCATCATTG